>JAZQAN010000021.1:0-14484 GCA_045545235.1 Clostridia bacterium | reverse complement strand
TTTTGAAGCCGTAGTCCCGTCACAAGCTCCAAAGGAATAAGACTTACACAGTAGGTCTTATTCCTTTTTGTTTAAAACGGGACGAGAACTGTGAGATAATGAAGCCCCAAGAATGCAAGTGCAACGATGCATGATTGGTTGGCTGAATTATACGGCGATTTTGAAGCCGTAGTCCCGTCACAAGCTCCATCAAAAGACCTTAACTTTGATAAAAAGTTAAGGTCTTTTTCAACTAAATCCGTCTTGCGACTAAATTAATCTGCTTTGCATATGAAATCACCTCATGATGAAATCCGACTTTGTAGGAACATAAAAGACGGATTTAATTTCATCCGAAAGTCTGCATTGCTTTTTATTGTATCTGCTTTCAAAATTTCAAATTACAATTCAAGGCATTTTCTGAACTTGCCTATTTCATGTTCCAGAATGTAATTTGAATGGCGCAGTTTCCAGTCAATATGCCATGCATCGCCGATGTAAAGCATACTTGGTTCCCAACCAAGTCGGGAATCTGTTTCAACATAGGGAATTGCCTTTTTAGCATTTTCCATTTCTGCCTTTAAAAGCTCTTCCATTTTATCATAAATTCCGGAAAGTTCTTCCCTTTTTGTTGCACTGCGCATTTTAACCTTAAGAACATACCATTTTTTTGCATTTAAGCCGGTTTGCACATAGCAGGTCATATAACGCACAAGATTTAAAAGTTCCTCAAGGTTTTTATTTCTGTTTACTGTACTCTCCAAAGCCTCAACACCCTTTTGCATACATTCAAGCATTTTGGTTAAAGACTCTATTTCATAAGGAATTCTTATAGCAGCAGGAGTATCCAGATTATCCGCCTCTTCAAAATAATTATGATGAATTATTCTGTTACCGAAATGGGCTTCAGAGTCTGATGGGATTTTAACATCTCTTTCAATATTAAACGGATACGCCGGACCTATTCTGAATGCACCGTACTGGTCTGCATCAGTAGGTGTGTAGTATGTTATGGCATCACTTATGTATCGTAAACCCTCATCTACTTTTTCATAATTTTCTCTGCCAAAGTATCCTTTCAGTATTCTCTTGAGAATAATATTCATATCCTCTCTTGGTTCCCAGAAAGACCATTTGCCAAGCATACTTATAAATGAAGGATAAAAACCGTAATGGTGACTTTCCATAATACCGCAAAGCTTATAGTCATCATAAGCTTTCCTCATAGACTCAAAGCGTTTTATCCATTGGTACGGCATAGGCTCGTAAGGAATAACACCAAAATCCCAGCTGAGACCGCCTGTATTTGTCATGGAATAAAGGCGTATTCCACGTTTTGCCGCAATCTCTGCCTCGCTTTTAAAATACTGTCCCGGACCTTCAAATGACAAGGAATAGTCCGCAATATGTGCCTTTGTGTCACCATAGCTTCTCTGTTCCACCATTTCAAAAGTTGCCTGAACAGTAATATCTGTGGGTAAAGCTTCCAGAAGCTTAATTCTTGCCTCTTTGGGCTGTCTGCCCCAGTTGTATGTCCAGAATACAATATCTGCATCAGGATTATATTTTCTTACAATTTTCTTAACAAGATTAACCCACAAAGGATAGTCATAACAAGGATACCAACCGGATGTTTTTTTACCTGTTGGAATATTATCCACCTCTGTTCTGTGCATACGCCCCGGTGAAACGTTAGGGTCCTTGCTTGGAAATTCAACGGATTCTCCAACCAAAGTAACACCCTTAAGTCCCGGACATTCTCTAAAAAGCTTACCGTATGTGCTTTCATAATGTGCTTCTGCGTCAGGGTCTTCGGGATGCTTTTCGCTTATAATATAGCTGTATGCATACACATCCAGGCCGTATTTTGCCGCACGGCGTATCAAAAGGTTAAAATCAAGAAAACCGTCAGGAGTCTTATTAACATCCTTTGTAAACACTAAAATTGCGTCTCTGCCTTCGTGGGCAATGCGTGCAAGGTGTTCATCGGGGAATTTATCAAGACCGTATCCCGAATGTACCATCTGGGGTGAAAACATAGGCTTTTTGTATACTGTGCCGTAAGCTATGGCAGGTGCATTTTCCATACTCATAACATCTTCTATATAATAAAGTCCCTGTGCTGCACCTCGTACATCGTGACCGTACACACATATTCCGTCCTCATTTACGGCAACAGAAAAACCTCTGTATACGGCATATTCACCCAAATCAACCCCCGCCTCTGAAGCAAGGCAGACTTTAATGTCAGCAGAATCATTTTCGACGGTTACGGAAGCTGAAATACCCATTGAAACCTTCAGAAAATCCACAAAGTCATAAACTGCGGTTTTCACAACCTCGCAAGCAGTTTTTTTAATCGAAATTGAAATTTCGGAGTCTAAAAAGTATTCATTTTCCCGAAATTTTCTTGAAAAATCACGTATATCAGGCTTATGAACCTGAAGTAATTTTTTTCGGAAATCGTACGCTTTTTCCATTAAAAACACCTCTTGAATCAAACAATTTTATTTTCTAAATATTCAAGTGATTTTTTCACCATTTCATCACCAAGTTCCTTATTTGCTTCTGCAGCACTCTTTGTAAACCAATGGTTAATATCACCAAGTCTTTCAAGCTTTACCGCATCGGGATAAAGTGACATAAGTATAGAACACTCAAACTTACCTGCGTGGTCATAGCCCGTTGCATTCTGTACCTCTGTACTCATTGTAGGTATAACCTTAATCCATGAAAACGGGTCGTCACCGCCACCCAAGTCATCATAGTATGTTGCATAATTTTCGCTGCCCCACCAGCCTTTGCCCTGAGTTTCCTCAAGATAACGCATTGTAGCACGCTTCGCAGCTTTCATATATGAAAGTGTCATAGGCATAAGACTTTCCTGTTCAAACTGATGGTGTATTACAACATAAATATTTCTCATTCCTGCATAAAGCATATTTTTGAAAATATGGAAAAGATACGCTTCAAATACATCTTCTTCTATATGTACAGTACCGCTTGTTTCATCAGCAACCGCATAGCTTGAAGGGCTGTAATAAATTGTGGGCGCAATCATAATTTCCTTTTTTTCAGCAAGCTTTTTAATAAGTCCCTCTGCAATTAAAGTATCACAACCGTACGAACAGTGCGGACCGTGATATTCAACGGTACCACCGCACATAACAGTTGGTATTCTGTTTTCATTTACATATTTAAGTTCTCTCGGAAAGCTCATATTATATTCCATTTAAAGCACCTCATTCACCATATCCAAGTGTTGTATAAAAAGCAAGATTTGGTTGTGTATTGTCAAGTCTGCCATATTGTACAACAATTTCACAATTTGATGTTAACTTCATAGCATACTGGGTTTCAAAAGGAACCTTAAAGCCGCACATATCTTCAACGTTATTTGTACGGAAGCAACGTACTCTGCCTGCACCAACAGTCCACTTTATATCCTCATATGCATCCTTGTCCGTAAAGAAAAGTTTTACGTTAATTTCTGCATCAACATCACAGTCATTTACTATTATAACAGATTCGTGCCCCTTTGCAACACCTTCCCCCTCCTGTGGAAGCTCACAATCGGGAAGAATCCATACTTTTTTACCAATTTTATTACACATCAAGCTCTATAATTCCCTTCTTTAAGTAGTCTGTCATTGAAGTACAGCCGTTTTCAGTAATGGCAACACCCTTTTCCCAACGTACGCCAAAGCCATTACCTGAAATAAATGTGTCAACCTGGAATGTCATATTAGGCTGTAGCTTGTAATCCGAAATTGTTTCCATCCAAGGTGCTTCAACCTCTATCATACCTGTACCGTGGCAAGGGCCATAAACAAAGTTTTTAGCAAGTCCTGCTTCTTCATAAAGCTTATAAAAACCCTTTGCAACATCGCTTGCCAATACACCAGCCTTAAGCTGGTCTACCGTCCAGTTGTGAGCATCTAAACAGAACTCCACAATTCTTCTTCTCTCACCCTCAAGCTTACCCATAACTACAGGAAGCCCTATTGCAGGGGAATAACCGTCTATTTTAGCAGAAAGATTAAGCTGTACAATATCACCCTTGTTAATTGTTCTGTAACCGGAACGGCTTATAGCATGGCTTGTGGATTTTTCGCTGAATACATACATTGGAAGACCTTCATATTCAGCACCCTCTTCATAAATAACACGCTGTGCAATACCTACCATTTGAAGTTCAGTAACGCCCGGCTTCAGGTTTCTGATAACTTCATCTGTAGCAAGATCAACAATTCGGAATCCTTCTTTAATACAAGCAAGCTCGTTTGCAGATTTAATCTGACGAAGTTCAACCATAATATCGTTGCATTTTACAATTTCAGCTTCAGGATAGCTTTCCTTTAAGCCTTCATATATGGGCAATGTACATTCAACATAACTGCCGAGACCTATTTTAATTTTCTTACCCGTAACACCGATAGCCTTGAAAACATCATTAAATGTGCTTGCCTGAAGCTCGGGATACGATGGGTCTGCAGATTCTCTGAATTCTCTTAAACAGAAAATTTTATCCATTTTTGCAACATCCTGTGCAAAAATTATACATTCTGGACCTACCATCAAAGCCGCATCTCCGTTTGCGGCAATAGCAACACCTGCACGTTCAAAAAGTGGCCAGAAGCCGCTGAAGTATCTTGCATTTGCATAGTCTGACTCTGTGCTGGAAACAACCATAACATCAAGTCCCTTTGCCGCAACCAATTTTGCAGCTCTTGCAATTCTTTCCTTATATTCATAATCGGGTATACATATTCTTGACATATAAATTCTCCTTTAAAAAATATTTTGATACTTTAATTATATATCAACATTTCAAAATTGTATTTGGAAAATCTTAAGTATTTTTTATATTATTTTAAATAAATTTAATTTTGACAAAATTTATCATTGACATACAAGTGGCGACTGATATAAAATACAAGCAGGTGATTATATGAATTATAAACTAAAATGCTTTACTGCTCCCGTAACTGTAAGCAAACTTGCAAACATACATTATTTTGAATTTACAAATCAGTTTCATACCGAAAAAGGTTGCCACGCCTTTCGTGAGCTTTTGTATGTAGACAGCGGCTACATAACCGTCAATTCCGATAATTACAGCGGCAGGATAAACGAAAACCAGCTTATTATACACAAAAGTAATGAAACCCATTCACTTTACTGTCCCGAAAAAGAAACTCCAAATGTTATAATAATAGGCTTTGAGTGTAAATGTAATGACCTTGATATGTTTTCAAAAGAGCCTGTCGCCTTAAACGACAGTCAGAAGAGATTACTTACCGAGGTGGTAAAAGAGGGAAGAAATGTATTTATGCCACCATACGACATACCGGGACAAAAGGATATGAAAAAGAGAAAGGATTATCCATTCGGTGCAGACCAGCTTATAAAAATTAAGCTTGAAAATCTTTTTATTGAGCTTATACGCGGAAAAATAAGTGCATCAAAAGATGAAAAGATAACGGTTTCAGATGACAAAATTCAGGAAATAGCACGATATTTAGAAGAAAACTTTAAAGAAAAAATAAAGCTTTCCGAGCTTTGCTTTTTATTCGGCACAAATACAACCACACTTTGCAATAAATTCTTTGTAACATATGGTGAAACTGTAATCTCATATGTAAACAGGCTTAAAATAAAGGAAGCAAAAAAGCTTATGAGAACAAACAAATATAATCTTACAGAAATTTCATCAATGGTAGGCTTTTCAACCATTCACTACTTCAGCAAAACATTTAAAAAGTACGAAAAAAAGTCTCCTACTGCATACATAAAAACCATTAAATCAAGATTGGAATATTAAAAAAGGTGTATCGATTAGTTTATCGATACACCTTAAGGACAGGGGGACGGTTCTCTTGTCTACCTATTTCAGGACGATAGAACCGTCCCTTTGTCTTAAGGATTTATGTCACATTATTCAAATCGTTATCACATCACGAAATATTAAAATTCAAAAAACAATTTATACATTTCAAAAAGATGTTTTAAAATAAGTTTACGCATTTTATCATCTGCGAAATCCACAGCCCCAAGTTCGAAATTAAATGCTCCTTGGTAGTTTGCATTCTTAAGTCCTCGTCTGACATCTTCCCAGTTCAAATTTCCGCCGGCAAATGGCATAATATGCCAATCACAAGGTAAACCTTCAAGTCCATAATAAGGACCTCTGTTATCATGAATATGCAACGCCTTTAACCAATTGCCTGCTTGCATAATAAAATCATACTGATTCCCTTTTTGCGCAACATTAAGATGACCGGTATCCATGCAAATCCCGATATGTTTCGGATTGTCCACTGCTTTGCACATTTTAAGAAGATGCCCTGCATCTATATCGTGTACACGACTTAAGTTTTCGATACAGATTATCATATCTGAACCTTCAATATGCTTTGTAAGTTGATTAAGAGCATCAACCCTTACATCAAACCAATCCTCAATGGGAACAATATCATTCCCAAAATTCGAATAATGAATCACAGCACATTTAACGCCAAGTGTATGAAAAATATCAAGATTTCTTTTCAAATTACCAATTGCATACTCGTTATCTATGGACGTTATATTTCCTTCATTCATAAACACAAGATGACCTTGTGGAAAAGAAAATCCCAAATCATCAATATATTTTCTGTATTCCTTTGCATCAGCTTCTCCTCTCATAAATGGATTAAAATGAACCTGATTAATTTCCGATGCAGAAAATCCTGCTTCCAAAAAACTCTTTGGCATTTTATAAATATCCTGATCCGAAAAAAACTTAGACGAAATTGATGGTATCATAATATTGCCTCCTTGTATTACACTAACATGGTTTTACAATAAATTTTAAAACTTATGAATTAACTCTTGTACTATATAGGTTTGTATTGAGGTTAAAAAATTCATACCAATACAAGGGGACGGTTCTCTTGTCTACCCATTTCAGGACGATAGAACAGTCCCTTTTTCTTACTCACTTAAATTAATTGTTAAAACACCAATACCGAGATTCTCCGAAGTTGCATAAACCTTCAATTCACCCGCTGTTGTACCAACTCTTACGGCAGCAGTTATTCTGCCTGCCCGCATTTTTCTGTTGGTTATATGAGGTGGATTATGGTCTGTTATATCCGAACCTGTTCCAATTACTTTACCAAGTTTATTAGTGTTAAAGCTTACATATGGTGATGCATCAGGCACTTCTCTGCCCTCACTATCAACACAGTAGCAGGTAACCACCGCAACATCCACTCCGTTTGCTTTTTCAATTTTATTTTCAAGCTTTAGCATCAATTTTTCAGCCTTACCTGTTGTTTCGCGGGTATCGGTAGCCACAACCTTGCCTCCATTGCTTGCCTCAACGGTTATTGTACCGGGTTCATAAGGCACCTGCCATTCTCCATGGCCGTACTTTTCTATCTGCTTTTTACCAAGGCTTTTACCGTTTAAGAAAAGTTCCAATTCCTCACAGTTGGTATATGCCCATACATTTATAATTTCCCCTTCCATTCCCTTGAAATTCCAATGAGGAAGCATATGAACAAGGGGTTTGTCCTCTATCCAATGTGTCTGATTCTGATAAAATGCATCCTTCTTTTGCATATATAAATCTATTGCGCCTGCCTGCGAACAAAGTCTTGGCCACACAGTTTCGCCTCTGTGTTCAAAGGCAATCCACTGATAAGAGCCCAAAACCCATTCTCTTTCCATTATAAATTTCCATGTTTTTTCTCTGCCGAGGAACCAGTTTGTTGTATCCCCATCATAAGCACTCATGTATGCCTTTTCATCACAGGTTGGATAATACCATCCACGAGTTGTACCCGTAGCACAACATTCTGAAGAAAATACACCCTTTGTAGGATATTTTTCATGTATGTGCTCATACTTTGCAAGTCCATAGTTTATGCCTACTGCATCAAGCTCATCATATACAGTTGCCTTATCAGGGTCGTGTGAAACTGCAGTCATAACAAAACGTGTGTCATCAAGTTTTCTTAAGAACGAGAACAGATTTTTACAAATTCTTCTTCCTTCCTCTGTTATGTGGTGAGGCTCTTCGTTACCTACAGACCAGAATATAACAGAAGGTCTGTTTCTGTCACGTTTTACAAGCATTTCAAGTTGCTCCTTACCTTCATCGGTAGAAGTAAACCAACGTGTTTCGTCCATTACGATAAAACCGAGTTCATCAAGGGCATCCATTACACATTCTGCATGAGGATAATGACTTGTACGGTATCCGTTTGCACCCATTTCCTTTATAAGTTCTATTTTATATCTGTGGATATTATCCGGCACAGCCTTACCTGTTAAGCCAAAGTCCTGATGTGCGCAAAGACCTTTTATTTTAACGTGTTTACCGTTAATGAAAAGACCTTTGTCAGGGTCAATTTCCGCAGTACGGAAGCCTGTACGGGTATAGTGTCGGTCACATTCCACGCCATCAACCTTTATAACTGTTTCTACTGTGTAAAGGTTTGGTGTATCAATATCCCAAAGTGCAGGATTTTCAACATCCATAAAGTATATAGCGGTCTTTTTCTCTCTTTCGGGAATTTCAATTTCTGCAGATGCAGATGCAACCGCATTGTTATCTTTATCATAAAAAGTTGTAATACATTCCGCTTTTACATCTTCAAATCTGTCATTTACAACAGTAGTTTCAGTTTTTACGCTCCACCTTGTGTCATCGATTTTCTTTGGTGCAACGTAAACGCCCCAAAGGTCAACACAAACAGCATCGGTTTTACAAAGCCATACATGGCGGTAAATACCCGCACCCTGATACCACCAACCCTCGTTAGGCATTGCTTCAACATAAACTGCAAGTACATTTTCTTCATCGCCGAATTTAACATAGTCGGAAATTTCAACCTCAAAGCTGTTGTAACCGCAGAAGTTGTGTTTTAAAAGACAACCGTTAAGGTAAATTGTTGCGTGTGTTGCAACGCCGTCAAAAAGCAGAGTAAGTCTTCTTCCCTTATCTTCATCGGGAATATTGAATTTCTTTCTGTACCATGCGTTTTCGTACTTAAAAAAGCCAAGTGTGTTGTTTTCCTCATTTGTAGGTACTTGTTTTATAATATAGTCGTGAGGAAGATTAACGGTTTCCCAGCGGTGTGTACAAATCTCCTTTTCCGAATCAAAGTTATCAGGACAAGCGTTATAGTGTCTTGATGCAGGTCCCCATAGCATACATTCTGTTTTGGAAGATTTATAAACAGGTCCCTTATCCTTTGGAAATTCAAGTTTAATATCCCCTTTATGGAATATCCACTTTTCGTCAAATAATATTTTTTCTCGCACAGCAATCATCCTTTCGGTTTAATATGATTTTATTATAAAACACACACATTGAAACAGCAATAAAAAAAACTGCTTTTATATGGACAAAATTGCTCTTTGTCGTTGACAGACAACAGATAATTTTATATAATTTTAAAAGGTGGTGATACTATGGAAATATTTCACGGCATAATGAAATCTCATTCCGACAGAAAATCCGACAAATACATTTCCGTAAACAATTTCGGTTACTTTAAAAAGACAGAAAGAATAATCAATACCCTTCGAAAAAGCGGCAGAAGTGACTATCAGATAATATATATAGAAAATGGTACAGGCACATTTACTTTCGACAAGAAAGTGTATAATTTACACAGTGGGAACGTTGTAATATTTCGACCATTTGAAAGTCAAGAATATTATTTTTCATTAAATTCCAACTATTACTGGGTTCACTTTACGGGAATCGGGGTTGAAAAACTGCTTGATGAACTAAAACTTAATGACACATTTTTTTATACAGGTGAATTTTTCGGCTTTAAAGAGGTTTTTGAAAAAATGATTAAGGACAATGCAATAAATGACGTTGCCACAGCAAACCTGCTTTCGGCACATGTTATTTCCCTGCTTTCCTTAACCTCCCGAAAGCTTCACTCAACCGACAGCGTAATATACAGGGTAATTGAAAAAATGCAGACAGATTTTACAAACAAGCTGACAAACGAAAACTATGCAAAAATTTGCGGTGTAAGTGAATATCATTTTATAAGAAAATTCAAAAAAGAAACCGGTTTTACCCCTCTTCAGTATAAAACGAAAATCATAATAAACAAAGCAATTGAGCTTTTAGAAACAACCAACTTGAATATATCAGAAATTTCACATATGCTCGGCTTTGATGACAGTCTGTATTTTAGCAGAGTTTTCAAAAAAGAAACGGGAACATCTCCAAAAAACTACATTAAACCTTGACTTTTAGCAAAAAATATGATAATATTTTAAAGTGATTTGTATATGGAGATGTCCCCAAGAGTCTGAAGGGGTCGGATTCGAAATTGTTTGAACTTAATGGAACTTGAAACTCCGCAAACCCTGTAACAGTGCGGTTTTCAGCAATCGGTGCTGACAATAAAGAAATTCTTTTCTAATGAGATTTCTAATAAAATTTAATATTTGCTTTAAACTCATTTTTTGAGTTTATATATACACGGAGCGGTATCGAAGTGGTCATAACGAGGCGCACTCGAAATCCTTCGGAATTGTTTGAACTTAATGGAACTTGAAACTCCGCAAACGCTGCAACGGTGCGGTTTTCTGGGATTGGCACTTACAATAAAGAAAATCTTTTCTAATGGAATTTCTAATAAAATTTAATATTTGCTTTAAACTCAAAAACCGAGTTTAAATATACACGGAGCGGTATCGAAGTGGTCATAACGAGCGCGACTCGAAATCGTGTTGCCGTCAGGCACGTGGGTTCGAATCCCATCCGCTCCGCCATAGAGCACCTGATTATGGTGCTCTTTTTCTTTGCCAAAATCCCCTCAAAAAGCCGTTGTTTTGTCGCAAATAATTTGCAGGTGGGTTATCCTCCCCACCTGCGTTTCTACTTTTGTTTTATGCGGTTATTTTGCCTTATTCCATTGCGCCGACCATTTTATTTATATCGCCGTCTGAGTCTACGATGATGGTTTTTGTTTTACTTGGCGCTGCATAGCCGAATCCTTCGATGTAGGCTTTATTTTTTTCTTCTATGATTTCAATTCGTATTTTTGCCTCCTCATCGGTGAGGTAACAGGTGTCTTTTGCCATGATTTCGTCATTTGGATTTACAGGCTCCTGCGGATTAGACTCCCACTTAGCGTACAAGACATCAGGCTTTGTGAATTTAAATGTTGTTACCTTATTCTGCTTCGTTCGTGGGTCTGTAAACCATCCTTTGAATGTGTATCCGTATTTTGTAGGGATGTAGTTTTCAAGGCTGATGCTCTCGCCGTATCTTTTGGTTATTGGCCTGATAAAGCTACCGCCGTCCAATGCGAAGGTTAAGGCTACATTTCCAAAGAACCCAATTTCGCTATCGTATATCAGTTCGTTCCGATGCCACTGCCAAGGTGCCGCCGATGCCGTCTGTGTTAGCAGTATAGTCACCACTAATGCCGTACATAATACTTTTTTCTTCATAATCTTTCATCTCCTAAATTTGTATTTGCCTTATATAGCAACACAAACATACCACAGAAGAGAGGGAAAGTCTACGAAATAATTTTAAAACTCCATTTAATATTCAAAACCAGAATTTTATATTTATTTAACACTATTATACTCATTTACTTCAATCACAATATATCGCAGCTATCTTATTAAATACTTTTTGCAATATGGTCGTAGGTTGTCATCCCAAAGAAAAAGGTACTCAAAGATTTTGTCCGTATCAAACGGGATATTTGTAACACCCGGATTTAGAGTTATATTATCACGGACATCTATTTCATCTAATCTTTTTTCCTTATAAGATGCAAGATAAATATCTGCTTTTGCATCACCCTTTGAATTGTTGTGCACATGAATTTTAATCTTAGAATTCTCTTTTCCTTGAGATATAACAAATTTGGGGATATGCTCATCTATTTTATTAAGAATGTTTTTAAGATTCAAAATTCCATATCCATAATTTATATCATACCCCTGAGTTCCTGCATCAACAGATGTTTCAATTAGAATGTTTTTTATATCTTCTAAATTATAATTGGGATTTAATCCCTTTATTATTGCTATAGCACTTGCTACAATAGGTGTGGAAAGCGATGTACCAAGTCCAGTTGCTACACTATTCTCACCAGACAACGAAATAATGTTATTGCCCGGAGCTGTTATAAATACGCTTTTATTCTTTTGAGAGAAATACGATGCTGTCAAGTCTTCCCCCACAGAACCCACCCCTATCACATTATCAAATCCTGCCGGATAATTCATAACATTATCTGTATGTCCGCTATTACCAACCGCTGCAACAATTATGATTCCCTTTTCATTTGCTTCATCAACAAGAGTCTTTAATTCTTCCAATGCTTCTTTATCAGCAATCGGTCCTCCAAAGCTCATATTAATTATATCACAGTCAGTATCAATAGCTTTTCTTAACCCCATGAAAATATTAGATAAACTAAGAGAATTTGAATCTGTAATTTTAATTGGAATAATTTTGGCATTACTTGCAATGCCTGAAATAGCAAATTCATTGTCCGATTGTGCTACAATCAAACCAGCAACCATTGTTCCATGCCCTATATTATCACTAAAATCATTTGTATCTTCAGCTCCAACAATACAATTATATCCTTGCAGTATGTTATTCTTGTCAAGATCAATATTGTAATTTAATCCGCTATCAATTACGGCAATTTTGACATTTTCGCCATATACTCCCTTTTCTCTTGCTGCCTCTGCATCAATTTTGTTTAGATACCATTGTTGTTCAAAATAAGTATCACTCGTAATTTGTGGATAATTAATATTAAAGAGTGTAAATTCATAGTCAGGAAAATGAGTAGAAATTAGTTTTTCATCAATTAAAGTGTCAAGGACAGACTGAGATGTGACTTTATATAATCCATTACCTATAGGAATTAAATCTGTATTATTTGATAAAAAAGCTATTTCTGTATTCATTCTTACAATATAGCCATTGTCATCTTCTGCATTCACTGAGGAATTTGAAATAATAAACATTATAGCAATAAGGATTAAGCACTTAATAATCTTTTTCATTATCGTTTCACTCTTCTCGTCATAAAAATTAAGTAAGGTTGTGCCATAGAAACAATCTCGCAATAATTAAAATTGCAAAATGTCAATTATGACACAACCTTTTAATGCCGATTTGCTTATTTATCTACAGAGATATCTATAATTTCATCAGCAAAACTTGAAAGAATTTCATCAAAGTTTGATGTAATACTTGCTGTTTTACCGCCAGTCTTTTCATATAAATCTCTATATGTATCATAAAGACCTGTTGATGTAATTACTGATGTATATACATGACTTGATGCTAACTTATTTGCCACAGAACTCAAATCAGAGATACCATGATTATTTTCCAACTTATAATCAGCATCTGTCAATAAAATTACAAATTTATATGCATCGCCGGTCCAATCCATATATTTGTTATTAAGAACACAGCCAAAGGCGTCTAAAACAGACTCAGGGACATCACCGCCGCCGTTTGCATCAATGCTTCCAAGAGTGGCTATTACCTCTTCAGGAGTTGAATGCCATGGACTTCCTCCTACATAATGAATTTTAGTTGAATCTTCTCCGTCACAAGTAATATCTCTATATTCAACAACAGACATTTTCAAATCATCTACACCTAAAGATGCTAAGTGTTTAGAGAATGCAGCAATATTTGTTTTTACATTTCCAATTTCATCCCACATTGACCCTGTTGAATCAATTACAAATGCAATTTGAACTTTACCGCTTACCTTTACTTCAGCATCAGGAATTTCTTCATCTTTTTCTTCTTCCTCTTCAGGTTCTTCTATTATTTCATAGCGTGTAATCGCAATAGACTGATTTGAAGATTTATCGTACTTGTTTACTGCTGTAAATTTGAATTCGTTCTTACCAAGCTTTTCTAATGTAACCTCAGTTGTAAAGCTACCATCACTATTAAGTGCTACATCCGAGCCATTGCAAGTAAGTTTCACAGTTTTAATGTCACTGTCACTCACTATACCAGAAACAGGAGTTGTTCTTGCTGTTGTACGTGTTTTGTACTCCGAAACAAATATACTTGGTGCAGACGTTCTAATAATTGAAATTGTTTTTTCAGCACTAATTTTGTATTCGTTTACAGCAATAAATTTTATTGTGTTTTCACCAGGCTTTAGTGATACGATAGTTGAGAAGGAACCATCTGTATTAAGAATTATATCTTTTCCGTTACACGTAAAGTCTACTGTTGCAACATTCTTGTCAATTACTACACCAGAAATTGTTACTCTGCTTTCGTCAGTTTCATCTGGATATTCAGTAATTTTAATTTTAGGAGCATCTGTCGGTTTCTTTACAATGACTGTCAAACTATCTTTTTTCAAATATGAATCATTGTACTTAATTGTTGTTGTTCCTTCTTTAAGTCCGGTGATTGTTGTTCCTGTTAAAGATATAACACCGTTGTTTTCAGCATCATAAGGCTGA
>JAZQAN010000020.1:0-24995 GCA_045545235.1 Clostridia bacterium | reverse complement strand
GAGGGTTTCGATTCCCTCGCGCTCCTGATGGCTCGAGGCTTAGCCAAAGCATAGCTTTGGAGCCCTGCATATGGGCATTGTTACCCAAATTAAAATTTGGACAATGCTCCAAACGACAATGGCTCCGCCCTTGACCCGTTTAAAGCAGAAAGTGACTTATGTGCATTAATACATTGTGCTTTCTTTCAAATCCAAAAACTTCACGTCGTCGTCATACACGAACTTATCGTGCTGACTCCTAAAATCATTGTTCAACAGCGGAAGTTGATAACAATGATTTTACCTTTGTTTTTGGATTTTCCGTTACATTACAAGGCACATAGTTGAAGTTTAGTCAAAATACGCCGTAGAGAGAGGGATTGCAGTTTGTAGAAATAATTTTTAAAAAAATCGTTGGAAAATTGCACATATCATTTACCTCTGCTGATGTGCAATTTAAGGGGCTCGCGCAATGAGTTTGCGTATAGCCCCGACAACGATTTTAAGAAAATTTTTCGTACAAAATGCTGACCGAACGTCCCGGCGCCGATTTTTTGCTTACTTTTTGTCGGAGCAAAAAGTAAGTCCTCCGCGGATAGCGGAATAAAATAAAAGACAGCAACTATTATAAGCTACTGTCCTTTAAGGTACACTCCAACTCTGAATCTTTTTTATTTTATCAACTTAAAACCTGATTCTGTTTCAATTTCAAAATCTACATTTCCAAAAACGTACACATTACTTTTGACATCAACCAGTATAGCATCAAGCTTATATTCACTTATGTATTCCTTTGCTTTTTCAACACCTGCGGAAAATAAAATTGTAGACCAGCAGTCAGCATCAATCGCCTTATCACAAATTACCGTAGCACACAAAACATCAGTTTTTACAGGATACCCTGTTTTCGGGTCAAAAATATGATGATATTTTTTTCCGTCCTGTTCAAAATATCTTTCATAACCTCCCGAGGTTGCAACGGCACTGTCGGTTATTTTAATTACCCCAAAATAATCACCGTTATTTTTAGAAAGTGGATTTCTTATCCCAACAGTTTTAGTTCCTAATGCAACAATATTACCACCAAGGTCTATAAGCCCGTCATCAACACCGTTTTCACGCAAAATACGTTCTGCCTCATCGGCGGCATAACCCTTTGCAACACCACCAAGGTCCACAGCCATACCCTCATCCATAACAAGCTTTCCGTTATTTACGGAAACTTTACGGTAATCAACTAAAGCAAGTGCTTTTTCAATTTCTTCTTTTTGGGGGACCTTTGGATTATCGCCAGTAATATTCCAAAGTTGTGCAACAGGCTTTATTGTTATATCAAAAAGTCCATCGGAAATATTACAATATCCCAAAGCACTGTGAATTACATAAGATGTATCAAGATTAAGGTCACCTGTTGCAAGGTCGGATGTAACTGTATAAGATGACATATGCTTTTCTATCTCAGACACACGTTCAAATGCCTTATCAACAACGTCCACCTTATATCCGTCAATTTTTATGGAAGATACTGTATTAAGTACAAACTGAGTTTTTTCAGTTTCGTGCATATCTGCAATTACTGCCGCAATCAGAACAACACAAACAATTAAAAATAATATTCCTATTTTTTTCATAGCACTACTCCATCATTTTTTCCATAACATTTTTTCTTATTGCCATAAAACTCACAAAGTGCATAATTGTACAAAGAGTCCACGTTATCGGATAACAACTGTAAAGCCACAGAACGGAGGGATTAAGAGGAAATACAAATAAAACCCATATAACTCTTAAAACACACGCCGCAATCAAGGTGTTTATTGCAGGAATAAGCGATTTACCAACACCCCTTAAAAGTCCTGCCCCCTGCTCCATAATGCCACATAATGAATAGGGCAGAATACCAACAAGAACTCTTTGAAACCCAAATTCTATTGCTTCCGGAGAATCCGTAATATAAATTCCGAGAATTGGACGGGCAAACAATGTTACAATCACACCAAAAAGCATACCTGCAATAAAACCGCAAACCAAAGCAATTTTTACAGTCTGATATATTCTCTTTTCCTGTTTCGCACCATAATTCTGCCCTACCGATGTAAGGGTTGCCTGATATATCGAAACAATAATAATATAACCAAAATATTCTATACTGTATGCCGCCGCATTACCTGCAATGGCAGCAGCCCCAAGTCCGTTAACCGCCCACTGTATAACCATATTTGAAAGGCTGAACATACAAGACTGCAAGCCCGCAGGCAAGCCTATTTTTGTAATTTCAACAGCGTCCTCTTTATGAAAAGAAAGCTCTTTAAATTTAATTTTATAGTCAGAATCGGAAAATCTTAAAATATACAAAACCGCAACTGCAGAAACACAGTTTGCAATAACAGTTGCAATTGCTACTCCGGTTACTCCCATACCGAAACCGGCTAAAAGTATTATGTTTAAACCAACATTTAAAACTCCCGATACACAAAGTATGTACAATGGACGTTTTGTGTCACCTACAGAACGCAGAATAGCTGTACAGAAATTATATAGCATAGAAGCAGGTATTCCAAAAAATATAATTCTCATATATGTAGCTGATAAATCAAGTACATTTTCAGGCGTGCCCATAATAACAAGTAATGGTTTGCAAAGCACTAAGCCAAAAATCATACAAACAATACCCATCAGCCCACCAAGTAAAACCGTTGTATTCACGGTCTTTTTCAGTCCTTCACGGTCAGCTGCACCAAATTTTAGCGAAACCACAACACCTGCACCAATTGAAAGCCCTAAAAACAGATTGATAATCAAATTATAAAGCGAGCTTGTTGCCCCTATTGCCGCAAGAGCATGAGAGCCCTCACAACGCCCCGCTATTACAGTATCAGCCGCATTATAAAATATCTGCAGCAAATTTGTAACCATAAGAGGAACAGCAAAGCGTATTAAGTTTTTAAATATAGAGCCTCGGCTCATATCTATTTCATACTTCGGCATTATTTCCCTCCACTAAGCCATCATTTCTGCCATAGCCTTTTTCTTTATAAATAAAAATACAACCACATTCAAAATTATTGTTATAACCCACGAAACCGGGTATGCCATATTCAGGAAATTATATGTAGGATTTAACGGAAAAATCAATAATGTCCAAACTATTCTTGAAAGACATGTGCCCACAAAAGCATTAACGGCAGAGTTAATCGCTTTTCCAAGTCCATTTAACAATGCACCGAACTGTTCCATTATTCCGATAAGGAAATACGGAATGGTGGTTATAAACATTTTTTGTAATCCAACTTCTATAGCTGCAGGATTATCAGCTATGTATATACCAAGAAGCTGTCGTGCAAAAATCATAAACAGTGTACTTATAATTAATGCCGCTGCAGTTGTACAACATATTCCTACACCAAGAGTTTTATATATTCTTTTTTGTTTTTTGCACCATAATTCTGCCCTACTGATGTAAGTGTAGACTGATAGAAGGCATTTGTGGATACATATACAAATCCTTCAAGTCCACCTGCCGCAGTATTTGCCGCCATAACAGTTGTTCCGAATCCGTTAATCGCTGACTGAAGTATGGCATTTGAAACATTGTACATTATGCTTTGAACACCTGCCGGCAAGCCGATTTTTATAAAATCCAACACGTCATCTTTATATATTTTTATATTCTTAAAAGTAATGCGATAAGGTGCATCTGATTTACAAAGTGTGTATAAAACTGCCGATGCAGAAAGAAGGTTTGCGGTAATGGTAGCAATAGCAACACCTGCAACACCGAGATGAAAAACTATAACCAGCAAAAGATTTAAAAGTACATTTACAATACCGGTTACGGAAAGAATATACAAAGGTCGCTTTGTATCACCCACAGCCCTTAGTATTGCCGCACCAAAATTATATACCATAACAAACGGTGCACCAATAAATAGTATTCTCATATATAAAACCGACAGGTCAATAACATTTTCAGGAGTGCCCATAATTCTTAGCAACGGACGGCAAAAAACCATCCCAGTTATCATTGCAACAAAGCCCATAATAAAACTAATACCTACTGCAGAATGTGCTGTTTTATTAAGTCCGTATAAATCACCTGCTCCGTATTTACGGGATATTACTATACCTGCACCTATGGAAAGTCCCATAAACAGATTTATTATAAGCAGATTAAGTGAACCTGTAGCACCTATTGCCGCAAGTGCATGAGAGCCGGTAAACTGACCTACAACAACCTGGTCTGCCGCATTATAAAAAAGCTGCAATACACTTGTTGCCATAAGTGGAAGAGCAAATAGCAAATGATTTTTCAAAACAGAACCTTCGGTCATATTTACTCCGTATTTTGCCATAAAAAACCTCCTACTTAATCATTATACGCATAACGTGACCTTCATCATAGGCCGAAGCTGTATGAATAAACTGAGGAATAACCGCAGCTTCTCCTCTATTATTTTTTGCAATAATGTCAAGATGCATATCATTGTGCCAATGTGCAGTAAAAATTCCTTTTACAACATCTGCACTGTTTACAATAAGGTTGTATACCTCATTAGTTATTTCATCACATCTGACACCGCCCACAAAGTTATGGCGATGCAAAGTACAATCACAAAAATC
This sequence comes from Clostridia bacterium, assembly GCA_045545235.1. Taxonomy (GTDB): domain Bacteria; phylum Bacillota; class Clostridia; order Monoglobales; family Firm-18; genus CAZNKU01. Next base: position 20,396 of record JAZQAN010000020.1, on the reverse strand, counting down.
CACAGGGAAGCTTGCTGTATCACCTGAAAGCATAACGTCTTTTTCGGTACAGTTTTTATACTCTGCATTATACGTTGCAACAGGCTCGTGCATAAAAATCAAAATCACATATCCTTTTTCACGCGCCAATTCAATATCAGCTTCAAGCTTTTGTCGTTGATATTCATTAAGCTTTGCAAGGTCATTGAACATTCCAATTACCATAACCTTGTTCTTTATAACCCTTGAAACATAAAAAACATCGTGCTTCCAGTAATTTTTGATTATTTCAACCCTCTCTTCGTAAGATTGAGGGTCACAAATTTCGCCCTGCATCTGACGTACAACCTCATGACCTCCAACCGTAGCTATAACATCAGGGCATTTATCCCAAAGTTCTCTGTCCATAAGCTCAATTGTGCCATTGGAAAGATAATCCAACGTATCGCCATTTACTACAAGCTGGTCTGCATCACTTAAAAAATCAAGAGCCTTTTTAAGCTTTGGTACCGTTTCGCCATTTGCACACCACAATCTGTTTTTATATGTGCTCATCAAAACGGGATTTGCTTCATCAAAATCCTTTTGATTGCAATAGTTAAGATGTATATCGGAAATCTGACCAATATATACCTCTTCTCCTATTCCTGCATCTATTACAACGTCGCGTACATAAAGCCCGTTTGGTGCAATGTGAATTTCATCATTTTCCATACTGTATACTATTTTTGTTTTTACAATTTGTTTCATCAAATCCCATCCCCTATTGATGTGCATACATTTTTTGCATAGTTTTTTTGCGTACTGCCAACAAGTTTATTGTATGACAAATTGACACAAGTATCCACGAAATCGGCCAGCACAAGAATAAAAACCATGCTTCAGGCACAAAAGGTAAAACTGCAAATATCCAGAATATACGGAATCCGCAAGTACAGATTACTGAATTAAGTGCCGATATCTTAGAATGTCCCAAGCCTCGCAATGCACCTGCAAGTACATTCATTATACCGCAGATAAAGTACGGCAAGCCGCAAATCATCATATACAACATACCATATTCTATTGCTTCAGGATTTCCTACAATATAAATTCCAAGAAGTTGTCTGCCAAAAACATATACCAAAGAACCTAAAACAAGCCCCGCAACTATGGAACAGGCAAGACCGGTTTTTATGGATTTATATATACGTTTTTCCTGTTTGCCGCCATAATTCTGCCCCACTGCAGTAACTGTTGCCTGATGGAAGGAATCCATTGAAGTATGTACAAAACTTTCTACACTCTGTGCCGCAGTACGTCCTGCCATTGCCGCAGTACCAAATGAATTTAATGAAGACTGCACCACCATATTACTAAGACTGAAAACAGATGATTGTATTGCCGCAGGTATGCCTACGGAAACAATATCCCTTATCTCTTTTTTGTGTATTTTTAGTTTTTTAAGATTTACTCTGTAAACAGTATCACTGGTTGTAAGTGAATAGATAATTGCCGCCGCAGAAAGATAATGTGCAGTTGCAGTAGCTATTGCAACACCTGCAACGTCCATACCAAAGCCTATTACAAGAAAAAGATTTAAAACAACATTTACAATTCCCGTAACAGAAAGTATGTAAAGCGGTCTTTTTGTATCACCCACAGAACGAAGAATCGCCGCACCGAAATTGTATATAATCTGTGCAGGTACGCCAATAAAAATAACTCTCATATACAGTACAGAAAGATTAATTACATCCTCCGGAGTGCCCATAAGTTCCAACACCGGTCTGCACAGAAGCTGACCTAAAATACAGGACGCAATACCTCCGAAAAAACTCAAAAGTACTGTTGTATGCGTTGCCCTTTTAAGGCTATCCAAATCCCTTGCTCCATATCTTTTTGATACAGCAACATTTGCACCTACTGATAACCCGATAAAAAGATTGGTAAGAAGTACCGTAAAAGAGCTTGTTGCACCAACTGCCGCAAGACAATGCGAACCTGCCCATCTTCCTACTACAATCTGGTCTGCAGCATTGTATAAAAGCTGCATAATATTGGTAAGCATTAAGGGTAAAGCGAATCTTAACATGTTTTTCAAAATAGACCCCTTAGTCATATCTATTTCATATCTTACTGCTGCCATAAAAAACCTCCTGTGCAATAAAACGACTACTGTTGTGAATACATTTTTTCTATTGTCTTTTTACGTACTAACATAAAATTGGTAGCATGCATAGCGATTGTAAATATCCACGCTATAGGGATACACAGATACAAAAACCACACCTGACGGTTAAGCGGTAAAACAAAAATCACCCATGCCATACGAACTACAAACGCACCCAGAAGGGAATTAACCATAGGAATTTTGGAATGTCCCAAGCCACGGAGAGAACCGGTAAATACATCCTGAATACCGCAAAGGAAATACGGCAACCCACACACCGTTATATATGCGGTACCTTCCTTAATTATTGTTGCATAATCTGCAGTATCTTTTGAAATATATATTCCAAGCAGAGGTTCTGCAAAAATGTATGTTAAAACACCAAGCACCAGACCCATCACAGATGCACACAAAAAGCCACAACCCATTGATTTATATATACGTTTTTCCTGCTTTGCACCGTAGTTATGTCCAACCGATGTCATTGTTGCCACATAAAACGCATTCATTGAAGTATAAACAAAGCTTTCTATACTTCCTGCCGCAGTACGACCTGCCATTGTAGCCGCACCAAAAGAGTTTACTGCAGACTGTATAGCCGAATTAGCTATACTGTAAACAGAGCTCTGTATTCCTGCAGGCAAGCCCACAGAAATAATTTCTTTTGTTTCTTTTTTATATAATTTCAGTTTTTTAATAGTTATCCTGTATGGAGTATCAGAAAAAACAAGAATGTACATAATTGCCGCCGCAGAAAGATAGTGTGCAACAATAGTTGCTATTGCAACACCTGCCACATCCATATGAAAACCTATTACAAGAATAAGATTAAGTGCTACATTTACCAACCCAGTAACAGAAAGTATATATAAAGGTCTTTTTGTATCACCAACAGAACGGAGAATTGCCGCACCGAAATTAAAAATAAACTGTGCAGGCACACCTATAAATATAATTCTCATATACAAAGCAGAAAGGTCGAAAAGTTCTTTCGGAGTACCCACAAAGTCAAGAAGCGGACGACATAAACATTGTCCCAATACAAAGGCTATAAGCCCTCCTATCACACTTATCATAATTGAGGAGTGGGATGCTCTTCCAAGTGCTTTCATATCACCTGCACCATAGCACTTTGCTATTACAACGCTTACCCCTGTTGATAATCCTATAAACAAGCTGATCAAAAGAGCATTGAACACACCTGTCGAACCAACTGCTGCAAGACATTCAGGTCCACCCCATCTGCCTACAACAATGCTATCTGCCGCATTGTATAAAAGCTGCAGAACATTAGTAATAACCAAAGGAATGGCGAAGGATACCATATTTTTAAATATTGAGCCCTTGCTCATATCTATTTCGTACTTTCTTGCAACCATTCAAACCCCTCCTCACAATAGTCTCTGTTAATTATACCCCTGTTAAAATTCAAAGTCAACAAAACACCATAAAAAAAGCGACAAACTTCATTTGATTTTGTCGCTTTTTTCTATCATTTTGTTAATTTATCAAAAAGTTCTTTCATAAGTGCATCACGCTTTATTGAATACACATACCTGCACAGGTAACCACTATAATCCTCTGAATACAAATTGTCATATGTCGGAAGGGGTGTAGGAATAATTCTGGAGTCCATAAATATGTCATTTTCGTTTAAAAGCCACGCAACGGCAGTAACATCCCATATTACTCGTGTCCACGGTTTACCCTCGGCATAACTGTCCGCCTCTTCAATTGTATTTACCGCAAGATAATTTGCAAGGTCATTTGTACCCTTAAGCCAATATTCAAGTTCAGGCTTTGAAACGCGAAATTCACTTACAACGCCCATACAGGGAAGCTGCACAAACGGAACACCGCTTTTTACAACAACGCGTGCCGCTGCAACATCCTGCTTCATATTAAACTCATTTGTATCGTGAAAATGTGTTCCGTGTCCGCCAAGCCATACTACAACTGCATTTTCAGCAACCAAGGGGTTTATTAAAATTGCTGAGGCAATGTTTGTAATTGCACCTATTGCCACAACATAAAGTGGATTTTGCGGAGAATAATTTTTTACTCTTTCAGCAAGGTCTTTTGCAGCATCGGAAATTACAGGTGTAATTTCATCCTCAAGATATTTTTCCGAACCTTTAAAAACATCTTTTTCAACACCTGCCAATTTTAAAAGCTTTATAATTTCTTCATAGCTTTTTTCCATGCCGTCTTTGGGTCCGTTTGATTTTTCATTATGAAACGGAGCAGCATACAAAGCCTTTGTATTAAGCTTATGGTCTGACTTTAACAAGTAGGAAATAGCGAACTGATCATCTATTTCATTATAGGCATCTGTATCTATCACAACGTCTATTTTTCCAACAGGTACCTGAAGGTTTTTAATCCTCTGTTCATTTGTCATTTAAAGACACCTCTTTTTTCTTGATATTTTTTCTGTACAAAAACGGAGATACTCCATAAAATTCTTTGAATTTATTTCTGAAAAAGCTTTCGTTTTCATATCCCGATATATTAATGATTTCTCCAATTGAAAGATTTGTGTTTTCGAGTAAGCCTGCCGCTTTTTTACAACGCCTTTTTTGCAGAAGCTTTGAAAAACTTACACCCATAATATTTTTTATATAAATACTAGCATACGATTTTGAGTAACCTAATTTTTCAGAAATTTCATTTATATCTACAGTTAACAAATTTTCATCTATATAGTCAACTATCATCTTTTTTTGTTTTTCTGTTTCTGTCTCCTCATATGTATGCGGTTTTAAAGTTTGCAAAGCATTTTTTACATCTTCAATAAAGGGAATGGACGGTGCCGCACCCATTTTCGAAACAGCAAGTGCTGAGGCTGCAGAAGCAGTCTTTATTGCTTTTGAATAATCATCACTTGTTGCCATAATGCTTACAAAATAACCTGCAAATGTGTCTCCTGCCGCCGTAGTATCTACCATATCAACCACAAAGGCAGGCTGATATACGGAAACATTACAATCTGCATACACACAGCCCTTTTTACCCAAAGTAAGTACAAGCTTAATATGAGGGTAGGCTTCTGTCATATGTGAAATAAATTCTTTGTAATCCTCTGCATCATAAAAACCTTTTGCTTCAACCTCATTTAAAATAAGGTATGAAATGCATTTTAAATCTATTTTTTTCAAATCATCAGTAAATGGTGCAGGGTTAAAAACTATCTGCATTTTTTTCTCATATGCCTTTTTTATTATATAATGAAGATTATTAATTTCATTTTGCAACATAAGAAAGTCGCCTTCCCCAAAATCTGAAAGCACTTTATCTATGTAAGTTTCTGTTACAACTCCGTTAGAGCCACTGTATATAAATATACAGTTTTCTCCGGTATTATCTACCTGAATAATTGCGTGCCCATTTGGAATATCTTCCTTTTTAAGATAAGTTGTATCAGCACCGCTTTGCTTTAAAATATCAGCAAGAAAATCACCGTTATTCCCTATACAACCTGCGTGATAGACAATTACGCCTGACCTTGCCACCGCAATTGACTGATTAAGCCCTTTTCCTCCGGGAAATATTTCCATTTTTTTCGCTGATATTGTTTCACCTGCGGTAACTATATGTTCTACTGAATAAACATGGTCTATATTGCATGAGCCAAAGTTAAGAATTTTCATCAAACCACCTCTTATATGTAGTATAACATATGCCAACAAATAAAAAAAGGTCTGTTTTCATTCGAAATCAGACCAAATACAACAAAAAAGAAAAAGTACTGAACAAGTCAGTACTTTTTCTTGGTGGGAACAATAGGGATCGAACCTATGACCCTCTGCTTGTAAGGCAGATGCTCTCCCAGCTGAGCTATGCTCCCAAAATGGTGACCCGTACGAGAATCGAACTCGTGTTTCCGCCGTGAAAGGGCGGTGTCTTAACCGCTTGACCAACGGGCCGCAACTGGTAGCGGCAAGTGGATTTGAACCACTGACCTAACGGGTATGAACCGTTTGCTCTAGCCAGCTGAGCTATGCCGCCATATGCGTGTCGCACTCAGCGACGAAATTTATTATACAACACAAAAACACTTTTGTCAACACTTTTTTTAAAAAATTTTTAATTTTTTTAAAATAAATGATATTGCGGTATTATTTTTACCGCAATATCATCAATTTATACTGATTATTCCTCAGTTTTTGGTGCTTCTTCAGTTGTTTCTTCAACAACCTCTACATCAGCTTCAGCTGCTTTTCCTGTAAAAAGTTCTTCAAAACGTTTTGCATCAACAGTTTCTTTTTCAAGCAATTCTTCAGCAACTACTTTCAATTTATCCATATTATCTTCAAGAAGCTTTGTACAACGCTCGTAAGCACCATCTATAATTTTTTTGATTTCTTCATCAATCTGTGCCGCAACGTGTTCGCTGTAATCCTGTGCTCTGCCGTAATCCTTACCAAGAAAAACCTCAGAATTTCCTGAACCGAACGTCATAGGTCCAAGCTTTTCGCTCATACCATATTTAACAACCATATTTTTAGCTATGTTTGTTGCACGCTCAATATCATTTGATGCACCGGTTGAAATATCGTCCATTGTAAGACTTTCTGCAACACGTCCGCCAAGCAAAGTAACAATGTTATCAATCATTTCATTTTTTGAAGCATAGAATTTATCTTTTTCAGGCAATGAAAGAGTATAACCGCCTGCTCTTCCTCTCGGAATAATAGAAATCTGATGAACAGGGTCCTGTGATGGCAAAAGTCTTGTTGCAATTGCGTGCCCTGCTTCGTGGTAAGCGGTAAGCTTACGTTCGTGCTCGGTTATAACCCTTGTTTTCTTTTCAGGACCTGCAATTACCTTTATAATAGAATCTTCAAATTCACCCATACCAATTATCTTTTTACCACGTTTAGCAGCAAGCAGTGCTGCCTCATTTGCAAGATTTTCAAGATCAGCACCCGAAAAACCTGCGGTTGATTTAGCAAGAACATCAAGTTTAACATCATCGGCAATAGGTTTTTTACGTGTATGAACCTTAAGAATATCTTCTCTGCCCTTAACATCAGGCTCACCTACAACAACCTGTCTGTCAAAACGTCCCGGTCTTAACAGTGCAGGGTCTAATATGTCAGGCCTGTTTGTTGCCGCAACAATAATTGTGCCTTCATTTTCTCCAAAACCGTCCATTTCAACAAGTAACTGGTTAAGTGTCTGTTCGCGTTCATCGTGTCCTCCACCAAGACCTGCGCCTCTGTGACGTCCTACTGCATCAATTTCATCTATAAATACAATAGATGCAGGGTGTTTTTTAGCCTGTTCAAACAAATCTCTTACACGAGATGCACCTACACCAACAAACATTTCCACAAAATCAGAACCGGAAATACTGAAAAACGGAACACCTGCTTCACCTGCAACTGCCTTGGCAAGCAAAGTCTTACCTGTTCCCGGAGGGCCCACAAGTAACACACCGCGCGGTATTCTTGCACCAAGCTCTGAAAACTTTTGTGGATTTTTCAAAAATTCCACAATTTCTTCAAGCTCTGCCTTTTCTTCTTCTGCACCTGCAACATCTGCAAATGTATATTTTTTATCACCTTCATTAAGCATTTTTGCTTTTGTTTTACCAAAAGACATTGCTTTTCCGCCGCCGCCTGACTGATTGATAAAAAATATCCAGAAAAACACAAACACAACCACCATAATAAGAGTTGGCAAAATACTCAACCACCATGGTGTTTCTGCGGGAGGTTGGTAATCAAGCTTTAAAATCCCATCCTCCATCTGCTTTTTCAGAGTATCACCCAAATCGGAATAAAACTGTTCAACAGGAGGGATTGTAACCTCCATAACAGTATTATCAGTCAATGTCGCTGTTGCATTTTGTTCAATAATTGTAAGGCTTTTTACATTTTTATTGACAATCTGTGTATATAGGTCATTATATGTTTCAACTTCTTTTTCAGGCAAAGAAGTATACATAGTAAATATAACCATTATAATTGCCAGTAACAAAATATAAAACCCAAAATTTTTAAAATATTTTTTCATCCCATCACCTCTGACCCCTATATATTATTAACAAATTTTACATATTTTAAAAATTTATTTTTCGTAAACACTTCTGGAAAGAACACCTATGTACGGAAGATTCCTGTATTTTTCAGCATAATCAAGTCCATAACCGATTATAAATTCATCAGGAATTTCAAAACCTACAAAATCTACAGGAACATCAACAACCCTGCGTGAAGGCTTATCAAGTAAAGTTGCTATTCTCAAACTTTTTGGATTTCTGCTTCCCAGCATTTCACGCAACTTAAATAATGTATTTCCGGAATCTATTATATCTTCAACAATAAGTATATTTTTACCCTCTACGTCTATTGATACATCTTTTTTTATTACAAGCTGACCGGACGTTGAGCCGGAACCATAACTTGATGCACATATAAAGTCAAGATAAACATCAGTCTTTATCTTTTTCATCAAATCCACAGTAAAAGGTGTGCTACCCTTTAATATACAAATAAGATATACAGTCTCACCACTATATATTTTATCAATTTCTTCTGCAATTTGTGTTACGCGTTTGTTAATTTCTTCCTCCGTAATCAAAATTTTTTCCATAAAGTCCACGTTCATAGTACAATTTCTCCTTTTTCCAAACAAACTTGCTTTTTACCTGGAAGAAGTATTCTTTTTCCTCCGTAATTTTTTTCAGCCATTGCTATTATATCATCAATGTGTACAAGGCACAGTTGATTTTGGGGATTATCATCTATAATCAGCCTTAAAAGTCTGCGTCTTATTGCCAACGGCAACAAATTAAATTCCTTTACCTTTATAACATAATGCCCTTCTTTTTCACATACATATTTGTTTTTTATATCTTCAGTATATTTTTCAAGAAAACATTCATCCTCTGACAAAACATTCATCATTCGGCAGATACTTAAAATATTGCACCTTTCAAGCATAGGCGCAAGAACATTGTGACGGATGTCATTTCTGTGATAGTCATCGCTGTCATTTGTACAGTCATGGCGCGGTATTATACCAAGGTTGTCACAGTATTTTTCTATATCGCTGCGTTCTGCCTCAATAAGAGGTCTGATAAGTTTGTCGGTTTTAGGTCTTATTCCAACAAGTCCCGTAAGTCCGCTTCCTCTCATCAGATGCATAAGCATACTCTCAACACTGTCGTTTGCATTATGCGCAGTTGCAATTACAGGGTTTTCATAATTTTCGCACACTTCATCAAAAAAACGGTATCTCAAAATTCTTCCTGCAGTTTCAAAGGAAATTTTATTTTCCTTTGCGTACTCACCTACATTAAACTTTTTTGTATATGCCTTTATGCCAAGTTTTTCAGCTATAGAAATTACATATTCCTCATCACCGTCTGCTTCGTCACGCAACATATGATTAATATGTGCAACACAAACATCAAAACCACGTAGCCTTTTAAGACTACACAACACATAGAGCATACATAAAGAGTCGTAGCCACCTGAAACCGCGCAAACTACCGTCTGCCCCGCTTTTATCATATTGTACTTATCGATAGTATTCAGTATATGCCTTTCAAAAGCATTCATATTAACGTTCCTCGTGTTGATAATCTATATTGCTGAACTTTGTAAATTCACCCTGCCAGTTCAGACGTACCGTACCCGTTGACCCGCTACGGTTTTTGGCAATGATAACTTCTGCCTCACCGGGGTGTTCGGTATCTTTATTATAATAATCATCACGGTAAAGCATCATAACGATATCGGCATCCTGCTCAATAGCACCCGATTCACGAAGGTCTGACAAACCGGGGCGTTTATCTGTACGGGAATCGCTGGCACGGCTAAGCTGTGACAACGCCACAACAGGTATATTAAGGTCTTTAGCCAGCATTTTAAGCGAACGTGAAATTTCCGTAATTTCCTGCTGACGGTTATCTGTACGCTTTGATGACTGCATAAGCTGAATATGGTCCACAATAACCATATCAAGCCCTTTTTCCGCCATAAGTCTTCTGCACTTTGCCCTCATATCCATAGGTGAAACCGCCGCAGTATCATCAACATATATATTTGCTGAAGAAAGCTTTGAAAGTGCCATTGTAAGACGTTCCCAGTCATTAGGCTGCATATTTCCTTTGCGGATTTTGTCGTTTTCAACCATAGCTTCAGAAAACCATATTCTGTTAACAATTTCCTCATCACTCATTTCAAGGCTGAATATACCAACCTTTGCACCTGCTTTTACTGCAGCATAGTGTGCAATGTTAAGTGCAAATGAGGTTTTACCCATAGCAGGACGTGCAGCTATAATTATAAGATTTGACTTATTAAAACCATAAGTCATTTCATCAAGCTTTGTAAAGCCTGTGGGGATACCCGTAATCTGATTTGGATTTGCCGCAATTTCGGAAACGTGCGAAAAGCTTGTAGAAAGCAAATCACGTATAGGAACAAACCCCGACATATTTTTGTTTTCAGAAACATCAAAAACTTTCTGTTCCGAAATATCGAGAATTTTTTCAATATTTTCATTTCCCTCATATGCCAAAGCCGAAATATCATTTGATACAGATATCAAACGTCTTCTTATTGCATATTCGGACACAATTTTTGCATAATATTTAACATTGGCACTTGTAGAAACTCCGCTTGCTATATCTGCAAGGTAAATTTCTCCGCCAATTTTTTCGAATGTACCTCTTTGTCTTAACTGTTCAGCCACGGTAATTATATCTATAGGCTTATCATAGTTAAAAAGGTCCATTATAGCTTCATAAAGTTCCTTGTTTCTCGGGTCGTAAAAATCCTCGGCACGAATGTATTCAATAACAGTAGCCAGACATTCACGGTCCATAAATATTGAGCCGATGACAGATTGCTCTGCCGCAGCATTGTACGGAATTATTCTGTTTGTTACCTCATCCATACCTGTACTTCCTTTCAAACAATTAATTATTCTGCTTCAACAGTTACCTTAACATTTGCATTAACCTTAGGATGAAGCCAGATGTTAATATCTTTGGTACCAATAACCTTGATACCGTCTTTTAGTTCAATCCATCTTTTATCAAGCTTGATTTTGTACTTCTTTTCTATTTCTTCCGCAATATCCTTTGATGTAACGGAACCAAAAATTTTACCGTTAGCACCTGCTTTTGTCTTTATTGTAACACTTATATCACCAAGACGTTTTGCCAAATCAACTGCTGTATCATACGCAACTTCCTTTTTATGTGCAATTGATTCTTCCTTACCTTTTAAAATATTCATATTTGCAGGAGTAGCCTCAAGTGCAAGCCCCTTCGGGAAAAGTGCATTTCTTGCAAAACCATCTGCAACGTTTATAACTTCACCCTTTTTACCTGAACCTTTAACGTCCTTTAACAAAATTACCTTCATTTATATCATTCCTTTCGATTATTCCTCAAGTTCATCTATTGCATGTTTTAAAATATCAATAGCCTCTGAAACTCTTTTATCCTTAAGTTGAGCGCCGGCAATTGTCATATGTCCGCCACCGCCTATCTTTTCCATAACAAGCTGTACGTTATATTCTCCAAGTGAACGACCACTTATTGTAACGCCTTCTTCAGATTTACAAAGCACAAAAGATGCTTTAATATCAGTTACATTAAGAAGCTCATCCGCAGCCTGGCTCGCTATTATGTTTGCACCGTCTTCCGCATCTTCCCAATATGAAATAGCTATTTTACCAAGATAAGTTTCCGCATTAGCCACTATCTTTGCACGCTTTGTATACATAGACATATCATTTTGGAATATGCGTTTGACATTAACTGTATCAACACCCATTCTACGAAGGAAAGATGCCGCCTCAAAAGTTCTTACTCCTGTTCTCATGCTGAAGTTTTTAGTATCAAGAACAATACCTGCGTACACTGCTTGTGCTTCCTTTGGAGTAAGCTTAGCACCATCTTTAATGTACTGAAAAACTTCGGTAACCAGTTCACAGGCAGATGATGCATAAGGTTCATGATAGGTAAGCACCGGCTTTTCAATGTAATTTTCTCCTCTTCGATGGTGGTCTATCAAAACAACATTCTGAATTCCACTTAAAAGTTTTGAAGCCTCAACGTAATTTGGATTATGAGTATCAACAACAACCATAAGCGAATCTTTATAGTCCATCTGCAGTGCAGTCTGTTCCGTAATAAAGACATCACTATACGCTTCATCCCTTTTCAGTTCATCAATAAGCTTCTTTGTAACACTTAGTTGTTCTCCCACTACAATATATGCCTTTTTACCATACAAAGCCGCCATTTTACAAATAGCAACAGATGCACCAAGACTGTCTGCATCACTGTTTTTATGGCCTGTTATAAACACCGTTGATGTTCTTTCAAGTAACTCTGCAAGTGCATGTGCAACTACACGTGACCTTACCTTTGTTGTACGACCTGAACTTTCAGAATTACCCCCAAAGAACTTAAAGTTAGAATCATCCTTAATAACAACCTGGTCACCACCTCGACCAAGTGCCATATCAAGAGAAATTTTTGCAAATTCCTCACTTTTTTGTATTGTAAGCGCATCACCCACACCAATACTAAGTGTAGGCTGAAGGGAGTTTTCAGTTTCAATATTTTTTATTTCATTTAAAATTGCAAACTTTGACTCCATAATACTTTTTACATTTATATTTTCAAATAAAATATAATATCTGTCTTTTTCAAGTTTGCGGTATGTTCCCTTATATTCACTTACCCAACTGCTTATAACGCTGTCTATTGAAGACGCAAGCTTACTTATAGCCTGTTGTGTAAGACCCTTTGTAATATCTTCATAGTTATCAACAAGAACTATACAGTTCAAAACTCGACTGTCGTGATACTTTTTAACATAACGTTCTTCCCTTGTACGGTCTGTCCAGTAAAGCACAAGAGAATAGTACTTTTCATCATTGTCATTAAACTCTACTACGTTTCCCGTAACCTGATATACTTTTTCTTCGTATTCCATATTAAAGTTGATATCAAGACGTTTTTCAAGAATTTTCAATATTTCAATGCCGGGAACAACTTCAGCAATATGCTTTTCAAACTGCGACCCACCTGTCATCTGTGCAAAACATTCATTATGCCACACAATATTTCCTGTAAGATCTAAAACGGCAAGGGGCATAGGTATACTGAGCATAGAATCTCTTGCAGCATTGTTTGAGTGAATCTCAAGATTTTTAATATATCGGGTAATTTCTTCTTTTTTCTTTTTATTACTGTAAATATGGTAAACAGCCATAGCACCAAGAACAGCAAATTCAATACCCGCAAATATATAATTTTTAAATTGTAGGGATATCAGCGCAAAAACAACTAATATAACAAAATATATTCTTGTTTCTGCAAGCAGTTTAAATACAAAACGCTCTTTTTTCATAAAAAACACCTCCTGAACAAACTGCTAGTCAGTTTTCATTATCGGTTTTCTGATTTCTTCTGCGAAAATCAAAAACAGCATCAAACATTCCCACAAACAGGAACAATCCGCTTGCATCTCCCAAAATAAAATTAAGAATTGTAATCAGTATAAAATATATAACTATTCTTAAAACTGAAAATTTCACTTTTTCACGAAATTTAAAATCTATAAAGGAAAGTCCGCAAACAGTTGTAAGTGATAATATTATTGACGAAAAATTCATTAATACATAACCGAATTTACCATCACCCATAATTGAAGAGCCTATAAAAGCGATGGCTGCAACAAAAAGTGCAGATTTTGGCATTTTCAGCTCACTGAATTTTCTAAAACCGCTTACATCCCTTTTAAATATGGCAAATACACCCTTTGAAATCATCATAAAAATATATGCCCAGGAAAGCAAACTCATAACAATCATTGAGGGCAAAAGTGTAATGTAAAGATTTTTAGCCTCTTCAATTAATTTAAACGCCGCCTGCAGGCCATTTTCAGGAATAACCCCCGCTGTGCTGATGATTAACTTTATACTTTCAAAAAAGCTATTAAGAAAATCGTCTATCGGGCTATAACCGTTAACAATTTTAAACCCATACACAACACAACCGAAAGACATCAAAAACAGGAATGTTCCCAAAAACACCCCACTAAAAAAATTAATTCTTTTTTTATAAACCAACCATGCTGTAGGCACAATGCACAGTGCCGACAACAAAGCCAAAACATAAAGTATATACATAATCATACAAAACTCTCCAATGCGTTACATTACATTATATCATTTAAAAAATAATAAGTCAACAAATTGAAATGTTTATTTGTATATTTTTGTGTTTTTTTGAAGATGAATTTTAATGATTTACCTACATTTTATGACATTTATTACTTTAAATTAATAGTATAATTGAATTCACACTACCTAAGGAGAGGATTAAATGGAATATACAAAAGTCAAAAAAAGGTTAAAAAAATTGTCTGTCGTGAATAAACGTGATTTTCTAAATCTTGCTATTTCTTTCTTATTGGGGAGAACTTTCATAATGGGAACAGTTTCACCTTTTGCTATATCATATCTGTGCACCTGTACAAATTCAAGCAAATTATCTCCGTTAAAAGTAACATTAACTGCGGCAGCAGCAATAGCCGGAATATTAACAACACAATATTCTGCCACATTTATACGTTATTTGCTTTCATATGTTCTTTTCGGACTTATATACATAGCATCAACAGCAATAACAAAGAAAACTAATGCATATATTCCTGTTATATGCTCTGTTATTGCAACCGCACTATCGGGCATAATATACTATGCTCAACTGAACAGACTGTACTTTAATATGTCACTGCTTTTTCTGGAATGTATTATTTGCTTCATATTTCCCCTTTTAATTAAAAATGCCTGGGATATAGTGTGCAATAAAAATCTTTATGAAGAAACAAGTGCCGAAGATATCATAGCAATAAGTATAATAACAACCGTATCAATGGGTGGATTTTGCGGCATGCACATAGGCGGTATTTATCTTGCAAAAGTTATGTGCGGAGTATTTATTATGATTTTTGCATACACAGGCAAATGTGCACTTTCCGTAACCTGCGGAGTAGGGCTTGGAATTTTATTTTCACTATACTCTTTTGAATACAACGAATATGCAGGTATTTTAGGATTTTGCGGACTTGTCACGGGAATCTCTTCCCAATTTAAACGCCCTGGAATAATCCTTGCCTTTATTATTGCAACAAGGCTGCTTTCCCTGTATTTCGGAGGATGGTCAGATTCGGTATTTTCAGGTTTTGAAAGCATTATGGCAATATGTATTTTCACTCTTGTTCCAAACTCTGTTCTGCTCAGAATAAAAAGTTTTTTCAGTTACAATGTTTTGCAAAGCAAAGAATTCAGAAAATACCGTGAAACAATAACATTGAAAATGCAAAATACAATAAACTCATTAAACACCCTTGCCGATTTATCAAAACAAACCCTTGGTAAATCCCGTGAAAACCTCAATGATTTAAGCTCACTTTACGACATTACCGCAAACAAAATATGCAGATCCTGCGGCTTAAAATTCATTTGTTGGAACAAAGAGGCTTTTGACACAACCGACACACTTAACAAAGCAGTCAACATCTTAAACAACACAGGGTGCCTTACTAATGAAACCGTACCTGTGGAATTCAAACAAAAGTGCGTACGCTACGAAGCGTTTATAAATGAACTGAACAGGACTTACCTTAAGCACAAATCGCAGTATCAGTGGCAGAACAAAGTAGAGCAAAGTCAAAAAATGCTTTCAGTTCATCTGGAAGGAGTTTCAGATGTAATAGAAAATTTCTCAAAAGACATCAGCAAAACGCCCTGTTTTAACAAACTTGATGAAAGCAAAATAATGTACAATATGGAGCAATCTGCAATTAAGTGTTATGACATTACTGTTGTAAAAAATCACGAAAATATTTTGTGCGTTACATTAGTTGTAAAACAAAGTAAAGAAGACTTCACAAAGCTTTGTGAAAAAACCGAAACAATCGTATCCGCAACGCTTAATAAAATAATGAAGTTAGAAAGCTACACCTGTAACAAAAACAAATACACATTAAAGCTAAAAGAAATGGAACGTTTGACAGTAACAGTCGGTTGTGTGAGTATACCAAAGAAGGGGGAAAACATTTGTGGAGATAATTTTGCATATGGCAAAATAAACGGAAACAAATATATGACAATTTTAAGTGACGGTATGGGGTGCGGAGAAATGGCATCAGGTCAATCCTCAACAGCAACAGAACTTATGCGTCAATTCACCAGTGCAGGATTTAACAAAACTAATTCGGTAGCTATGATTAATTCTGCACTTATGCTAAAAAATCCTGAATGTTTTGCCACAATCGACGCTGTTATTATAGATTTATTCACAGGGAAAACCGAATTTATAAAAGCCGGTGCAAATACAACATACATAAAAAGCGGAAAATACATCAAAAAAATTTCCTCTTCATCCCTTCCCGTAGGCATAATAAACAATACAAAAGCGGAAACTTTTGAATATAAAGTAAAAAACGGGGATATAATCATAATGATAAGTGACGGAGTTCATAACGCAACAGATGATTGGTTTGAAGAATATATACTGAATATGCACGAAACCGACCCCGAACTTATTGCAAGACTTTTAACAGATGAGGCTAAAAGAAGAACTAATCAGGCCGATGACATAACCGCAATAGTACTTAAATCAGAAACCAACAAGGAGGGTTTATATGTTTGACAACAGCAAAAAAGTGATAATAATCGACAACATAAAAAGCAGCAACATTCATCAGGCAATATTCATTTTAAAAGATCGTGTAAAAGCGATAGAAGACTATAACGTGCTTGAAGAAGCAAACCATATAATTTATCAATATGTAAGCCAGAATAACATTTATTCATCGCGTCCTCCCATAAAAAAGAAACGTTTTTTCGGCAAAGGAAATAACAGGGCATAAAAAAGACAACCTCCTCATATATAAGTTATGAGGAGGTGTTTTTTTATGAGCAATACTGCATTTTTTTACATAACAGGCATAATTCTCGCCTGTGTATTAACAGTTATTTTTTCTAAGCCTTTAGGCAAGCTTTTAAAGTTAATTCTACGCGGTGCAATTGGCACAGTTTGCATAATCGCATTTAATTTTATTTCTCAGATATTCGGCTTTTTCATAGGTGTAAATGCCCTTACTGCATTTACAACAGGTATTCTCGGAATACCCGGATTCATTATGTTGCTTATGCTGAAACTGATATTGAATTAAGTAATAATACAGAAATAACAATAACAGCCATATAACTTATTGTAAAACAAGCCACTTTTTCTTCTGCCTTAGTTCTCTTCCTTATGCGGATTATTGCAAAAACTGCAATAAGACATCCGAGAATTGAAGACAGCATTCGGCTTGGTACAAGTCCTATCATAAACAACATTGTTACTATTCCATACCCAATGCCCAACAATATTTCTTTTAAATTGCCATTCATTTCAAATTCTCCTTAATATATCCCCAAATATCAGGGGTTTCAAAAGTTTTACTCCATGAAGCCACTCCTGCAAGACCATATTTCTGTACAAGATTCAGTCTTGCCTTTATAGAAGTTTTATCCTCAATCCATACCTTAAATACGTTACCGCCTGACGTCCATTCGGCGTAATTTTGTCCGGTTTTCGAATCATATACTATTTTCGCATTATTTTCTGCAATTTTTTTTGCAACTGTCGACATACCAACTGCCGAAGTTTTCACAACTTTTCCATTTGATGTTTCCCATATTCTTGCATAAAAAGGAATTCCAAGCAAAAGCTTTTCTTTTGGTACTTCTTCTAATGTCTTGATTATAGCGTCCTCTGTCCATTTAAGGTCTGCAACAGAGCCTGCGGTTGTACTCCAGGTTCCATTCTGGTCATATGCCATAAGTGCCACATAATCGGCATACCTAGCAATAGCTGTACGGTCATAACACATAGAATATGTAGTACTTGTCGGCTCGTATTTTGTAATATCTACACTTAAAACTGCGCCTACACTATGACACATATCAGCCATTTCTTTTACAAACTGACTGTATACATCACGATCTTTCTGATACATATTCTCAAAATCAAGATTTATGCCGTCAAGCCCATACTTAACAATAAGCTCTTTTAGTAACTGTACACAAGCCGTTCTTGCGGGCTGACTGTTTAAAAACTTACTTGTTTTGGAAAGACTTCCTTCTGTATTAAACATTGCCCAGACTTTATACCCTTCAGCCTTGCAATCTGCTATATATTCAGCATTACCCAAATCCGCAAGATAAAGATTTAAATCGCCATAAAACTTACGTTCATAAGAATATGGCGTTAATCCTGTGTTATCAACAAGCCTGAACCATGTTGGTGAAATAACATTAAGTCCATCCATATGTGCGCCTGTTTTAGTTACTCCGGTGTTGTATATCTGGTGCCAGGTAAGATTAATTTTGCCGGCTACCCCGTCATCCGTTGACGTATTTGGAATTCCTACAAATTCTTTTGAGGTTATGTAATCAAGAATTCTTGATACCATAGCTGCAGTTTCACCTCTTGTAGCAAATGCCCATGCTTTGAACTTACCATCCTCATAGCCGTTAATTATACCATTACTTACAGCTGCACATACATAAACATAATACTTATGTCCCGGTTTCACATCGGTGAAATTTGCCGCTCCTCCTTTAAGACCAAGAGAATTCACAATCATAAAAACCATTTCCCCACGAGTAATGCGGTCATTTGGTCTGAAGGCACTTCCTTTTGCTTCCTCAAGTATATTTTTTTCCTGTGCTATGCTTATATATTTATGATACCATGTATTTAAAGGAACATCAGTAAAAAGCTGTTCTGTATAAGTTTTATAATCTCCATACCTGAAGGTTACAAGCATTTTCACAAACTCTGCCCTTGTAATAGACTTTTGTAATTTTACAGTCCCATCTTCATATCCACTTAATATACCGTTATAAATAAGCCTCTCAGCATATGGCTTTGCCCAGTGCCCTTCCATATCTGCCCCTACAACATCTGCACTCACATTTAAAGAAACAATATTTATAATCAGGGAAATAATAAGAAGTATGTTTATAAACATTTTTTTCATATTACATCCTCCACTTTAATAATATCTGCAATTATTATACCAAAAAAACTTATATTTTGACAATAGAAATACTTTACAAATAATATAATTGTAATATTTCAAACCTGACACTTGCAATAAATCGTAATTTGCTATATAATGTAGTTAGTTTTACAAGGAGGTTTAAGAAATGTCTGAAAATTCGGCTCTTGTTGTTATGGCGGCAGGTATGGGTAGCAGATACGGCGGTGTAAAACAAATAGCACCTATGGGTCCCAATGGCGAAATAATCATTGACTTTTCTGTGTATGATGCTGTAAAAAGCGGCTTTGACAAAGCAGTTTTCATTATAAAAAAGGAAATAGAAAAGGATTTTCGCGATATTTGCGGAAAAAGAATAGAAAAGCTTATTGATACAGAATATGTTTTTCAGGGTTATGATTCATTGCCAGACTGGTTTGAATTACCTGCTGAACGCACTAAACCTTTTGGTACTGTACACGCAGTACTATGTGCAAAAAATGTTGTAAAAACTCCTTTTGTAGTTATAAATGCAGATGACTATTATGGTCCAAACACGCTTGGCATAGTAAACAAGTACCTTTGCGAAGAAAAATCAATGTGTATGGCAGGTTTTAAACTTGGAAATACAATTACCGAAAATGGTACAGTTTCACGTGGTATATGCGTTGTGGAAAATGGATATCTTAAAAATATTGTAGAGAAAAAAGAAATAGACAAAAACAGTGGCATTCCTCTTGATACTACAGTTTCAATGAATATGTGGGGATTTAATCCTGATATTTTTGAAAAACTCGAATCTTCATTTGACCAGTTTCTAAGAAACATCAATGACCCTGTTAAAGGTGAATACATACTTACGGATATAATAGAAAAAATGATTAATGAGGATAATGCTGAAATAAGGGTTCTTGAAACTCCTGACAAGTGGTACGGAGTAACATACAAAGAAGATACTCCAACAGTACAGAAAGCCTTATCAGAACTTATAAAACAAGGTCTTTATAAATGGTAAATGCAAGGAAGCATCGCTTCCTTGCATTTCAGCGTGTCGATAAACCTATCGACACGCTGACAGATTGCGAAAAAGGAAGGTATATTTTGTCAATTTGAATTCGTCGGCGTACGAGGGTACGGTAGAGTTCAAATTGGCAAAAAGCAAGTAATTCCAAGGAAAGCTCAAT
>JAZQAN010000019.1:0-20850 GCA_045545235.1 Clostridia bacterium | reverse complement strand
TGGGACTCTTATGCAAAATGCAGAATAAAACTAATGAATTTCTACATAAACATTATCGACGAAAACTCATTGTACAAAAATGTTGATACGGATATAAAAAATGCACTGGAATACATACACAGAAATTTCAAAAAGAATTTTTCAGGAAACGATATAGCTTCGGAATGTTCTGTTTCACTTTCATATTTACGTGGAAAGTTTATGAAACAAACAGGGATGACTGTTCTTCAATATCGCGACTCTCTGCGTATAGCCGCCGCAAAGGAAATGCTTGAAAGCGGATATTTCACAGCTTCAGAAATTGCATCAGAACTTGGGTATTGTGATGTATATCATTTTTCCAAATCATTTGCAAACCAAGTTGGATTATCTCCAAGAAAGTGGTTGAATTTATGAATCTAATATAACTGTTTTGTTTCGATCATGTTCTGTTTTTTACAATTCTACATAACAAGAAAACTTTTATAGTCACAAAAAACTTTAGTAAAGTCATAAAAAATTTATTAAAATCGCCATTATTTATCAGAAGGATTGACAGGATTCAAACTTAAAATCGGTATAGTAAATCAAACTTTCTTAACACTGCTTTTTAAATTTAAAACATATGAGATTTTCGTTTAAAATCATACACTAAAAAAGTAATTTTAAACCTCAAAAACCGACGAGCCGACGAACCGACTTGGAACTGTCAAGTCCATTTTAGCCATTATACCTACTTGGGTATAATGGTAATAAAATAATTCTAATAACAATCATTATTCATTTTTGATCAAATCATTTCATAATGTTAACACAACGCTTTTGTTTGTTCAAACATATTATCACCTCCAACAATTTATAAATTGTGCATAACGCTATGGATAAAAACCCATAGCGTCATCATATATTTTACTGAAAAACATAAACATTTTTGTATATATCTATAAATAAGGGGGTTATTTGTAGAAGGTTTCTAATGTTGTTTCAAGTAAAAACAATATTTATATCAAAGTAAAAGCACTAATCAAATTAAGTTCATCTGTTATTATTTGAAAACATATCCTTTACAACATCATAGGCAAGCTTTGGTCTGCGATATTCATCTACAACACCTTTGTTATTATGACATCTTGCACGAGTCTTCCACCAATTGTCTTTTTCATTTCCCTTTTCATCGGTTACTCTACAATCCGCAAACTGCCATATAAACACTGCCGAAATAGCATCTTCATTCATATATACATCAAGAGTATCCTTTAAAAGTTTTGCCTGATATTCCTCAGACCATCTGCACAAACTTCTGTCACGATAACCATATATAGCAGCGGCACCAAATTCCGTCATAAAAAATGGTTTATCTGCACCACCTGCAGTTTCCGTCCACTCCAGAAGTTTTTTCATTCTGACATCAATAGTTTCACTTGTATACCAACCTGAATACACGTTCATAGAAACAATATCTACAAGATCAAAGCAAAGATCTTCAAAATACTTACATGAAGCAAAGGATGTAGGACGAGTTTTATCAAGATTTTTAATCTGTTCAAACTGCTTTTTGTACATTTCCTTACCCTCTAAGGTATCGGAAGCACATTCATTCATAATACCCCATATTATAATTGACGGATGATTATAGTGATTTTCAATCATTTCATCAATACATTCCTTGCACTGTCTTTCAAAATTCGGGTTTTTCATTTGTTCAAGCGTAAGACCCCTCGCGTGGTTTTCCTCCCACACCATTATCCCACGTTCATCACACAAATCAAGCATTCTTTCATCATTAGGGTAATGGCAGGTGCGAAGTGCGTTACATCCTAATTCCTGCATCATATCCATATCTTGCAATATATGTTGAAATGTAACGGCACAACCATCAACCGCATAATCTTCATGACGATTAAATCCTTTAAGGAAAATTCTATTACCGTTAAGGTATATGTATTTTCCCTTAACCTCAACAACCCTGAAACCAACACGCTCAATAAGGTCATCAATTATATTGCCGTCCTTTAACAGATTAATGTTAAGCATATAAAGTTCAGGCTCTTTTTCAGACCATGGTTTTACACCAATGAATTCCCTGTCAAATACCACTGATTTTTCACTGTTCTTTTCAACAAGAATTTTCTTTGACATTACATTCTCATCAATATTTCCGCATATTTCTGTTTCAATATCATCATCTGAAATGTTGCAAACAAAAACTTCAACATTTGCATACCATTTACCATCTTTAATATAAGGTGTAAAGCGAATGTTCTTTACATACAAATCATCAATGTACTCCAAAGCAACGGGACGGGTAATTCCACCATATGTATAATAATCATTTGGAATATGTAAAGCAGATTTTTCTGTAAAGGTGTTATCAACCTTTACACATATTGTGTGATCACCCTTTTCAACATTTTTTATTATTGCTGAAAATGGTGTATACGCATTATAATGATGGGCAATTAGTTCTCCATCAAAATACACATCTGCAGTATGGCTTACACCTTTAAATTCCAACCTGATATTTCCGTTTTTATTTATATATATTTTTTTACTATATTCTCCCTTACCTCTGTATGCGAGCATATCAGGGTGTTGTTCCCAACATCCCGGTACAGGAAGGCTATATTTCTTATTATCATTCTCTTTACAAAAATCCCAAAGACCATCAATTTCTTTAACAATTCTTACACGATGGTTTTCAAATAATCTTATCATATGTTTTCCTCCTTGGTTCTTATTGATTTTTATGATACACTATCTTTGAAAACATGTCAAATACAACGTTTTAATTTTACAAAATTTTTAACATCCTTTGGAAAAACACAACCATTGCTTTTCATCTGATTATGTAATTAAGTTTGGAAATAAATGCATAATCATATTTTATTTTTTGTGATTTTCAAAAACACTCCGTCGCATGCAGAAATAGACTTCATATCCCCATAAATTACTTCTTCTACTTTCCAATCATCTTTAATTATAATTTCGGTCTTAATTTCCTTGTCGGAATAATTAAGCAAAGTAACAAAGCATTCGTTTTCAACCACAGGATTTATTGTTACACCTATATTTTTATCTTCAACAATAACCGCTTTATCCCCTATAACATCCTTTGCAACTTCTTTATATAACTTATAATAAGGATATAAATTGAAGCCGTCAGTTTGTTCAACAGCAAGTTTTTCAACAGGTAAGTTTATAAAGTAAACCGTACCCTTGCCATATTTATTTTTAAGCATTACAGGATTACCATCTTCATTTCTGTACAGCACTTCTGCCGTTGTAGGATTAAGAAGAATTTCCTTGCAAGTATAAGGTATTTTTTCTCCCTCTATTTCAACAGTATGGCTTACATTATCCATAAAGCCCATAGATTCGGCCCCCACAACATCAGGAAAATCTGTTATCTGTCCGCCGTTAAAGGAAATGCAAAGTTTTGCGCCGTTTTCAACCTTTTTAAGCAAGGTATCCCATGTCTTTTTATAAATAATCTGCCAACCGTCAATACAAGGCATATAATATAGCTTTGATTCGGGAATATCACCAATTTCGCTGTATGCAACCTCAAGCTCCACGCCCGCCTGTTTACCAAAAAGAATTGACGCAATTGCCATATTTTGCCTTTTGCCCTCGCGTGGAAGTACACAAACGGCGTCTGTTTTTCTTTTTGGAAATGGATATGGTAATTTGTTTACAAGCTCACTCATATCCTTCATAACATAAGCAACGGGTTTTGGGTTTTTATTTTTATCAAACAAACCAAGCTCACGTTCTATCATAGCCCAAGTGTATGGTGGAAAATCAAGGTGATTCTGTTCCCATGCACACCACCACTGATAGCCTGTAAAATTATGGGCAATTGAAGATAGAATCTGTATTCTCATAAAATCTGCAGACATCCGCTTACTGCCCATTGTCTGCGAAAATGTTCCGCTTTCCTGAATATATGCAGGTTTTTTAGATACTCCTGAATAATACAATGTCTGTGCAGTAGGCAGGCAAGTTGTACGAAGACGTGTGTATGGCTCTATATCCCCTCCGACAGTAGGTGACGGATAAGGATGTGTGCATACCATATCAGTAAGCTCTCCCTGGTCTTCTAAAAACCAGAATCCCTTTTCGGGACCGGAACAAAGGCTGTGCATATCACTTGAAACAGGACGTGATGTGTCCTCACTGCGAATAGCATCTACAACAGTAGCAGTCCACTGGTATGCATGGTATCTCGTCTGGGCATCACCAAGGCAATTACATTCATTGCCAAGTCCCCACATAACAATGGATTTTTCGTTTTTCAGTTCACGAACCAACCTTTTAATAAACCTTCTCATCCACATTAACGCTTCAGGGTCGGTAATAAGATTTTTACCGTTTAAAACAGGTGGGCAAAACAACCTTCCGCTCATCCAGCCCGTTACTATGGAAACAACAAGTTCAATGCCGTTTTCCTCAGCAGCCTTACAGAAGTCTTTCATATGGTCTATCATTTCCATATCTACGCCATCATCATATACAGGTATTCCTGTACGACTGTTTATGTATTCCCCGTGTATTCCGCGACAAGCGTAGGCTCTGTCTACGGGTTGAAAGTCTCTCCAGTTTGGGAAAATACGAATATTCTGAACACCGTACTCAGCAAGCTGTTTTAAATCTTCACGTATTTTTTCACCGTCATAGTGAAGCCACATTTCTGTTCCCCACTCAGATCCCCAGTAATTTGCACCTAGCATAAATTTCATGTTTTTATTATTCATTTTCTATCACCCAAATATTAAAAATTATATTTCTATTTTTATATGTAACCCGTAATGGTCTGATGGAAACATACCATCCACTGTATCATCTATTATTTTTTGACTTACAGGTTTTACATTATTGTTTATAAAACAATAATCTATGTGTTGATTTTTTATACTTTCAGGATTATATCCATGATAAGTTGTTCTAAGATCATTATTTGTTACAGAATTTACATCCGTAAACTTTTCGCTCATCACAGTATAAGCGGCATCATCAGGTGTCATATTAAAGTCACCGACAATAAATGCAGGATATGAAGAAAATTTTTTAAAATATTCCTCTATAAGCTTTACACTTTTTATTTGTCCGTCATCACCAAAGCCGAAATGCGTGTTCATAAAAACAATCATCTTTCCGCTTTGCTTTTCCTTCAGCAAGGCATATACACACATACGAAAACAATCAAATCGTTCATCCCAGCCTTTTGATTCAACATCAGGTGTATCAGAAAGCCAAAAATATCCGGTTTTTATACATTCAAACTTATCCTTACGCCACAACATGGGAGAAGCTTCTTTTTCTGATTCCGCTCTATATTTTGCAAAAATCTCATACTTGTCGCCAAAATACTTGTCAATGTGTTCTTCCCACTTGGGTCTGTACTCCTGAAGTCCTATTAAATCAGGCTCGTATTGTGATATAATTTTATTTAACCTTGGGGCACGCTCTTCAATAGAATTTCCGTTCTTATCATCACAACACCTTATGTTAAAGCTGATTATATCTAATTCCATAAAAATTCACACTCCACATTTATCTTTTAAATGTAATAACCTTTGTTTCACTTCCTGCAAGAGAAAATGTATTATCTTCTTCTGTTTTCCATCCGTCTGTAGTTTTAAGTGTAACCGATGTTTCATAATCCGTATATGCAGTTACAACACAAATTCTCTCTTTTTCACTTAAAATATGCTCGGTAACTCCCACCATAGGATTATCACATTCAACCACTTTATTGCTTGGCATATATTCTTTGATTTTACTGTATATTTTACAATAATTATTTTCAAATGCAGATGCATCACCGTACAAAGAACTTTCTAACGGACTCATAAGGAATAACAATTTTCCTTTTCCATAGTCTTTTTTCAAGAATACCGGATTACCGTTTTCATCTGTTGCTAAAACTTTTGCATCTTCGATGCTGATATTATATTGTACTTCAAAATAAAGTGATAGCTCTTCATTGTCAAGTTTGACCTTTTTATTACCTCTAACATTTTCACGATAGTTGATATGAAATCCGAAATCTGTATTCAGATTTCTTACAAATCCCGAAGCAACAGACAGGTACAAAACTGCACCTTTCTCAACACGTTTCATAAGACTGTCAAGACCGTCTATACCTATGTCCTGAGTGAACTTAATTGAAGGCATAAAATACACTTTTGAATCAGGAATTTCATCACTTAAAAAAGCAAATTCCAAATCTATTTTTGCCTGCTTTGCAAGTATAAATGCCGAATATCCAACATTCCACGTTTTTTGATGTGGTGAAAGTACACAAACTGCATCCTTTATTCTTTCAGGTAATTTATTAAAAGGTAACTTTTGCTGAAATTCATTAAATTTCTTAAATACCTCACCAACAGGCTTTAATGTTTTATCCTCACGGTACAAACCGTAATTACTTGCACGATTATTGTATGAAAACGGATAATAATTTAAAGAGCCCTGGTCAAATCCTATCCACCATAAAAAAGATAGACAATTATGGGACCATGATGTATACAATGTTGCTTCAACGTATTTAGCAGTCAATTCATCATCGCAGTACATCTGGCCGAATGTTCCTGTTTCTTCTATAAAACATGGTTTTTTGCCTATTCCGGCATAAAATAGTGTTTGTGCCGCAGGATGCAACATAGGAAAAATTGTATTAATTTTCATCTTATCCGTTTCGTAAGAAGGAGAAGCATAAGGGTGTGTTGTTAAATAATCGCATGAAAGACCGCTATCCTGTAATGTCCATACCCCCTCATATTCTGTCACAAGACTGTGCATACCGGAAATAACAGGTCTGCTGTTGTCGGAAACACGTATAGCACTTGAAATGGTATTTACCCATAGCCATGCTTCTTCCTTTGTATCGGCAACTCCCATGCAATTACATTCATTGCCTATACACCACGCTCCAACAGCAGGATGATTTTTAAAACGTGTAACAAATGCCTTTACAAATTTAACTTCCCAATAAATTGCAAAAGGATCTTTTAAAAGATTTAAGCCTTCAAGTGCCGAAGGTACAAACAATCTTCCACTCATCCAGCCGGTCAATATAGATGGAATTATCATTATTCCATACTTTTCGGCAATATCCAACATTTTTTCAAATTTTTGCATCATATCTTCATCTATACCGTCATCAAATGTAGATAGCATATTTCTTCCGTCATCTGTTGATATGCCGTTCGACTTACCTCTTACGCTGTACATCTTCTTTATAGGTTGAAAATCCGACCACAAAGGGAAAGCCCTGACAACCTTTATTCCTATATCTGAAAGTAGTCTGAAATCATCATCAACATTCTTTTCATTCCAGTTTCTCCACATATAAATTCCGCTTTCAGATGCCCAATAATTGCATCCTGCATAAAATGTTTCATTTTCAAGTATTTTCATTTTGTCATATATAATAACTATCTCTGTTTTGAATTATGAGACGTATTATAACTCCTTTCAATTAATTTTTGCATTTACAATAATACCTTTGACGAAATATCAACTTCACATATTTCTCTTCTTCCGTTTCTCGTGGAGTCAAAAGAGAATTTATCACCTTTAACATTCCATCTGTTGTGAAGGTCACATCTTATATCTCCGTAAGGCGGCTTCCAAGTAGGATCCTTGATGATTATTTCACATTCATCAGTCAATGTATCGTACAGATAAATGTGTCTGCAGTGATCGGGACGCGGATACCCATCACCTATAAAATATCTGCCATTCGGTGAGTATATACAATGAATATCATTGAACAAATCTCCTGTCACCTTTGTATCAAAAGTAAAGTCAGGTTTATCGTATGTAACATAATCAGTTGTAAGGTCATCAAGAAGGTGTAGACCATATTTTCCATCACATATACAATAGAACAAAACCTGTTTATCATTTTTCCAGTAATAATGCGATGCAAAGTCATTGTGAATAAGTTCAAACATATTCCCATCAAGATCAGAGCTTATAACAGTTGTAAGCCACATCTTTGCATCAGGCTCCTGAAAATTACGAATAAGGAATAAAAACCTGTTTCCGCTTGGGTTGAAAGTAATATGATTTACCACAAACTTTTTGTCGCCAAACAGTTCATTTGGGAACTGTTCTAAAACATCGGCTATGGTAATTATAAGTTTGCTTTTGCCGGTTTCCATATCAACAAGATATATTCCATCGTCTACAGGTTGTTCAACATTATACCAATTATCTTTGACATCAGAATAACCGTAACCGGGTCTAAAATCATATATTCTGCTGAAATTTACAGCAAGCCCACGTTTGCCATCAAGTGAAACATTAGCACATGCACGGTCAGTATAACGTTTTACACCTGTTTTCAAATTGTGAATACAGGTTTGAAAGTCATTTTCTCCACCACGAACATTATAAAAAACCTCATCATAATTCGCTTTGTTATAGCTTAAAAGCGCCCCTTGCTGAAAGTTCCATGCAGTTGTTTCTGCAAATTTTATGAATTCTCCCGTTTCCAAATCTATGTATCCAAGCTCGCAAATGTCATCCTTTGTGGGAAATCTGTCCATAAATTTTACTCTGTTTGCAAGATGATATCTACCATTTTCATGATATGTATTAAGGTCATAGTAACCAAAAAAGTAATGATAACCGTCATTTGGAGAAATTGTCCTCACAGGAAATTTTGCACCTGTTCTTTTTTTTGAAAAATCGCTCCCCATCCTATTCACCTCAACTATAATTATATTTTCTTTTATTATTATATTTTCTTTTTTTAATTTTTTCAATATAATTATTTACTATTTATATTGCATTTTTTAATATATTACTATATAATAAATATGGTGGTGATTATATGAAAGAAATAATAAGGTTAAGCACAAACCAGCTTCTGGGAAAAAACATTCATATCAAAAATGTAAGTAAAAAAAATTTCAGTGATCCAGGTATGCATTGGCACAGCTACTGTGAGCTTATATACTGTGAAAAAGGTGTTCTGGAAAGTACCATAAACGGAACAAAGATAGAAGCACATCCGAATTCACTTTATCTGTTATCACTGGTAGATTTTCATCACACGATAATCAAAAACCCGGATGAAGACTTTTTCTTCACAAACATATCATTTGCTGAAAATGCAGTAGATAAGCAGTTTTTAAGTGAGTTAAACTGTGCCTATTACATTGAAAATTGTGATGAAAAAATTAAAAGTTTTGTTGATATAATACAGAAAACAGAAAATGAAATAGAAACGCGCTACATACTTAATGCGCTTTTGCTTAATGTAATAAAAAAGGAAAACATATTAAAATCAACAAAAAATTCAATTGTAAACCACAACATTTTACAGTGCATACGCTACATATCAAATAACTTTCAAAATCCAATAACATTAAAAAGTACTGCAGAATATTTGCATCTTTCACCTGAATATCTGTCGGGTTTATTTTCAAAAGCATGTGGTTGTACTTTTAAAGAATACCTTATCAGCTACAGAATCACATACGCAAAGGAACTTTTAAAAAGTACTAAAAATTCTGTTACCGATATATGTTTTTTGTGCGGATATTCCAATCTCACAAACTTTTTAAAATCCTTTAAAAAACATACAAACCAATCACCCTCGGAATACAGAAGCAATCACGCATAAATATATAAAAGGACAGCAATTGCTGTCCTTTTTTCAGATTAATTCAAATATAAAATTTTATATCCGTAAGGAATAATGTCAAAATTTTTCCACAGAACTTCATATTATAGCTTCTTCGTCACAAAATTTAAAGCTCCTCGATCTTTATAATCTGACTGTAATAATCGCCTGTCGGTTCTATTCTTATCCCAAAATTCATAAGAGTATCACCATATACAATTCTGTCATTTACAGGCTCTGTACGGGTATCAAATACACACCTCACTTCTCCGCTTACACGATATTGTTTGTTTTTATCCAGTCCGCGAAGGCGTATTCTTGGCACAAGCTCATGAAAATTCATATTGTGTGCAAACACAAAAACAACAGCCTCTTTTTTATCTCTTGCAAGATATTCCCACACAGTATAATTATTTTCAAATGCTGAAGACAATCTGTAAAGGTACGCATTATGTATTGTGTGGCGTATTACTTTATATTCTTCCAGATATTTTTTCAGTTCCTCAAGCTCCTCTGCGGGAGATTTAAGTATGTTTATTCCCACACTCATACATCCTGTCATGCCAAGATGCGCTCGGTATTTCAAAGGAACGGACCTGTTGTTCATGAAATATGGAGACGGAGCAATATTCCCTGCACCGCCTGCAAGCCTTGGTAGTAAATATAATGAAAAGCCCTCGTGAATTTTCAGTACATCTACGGGGTCGGCATTGTCACTTCTGTTAATACGGTCGCTGTATGGTGCCATACCATAGTCTGCTCTGCCACCACCGCTTGCACAGTTTTCGAAAAGTACATGAGGATATTTTTCATTCATTCTACGCCATATTTCATATAAATTTTCAATGTATCTTATGCGCAAATCAGCAGAAAAAGGTACTGTTTCAGAAAAATATCTGTTCATATCCCATTTTACATAGTCAAGGTCAAAATCTTGGATAATTCTATCAATAGATTCCCATGCAAATTCCATAACATCCTTGTGTGCAAGATTTAAAACCAACTGATTTCTGCGCTCGCTGTTTTCTCGGTTTGGAAAAGAAAGTATCCAGTCCGGATGCTCTTTGTACAAATTTGATTTTTTGTTTACCATTTCAGGTTCTATCCATAGTCCGAATTTCATTCCAAGTTTATGTGCTTTATCGGCTATAGGTTTTAACCCATTAGGGAATTTTTCTTTGTCACACCACCAGTCACCGAGTCCGCCTTTACTATCTTTCCTTCCTTCAAACCATCCGTCATCTATAACAAAAAGCTCTACGCCTATTTGTTTTGCCTTGTCTATAAAACCAAGGCATTTTTCTTCGTTTACATCAAATAGATATGGATACCACGAATTGTATATAATCGGAAAATCTTCTTTAATTTTGCTTTGAGGAAGCAAAAAGTCATACTGATAATCATAAAGTGTTTCGGTCATTTTCTCAAAACCGCCGTTGGTAAAGCCCACAGTGAAAAGTGGTGTTTCAAAAATCTCTCCTTTTTCAAGCTTGATACTGCAGTCGAAATCATTTACGCCTGCAGTTACAGATAGTTGTTTATCATAGCTTTCTTCAAAGTCAATTTTAAAATCCCCACTCCAATGTAACAGACCATACCATACCCTTCCGTTCGCTTCAGTAGCATCGCCCTCATCCAACGCAAAGAAAGGAACATGCTGGTGACTTGCACAGACACCTCGTGTGTTATCTATGGTGAATTTACCTTGTTGAAGATTTATCTGTAATTTCTGATATTCCTCACCCCATGTTCCTGCCAAATGTGTAAGACGCATTGGCCTGTTCCATGTGGGGTACAGGGTGCCCGATTTCATTTTCTTAAGTTTAACAGGTTCTTCGCCGTAATTTGTAATTACGGAATTTTTGCTGATAAGGTCAAGACCGTTATAGGTAATATAGTTAAGAGCAACTTCAAATTTATAAAATTTGTCTTTAAGGTTTATTACCAGTTTATCGCCATTTTCTGTTTTTGTTACTTTATGGCTTTTATATACAAGTTGCAAATCCTTTGTGCCGTCTGAAAATTCAGTAAAAATGCAAGGTTCGGCATAAAGCATTTTTTCTCTTGTTATACATTCCTGCCTTATTGGGAATTTTTTTCCCGGCGGAGCAATATCTGCAATACCGCCTATTTCATACTCTGTATCATCTGCATTATTTATTTTTTCACCGTAATAAATGTTACGTAGTACACCATCATCATCTATCCCCATAAAGTATGAAGAATTTTCAGTCTGTATACTGAATATTTTATTCTTTTCGTTATATTTAATCATTTTACACCCTCCTAATTACCGTTAAAAAAAGCATAATCTTCGAAAGCTTTTTTGAAACTGTAAAATTCTTTTCCGGTATCTGTATATTCCTTCATTTTAACAAGGCAATGGGCTATTGCGATTTCTTCCTCACTTAACCTTGCCTGCTTAAATGGATAGTCAAAAACAACATTACCGTTAAAAACGATTTTATCACAGTAAAATCCATCAAGCAATCCTGACATTACGGTTTTTATATCTTCGCTTACAAATTCTTTGTCAGAATTGTAGTATCTTACATTGTAATTTTCAATTTCACCATTTGTACCTCTTATTAATATTCTGTCTTTTCGTATTGGTGAAAAATATTGTTCCTTGTTATAATCATAAACAACAGTCGCTTTTTTAAATTTATATATTTTAATTTGTTGTTCCGTATCCAGAATTTTCTTTTCAGGCAAAATCCCTTCTCTGCCATTGGTTTTAAGCATCTTATCATCGATAGTACTGCCGTATAACAGCTGTGGTTTTTTATAATCATCAAGAAAATATCGCACAAGGCTCATTGCATGATAATCGTGACATGTGGAAATATTTATATAATTAACATCACCTATAATCTTGGAATCAATTATTTTTTTTAATGCCTGATATGTTCCCTTAAGATGAAAATGCTCGGCTACCTGAATTTTGTCACAAACACGTTCAGAACACACATCCTTTGTAACAGGTGTTTCACTTAAAACATAATATCCTTTTTCTGCAAGCTTTAGTGAAAGTTCAGTAATATCCTCTTTGTTTATACAGTTTACAATAAAGTCAAATGGTTCTTTTAAAAGTTCATCAATTGTG
Organism: Clostridia bacterium; assembly: GCA_045545235.1. GTDB lineage: Bacteria > Bacillota > Clostridia > Monoglobales > Firm-18 > CAZNKU01. Next base: position 8,125 of record JAZQAN010000019.1, on the reverse strand, counting down.
CCTGAAATCTTAACGTTATACTTTTGCGAAATATACTCTGCACGCTTTGGGTTTCGTACACACACCCCGCTTAAATTGAAAATTTCAGGCAAGGCTTTGGCTATTCGGATATAAAATTCCGCCCTCCATCCACCGCCGATTACAACGAAATTTATCATCTTCAAAACTCCTCAATATAAATTTTTGATACATATTTTTTGCAAGTTTTCGGGCTGATATAATCATAATTCCCGTAAATCCCCTTCGCACTTGTATTCATACAATCAACCATACAATTTTGAGGTTCTATACAAATGTAATTGCTGTCAACAGGTTTATAAAGCAATCTCCAACCAAATTTTTTATCGGTATCATAAATTATCTTTAACCTGTTTTTTGTATCTATAATTTCTATTTTCCCGTTTTTACCGGATTTATAGTGTCTGCTTATACTGTTTCCGAAAGGAACAAATTGTCCGTTGTTTAACTGCTTTGATATTTCATCAACCTCTAAAATATTTCCGGTAGGCAGATGACTCTCATCACGTTCTATCTCTTTATCCAGTTCTGAAAGCACACGAATATTTTTTCCTGATTCTCCCGGTATAAACGGAATGTTAAATGTTGTATGAAATCCAAGAAGCACCGGCATATTAGTGTCGGATAAATTGGCAACACAAACTTCCTGCAACAGTCCGTTATCAGATAACAAATATGTAATTTCTATCCTAAATTCGTGTGGAAAAAACTCATACAATTCATCCGAGTTATATCTGCATTTAACAAAACTTTCATTTTTCTGCACAGCTTCAAACCTTGCAGTATGCAAAAAACCGTGAAGATGGCAGTTTGTTGTTGGCTCATTTATTGGAAAAATATATTTTCTTCCCTCAAAATCAAATTCACCGTTTGAAATTCTGTTTGCAGGAAACAAAATCGGCATACCGCAAACATAGGGATTATCACAACCATCTTTCGAATGTAAAATATCGGCATTGTATTTTTTGTTTTTCAGGCTTACACAGTTTCCTCCGCGATTAAGATTAATCTCTGCACTATAATCTCCATAAGCTATTCTGACAATATCTATATGTATCACTCCGCATCCTTTAAAAATCCAAATTTATTAAAATATAAAGCAAAAAGATTTTCATTATTTAAGGATACACTTTCTGCTATATATTCCTTTGCGGTATGGTCGTCTTTTGCAAAATCGTAACAAAGTGACATAAGGTAAGTATATTGTGCTCTGCGTAGTTTTTCAGGGTTATCAACAAAAGATATGAAAAACGGTGTTGTTCCGAAATATCCGTTATCCTTTGTATCTTTTATTCTACCCCATTCACGCATATATTTTGTAATAATATGCTGTGCCTTTGTAGGCTCACCAAGATGTATAAATGATTTTGCCTGCCAGTATGGAAGCTCTTTTAAGTGCATATTACTGAAATATTCTATTTTCACATTTGCAATATAGCTGAAAATCTTATCCGCATCTGCCTTTTTGCCCAAGCTTTCAAGACAAAGTGCCTCGTGATATTTAAGCGGTATAAGCTTGCAATGGTTCCATATACCTGCACCCAAAGACTGGGGAAGCACCTGACCTTTTCTGAATAATTCAATTGCTTCTTCAACATTTCCGCTTTCAAGTGCATTTTTACCTTTTACAAGATATGCAAACATATACTGGTCTGCAATGGCGTGTTCACCACCCTCGCACGGTACAAAGTCATGTGACATAAGGGTTTCTATTGCCTTTTCGGGCATAAATGCCTGATTATACGCCTTTGAAAGTTCTGTCAGCACATCATCACGGCTAACATTGTGGCTTGTTATAAGGCTTATTTTTTCTGACGGATTTATTCCCATTTTATCCATAAGAACAACTGTTTCATAAAGCAGTTCTTCATCGTCCGGTCTGCTATCAAGCACTTCTTTCATTAAAGCAAGTGCCGCTTCGGGTTTGTTAAGATGACTGAAACATGCAACTGCAAGATTTCTTTTTGCAATATAGTTATCATTACAATCTTCCCAAAGCTCAGCAGCTTTTTCATAGTGCAATTTGTTGTATAGCAAGCAACCAAGCAACATTTTTGCATCATTATCATCTGTTTTAGCTATTACATCTTTTAAAACTTCCATTTCTTCCAAGCGTACAGGATAGCATGGTCCAAGCTCTGCCTTTTTAGCCTTTTCATAATATTGGTTGTCTTTTGCGTAATATCCAAGTACATAATAAAGCATTTTTCTTCTGCAGTTGGGACGTTGTTCTTCAAGTCCCGAAAGAAGTTTAATAATATCATTATGCCTTCCCATTGCCGACAGGTCAAATGCAATATCAAGACAAGTCTGCACAGCATCGCTGTCCATATTGACATAAAGTTCATCCTTTTCGCCAATAAATCGCATCATATGGTCAAGGCTGTCTGCTTTAAGCTGACTTGTAACAATGCTGTCAATATTTTCGCCAAGTTCTTTTTTTGAGATAGCAAGGCAGGCAAGTGCAATATTGTTTTTTCTGCCGTAATCAAGAGCATTTTCGGCGTGTCGTATTGCCTCTTTGTAATCCTTTTTGCGTATATCAATAACTGCAATTCGTGTCATTGCTTTAGCTACACAGTCTGCTGCCCAATATGCCTTGTAGTAATAATCATACGCCTTATTAAAATTACCCTTTGCCTCAAAAATTCTACCCATTGTGTAGTAGGCTTCACCGCTTTGTGTTCTTTCGTTAAACAGGGTAAGTGCCTCAATTGCTCGTTTGGCATAACACTTGGCACTATCCAGATTGTAGCGGTTAAGCTCATACTTTGCCATAGCAATAAGTGATGGAATATGATTGATGTTTCGATTTAACGCCTCTTTCCAATAGCTGTCAGGAAGAACTGCAGGGTCACGGTATTGGTCAACGTGTACACCTGCAAGGTAAAGTTCGTCCGCGCTGTTCATACCTGCCGCAGATGGCATGTCTGTAATAACTTCCGGCATATTCAACTTGTTAAAGTTTTTCTCGGTATATTCGGCAACAGTTTTTCCCTTTGCAACAACTGTAACCGTAACAAATTCGGGAAGGTTATTCACCTCAATACTCAAAACATTTTCAGGTGACAAATCACAGCATGTTTCAAAATAAACAGTATCATTATCGCTGATTTTAACTGTGGCATTTTTATAAACCTTAGTAGTCTGCAATTTAAAAGTATTAGTTTCCCTGTCAATTTTGAAAGCACAGTTAAGGTTTGCGAATGTAGGCGAACCTATCTTTGATATAGGATACCAATGCTGTGAAAATTCTTTTGTTTCATAAGGTGCAAGCCATGCAAAATTCGGTTGATTATCGGAATAGGAGCCTGCCATAAGTTCTGCATATTCACCGTCTGTATCTGTAAGAGCATTTTCCCAGGATTTTGAAAGCTGACAATATGCCCAGGTAAACATTTTTTTACCGGGTGAAATATGATGGTCACCAATGTGAACAACTCCACATTCTTTGCCATGGTCATAACCACCGAAGAAATCAAATTCGGATGCACAGGCAAAATATGATGTTGCCTGCCTTGTATTTTTATGCCAGGAAATGTCACGGTCTTCATCCATCGGTATTCCGTTAAAAACGCCATTGCCTGCTATCGGATATGTTGTTCTTGACTTTAAATAGTGAAAGTTTACGTATGATACATCCTGAGGGAAGAAAATCCGGTACTGTTCATTTACGGGAACTGCCGCATTCTCCCACCAAAGGAATGACTTTTCCGCCGAAGTTCTGTTATAAAGTCTCATTCTTGTTTCAAAGCTTGTTTCCCCCGGGCGAAGGATAATGCTTACCATACCCTTCATACGGTCAATAGGGTCATGTTCTGACAGATTACATACCACACTTCCGTCGGCAAGCTCTTCAACGGTAAAATCACATGGCATAAAACCTGATGCACGGTGATGAAAAGGCCAGTTAAATTCCACACCGCCTGAAATCCAAGAGCCAAGAACACCTATAAGTGCCGGCTTTATAACGTGTTGTTTGTAAAAAAAATCATAACCCGTTTTTTTGTCATATGCCGAATATATTCTGCCGCCTATTTCAGGAAGAATTTCAATTTTTACATATTCATTTTCCAAGGTTACAAGCTTGTATTTTTTATCTTCCTTGTGTGTTCTGTCAACCTGCATAACTACTTTATTAGGATAGGGTCTGCCACTTGTTCTTTGATGCACACGGTTTTCAGCAAACATAGGCATTTCTTCTGCCGGTGGTTCAGGATATGTAGGAATAATAATTTCTCCAACAGTCACTTTTGCTCTATTCATAAAATCATCCTTTACTTTAAACTTTTTTTATGGTATTATATAACAGAAATTCAAGTTTTTATATGTATAAAGTTACTTTGTTTTTAACAAATATTACTGTGAGGTGGTTTTGTGACATTACCGGAAAACATAATATGCGGATATTTTGACTGTGTAAAGGAATTTGGAACACTTTCCATATCACCTAAGCGTCTGGTTGAAAGATATGAAATCGAATTTTATCTGGAAGACGGATATACAACCACCACTGATGACCGCACATTTCAAATAAAAAAGAATTATATACAAATTGCAAAACCCGGTCAGATTCGTTTTAGCAAATTACCCTTTAAAACCGCGTACCTGAAATTCGAGGCAAAGGATGAAATAGCCCAACAACTCTCTATAATTCCTGAATATTTCCATAGCAGTCACCCTGAAAAAATCCATAATTTAATGGATGAAATAATACTTTTAAACGAGGAACAAAAAAACATTTTTCTTTTATACAGTAAGCTTCTTGCAGTTTTAAATCTGATTTTTTCCGATGCCGAAATCCCCGATTCAAGAAGTGGGAAAAACTATACCGTTATTTCAAATGCAAAAAAATTTATAGAATCTAACTTCCAAAAGCAAATTACACTTAGCGACATTTCGAAAAGTGTACATTTAAGTGAAATATATTTCAGGTCTATTTTTACCGAATCGGTAGGGATGTCTCCACATCAGTTTTTGATTAACTGTCGGGTTGATAATGCAAAAAAACTCCTTTGGAATAGTGATATTGCAATGAGTGATATTGCTGAAAAATCAGGATTCGGCTGTCAGCAGTATATGAATAAAGTATTCAAAAAAGAAACAGGAATGACACCAAACGAATACCGCAAGACTTTTCAGCAAAATTATTCTCTTTAAAATTTTTCCACTAACAAGTCAAAGGGACTGTAAAAAAACTTGTTTTTTTACAGTCCCTTGATTTTGTTTTAGAGGGGATAGGAAAAAATGTTTCAGAATGGACAAACCGAACCGAAGGGGTGACCCGAGACAGTACGATGGTACGGCTCGGGGGAGGTTTGTTCATAGCAAGAAAAGAGTAATTTTATAAAAAATCGAACAATTTCGATTTTTCTACCTTGTTTTCATAAATTTAATTCGATTATTTTATTGATAATATCTTGCTTTTTGTTTTTTTCTTGCGTTCTGGACTTTTTTTACATTCCCCATGATTAACTCAAATATAAAATTTTATATCCATATGAATTAATATCAAATGTAAATTTCATATTTTCCGAAGTTTCTGCATTAAATATTCCGGAGACGTTTTCATCAATACTTAAAGTCACATCTTTAATATCCCGTGATGATATATTCACCACAAAGGCTAAAAGTTCTGTTTTTCCTGTAATGGTAGTGTATTTATAGTAGCTTACTTTAACCTTTTCGCTTGTAGTTGTTGCCCTGTTTTTGTAATATGGAACCCACTCGGACTTTTCAATGGGAAAACTGTCAAAAATTTTCCACACACCACTCATAAGCTCAAGTGGATATTCTATATCATTTGGTCTTGGAAGTATACCGTGAAGTATGGAACAGGAAAGTGCCTGTTCAAAAGTCCACAACGGGCGATTTTCATAGGCAATAAATTCAGTCGGAACGCCGAAGTTTCTGCCACTGTATTCCGCACGAAAGTAGTCTATATTCATATCTGCGGTTGTACCCTTATTAAGTTCAAACTGAAGATTTTCTCCAAGCCACGACTGGTCTATGTATGGAAGTACAGTATAGTTCACAAAGCCGTTGCAGTGAACATTTATTTTTCCACCACGGGGTTTTACTACATTGTACAGGCGTTCAAACAGTTTTTTTACAGCCTTTATTGTATAAGTTCCCTGAAGTTCACCCTTATCGTCATACCAACCGCAACCGTGGTTTACATTTGTACAGTAATTTGGTCTTGATGTTCCGTCAAGGTACACACCGTCTATGTTATATGTATCCATAAGTTTTTCAATACCGTTTATAAACAAGTCTGCATACTCACTGTTATAGCATACCATGTAGTCTCTTTGGAAAGGTACTCTCCACCAACCGAAGTTCAGCTCACTGTTTTTATTGAGGTGTATTACATTTTCACCAATGTCTGACCATACAGGTGACATTGTAGAAAGCTCGTATCCGAAATATGGCAAAACCTTAATTCCACGCTTGTGACATTCGTCAACTATGTATGTAAGCTGTTTTGCTGTATATTCGGAAAGCTCAAACCAATTTTGAGACTTGTTCCACTTTTCGTGAAGAATAAGAGTATCAACACCTTTTTCCACAAGTCTGTCAAATCTGTTTTCTGCCGACATAAAGTCCATATAATTTCCCTTTATTTTAATTCCGCAGTCAAGGTGCAACGCCTTGTGAATATAGGGGTTTTCAGGGAATTTTTTTACAGGTGTAGCAATTAATCCAAATTGAAAATCAATTGGTTTGAAGCCAACTCTGCCATTCTTCAAATCTCCATCCCATTTTTGGGGATGACTGTCTAAAAAGTGTATTCGAAGAATCACCTTATCATCTTTATGAATGATTTCCATTGCCTTATTTTCGATGTCAGGTTGCCAGTTTTTATGTGTTTCGGCACACCAACCAAGACCTCTTTCATCATTACCAAGCCAAAGCAGTGGTTTAAAGGGAACTGACACATCAAGCTTAGGTACCATACCACCCGAACTTGTCCGTGCCTTTTCTATAACGCTTCCGTCACTTAGGAAAATATCACTGTTCTCAAATATGTGATACATTGCAGCATATTCTTTTTTTAGCGGAATTTCCAACCACAATTTATCCAGTTTATACAAAAATTCCTTTGTTTCGTCAATACCGAATGCCTGTGCAACTGTCTGCCCTTTTGTCATAAGTTTAAGGTCTATATCTATGTTGCCGTCATATCTTACGGTATTGCAAAAATCAATTATAAATCTGTCACTTTGTTTGCATCCGCATATTATTGCTTCTTCATCGCACCTCTTCTGGATAAAGCTTTCACTTTCATTTTCAGGATAGTTGTTGTCAAATACGGATTCCTCCCCGTCTTCAACCATAACTATTCTCATAGGTTCTGCAAGAAGTTCGTGACCTTCTGCTTTTATTGAAGTTATCATACCGTCAGCACCGAAAGTATAGCTTTTGTTTGAAAGTTTTACGGTGTGACAAAGTCCTTGTGTTTCTATTCTCACCGGTAAAAATGGGTCTGTAATTCTCATAATATTTTTCTCCTTAATCGTGCATTCTGAAATCTAATTTTTTAGGTAGCGGATATTTTTCGTCTGCTTCTTTTATAAGTTGTTTGTCATCAGGGTTGTATGCTATACCTTTTTCTTTTGCATAAAGCCTGCGATACAGTTCAAACCAAAGTTGTGAAACGGAAAGTTCACCCTCCTTGATGTCACTCATTACAAAGTCTGGGTTTATAATTTCTGTAGCTTCGTTAAGTTTTCCCAAATTTATAAGAGCAACAGCCTTATAAAGACGTATTCTGCCAAGAGCTTTTATTTCATCATCAAGTGTGTCGAAAATATCAAGCCACATTTCATCTCCGCCGTCGGTTGTAAGCTGTGCCGCAACCTCGTTGCAAAGAGCGGGACAGTCTTTTTTAAGCTCAAATGCCTTTAAGATATATTCTCTTGCTGTTTTTATGTCACCAAGCTCGTTTTTGTAAATCATGGAAAGGTTACGCAGTGCCCATGGTGATGGTTTTAATTCTACTGACTTTTCCCAGGCTTTTTTTGCACCTTCTACATCGCCTTCGGCATATTTTACAACACCAATGTGCAACATACTGTACCAGCTTTGCTGTGGCAGTGCCAAAAGC
>JAZQAN010000018.1:0-2858 GCA_045545235.1 Clostridia bacterium | reverse complement strand
ACCCAAGAGACCCATTTATGGGTAGCAAGTAACAAATGCATGGCTGGCAGGCCAACAAAAAAACGCACTTGTGCGTAGCCAGCAGCATTAGGGCTATGCCCGAAAAAGTAAAACCACCCGCTATGCGGGTGGATACTTATTTGGGATAGGAAAAAATGCTTCAGAACGGACAAACTGAGCTGCGAAAGCCTATGTGTAGGCTTTCGCAGGTTACCCGAAGGCGTACGATGGTACGTCGAGAGGCGAAGTTTGTTCGTAGTAAAAAGGCACAAAAACGAAGAAAAATCGAATAAAATGAGATTTTTCAACAAAATGGACTTTCTTTTGCAGTTAACCGCTAGCCTAAATTCGTATTTTTATCGCCTTTTTGCGGTCTGGACTTTTTTTACATCCCCTTTTTGTAACAAAATTGACAACTCTCTCGTATTATAGTATCGAGAGGGGGTGCCCGTTTGAAAAAAAGAAACTATTGTCGGCCGTGCGGAATATTTACCCTTGCGTACATTACGGGGATTTTTACGGCACTGGTGCTTCCGGTGTGGCTTCTTGCCGTCATTGAGGGCGCTCTGGTTATAGTGCTGGGCTGCACGCTGATGAGAATGTAGAAAGGATAGTTTTATGAAAATTGTTGTTATGAAACTGCCGTCATTTCTGGCAGGTCTGACAAAAGCTCTGTTCAGAATCAAAGCAGAATAGAAAAGAGGTGCTCCGGGAAAATGCCGGAGCACTTTTTCGCCGTATAGGAATTTGCGTCAAATTATGACGCAGGAAACTTTGTTTACACTCCTGCGAGGATGCGACATGGGTGAAGCGGCACGCTTCTTTTTTAAAAAAAATATCACAAAACAGTTGAAAAAACTGCATAAAAGTTGTATAGTATAATAAAAGGAATATTATACTTTGTTATAAGGAGAAATTCAAATGAAAAATAGAATCGTTGCATTGATTATGGTGCTGATAACAGTTTTTGCATTTTCATCCTGTAAAAAAGCACCAAAGAATATCGAATTGAAAGAAACTTCTGTCAGTATGAAGGTTGGAGATAAGCATACGGTAGAGCTCGGAAAAGAAATGGAAAATATTACATGGACAAGCAGAGATGAATCTATTGCAACAGTTTCCCAGAATGGTGAAATTACTGCTGTTGCAGCAGGTATAACTGTTGTTACAGTTATGTCAGAAGACAATTATGCACATGTCGGGGTCAATGTAAAGGGTAGCGGCGGATATGTGGACAAAGATGGAAATGTTGTGGAAATTTTTGACGGTGAATCAGATATTACTGAAATTGAAGTGGGTGTAAAATCAAGCTCATCAAAAGGCGACGTTACTATTAAGGTGGGAGAAAAACAGACTCTTCGTGCTTATGTAACTCCATCTGATTCAAAAGATAAAATTACCTGGCGTGTTGCTGATCCGTCAATTGTTTCAGTTGATGAAAACGGTGAAATGGTGGGAGTTTCCAAAGGTAAAACAAACATTACTGCCTATGCTCCCAATGGCGTTAAAGGCGTTATGATTGTTCGTGTAAAATAAGCGTGGTAAAGGTGCACAAAAACCAAATTACAAAATAGTCAAATTAACGAAACAAATTTTTGTAAAATACTTGAAATATTTAGTTAACAAGCGTATAATAGTTATTGTATAAAGACAATGAGGTGTTTTATACTCTTTTGTCGTTCAGCTTGGATTAAATTAATTTAATTAATTTTTATAGAAGGAGGAAACTAAAATGAAGAAACTTATGAAGGCAGTTGCACTCGCTACAGTAATGTGCATGCTCCTGTCAACAGCAGCTTTTGCTTCTTTTGGTGAAGCAACAGGTGATAAGGAAACAAAGCTTATTGATGCTAACGTTATTAACGCTGGTGCTAACGAGCAGGTTGTTCTTCTCATCGTAGCAAAGGATGTTGCAGTTGCAGACGCTACAGAGGCTGATATCATGTATATCGACCAGAAGCAGGCTGATGCATCAGGTGTTGCAGCATTCGAAAACATCGCTATTAAGGATACCGAAACTGTAGTTGATATCTATGTTGGTAGCGCAGCTACAAACGGACCTCAGCTTATCGGTAACGATATCGACGTAGCAGATGTTAAGGTTATCACACTTGCTACAGAGCTTGGTGCGGATGCGCTCATCACAACTCATTCTGAGAGTGCAAATGGTAAGATGCCTGGATTCGGTGCAGCTATTACTGTTAACATTCCCGAAGGTCTTACAGTTGATAAGATGATTTGGGGCTTCAAGCTTTCTAACGAAGACTTCAGAAGATATTCTACAGCTCAGGAAGTTGATCCTCACACAGCAGGTGCAGTTCAGTTTGCAGCAGCATTCAACATCGGCTACCTTGAGGAAAAGACTGTTGAAAGCGTAAGTGCTATTTTCCTTACAACTGACGGAAATGAACACTTCACAGATGAGGCTGATAAAGCTAATAAGAGAAACTAATTTTCAGGAGGTAATGAATGATGAAATTTTATGTTAAACCCGAAATTGAAGCATTAGCTCTTGAAACTGTTGATGTAATTGAGACAAGTGCTAAGGTTGCTGCTGATGCTCTTGTTAACAACACAGGTGGTAAGGTTACTGCTGAAGTTGAGGTTATCAACGAGCAGATTGCTGAAATGTCAACAGACTGGCAGTGGTAATTTAATCAATTACATATAATTTAGAGCTAGCTTAAAGAGCACGGAGTTATCCGTGCTCTTTTTCCTTGTGCAACGAAAACCACGCGATAGTCGCGTGGTTCAATAGAGGCTTTGCCGATGAGAATGGACATAAAAACTCCGATTGTATATAATAAGATTGACCTGCCAGTCAAAACTAAAAATACAATCGGAGGACATTAAAATGA
>JAZQAN010000017.1:0-73240 GCA_045545235.1 Clostridia bacterium | reverse complement strand
CCAAAAGATGCAAAGAAACCTGCTGATGCGAGAATTAAATCAGGTAAATATACCGATTGGAGAAATAAAACAGATATGGCATCTAACGATTTTGAAAGCAATTTAAAAAATCTTAAAGGAACTTTTGCTGTTGAAAGTATGAATATTAGTGAGGAAAGCATTAAAAACCTCAAAAGAATTGACAGTGGTAAAGTAAGTTATACTGATGTAATCGAAGAATTGAAGCTTAAATATATGCAGAGGGCGTAACTATGTTTTCAAAATATGATGTTTATACAACTACCCAATCAATATATTGCTATCCCGATAGTATTGTGTTGAAAAACAAATTAAATATAAGAGATAATAAGCTTCTCAAAACTGCTGAAGAAGAAATTACGTTGATTAAGCAAATGGAACTTTTGAAAAATCCGATTAAGGGTAACTTTTCAAAATCACATCTTATGAATATACACAAGTTCATTTTTGAAGATATTTATTCATTTGCCGGAAAAATCAGACGAGAGCAAATAAGTAAAGCAGATACGATGTTTTATCCTCCACCGAACTTGATTGGCAGAGAGCTTGATAAGGTGTTTGCAAAAATAAAAGAGAAAAATATGCTCAAAGAAACAGACAAAGAAAAGGTTTTTGACAATTTGGCGTATGTGATGGCAGAACTTAATATCATTCATCCCTTCAGAGAAGGCAATGGTCGTTCCATTCGTGAATTTATCCGCCTTATGGCGAAACGTATGGGGTATGACCTTAATTGGGGAAATGTAGATAAAGAAGAACTCTTAGAAGCATCAATATTGTCTGTTGATAACTATAAGGTTTTGATAAGAGTGCTTGAGAGATGTGTATAGAGTAGTTTTTAGTGATTTTTGTGGGGAAATAATATGAGTAAAATTTTAAATTTTAATAGAATTGGCTCTATCGACAAATCGAAAATAGCAGATGTACATAGAGATATAATTTCTAACATAATAGGACAAGATAATATATATCATTTGAAATTTATAATTTAATAAATTCAATTTTTCAAAGAAATAGCATAGAAAGAAAAATTGAACATCTAGAAGCCGGAACTGAAAGTTAATGACGAATATACGAAACTTTAGATAAGAAAAGCACCAAAGCACTTGAAATATTTGCTCATCTGTGGTATCATAATAAATGTCAAGAGGAAATATATGTGATACTTGGTGTGATACTACTTTGATACTAAAAATTTAGAGCTAACTGATTTTGATGTCAGTTAGCTCTTTTTGGTTTATTGACTTTCGATGGTTTCTTTCAAAAGGGAGTATTGGGTAGAAATAATTTTCTTAATAGTATCTTCATTGTTTAAATCCTTAAATGGCTTAATTCTGTTTTTACCAAATTTTCTTTGATAAAGATCATCGAATTTTTTCTTTTGATTGTTTATATCGAAAATTGAATTAACATCAACCAAACATTCATCTGGTGGAGTTATATTCGCAATGATAAATTTAAAAGTTGTATCATCTGTTGCGAACATATTACAAATGTTGTTATTCGCCATTAAAGTACTATTCTATTAATGCAATTATCTGAGTGATAAATTTGCTTTTGTCCTTATGCTGTGGAGGACCCTCAAGGTAAAGGTTGCGGAAGGTGCCTGAAAGTTTTATGTTATTTTCTTCAGCATAGGAAATTAGCGTTTTTCGCGTTTGTGGAATTTCTTCGTAGGCACCATGGTGAAAAATAGATATTGCTTTTAGTTCGGGAATGTGCTTTATGTATTCGCCTTTGCTATCATACGGTACGGCAATACAGTAAGCAACATTTTGAGGGTCGTTTGTGTAATGTTCGGTAAAATACATACGTCTTGTTACATCCGTTCCGTATTTTTTCATAGCTTCAAGAGCAGTATCTCGCAGAAGATTTGTTTTATCGGCAATTGTTGCGGAATTACATGTGCGACAGTAAATGAACTGTGATGGTATAGTGATTTCTTTGACTATATTGCCTTGTTTGGATGTTCTTTCTTTCAACTTTTCTATTGTGAGGTTAAGCTCGTCCCTCATTTTTTCAAGGCGTTTTACCATTGGCTCCAGGTCAGATGTTCCGTCAAAATATTCGTGGATTTCATCAAGAGAAAGTCCCAGATGCTGAAAAACACGTATTGTACGTATCTGAGTAAAAGTATCAATAGTAAAATAACGATTTCCTGTTTTGCCATCTTTTTTGTCTGGCTTTATAAGACCTTTTGTTTCATAATTCAATATGGTTTTTCTTGTAATTCCAACGGCTTTTGCAATTTCACCAATGGAAAATAAGTTCTTGTTATCCATAAAAACTCCTCGTTTTTTGTGTGAAATATTTTAAAAAAACACTTGCATCGTCCCCCAAGGTACGGTGTATTATTATTATAACATATTATATGGAATATGCAATATCAAAATGAAAAGGTGGTTAAAAAATGACAACAAAGAGAATTTTTGCGGCAATAATATCCATAATGATATTATGCTCATGTTTTGCAGTTAGCGCAAGTACGTTTCCACCACAGGATTCTGCTGTGTGGACTAACCTTTCAGACAAACAGGCAGATAATCTTTTGAAATCAAAAAGTGAAAGCTTTATTTTTTTCTTCTACCGTGATATTTGTCCTAACTCACAGAGAAGTATTTCTGCTATTCTTAAATATGCACAGCAGAACAATATGTCTTTATGTGGATTGAATACAACAGATTATCCTGCATGGATGACTTGGGCAAACTATCTGGAACCCGGGCAGACATCAATCGGATTCCCGTATATCATTGTGTATAATGCTAAGGATGACATTCTTGTTGCACAGGATAATGTTTTAACTGTTAAAGGCTTTGAAGACCTTTTGAAAAAGGCAAACTGGATTCCGGAAGGTAATAATCCTGCAGGAAATACCGGTACTGCCAACAAAGGATTTTTCAAGGATGTTGCAGAAGGAAGTCCATATTATGAGGCTGTTAAGCAATTGGTAAGTGATGGTGTATTGTCAGGCTATGAAGACGGAACTTTCAAACCGAATAATTCAATAACAAGAACTGAAGCAGCTGTAGTAATCGTTCGTGCAGGTAAACTTTCAACAAACAGTTCAAAGAAAAGCACATATACAGACGTAGCTAATAATTTCTGGGGGAAAGATTACATTATGGCTGCATCTGATGCAGGTATTATAAAAGGTATGGGTAATGGTAAATTTGCTCCTCAGGATAAGCTTACCAGAAATCAGATTATCAAAATGATAGTATGTATGGTAGGAAAGGAACAAGAAGCTCTTGGAAATGGCGGATGGCCCAAGGGTTATGTAAAGGTTGCAGGAAGCAACAGTATTATAGATGTTGAAACATATACTCAAATGGTTAGCGGAAATTATGGAGATTTACCAGCAAGTCGTGGTGAGGTTGCTCAATGGATATATAATTCACGTAATATAAATGGTGGCGTTGATGGTGATTTTAAAGTAGCAGGCAAAGTTTATAAATTGGGTATGGCGTCTGCGGAACTTGGTTCACCGGATGAAGTATGGCCATCTACACATGGTTTTTCATGGCATATATTCGGAACTTCTGATTATAAAAACTTTTTTGCAGCAGGTGTTGTTGAGGGAAAAGTTGTGGCTTTAGTATCTACAGGTGTTGGCTTTGAATACAAGGGTTATCAGGCAGGAGATACTTTGGCTGGGTCAACAAGTAACTCAGGTGAATTTTTGTTGGATAAAAACGATGGAAACATAATACACGGTATTTTGATTCTTGACAGTGCATACAAAACACAATCTATTTATAACTCTGCAGCATTGCTTGGTGAAAGCAAAATGAATTTCCATTGCACAAACGGTTTTAGAGTATATCACAAAATGGATGCTTATAAGTGGGATGATAATGCCGCAGATGCTGCTCGTCTTCACAGTGAAGATATGGCAAACAATGGCTACTTTGCCCATGAAGGTTTAAATGGAAGTGATATGGGTGACCGTATGCGTGCGCAGGGGGTTAACTGGACAATGTGTGCGGAAAATATTCATGCCGGCAGTTCTCTTGGTGTTAATGCATATAACAACTGGGTAAATTCCAGCGGTCACAGAAAAAATATGCTTGGTACATGCACTCATCTTGGTGTAGGATTCGCATATAATGCTAATTCTCAATATAGATTCTATAGTACTCAGAATTTTTATGCACATCAGAACGCATTTGATACTTTTTTTAATTAAAATATAATAATAGTGTTGGACTATAGCAAAATGATTTTGTTTTGCTATAGTCCTTTTTGTTGCAATATTATTTTTTTGTTGATATAATGAATGTATAGTTAATGGCTGATGGGAGGAATATGTATGCAAGAAATAAAATGCCCTAATTGCGGGGAGGTATTTCAGGTAGACGAATCAATCTATGATTCTATTGTAAAACAGGTAAGGGATAAGGAATTTTCAAAGGAAATCCAGGAAAGAGAAACTCGCTATGCCAACGACAAGGAAACAGCCGTAAAGCTCGCCGTTGCAGATGCTGTTACCGAAAGGGAAAAGGCAATAGCTAAAAGTAATGAGGAGATTTTAAAATTAAAATCTAAAATTGATGCACTTGAAACCGAAAAAAAGCTTGCAGTTACAGAAGCGGTTACGGAAAAAGAACGGGAAATTTCAAAGCAAAAGGAACAGATTGCCCTTTTGAACGGTCAGATTGAGACTAATGAAAAAACTGCAAAGTTAAAGGAACAGACTATTAAAGAAAGTTACGAAGAAAAATTAAAGGACAAGGAAGAACAAATAGCTTATTATAAGGATTTGAAGGCTAAACAGTCTACAAAAATGGTCGGAGAAACGTTAGAACAACATTGTGAGGTAGAATTTAATAAGCTTCGTGCAACAGGCTTTCAGAATGCCTATTTTGAAAAGGACAATGATGCAAGAAGCGGTAGCAAGGGTGACTATATTTTCCGTGAAAAAGCCTCGGATGGTACGGAGTTTATATCTATAATGTTTGAAATGAAAAACGAAATGGATACAACTGCCACAAAGCATAAAAATGAGGACTTTTTCAAGGAACTTGATAAGGATAGGAATGAGAAAAAGTGTGAATACGCAGTTTTGGTTTCTTTGCTGGAGGCAGACAGTGAACTTTATAATTCCGGAATTGTGGATGTATCATACAGATATCCTAAAATGTATGTTATAAGACCTCAGTTTTTTATACCGATGATTACCCTTCTTCGAAATGCGGCATTAAATTCATTGCAGTACAAGCAGGAACTTGCAGTTATTCGCAATCAGAACATTGATATTTCAAATTTTGAAGCGGATATGAATGATTTTAAAGACAAGTTTTCAAGAAACTACAGAATTGCAAGTGATAAATTTAAAAAAGCGATAGAGGAAATTGATAAGACAATAGACCATCTTCAAAAAACAAAAGAAGCTTTACTTTCCTCTGAAAATAACCTGAGACTTGCCAACAATAAGGCGGAGGAGCTTTCGATTAAAAAGCTTACAAAAAATAATCCTACAATGGCTGCAAAGTTTGCAGAGTTGGGTTCTGATGAATAATTGTTTTAATTTTTGCCAAAAGGTGTATAATATGTCTATGAATATTTTTAAATGAGGGAGATGTTTATTTGGCGGCAATAGTTCTGGAAGGCGGTACTTTTCGACCTATGTTTTCATGCGGTGTTATGGATGCGCTTATGGATAACAACATCCATTTTGACTATGCAATTGGAGTTTCTGCAGGCATAACACACGGATTTTCGTATTTTTCCAAACAGCGGGGAAGATCACACGATATTATTAAAAATTACAGACATGATAAAAGATATATCGGTCTTAGAAACTATTTTTCTGACCGGAGTCTGTTTGGTCTTAAATTTGCCTATGAAACAGTAGGTAATGAATTATTCCCCTTTGATTGGGAAACTTTCAGAAGTAATCCTGTTAAGGTGCGTGTTGGTGTTACAAATGCAAGCACGGGTGAAGTAGAGTATCTTGACGGTAAAAAGGCAGATAAAAAATATGATATGTTAAAGGCGACCTGTGCGTTGCCCCTTGCTTTTCCTGCAATCAAGGTAGATGATAAACAGTATTTTGACGGCGGAATAACTGACTCTATTCCCGCAAAAAAAGCATCGGATGACGGAAATGAAAAAATGCTTATTGTGCTTACACGTACGGATGATTATGTGAAGACACTTTCTACGGGGGCGAAAATTGCGGCAGGATTGTTTAAGAAAAAATATCCCGAAGTTTCAAAGGCGTTGCTTAAAAGGCACATAATGTATAATGAAGAAATTGATTATTGCAAAAAGCTTGAAAAAGAGGGAAGGGCAGTAATTCTTCGTCCGAGCAAGGAAACGCAGATAGACTCTTTTGAAAAAGACCTCGATAAAATGGAAAGGGTTTATCAATATGGATACAACCTTGCTGTTGAAAATTTAGAAAGAATAAAGGATTTGTTTTGATGGATGCAAAAAAGATATACGGACATTTATATAAATTACTTGAAAAAGCTACACCCATAGGTGTGGATTGCGGACAACTTTGTAATGGTGCCTGCTGTGAGGGGGATGGGGAGACGGGAATGTACCTGTTTCCTTTTGAGGAATGTATGTATGACGGTACGGAAAATTGGCTTAAAATTTATGACAGTGATTTTATTTTCAAAGGCAAACCTGTTAAAATTGCAATATGTAACGGTACCTGTGACCGAAAAAAGAGGCCTCTTTCGTGCAGAATATTTCCGCTTTTCAAATGTGACGGAGAACTTAAAAACGACCTCCGTGCAGTACATATATGCCCACTTGCAAAGGGAAATATTACCCTTGAAGAGTATGATAGGACTTTTGTTGAAAATACAAAAAAGGTTTTTAATGTTCTGGAAAAATTCGGCATTACAAAAGATTATTTGAAGGAAACAGAAAAAATAATAGAAGAATTTAAAATTTTTTAAGGGGACTGTAATAGTCCCTTTTTCTGTTTCATAATATTTCATAAAGGAGTGGATTTTATGAAATATTATACCTGTGCAAATACATCGACAGGTTTTGCGGATTTTACGGAAGAAAATATTTTTGATATAGGTAAAAAAATAAAAGTTATTTGCTGTAACAGATATGTAAAAAGTTATATACTTGGTTTTTTAAGAGGAAACAGTGAAAAAATAATTGCTGTTGGCAGTAAAAATTTGTTGGATGGACTTGTTTTTCGTGATGAAAACGTGGCGGTTGTGTCAAATTGCCGTAATTTTTGTGAAACAATAGATTTAGACAATTATTTTGGATTTGAAGAAAATGAAAAGTACGATTTTTACTGCAAACGTATGTTTGAGTGTTACGATGAAGCGAAAGAAATTCACGATGAATGGGAAAATATTTATATTTCAAATATGGACTTTGACAGACTTGATAAGTATTGTGCAAATAATATTGAAAAGCTTGTACAAAACAAAAGTAAAAAAGGCAAGGGAAAAATATATAAGAGGTTTTTTGGTACGGTGACTCCCACAGAAAATGTCAATTTCATAGATGATTTGACTGTGGATATGGAAAAGAGATATTTCATAAAGGGAAGACCGGGTACGGGAAAATCTACTTTTTTAAAAAAACTTTCCGCAAAGTTGAACTTAATGGGTTATGATGTTGAAGAATATTACTGCAGTTTTGACAGTAACAGTCTTGATATGGTAGTGTGCCGTGAGCTTTCTTTTTGCGTTTTTGATTCAACATCACCACACGAGAAATTTCCCCAAAGGGAAACAGATGAAATACTTGATTTTTACATAGAAGCAGGCCTTTTTGGAATTGATGAAAAGTATGAAAAAGAATTGCACTTCACAAAAAGTGCATATGATTTTAAAATAAAAGAAGGTAAAGATTTTTTAAATAAGGCATATAAGCTTAATGGAGAAAAGGACAGAGAAGAGCTTTCCAAAATTAATGAAAGCGAAATGCGTAAATTTGCAGAAAAATTAAAAAAGGATTTTTTTGGATAAGTTTATATTTATAAAAAAGGGGTGTCACAAAATGAACTCATTTTGTGACACCCTTTTTGATTGGTGGACCTTCAGGGACTCGAACCCCGGACCAACCGGTTATGAGCCGGTTGCTCTAACCAACTGAGCTAAAGGTCCATATTAAATTGAAAGAAATGGTGACTCATAGGGGATTCGAACCCCTGTTGCCGCCGTGAGAGGGCGGAGTCTTAACCGCTTGACCAATGAGCCGAATACCTTATCCATTTCAAGGACTTATATATTATAGCATATGTTTTTTTGAAATGCAAGTGTTTTTTTGAAAAATGTTTATTATTTTTTAAATTTCAAACGATATTCAGTTGGAGTTATATTAAATAGTTTCCTGAATATTGAATAAAAATTGTGAGTAGATTTATATCCTGATTTTTCCGAAATTTCTGAAATTGGCAAATTGGTTTCGGCAAGTAATTTTTTTCCGTATTCCATTTTGAGCATTATTATATGTTCTTTAAACGAATGGCCGTATATTTTTTTGATAATTCTTTGCGTTTGTTTACAGCTTAAATGCAGTAATTGTGCAAGTTCGGAAAGATTGCCTTTGATGAAACTGTTGTAGAAGTAGTTTTCAATAATGTAGTTTCTGTAAATATCACTGTCGGAAAGGCTGGATGTGGTGTGATTGTTGCCGTCTGTTGATGCATACTCTTTTACAAGCATAATTATTTCGTGCAGGCATGCTATTATAAGTTCTTTTTTATTTGTGTATGTACCGTAGTAGTAACGGGCAAATCTTTTGAATGCATCACCGCCCTCAAAGTTTTCAAGTATTAAAATTTCATCCTTCGGAAATGATATAAAATTATCTTTACTGACCGTAAATGAAACTGCAATTCTCTGTGAGTTTTCATGAATTGCGGTGTTGTGCGCAAATTCACAGGGGATAAGTGCGGCTGTGTTTTCGCTGAGTGTGTGTTGATTTATGGTTACATTACCCTTCGTGACATAAAAAAGCTCGTAAAATTTGTGAAGGTGTATATCAGAGCATACCGAAGAGCCTTCTGCAATGCTTCCGTTGTCTGTAAAGAAGGAAAAGACCGTGTTTTCAGTTTTGAACTTATATTCTATATAGTTATTCAAGCAATCACCTCACATTAGTATTTTAACATATTCAAATTATATGTTCAATAACAAAGTACCAAATTAAGACATAAAAATAAAATAATGGCTTATAAAGGTATTGAAAGAAGTCTTGCATGGTGATATTATCAAAGCATAAGGAGTGGTAATTATGAAAAAAATCGGCAGAGAGGTTTTGTTTCTTAAAACAAATGAAAATTGTGCAAGAAACGGCGAAGGGGATTTTATAAGGTTAAATGACAATACTATAATGTTGATATATACAGATTATAGCCGCGGAAACTGTAAGGATGACCATGGGGATGCAAAGCTTACTGCAATTTTTTCATACGACGAGGGAGAAACATGGGGCGATAAACGTGTAATTCTTACAAAGGATGCAGGTGAGGACAACGTTATGAGTGTATCGCTTATCCGTATGAAAAATGGGGATATTGGCTTGTTTTATCTTCAAATAGGACGTGATGAAGAGGGGAATACAAAGGATTCGTATTTGTTGAAACGCTCTTCGGATGAGGGTAAGACATGGGGAGAAGCAAAGGTGTGCATACCTGATGATTCGTATCATGTTGTAAATAATGACAGGGTTGTAAGGCTTAAAGACGGCAGATTGATTATACCTGCGGCATTACATAAAACAAAAGGATTAAGTGAATATGAACCGGGAATAGTATCTGTGTTTTATTCTGATGATGATGGTGAAACCTGGCAGGAATCCGAAAGGGTGTATCTTCCATTTGAAAATGATGAAAAGGGGCTTCAGGAGCCGGGAGTTATTCAGCGAGAAGATGGTACGGTGCATATGTGGTTACGTACGGATTTGGGATTTCAGTTTGAAACATTTTCATCAGATATGGGTGAAAGCTGGTCAGCTGTATTGCCTAATAAATATTTTTCATCACCATGCTCACCTATGCAGATAAAAAAAGTGGGAAAATATACCATTTCTATATTTAATCCTGTTCCACGCATCAGAGTTTTTGGTGAGCTTTATAAAAAGGGGTGGGGAAGAACTCCATATGTATGTGCGGTAAGTCTTGATGGAGGACTTACATTCCCGAAATGCTTTTATTTAGAGGACGATTTGAATGAAAGTTACTGTTATCCTGCAATTATTGAGGGGAATGGTTATTTTATGGTTGCCTATTACCATTCCAACGGTAGCGGAATACCACTTAACAGTTTGAAGATCCTGAAAATAATGTATGATGAATTAGAGAACGAAAATGAATAAATTAACATCAAAAAACATAATACTTATAATTACTTACGTTGCAATACTTATCACGGGTATTATTTTTAGACAGCCTTTTTATAGAATAATACCACTCTTTATATCTGTTATTGTTATGGCATTACAGGCTTCAGCAAACAGATTCGGATATTTGGTTGGAGGAATAAACGCACTTCTGTATGCAGTTGTGTATATGCATCTGGGTGCTTATGCAACTGCATTATCAGGCTTGGTGTTTTCATTCCCTATGCAGCTTATAACATTTATATACTGGAATAAACGGTCTTATGAAAAATCGGTAGTTTTTAAAAAGATGTCACGTAAATTGCGCTTGTTTACTGCCGCCACATTTTTATGTGCCTGTGCAGTATGTTTTTGTATTTTAGAATCTGTAGGCTCTTTGTACGCAGTTTTAGATACATTTTCTTCTATTATCGGTATTTATGTTACGATTCTTACGATGCTTGCATTTATAGAATATTCCTATTTATGGCCAATAAACGGAGTGTTGAATATTTTACTTAACGTTCAGATGATGCTTAATGAGCCGTCACAGATTACATATCTTATTTATGCTGTTTACTCTCTTTATTGTGTAATGCTGGCATTTGTAAATGTAAGAAAGCTATATAAAAAACAAAATACATAGGTTTTGTGAACATAAGATAAAAAAGTGGGATTGTAAAAAACAATCAGTTTTTTACAATCCCTTAAAATTATCTTTTGTTTAATGGAATATATTCACTTTTCTTTACAACGCTCTTATAAGCAGGGCGGATAATTTTGTTGTTTGTCATAACCTCTTCAATTCTGTGGGCAGACCAACCTACAACTCGTGCCATTGCAAATAGTGGAGTATAAAGCTCACTTGGTATACCAAGCATACTGTAAACAAAACCGCTGTAAAAGTCTACGTTTGCCGCAAGGGCCTGTGTATTACCCTTTATTTCGTGGAACAAGTCAGGAGTAAGTCTTTCAACTGCTTTGTAAAGTTCAAATTCCTTTTCACAATTTTTAGCTTTTGCAAGCTTTGCTGCATATTCCTTAAGAAGTACTGCACGTGGGTCTGAAAGTGTATAAACTGCGTGGCCCATACCATAAACAAGACCTGATTTATCGTAAGCTTCCTTCTTAAGAATTTTTGTGATGTATGCCTTTACTTCCTCATCATCTTCCCAGTTTTTAACATTTGCTTTAATTTCATCCATCATACCGATAACTCTGTTGTTGGCACCGCCGTGTTTTGGTCCCTTAAGCGAACCTACAGATGCGGCAATTGCTGAGTAAGTGTCGGTACCTGTTGATGAAACAACCTTTGTTACAAATGTTGAGTTATTACCTGCACCATGTTCGGCGTGCAAAATAAGTGCAAGGTCCAAAACCTTTGCTTCAAGGTCTGTATATTTATTATCCGGTCTTATCATATACAAAAAGTTTTCTGCCATTGAAAGATTTTTCTGTGGTGAATGCAGATAAAGACTTTTTCTGTCGTAATAATGAGTTTTTGCACAATATGCGTGTGCAATCATAACGGGGAATCTGGCAATAAGCAAGACAGCCTGTCTTATAAGGTTTGGCAATGAAAGTTCATCAGGATTATAATCATCTGAATAAAGTGCCAACACGCATTTTGCGAGCTTGTTCATAATGTCCGGAGTAGGGTTTTTCAAAATTATATCTTCAGTAAAGTTCTTTGGAAGAATCATAGATTCATTAAGAAGCTCGGTAAAACTTGCAAGCTGTGACTTTGTTGGCAATTTACCGAAAATTATAAGGAAAATTGTTTCTTCAAATCCGAAACGGTCTTCCTCTATACAGGTGCGAACCATTTCCGTAACGTCAACGCCGCGGTAACGTAGTCTGCCCTCAACCTCAACTTTTTCATTTTCGTCGAATATATAGCCGTGTACATCGCCGATGTTTGTAAGACCAACAAGTACACCTGTACCGTTAGAGTTTCTAAGACCTCTTTTAACGTTGTACTGATTGTAGTATCCAGGGTCAATATAGTTGCTTTCTCCGGCAATTTCATATAGCTTAGCAACTATTTCCTTATCATTAAAAATATTTTCAGAATTCATAATATAACACCTCATTCTAGTCTATGCTAACTATATTATAAATAAAAAAAAGCGTTAAGTCAATGGCTATAAGTACAAAAATAAGTATAAAATGAAAAATTTTATTTGCTTTTTTCACAAAAAATACAAAAATAACAATTTTTATCGAATTGGACAGCTTTAAATGAAAAATAATTTGGATTTTTGTCAAAAAAAGGGGGGGAGAATATTAAAAATGTATGTAGCATTTAAATAAGATTTTATAACCATTTTTACCTAAAAAGTTGCAATATTGTTGGTAATTTTAACGATAAAATTGCAAAAGTGTAATTTTACTTTACAAACTATAAATTTTGTAGTATTATATATGTTAGCATTATTGTGTTTAAAGGCGGTGGATTGATGAATTATAACAGCACAAGAAGCAAGAACTACGGATGTGAAAGTTCATATGCTATAAAAACAGGTCTTGCACCGGATGGAGGTCTTTTTGTACCTGACATATTTCCTGAAATTTCAATACATGAAATTGACAGTATGAAGGATTGTACATATGTACAACGTGCTGAGAATATTATTGGTAAATATCTTACTGATTTTTCAGCAGAAGAAATTTCGGAATGTGTTAATGCTGCGTATAACAAAGAAAAATTTGGTTCGGGAAGCATTACTCCTGTTTATAAGCTTAATAACAATGTTTATTTTCTCGAATTGTGGCATGGAGTAACCTGTGCGTTTAAAGATGTGGCGTTGCAGATTTTACCACACTTTCTGACAAAGGCGGTAAAGAAAACAAAGGATGACAGAACAGTTGTAATTCTTGTTGCAACATCCGGTGATACTGGTAAAGCTGCATTGGAAGGGTTTAAGGATGTTGAAGGTACAAAGATTGCTGTGTTCTATCCTAATGACGGTGTTTCCGACATTCAGCGTTTGCAGATGATTACTCAGGAAGGTAACAACGTTTCCGTTGGTGGAATACTTGGCAATTTTGATGACGCCCAAAGCGGAGTTAAAAAGATTTTTACAGATGAGGAATTCAAAAAATATCTTGACGAAAAAGGATATATGCTTTCTTCTGCAAACTCAATTAACTGGGGTAGATTGCTTCCGCAGATCGTTTATTATTTCTCGGCATACTGTGATATGCTGAAAGCCAGGGAAATAAGCCTTGGAGATAAAGTTAATTTTGTTGTTCCTACAGGTAACTTTGGTGACATTCTCGCAGGATATTATGCAAAGAAGATGGGGCTTCCTGTTAACAAGCTTATATGTGCGTCAAATGAAAACAATGTTTTAACCGATTTCATACGTACAGGCGTGTATAATAAAAACAGAGATTTTCGTGTAACTGCATCACCTTCAATGGATATACTTATTTCAAGTAACCTTGAAAGATTTTTGTATGATGTTGCAGAAAATGACTGTGAAGCAGTAAAAGCTTATATGGAAACTCTTGCTGCTGAAGGTAAGTATGAAGTAAGCGATTTGATGAAATCAAGAATTTCAGAAATACTGTGGGGAGGTTGCTGTGATGACGGCGATACCCTTCTTACAATAAAGGATACATTTGAAAATTATGGTTACATAATGGATACTCATACTGCAGTTGGTAAAAACGTATATGACCAGTATCTTTTTGAAACCGGTGATATGACAAAATCCGTTATTCTTTCAACTGCTAGTCCATACAAGTTTAACAACGCTGTATTGACTGCACTTGAGGGCGAAGGTATTCTGGATGGAAAAACTGAGTTTGAACTTCTTGATTGTCTTCACGAAAAGACATCTCTTGACATACCAAAGTCGTTGGATGATCTTAGAACAAAAAATCCGAGATTTACGGATTCTGTTGAAAAGGATAAACTTAAAGAATTTATATGTAACAAGCTGTTGGGGCTTTAAAACCTCAACAACCTGATAAATTATCTTGCTTTGAAAGTTTCGCAGTCTGTTTCGGATGTTGTTGTGGCATTGCTTGGTCCTACATTAATGTGACCTGCCATACATTTTTTGTCGTCATTGTATACACAGTCTGTTACATGACAGCAAATTCCGCAGATTTCGTTTTTGTTGTTTGAATTGCAGTTGTTTTGCATAAAATAACATCTCCCTTCAACAATATTATTATCAGCTTTCAAAAAAATATACAAGGGTGAATTTATGGCATTGTTTTCTATTTCCGATTTGCATCTTTCCTTTGGTACAGATAAACCGATGGATGTATTCGGTAAAAAATGGCAAAATTATGAAGAAAAACTGAAAACAAACTGGAATAGCACTGTGGCAGAAACTGATGTTGTTATTGTAAACGGAGATAATTCATGGGCAACATATCTTGAAGAGACCTTTGAAGATTTCAGCTTTATAAACAGCTTAAACGGAACAAAGCTTATTTCAAAGGGAAATCATGATTACTGGTGGTCCACTATGAGTAAGCATGAAAAATGGTGTAAGCAAAATGGCTTTGATACAATAAAGTTTTTGCATAATAATCATTTTATGTATGAAGGTACGGCAATATGCGGGACAAGAGGATGGCAGCTTACAAGCAGTGATGAAGATGATTTGAAAGTTCATAACCGCGAGCTTGAACGATTGAAAATATCTTTTGATTCTGCATTGAAAGAAGAACCTGAAAATATAATTGCAGTTTTGCATTATCCGCCTGACGATAAATTCAAGCAGCTTATGGAAAACTACAAGGTTAAAATGTGCCTTTTCGGACATCTTCACGGAGCAGGTTTTACAGGGTATGAAAACTATGAGGAAAACGGCATAGAATACAGGCTTGTTTCCTGTGACTATCTTGAATTTTTACCTTATAAAATTATCACTTGAAAAAAATAAAAAAATATGTTATAATAACTAGATAAGAATTTGGAAGGAGCAAATTTAAAATGGCAAAATTGGAAAAGATTGAAAATAGCGTAGCGGAGTTTAAATTAGATATTACTCCGGAAAAGTTTGAAGAAGGAATGAAAAAGTCTTATAACAAAAATGTAAAGTACATAAATGTTCCTGGCTTCAGAAAAGGTAAAGCGCCTCGTGCTATGGTTGAAAAAATGTACGGTGCAGAAATTTTTTATGAAGATGCGCTTAACTTTGTATTCGGCGAAGTGTATGAAGAAGCAGTTAAAGAACTTGAACTTGAAGTAGTAGATCAGCCTGAAATTACTGATGTATCAGAAATTAAAAAGGATGAAAATACAACACTTTCAGTTAAGGTTACTGTAAAGCCTGAAGTGAAACTTGGTAAATACAAGGGTATTAAAGTTGAAAAAGTTGAGTATAATGTAAGCGATGAAGATGTAGATGCAGAAATTTCCAGACTTCAGGAAAGAAACTCAAGAGTTGTTGAAGTTGAAGACAGAGCTGTTGAAAAAGACGATATCGCTGTTATAGATTTTGAAGGCTTTAAGGATGGAGTAGCTTTTGCAGGTGGCGAAGGTAAAGATTTTGAACTTACAATAGGTTCAGGTCAGTTTATTCCTGGCTTTGAAGATCAGCTTATCGGTGCAAACAAGGGTGATGATGTTACTGTAAATGTGACTTTCCCTGAAGATTATCATGCTGAAGACCTTAAGGGTGCAGCAGTAGAATTTAAAGTTAAAATCAATGCTATTAAAAAGAAGGAACTTCCTGCACTTGATGATGAGTTTGCAAAAGATGTTTCTGAATTTGATACATTTGAAGAACTTAAGAATGATACAAAGGCTAAACTTGAAAAGAACAATGCTGACAGAGCAAAGGCAGAAACAGAAGATAAAGCTATTGAAGCTGTTGCTGAAAAGACAGAAGTTGAAATTCCTGAATGTATGATTAACCATCAGCTTGAAAATATGCTTAGAGATTACGATGCAAGACTTCAGGGTCAGGGCATTAATCTTCAGCAGTATTTCCAGATGACAGGTATGACAGCTGATTCATTCAAAGAACAGTTTAAAGAACATGCTACAAAGCAGGTTAAAGTTTCTTTGACTTTAGAAGCAATTGCAAAGGCTGAGAAGATTGAAGCATCTGCAGAAGATATAGAAGCAGAATACAACAAGATTGCAGAAAACTATCAGATGAAGGCAGAAGATATTAAGAAATTCATCCACGAAGACGATATCAAAGACGGAATCATCAACAGAAAAGTTGTTGAAATGATAGTTGAGCAGTCTAAGTAAATTATACCGCAAGGGGGAATCATAATGAGCTTGGTACCAACAGTAATTGAACAGACAAACAGAGGAGAAAGGGCATACGACATATATTCCCGACTGTTAAAGGACAGAATCATCATTTTGGGCGAAGAGGTTAATGATGTAAGTGCAGGGTTGGTTGTTGCACAGTTGTTGTTTCTGGAAGCTGAAGACCCAGATAAGGATATCAGCCTTTACATTAACAGCCCCGGTGGCAGCATAACAGCAGGTATGGCAATTTATGATACTATGCAGTATATTAAATGTGATGTTTCAACAATTTGTATGGGTATGGCGGCAAGTATGGGTGCATTTTTGTTGTCATCAGGTGCAAAAGGTAAGAGATATGCACTTCCAAATAGTGAAATAATGATTCATCAGCCTCTTGGAGGAATGCAGGGACAGGCTACTGATATAAAAATCCATGCAGACAGAATTATCAGAATAAAGCAGAATTTAAATGAAATTCTTGCTAAAAATACAGGAAGACCTCTTGATGAAATCATCCGTGATACTGAAAGAGATAACTTTATGTCAGCAGATGAAGCTGCACAGTATGGACTGATAGATAAGGTTATTACAAGCAGACCATAAATATTACTCGGAGGCATTTGTTAAATATGAATGAAAATAGTTTATCAAGATGTTCGTTTTGCGGCAAGCCCAGCAATCAGTTGATTGTTGGGCCTGACGTGGCTATATGCAGTGATTGTATCAAAGCTTGTATAAGCATTATAGAAAACGAATTTGATGATAAAATTGTAAGTGAAGAACCTAAATTTTTGAATGTTCCAAAACCTAAGGAAATAAAGGAAATACTTGACGATTATATAATAGGGCAGGACTATGCAAAAAAACAGCTTGCCGTAGCGGTTTATAATCATTATAAAAGAATTAATGCAAATGGCATTGATGAAGATGGTGTAGAAATACAAAAAAGCAATATTTTGATGCTTGGCCCTACAGGCTCGGGAAAAACATTGCTGGCACAGACTCTTGCGAAAATACTTGATGTTCCTTTTGCGATTGCCGATGCTACAGCACTTACTGAAGCCGGTTATGTAGGTGAAGACGTTGAAAACATTCTGCTAAAGCTTATTCAGGCGGCAGATTATGATATAAAAAGAGCTGAAAAAGGTATTATTTATATTGATGAAATTGATAAAATTACCCGTAAGGCAGAAAATGTATCTATTACACGCGATGTAAGTGGTGAAGGAGTACAGCAGGCACTTCTTAAAATTTTAGAAGGTACTGTTGCATCGGTTCCACCTCAGGGAGGAAGAAAACACCCTCAGCAGGAGCTTATACCAATAGATACTACAAATATTTTATTTATATGCGGTGGGGCTTTTGATGGGCTTGAAAAAATAATAGGAAGCCGTATTGGTAAGAAATCATTGGGATTTGGTGCTACTGTAGAAAGTGCTAAAAATAAGGATGTTGGTGAAATTTTCAAGGAAGTAAGACCGCAGGATTTGATTAAATTTGGTATAATTCCTGAATTTATAGGTCGTGTTCCGGTTGTTGCTACTTTGGAAACATTAGATGAAGAAGCACTGATTTCAATTCTTACGAAACCCAAAAATGCCCTTGTAAAACAATACAAAAAACTGTTAGGTCTTGATGAGGTAGAATTGGAATTTACTGAAGATGCACTTAAGGCTGTAGCTAAAAAGGCTATAGATTTAAAGACCGGTGCAAGAGGTTTGCGTTCTATATTGGAAGAAACTATGACAGATATAATGTTTGAAATTCCGTCCAATCAGAAAATCCAAAAGGTTACCATAACGGAAGAAAGTATTGTTGAAGGCAAATTACCGAGAATGACAGCTGCAGATAAGAAAAAAATCTCAACAAAAAAATAAAATCTCAATAACGTTTTTATTGGGTTTGTTGTTCAAGAGGTATGATATGAAAAAGAAGAGTATAATTTTATTGGTTGTTTTAGTTATAGTGGCAATAATTATTTCTGTTGCAAGTGTTTTTGTTGTGAAAAATTGGAACAAAATACACACAATGTATTATGTTTTGACAGGCAGAAGCGACGAGCTTGAACAGAAATATGCAAGAGATGAAGAAAAACTTAAAGAAACCATAAAAGATATTGGTATAGATGGTATACGCCCACTTACTGAAGAAGAAAGCGATAAACTCAGCAAGGGAGAAATTTCTGAAGAAGATGCGATTAATATTATTTTGGGTCGCACTGAGGAAACTTCTTCAGATAGCGAGTCGGGTTCAACTGAAGGAAATAATGAAATGGTGTCTTCTGAAAAAACTGAAACTAACAATAGTAGTAAAGAATATGAAGTGACAGAAGATGGTGAAGCTATAACGACTGATAAGAATAAAACAGAACAATCTTCTGAAGAAAATAAAAAAACAAACCAAACAAAAAACGAGGGTACTAATGAAAAAGTATCTCAGTCTAAGAATAACGATGGCAAAAAGATAAATCAGTCTAAGGATGATAATAGTAAAAAGACAACACAGACTAAGGATGAACAACAACCTCAGGTGAATGATGAGAAAAAAGAAGAACAAACTCCGGAATATAAGGAAAAAAACGAAGAAATTTCACGGTTGATAGGTGAATTGTATGTTTTGAAAAGTCAGTTTTCTGCCGATCTTTCTGCTATTGAGGATTGGGTAAATTCACAGTATAGGATTTTTTGTGAAGAATATGGCGGTCCGGAAAATATTCCGTCAAGTGCTAAGACAAAGGTTGGAAAAAGAGCATATGAAAAGGCATTGGCGCTTGAAGATGCATGTGATGTAAAGGTTAATGAAATTTTAAGCAAGGTAAAAATTCTTCTTAAAGAAACGAATCAGAGTGTTTCTATTGTGAATGAAATAAAAGCGTCGTATGAAAACGAAAAATCAAAGGCAATATCTTATTATATGAGTCAATTTTAGTTTTTAACATAAATTGGAGGGATGAATGGCATGAGAAAATTGGTTATGAGAATAGTATCCATTATGGTGATGGTTGCTATGATGTCTTCAATGGCATTAACCGTAAACGCTTACGAATATCCGGATAAAGGGTATTGGGCTAATGAAGCGATTGATGCCGCAATAAGCAATGGTTTGCTCCGTGGAAAGGAAGACGGAAAAATTCATAGCGAAGATAATCTTACCCGTGCAGAAATGGCTGCGCTTATGGTACGTGCTTTTGGTGCGACTATAAAGGCGGATATAAGTGGGTTTAACGATCTTAAACCATCTGCCTGGTATTATGATGAATTTTCCAAAGCAGTGCAAATGAGAGTATTCGAAGGTGACGGAAGCGGAAATATGCGTCCGGATGATTATATCACCAGAGAAGAAGTATTTGCAGTTGTAGCGAGAGCTTTGGTTTTGAAAAGCTCTGACTACTCTTCGCTGAATAAATTCAAGGATGCAGACGACATAAGCAGTTGGGCAAAGGATTACTTGAGCATAATGACTGAAAAGTCATATGTAAACGGTGATACTACAGGTCGTGTTAATCCTAAAAGCAATATAACACGTGCGGAATTTGCTCAGCTTATGCATAATATATTCAGAAATTATTATTCCAAAGCTGATACATATAATGATAAAACCAACATAAGAAACACAATGATTAATGTTGGTGACGTTACGTTAAAAAATATGAATGTAGAAGGCGACCTTGTAATTGGTGACGGTAATGCAAAGGGTACAATACGTCTTGAAAAGGTTAACATTAAGGGCCGGCTTTTAGTTCGTGGTGCCAACAGAGTTGAATTGGTACAGACAAAAGTCGGTGAAATGGTTGTTGTTAACAACTATAATACTGTTGTTCACTTTGATAATTACAGAAATGAAAAAGTGTTTGACGGAATTGTACTTAATACTCATGCTACTTTCAAAGAGAGTAAAGGTTCATTCTCTTCAGGTGGCACAACCAAGCCAACTACTACCACTTATAAAGTTGATTATTATGTGCAGAAACTGGATTTATCCGGTTATGAACTGCATTCTTCAACACCTAGCGAAAAGGTTGATGTTGGTACAGATGTAAACGCAGACATTAAGGTTATTGAAGGTTTTACATATGACCCGACAAATGCAAATAATAAAACAAGCGGTAAGGCTGAAGCAAATAAGGAACTTGTACTTAAGGTTTATTACACAAGAAATCAATATGACTATACAGTCAAGTATTATCAGCAGAATATAGATAATCCTGCAAAGTACGACGAAGTTATAGAAGATACGTATATAAGAAAAGCGTTGTTTGAAGCAGATGTAACTGCTGATGATAAAGTGTATAAAGGCTTTAAAATCAATGACGCAAAGAGTATAAAAACAGGTAAAATTGCTGCAAACAACAATCTTTTGTTGCAAGTATATTTTGACAGAGAAGTTTATACAATCACTTTTAACGGTAACGGATACACAGGCACCATCCCTCCGGTAACTGCTGTATACGGTCAGAAAATTTCTGCGTTGTTACCTGTAATTGATAGAGATGGTTACTTGTTTGATGGTTGGTTTGTAGACGGTACAGAAGTAGACGGCAACTATGTTTTGGAAGGTCCTGTTGAAGTAAAGGCAGCATGGACAGAACTTGCTCCTACAGAAGCAAAATACAAGGTAGAATATTATGTACAGGATTCGTCAAACCTTGAAAAATATATAAAATATGATGAAGAACAGTTTAAGGGTACAATTGGTGAAACTGTAAATGCAGATACAACAAGAGTTATTGAACATTATACATATGATAACTCAAATGCAGGAAACAAAATTTCGGGTAAAGTTTCAGCAGACGGAAGTCTTGTTTTGAAGGTTTACTATAATATTAAAAAGTATGACTATTCAGTTACATATTATACAGAAAACACAGATGGTACATATAAAGAAAACACACAGGTATTAAACGATGTGTATGGTAAAGAAGTTTCTGTAGTACCTGTAATTCCTACCGGATTTGAACTTAATAGTTCAAAAAGTACACTAAGTGGTACTGTTGATGGTAACGGAAATCCAAAACTTAAAGTTTATTTTGACAGAAAAGTATTGGAATATGATATAATCTACCGTACAGAAAAAAATGATGGCAGTTATGAAGAAAAAACAGATACAAAGAGTGCAAAATATGGTACTGAGGTAGATGTTGATTACAGCGTACCGGCAGGTTTTGAACTTGGTAGCGCAAGCGTTGTTTCAGGCACAGTTCCTGCAACAGGGAAACTTGTACTTAAAGTATATTATGTAAGAAAGGCGTACACTTATACAGTTAAGATTTACGAA
Organism: Clostridia bacterium; assembly: GCA_045545235.1. GTDB lineage: Bacteria > Bacillota > Clostridia > Monoglobales > Firm-18 > CAZNKU01. Next base: position 51,399 of record JAZQAN010000017.1, on the reverse strand, counting down.
CAGAATGTTAATGACCTTACAGTGTATAATGAAATTTCATCAACTTCTTATAGTGAAAAATTCGGTAAGACTGTAAGTGTTACACCTGCTGACAAAACAGGCTTTGATGTAAACACAACAAAGAGCGTACTTTCGGGAAATGTAAACGAAAACAACAGCCTTGTGCTTGCAGTTTACTACGACAGAGAAGTTTATACAATTACATTTGACGGTAACGGTTACACAGGAACTATCCCGTCTGTAACAGTTGCATACGGTCAGAGTATTTCAACAAAACTTCCTTCAATCGAAAGAGACGGTTATGTTTTTGACGGTTGGTTTGTAAACGGCACAGAGGTTGACGGCAGTTATACTGTTACAGGTCCTGTAGAATTAAATGCTGAATGGACAAAACTTGCTCCTACAGAAGCAATATATAGAGTAGAATATTATATAGAAAATGCATCAGGTTCTGAACCTTATACAAAATATGATGAAAAGCAGTTTAAGGGTACAGTTGGCGTAACTGTAACTGCTGATACAACAAGAGTAATTCCAGGTTATACATACAATGCATCACATAGCGGAAATATACTTTCAGGCACAGTTTCTACATCAGGTACATTGGTACTTAAAGTATACTACGATATAGCATCATATAACTACAAAGTCACCTATTATACAGAAAATACAGATGGTACATACACTGAAAATACTGAAACACTTTCAGGAAAATTTGGCGAATATGTGTCTGCAAGCACTGTAGTTCCTACAGGTTTTGAACTTGGTGCAAACAGTATCCTTGGTGGTTATGTAAATGCAGAAGGTACCTTGGAACTTAAAGTTTATTACAACAGAAAAGTATACGATTATAAAGTAATATATTACACTGAAGCTGTTGATGGAAGCGGTTATGCAGAAAGGTATGAAACAAAAAGCGGAAAGTATGGTGTGGAAGTATCTGTAACACCAAATCCTGATTACGGTTTTGTAACTGATACTGTAAACAGCGTTCTTTCAGGTGTTGTAAATGAAAACGGCAATCTTGTGCTTGAAGTTTACTATGACAGAGCTTCATACACAATCAAGTTCGTTGCAGGTCAGGGATTAGCAAATCCTAAAGATATTGTGGTTTACTACAATCGTCCTGTAGATTTGCCTGTACTTTCAAAGCTTGATTATGAGTTCAAGGGTTGGACAGACGGAACAAATGTATACAGTGTAGGTGCAAATGCAGCATTTGAAAGTGATGCAACACTTACTGCTATATGGGAATATGTTCCCGGACAGATTACTTATACAGTTGAGTATTATGTTCAGAACACAGACCTTGTAACATATACAATGACATCACAACCATTTAACGGTGCAGTTGGATCTACAGTTACTGTAACACCTGAAGACAAGACAGGTTTTGATGTTAACTCAGTAGAAAGTATCCTTTCCGGTAAAGTGGACAGAGATAATCCACTTGTACTAAAAGTTTACTATGACAGAGAAGCTTATACAATAAGCTTTGATGCAGGTGAAGGTGTTACAAATCCTGCTGATATTACGGCGTACTACGGTGTAGAGGTTACTTTGCCTAATGTAGCTAAAGATGACTATACATTTGCAGGTTGGTCAGACGGAACTTATGTATATGTAAACACAGCAACATTTACAGCTGACACTAAATTGAATGCTGAATGGAATTATACACCGGGACAGATAGCTTATAAGGTTGAATACTATACACAGAATACTGATCTTACAACATATTCTGTAACAACAGAAGTATTTAATGCAACATCAGGTACAACAGTAAGTGTTACTCCTGATGAAAAGACAGGTTTTGATATCAACACTGCAAACAGCGTACTTTCAGGTACAGCATCAAGCGGGCTCGTACTTAAAGTTTACTATGACAGAGAGGCTTACACAATAAGCTTTGATGCAGGTGAAGGTGTTACAAATCCTGCTGATGTTACAGCATACTACGGTGTAGAAATTTCCTTGCCTAGCGTCTCAAAAGAAGGATTTAAATTTGACGGATGGTCAGACGGAACAAATACACTTTATGGTAAAGCGACATTTACAAAAGATACTGATTTGGTTGCTTTGTGGACAGAGCTTATAGATTATGTGACTGTAACTTTCTTTGACAGAGGAAGTAAGATTACAAGTGTAGATGTTGAAAAGAACACTACTGTTGCAGAATCTCAGTTCCCTACAGACAGTGCTTCATATACAGGTTATGTTAAGGATGGAAACGTAGCAGATGTATATGCAGCAGAACCATTCGAACACGTTATAAAATACGGTTGGTGGTACAATGCGGATTCTGATAAATGGGAAGAGTTTACAAGCGAAACGATAGTTACTAAAAACACAGATGTTCATCTTAAAATCAACAAATTCTCCGCAGTTGTAACAATGGCTGATGGTATGGCATTTGATTTCTATGCTTACTACGAACCGGAAACAAGATTCATAGATTCTATAAAGGATATAGTTTATAAAAAAGCACCACTTATGGCTTTGCATCAGCTTGATCATCTTGATAAGATAAGAGAAAAAGGCATAGTTCAGAAAATTCTTGATACCGATGATAATATAATGATGCTTAGCTACATGGTTAAGTTTGCAACTATTCTTGGTGAAGAAAATGTTGAAAAGTTCATTGTAGATAATGCAAAGGGAATGTTTGCGAGCGGTAATAATGAACTTCTTCATGATGCGTTTGTAGAATATATTATAGCAGTTGCAAATTCCGATAATCCTGATGAAAAGAAGAAAGTACATGATTTGATGGAATCTACAATCAATCATATCTTTGAAGAAGATGAAATCAGCACTGAAACACTTGATATTATCAGAGATTTGTGCCATGAAGTGCTAAACGATCCTGAAACATTTAAAGAAGTTACAGGTTATGAACTTGCAACATTGCCAAGTGATACAAAGACATTTGTTATTGATTTTATAATTTTGCAGCTAACCGGAAATGATGAGTTGTTTGAACAGTTGGTTGAAGAAGTAATCGGTGTTGATTATACTGATGCAACAACTACAAAAGACTTAATCATTGCAATGGCTAAAAAAGAATTGACAGATAACTTTAATTCAACTATTGATGGTATTAAAGAAAGTCAGAAGAATTTAATTGTTGCAACAGTAGAAAGTATGTTGTCAGATAGTAGCAATGCTTTGTATGACGAAGTGTTGACATATGCGGTTGATAATGAAAAAGCTACTATTATTGCTACAATAAAGACATTGTTAGAAACAGAAGACAGTTTGTACAATGAAGTTATTGCCATGGTGGCAGACGACTTTAACTACAGAGCAATGGTTGCTGAAGCAGTAGGCGTAGAACTTGCTGTAAATGATGCTTTGTTTGAAGTTTTGACAGGTTATGCTCCTTCAATCGTACCTGACAGAGCAGCTGCTATTAATACATTAAAGGATGAAATCACAAATAACAAATCAAGCTTTGAAACTGCAATTACAGATGCAGAAAATGCAGGCTATAAGTCATTTATTATTGATTCAGTTGTTTCCAAGCTTGAAACAAACGATGTATTCTTCAATACAGTATTTGCAGAAGCAAAGGTTGATTACAGAGATACTATGGTTGACACTATTGTAGATAAGCTTGAAGAACCAAGCTCACCAATGTATGACAAGGTAATTGAGCTTGCTAAGACAAATGCATACAAGCAGACTATAAAAGATGCTGTTATTGATGAAATGAACGGTGTCAACGGCGATGATATAATAAAGGCAATTACAGGTTGCACAGATGCGGAATTGGCTAAGAATCCTCAGGATAAAGACGGTTTCATAATGGGCAAGGTTGAAGAAAAGCTTGATGATGAATCTTATTTGATTACATTGGTTAAAGAGGTAACAGGTTTTGAAAGCTATACATTGCCTGCTACACCGAAGGAATTCATTATCGACATGGTAATTGCAGAGCTTTCAAATACCGGTTCTACAAGTGCTACACGTGATATGATTATTGAAGAAGCAATAACATATCTTCTTGAAGCTAAGGACGAAGATGAGATTTCACATCTTGCAGATTATGCAATTGACTACCTTGGCAAGCATCCTGATGAGCGTGATGTATTGGTTGATGAAATTATCAATGATGTTTACAAAGATGAACTTGACAAACTTGTATATCAGTTAATTAATGATGAACAGTTTGAAGTTCATGCAGATACAGTATTCGTTGCAGAAGGATTAAAGAAGGTTCTTTTGGAAGATTATAACTATGAAACAATCTTTGGTTCAAAAGTTCCCGAAAAGCTTGAAAAAGTATTTGAAATTTATCCCGAAGAAAAACTAATTGAACTTTATGATTATGCAATGAATAATCTGATCGCTCAGATTGACACAGCTATAGCAGATGCTATTGCAGGTGAAGTAGGATATATTGACTGCGGTATTACACCTGTTGTAAATATTATTGCTGATGTTTATATCCCGCTTTACGAAAGCTATAAAAAGATTGTTGAAGGCCCTGTGGATGATAAAATAGGCGATAATTTCTACTATGCAGAAAATATTTATCTTCAGGAGCTTATGAAGCTTCTTGATCCTGAGATTTGGGTACAGGGTTCAGCTAACCCTAAACCAAGTGATACAACAGGTTACAAGATTTATGATCTTGATTACTATTATGATTTGATGTACAAGATTTATGTTCTTGGTGATGATGCAATACTTTGGTACTATAACAATATCAGCGAAGAAAAATATATTGAAGTTACGGAAAAATATGAAGAACTTATTCTCAAGTACGTAAATATAATTGCTGATAAGATTGACCTTTATGTAATGGAAGGCGAAATTCCAAAGGTTAACGAAAAGGTTGATGATAAAATTTCTGCAGTTGAAAAAGCAATTGTGGAAAAATATCCTGAACTTGTTAAGGGACTAATTGATAAGTACAAGGGAAGTGATTTCTTCAATAAGGATTACACAGACGTTGACTATGATAAGGTTCGCGATAAAGTATATGAAATATTTGTAAGAACACTTAACCTTAAAACAGATGAATACTTTGATTTAATTCTTAGTCAGGAAGCTATTGAAGATCTTGAAAACAAGGTGGAAGACAAGATTGAAGATAAGCTTGACGGCAAACTTGACGGTGAATATTATACTAAGATTGATGATAACACCTTCGAATTTGAAGTTAATGATTACAAGGTATTGTTCAAGAGAGTTTTGACAGACGCATAACAAAAAAATTGGAACATCTCCCTTGTGGGGTGTTCCAATTTTACCAAATAACAAAGGAGGGTGATTTTATGAAAAAAATTATTTCATTACTTATAATTATGACACTTGTTTTTTCTTGTATGATGGTTAATGCAGATGAAATAAGAAGTTCCGCATCAAATGAGCTTGCACCACAGGAATTGCCAACGGAAGAGAAGCCTGAAGAAACTAAGCCTGAAGAAACTAAACCAACAATAGTTTTTTCTGATATAAAAGAAGATTCTGCTGTAGGTAAGGATATTTACAAGCTTGTTAATGCCGGTGTTTTAAATGGTTATGCTGATGGTACATTCAGACCGAATAACCCAATTACACGTGCGGAACTTTGTAAGGTTATAAACCTTGCTTTTAATTACACAGAAGCTGATACAACAGCTTTCACTGATGTAAAAAAGGAAGATTGGTTTTACAATTATGTTTTAATTGCAAAAAAAGCAGGATATATAACAGGCCATGCAAACGGAACATTTAAGGGTAATGACTTCCTTACAAGAGAACAGACATGTGCTGTTATAACAAGGATTATGGATTTGTATGACCTTACTATGACTGAAAAAATTACTGATACTGTTTCTGAATGGGCAGTTCCTTATGTTAATAAGGTTGTTGCAAACAGAATAATTCCACTTGAAGCAGGTGGAAAGTTCAGAGCAACTCAAAACATTACAAGAGGTGAACTTGTAAGTGCAATAGCTAAATTTGTTGTTGCAAAGCCCGACGATGTGACAAAAGAAGAAATTGTAAAATACACAGTAACTTTTAATTCGAATGAAGGAAGTTCTATTTCACCTGTAACTGTTGAAAGTGGAAAAACTGTTGCAAAACCTGCTAATCCTACAAGAACAGGATATACATTTAATGGGTGGTATTCTGACAATAGTTTAAAAACCGTATTTGATTTCAATTCAAAAATCATTGCAAATATAACACTTTATGCTAAATGGACAAAAGCTTCTGCCGGTGGTGGCGGCGGAGGCGGCGGTGGCGGAGGCGGCACCGGTGGTTCAGGCAGTAGTGGTGGAACTACAGTTACCAAGTATACAGTAAACTTTATTCCAAATGGTGGAAATTCGGTTGCATCTGCATCGGTTGAAAAAGGTAAAACTGTTACAAAACCTGCCGATCCTACAAGAGATGGATATACTTTTGACGGTTGGTATTCAGATAATGCCCTTACTAATAAATTTGATTTTAATACAAAAATAACATCCAATGTAACATTATATGCTAAATGGATAAAGAATGAAGAACCTGGTGGTGATACACCGGGTGGTAGTGATACACCAACTACACCTACAGTAAAAACTTACAACGTAAACTTTATGTCAAATGGTGGAAGTTCAGTTCCTAAAGTTTCAGTTGAATCCGGAAGTTGCGTAGATGAACCTGAAGCACCTTTTAAGGACGGCTACCGATTTGATGGTTGGTACAAGGAAAGTAATTTCAGAACAATATATGACTTTAGTACTCCGGTTGTAAAGCATCTGACACTTTATGCAAAGTGGACACGAGTTTATACTGTATCATTTGAAACAAATGGTGGAGAATATATTGAGGCTGTAACTGTTGAAGCAGGTAGTGCTGTTGACCAGCCTGACCATGGAGAATGGCCCGGATATTACTTTATGGGGTGGTATAAAGACAGTGAATTTATGATACCTTATAAGTTTGAATCAGCGGTATCTAAAGATCTTACTTTGTATGCGAAATGGATTGAATTTGATCAGTCAAAGCAGGATGAAGCTGTAGCCACTATGACTACTATGTACGATAAAATAATTGAAATTCGTTTTGAAGGATATGAACAGGATATTATTGACGTTGCGATAGCGGTTATGGATTTGGTATTGGCAGATGCTGAAGAAGGTAAACTCATCTATGACGGAGAATATATTTTGGATAACTACGGTGATGAGATCGGACCTGCTACTGAAATATATCATCATGATATGACTGAGGATGAGAGAACAACATTTTATTCCAAACTTGTAACAGAGCTTGGCGAAGAAGATGCTGATAATTTGCTTCAGATTATGTTTGGTATAAGTCTTGAAGATGCAAAAGATAAAGTACAGAATTAAAATTAACCGTGGCAAGATTTCGTCTTGCCACGGTATTTTTTTGAAAAATTAAAAATTTGTTAATAATAACCTCTATAAATTGAATTGTTTTTTACAATGAGATATAATCGGTATAAGGTGGTTTATATGAGAAAAATTTTACATTCCGGAATAATATCTTTTTTAATTATTCTTCTTATTCAAATTGCAGTTTTTTTATCTGTTATATTTTGGTTAAGAGAATACAGCGGTTACATTATTGAGGTTATGAATATTTTAACGGTTGTGTTATTGGTATATGAAATTAATCGTTCGGGTGAACCGGCATTTAAGTATGCGTGGATAGTGATAATTGCAATTTTACCTGTATTCGGTTGCTTGTTATATATGTATATTCACATTAATGTTATTACAAAAAAGATTAATAAGCGCTCAGAGGTTGTTAGAGAAAACACAAGAAAATATATGGTGCAGGACGAAAAAATTATGTGTGAGCTTGAGAATGGGGGAATAATTGACGGACTTTCATATTACCTTAATAATTATGCAAACTGTCCTGCATATAAAAATACAGATGTTGAATACTTTTCCTTGGGTGAATATAAGTTTGAAAAGATGAAGGATGAACTTGAAAAAGCAGAAAAGTTTATCTTTATGGAATATTTTATAGTAGATTCAAAGTCAGTTATGTGGAAGGAAATATTTGAAATACTTAAAAGAAAGGTAAAGGAAAATGTAGAAGTGCGTTTTATGTATGATGCAATGGGTAGCCTTACCACTTTTTCTTCAGCAGATTGTGAAGAACTTAAAAAATGCGGTATAAAGTGTTGTACATTTAAACGTGTTACACCTTTGTTTACAACCTATCAGAACAACAGAAATCATAGAAAAATTCTTGTTATAGACGGACATACGGCATTTACGGGCGGTGTGAATATAGCTGATGAATATATAAACAAGCATGAACGTTTTGGACATTGGAAAGATACTGCGGTTATGATTAAAGGAGAAGGTGCAGTAAGTTTTACAATAATGTTCTTGCAAATATGGAATACGTTTTTTGGAAATGGCGAAACGGAGGATTATGAAAAATATATCGAAAAAACATATGTAAAAAGTGAGGGGTACGTTATTCCTTATTGTGATAGCCCAACTGATAATGAGAATGTTGGGGAAAGGGTATACCTTGATATTATAAACAGAGCATCATCTTATGTGCATATTATGACACCGTACCTTGTGATAAGTCATGATATGCAGGAGGCTTTGAAATTTGCCTCCAAAAGAGGTGTTGATGTAAAAATTATAATGCCGCATATTCCAGACAAGCCTTATGCCTTGTGGCTTGCACGCTCTTATTACCCTGACCTTATTGAGGCAGGAGTAAAAATATTTGAATATGATGATGGGTTTGTTCATGCAAAGGTTACAGTGTCGGATAATATGACTGCTGTTGTCGGCACAATAAATTACGATTACAGAAGTTTGTATCTTAATTATGAATGTGCTTTGCTTATGCACAAAGTTTCTGTAATATCGGATATTGAAAATGACTTTGAGAGTACGAAGAATATGTGTACGGAAATTACTTTAGGGAAATATAAGGAATTTAAGCTTTCAGGACGATTGTTCGGAAAGGTAATTAAGTTTTTTGCACCACTTATTTAGTACTGTATTTTTCTTTACAAAAACAAGGGTTTGTGTTAAAATGTTTTTATTGAAAGGAGGAGGGGCTATGGTGAAATTCGGAACAGCCGGTAATCCTGAAATTTTTTATGACGAAGGCGGCAAATCATCACTGGAGATGCCAAAATGGCTTGAAAATATAGGGCTTGATGCCTATGAATATCAGTGTGGCAGAGGTGTGCGTATTACAGATGAGGCGGCGAAGATTCTTGGTGAAAAAGCACTTGAACATAATATCGCACTTAGTGTGCATGCGCCTTATTTTACTAATATATCAAGTGTGGAACCACAAAAAATTGATAATACAATAGGTTATATTTTGCAGGCGGCAATTGCTGCACATAATATGGGTGCTAAAAGGCTTGTTGTTCATATGGGTGCTGCAAAGGATATTACACGCCGTTATGCAATGGAAATATCAAAAACAACAGTTGAGCGTGCACTTTCAGAGCTCGATAATGCAGGTGTTGGTGATGTTAGAATATGCCTTGAAACCATGGGCAAGATAAACCAGATGGGTACAATTGAAGAGGTTATGGAACTTTGTGCCATGGATGAAAGATTAATGCCCACAGTGGATTTTGGGCACCTTAACTCACGTATGCAAGGTGCGCTTAAAACTGAAGAAGATTTTGAACGCATTATTAAATATATGGAAAAGAAAATAGGTAGGGAAAGAGTAAATAATTTCCATGCACATTTCAGTAAAATAGAATTTACTAAAGCAGGGGAAAAAAAGCACGTTACTTTTGAAAATACAGAATATGGGCCTGAATTTGAACCTCTTGCAAAAGTGCTTGTAAAACATAAGCTTTCACCTGTTATTATATGTGAATCTGCAGGCACACAAAGTGAAGATGCTTTGACTATGAAAAAAATTTATGAGGAGTGTTTGAAATGAAAATACTTATTATAAACGGACCTAACCTTAATATGCTTGGCGTTCGTGAGCCTGAAAAATATGGAAACGAAACACTTGCAGATATAAATGAAAAAATAAAGTATTACTGTAACAGTAACAATATTGATGTGGATTTTTATCAGTCAAATATTGAAGGTGAAATTATAAATAAAATTCATATGGCACGAGGTAATTTTGACGGTATAATTTTAAATGCAGGTGCTTATACACACTACAGTTATGCAATAAGAGATGCTATTCCCATAGCTGAAATGCCTGTTGTTGAAGTACATCTTACAAATGTGCATGCAAGGGAAGAGTTTCGACACAATTCAGTAATTGCTCCTGTTTGTAAGGGACAGATATGCGGTTTCGGAAGTGACAGTTACCTTGTAGCAGTGCGGGCATTGGAGCTTAGTTTATGATTAAAAGTATTTTAAAAGAAAAAAATCTTGACGCAATTATAATTACAAGCCCTGAAAATCTTTATTATTTCAGCGGTTTTACAGGTGGAGAAGGCTTACTTGTTTTTTCTTCCGAAAAAAAATATGTTATTGTTGACGGACGTTATACCATACAGGCAAATGAACAGGCAAAAGGATTTGAGGTAATCGAATATTCTGTTAAGCCTTATAAAATTGTTTCGGATATGGGGTTTAAAAATATAGGATTTGAGGATAAAACAATTTCTTATAATGCTTACAGGAATATGTGTGATGCCATAGATGGACATTTTGAAGGTGTATCAGACACCTTAAATGAATTTCGCAAGGTTAAAACCGAAGAAGAATGTAACAATATACGCCGGGCAGAACAAATTGGAGATATGGCATTTGAACATATTTTGCCATTTATAAAGCCGGGTATTACAGAGCGTGAAATTGCTTTGGAACTTGAATTTTTTATGAAAAAGCAGGGTGCATCAGCGCTTTCCTTTGATACAATCGTTGCAGTTGGTGCTCGTAGTGCGTTGCCACACGCAAACCTTACAGATGCAAAAGTTGAAAGCGGAAAGGTAGTGCTTTTAGATTATGGTTGTGTGTACAATGGGTATTGCAGTGATATGACACGTACAGTTGCTGTAGGAAGCATTGATGATAAAACAAAAAACATTTACGATATTGTGCTTAGGGCTCAGGTTTCGGCAATTGATGCAATCAGACCGGGGGTTTCCAATAAAGATGTTGATAAGATTGCCCGTGATATTATTAATGAGTCGGGTTACGGAAAAACTTTTACACATTCACTCGGTCACGGAGTAGGGCTTGAAATTCACGAACAACCTAATTTGTCACCAAGGTCGGTTGATACACTGAAAAAAGGGAATATAGTATCGGTGGAACCCGGTATTTATGTAGAAGGTTTTTGTGGAATACGAATAGAAGATTTGGTGTTGGTTACTGATGATGGTTGTGAAAATTTTACACATTCTTCCAAAGATTTAATTATATTATAAAAAACACTTGAATTTTGCTGAAAAATATTGTAAAATATATAATAGATTAATTTTGATAATAATTTGGAGGTAGAAATAAATGATTACAGCAGGCGATTTCAGAAACGGTGTAACTTTCGAAATGGACGGAAAGGTATACCAGGTAGTAGAATTTCAGCACGTTAAACCGGGTAAGGGTGCGGCTTTCGTAAGAACAAAGCTTAAAGACGTTATCAACGGTTCAAATGTTGAAACAACTTTCAGACCAACAGATAAAATGCCAAAGGCTCATATTGAACGTAAGGATATGCAGTATTCTTATTCAGATGGCGATTTGTACTATTTTATGGATCCTGAAACATTCGATATGATTCCGCTTAATTCATCACAGCTTGGTGATGCACTTAAGTTTGTTAAGGAAAATGATACAGTTCGTCTTATTTCATACAAAGGCAACGTATTTGATGTAGAACCACCTACATTTGTTGAACTTACAGTTACTGAAACTGAACCGGGTGTTAAAGGTGATACAGCTACTAACGTAACAAAGGCTTGTACATTGGAAACAGGTGCAGTTATTCAGGTGCCTATCTTCGTTAATGAAGGTGACGTTATCAGAATTGATACACGTACAGGCGATTACATGGAAAGAGTTTAATTTATTACTGCTTTGGTAATAATATATCCATATTTTTAAGGAGGGGATATTTATGTCATTAATTTCTGAAAAAGTTGCATACTTGCAGGGGCTTGCTGAAGGTCTTAAAATTAACGGTGAAACACCTGAAGGAAAGTTGCTTAGCGAAATAATTAACGTTTTGGGAAGCATCTCTGATGAACTTGAAGCTCAGGAAGATGCTCAGGATGAACTTTACGATAAGGTGTTTGAACTTGAAGATGCCGTTTATGGTGATGAAGACTATGACGATGAAGATGGTTATTTTATGGAAGAGTGCGACGAAGATGAGGAATTTACCATAAAATGTCCTACTTGCAATGAAGAGTTTTTCATTTCCTATGAGGATCTTGAAGACGAGGCAGAACTTAACTGCCCGTACTGCAATCAGGAAATAGAAATTGATTTGAGCTGTGATGGCGATTGCTCATGCTGCAGCGGAGATTGCGAATAATATATAAAATTACGGCATGGTAGTTTCCATGCCGTTTGTTTTTAGAGAGGTCAGGTTTATGGTTGGTATAACAGTTGCGGCAATTGTAATATTTTTGGTGGACAGAATAAGTAAAATTGCTGTTCTTAAATATGTTTTCGGACTTTCTTTTCCCGATTCATCAAGGTTTGGTGATAGTGTACCTTTGATAAAAGATGTTTTTCATATTACTTATCACGGAAATACCGGCATAGCTTTTGGTATGTTTAAGGATAATAAAATTCTGCTCATTATGTTGTGTGCTTTTATACTGGTTTTGATTGGCTTATATATTTATAAAACAAAGCCATCATCATTGGTTGAGAAAATGTGCTATGGTATGATTATAGGTGGCGCGTTGGGGAATGTTTTTGACAGAATTTTATATGGTTTTGTCATTGATTTTATTGATGTTTGTGTTATTAATTACCCTATATTTAATGTGGCAGACAGTTTTATTGTAGTTGGTACAATAATGCTTGCAGTTTATATTCTATTTTTTGAAAAAGGAAAAGATACAGTTGAAAAAGATTAATTATGTTGCAGATGAAAATTTAAGAATAGATAAATTTATAGCTGCCCATATGGATGGTGTTACCCGATCCCATATTCAAAAACTTATTGACGAAGGAAATGTTCTTGTTGACGGTAAGATTGTGAAGTCAAATTACAAGCTTAAAGTGGGGCAAAACATAGAGTTTACTATTCCGGAAGCAAAACAACTTGACGTAAAGGCAGAGGAAATTGAACTTGATATTGTGTATGAGGATGAACATATGCTTGTTGTTAATAAGCCTCAGAATATGGTAGTACATCCTGCTGCGGGCAATTATGAGGGGACTTTGGTAAATGCACTTATGCATCATTGCGGAGATAGTCTTTCCGGAATTAATGGGGTTATTCGCCCCGGTATTGTTCACCGTATAGATAAGGATACAAGCGGACTTTTGCTTGTGGCAAAGGATGATGAAACACATATCGGGCTTTCGGAACAGATTAAGGAGCATTCCCTTACAAGAAAATATATTGCCATTGTTCATGGCAATTTCAAAAATGATGAGGGTACGGTTGATGCACCTATAGGCAGACATCCAACTGACAGGAAAAGAATGTGTATAACGGATAAAAATTCAAAAAATGCCGTTACACATTACAGGGTTTTGCAAAGATTTATGGAGTATACATTAGTTGAATGTAAGCTTGAAACAGGCCGCACGCATCAGATACGTGTACATATGGCAAGTCTTGGACATCCTGTAATGGGAGATAAGACATACGGAATAAAAAAGGAAAAATATAATTTAAGCGGACAGCTTCTTCATGCTAAAATAGTCGGATTTGTCCATCCTATAACAGAGGAATATTTAGAGTTTGAAACAGAAATTCCTGAAAGATTCAAGAAATTTTTAAAGTAGATTTAACAAAAATCTACTTTGGAATTTTACATAATTATGATAAAATTGAAATATACGAAAGGAGGAAGGTTAATGAATATAGCTCTTATAGCACACGATAAAAAGAAAGATGTTATGATTAAGTTTTGTAATGACAATAAAGCTGTTTTAGAAAAACATTCACTTTTTGCTACAGGAACAACAGGAAAGCTTATTACAGATTTGACTGGTCTTGAAGTTTACAGATTTTTGTCAGGTCCTTTAGGTGGTGACCAGCAAATTGGCGCAAAAATTGCTTCGGGGGAAATGAATCTGGTGATATTTTTTCGCGACCCACTTACTGCACAGCCTCACGAGCCTGATGTATCGGCTTTGTTACGCCTTGCTGATGTTCATTGTGTACCCCTTGCAACAAATGTGTCTACAGCAAAGGTTATGCTCGATTCTTTGGAAAACGGCAATGTTGAATGGGACGAACTTATATGCAGAGATTATATAGGATAAAATTTATATATAATATTAATCCCAAGGAAAATATCGGTTTTCCTTGGGATTATTCGTTAATTCAATTTGATAAAATCTGATTTTCTTATTCTCGGTCTGGCAGAGTGTTTTAGAAGCCCTGAACCATTCCTGAATAAATCATATACATCATTGTGGAGGTGTATATATCAACCTGATTTATGCAGAACATTCCAATTGCATCTGCAAAGTCATTTGCATCAACCATAACTGTTGAGCCGTAGATAACAGCATCCACCACATGTTTGTCATTGCCTTTTACAATGTTAAATTCAATATCCTTTATTTCATATTTCATAGTACCGTATTTTTTAGAGTTGTTTCTGGGTTCTGTTTTGGCAGGATTTATATCCTTATCTTCAGGAACTGTAACAGTAGCTGTTGAAGTTGCACTGTCCCATGTGTATTTGATGCCTAAAGCATCTACAACTGCTTTGAATGGAATGTATACCTTTTTGTCAAGTTTTGTTTCAATGTATATGTTGTTGTCAGTAATAAGACGCTGACCATTGAAATAAACAGGTTCTGTTACAAGAGAAAGTGTACCATGGTATGTCTGATTTGCCTTGATTTTTATCCCTGCAAAATCTTCTTTGTCATTAATGTATACCTTACGGTTTTCACCGTCCCATATTACGTCGTATCCAAAATCTCTTAAGATGGTTGCCGGTATAACTGTAACACCGTTAAGGTTATAACTTTCAATTTGCTTGCCTTCAAAGTATGTAACAATATCGGTATGGTAATAACTTCCTGCTACAGCGCCTATTGTTCCTTTGCTTGCTTCTGTTGCATTTGAAGAAACAGCACCCTTAACATCTGTAATTGAAAGAGTTCTGTTTGTTGCATTCCAGTCTACTTTAAAGCCGTAACTTCTGAGATCTTCTGCAACAATAACTGTTTTTCCGCCAACATTGTAAGAATTCATAAGCTGACCGCGGGTATATGTTTTGATGTCAGTATAATAGTAATTGCCTGCAACCCCCATAGCTGCGTTTGATACTGTGCAAAGCATTGATGCCATAATAACTATTGTTAATATGATGCTAAGTGTTTTTTTAATCATTTGAGACACTCCCTTTTGTTTTCTTTTATGTATTAAGTATAACATATATGATTGATAAATACAATTACAAATTTATAACATTTCGTAATATTTTTTATACTTGTCCTGTATAATTAAAAAGAGGTGAATTTTGATGAGAAAAATAGGGCTTTTATACAGTATTATGATTGCTTGTGTAATTGTTGTGTTTGTTATTATGACTATGAGGTCAAATTATTTTAAGAATAAAAAACTACCTGATGAAATATCGGTATATTTTGTTGAAGAAAACAAAGTTGAAAATGTGAATTTTGAGGATTTTTTAATTTGTGTAGTTGCGGCTGAGGTGCCGGGAAGTTTTAATGAAGAGGCAATAAAGGCACAGGCTGTTGCTGCAAGAACATACATATATGATAAATACACAAAATGCAGTGAAAACTCTGAACTTATTCCAAAGGAGCATAATGGGGCGGTGTTGTGTACTGATTCTACACATTGCTGTGCTTATACGTCACGAGAAAATCTCGAAAAAAAACATGGTGAACAATGGATGAAGGTTTATTATAAGAAGATTGTAAAATGTGTAGAGGATACAAGAGGAGAATTTCTGACTTATGAGGGTATACCGATTACTGCTGCATTTCATGCATCCAGCGGAGGCGGGAGAACTGAAAACAGCAAAGATGTGTGGGCAAATGAACTCCCTTATCTGGTAAGTGTTGAAAGTGCCGATGAGGATAGCAGAGATGGTTATATATCAAAAAAAGAATTAACTTGTGAAGAGTTTAAAAAATTAATAAACGAAAAATATCCGGAAGCAAAACTTGATGATGACAGAAATAACTGGATTGGAGAAATAACTCTTACTGAGGGAAGGTCTGTTAAAAGTGCAAAAATAGGAAATGATATTTTAAGTGGTATAGAACTTCGCAGTCTTTTTGGTTTAAAATCTTCGTGTTTTGATATTTCAATTCTTGATGATAAGGTTACTTTTACCGTGAAAGGAGCAGGGCATGGAGTAGGCATGAGTCAGCACGGTGCCAACATTATGGCAGAAAAGGGTAAAACATATGAAGAGATTTTAAAGTGGTACTATACAGGTGTTGAGATAGAAAAATAACGTATAAAAACATCTTCTTGGGGAATAATATCCTCAGGAGGTAGATGTTATGAGTGATAAAAAAGGTAATTCTGTATTAAAACTTGTGAGCAATAAATTTTTTATAACACTTACTGTATTTGCATTGGGAATTATTATGGTTTCGGCAGTATTTACACGTAACTCTCAACGTGTTGCAGAAAATAGTGAAAACATTGAACCTGATGATGTTCCGGTTGTGACTGATAACAAAAGAGAAGAAATTGAAGAATATGAATTCAGCGTTGAAAAGGAAGAATTTGTACCGGTGGAAGAAATCGAAGAGCCACAAACAAAAGAGGTTATGGTGCGTTTTGAATACAGGATGCCTCTTTCGGGAAAAATTCAGAAAGAATTTTCCACTGATGAACTTTTATGGGATGAAACAATGCAGGATTGGAGAACGCATAGTGGTGTGGATATAGAAGCAGATTATGGAGCAGAGGTTGATACGTCAGCTCCCGGCATTGTTGTTGATGTATCTGAAAGTGAAAAATATGGGGTTTCTGTTAAGATACAACATCAGGATGGTATAATTACTATATATAAAAATCTTGATAAAGCAGTTGTAAAAAAAGATGATAACCTCGATGAAGGACAGATGATTGGGACGGTGGGAAATAAAGGAGAGTTTGAATTTTCTCAAAAACCCCATCTTCATTTTGAAGTTGTTTCTGAGGAAAAATATATTAATCCTCTGGATTTGATAAAATAAGTGTGGAAATATTCTCACCTTTGTGATATAATGTCACAGAGGTGATTTTTTTGAAACCGGAATTTGAAAAATATATGAGTCTTCTTCTTGAATGGAATGAAAAAATTAATCTTACAGCCATTACAGAGCCTGAAGAAGTAAAAGTTAAACATTTTGAGGACAGTATTACGTGTCTTAAAAGCGGATACATAAATGATGGGGATAAGGTTGTTGATGTTGGTACGGGGGCAGGTTTCCCCGGTATTCCTGTAAAAATTGAAAATAACAACATAAAACTTACACTTATGGACAGTCTCAATAAAAGAATTAATTTTTTGAAGGAAGTTTCTTCGCAACTTGGAATTGAAACAGAATGCATTCATATACGTGCAGAAGAAGCGGGGAAAAACAAACTGTACCGCGAGCAGTTTGACGTTGCGGTAAGCCGGGCGGTTGCAAGACTTTGCACATTGGTTGAATATTGTCTTCCGCTTGTGAAAAAAGGTGGATATATGCTTGCTATGAAGGGTAAGGATATTGAAGCGGAGCTTGATGAGGCAAAACCACTTATAAAATTACTTGGAGGAAACGTGAAGGAGGTTCAGCTTCATACACTTTCTGATGAGGAAATTACACATAGTATTGTGGTTATAGAAAAAACAGGCAATACTCCTGCCAAATATCCCCGTAATGGAAAAAAAGTGGGTACTCTGTAAAAAATTAAAAAAAACACTTGACTTAGCGATGTTTATATGATATATTTATATAGACCTCGTAAAAATGGGTCTTTTTTTGATGTGCCTTTTTACGGGTTTTAAACAGATAACAATTTGGAGGTTAAAAATATGAGAGTAAAAATTACATTGGAATGCACAGAATGCAAACAGAGAAACTATGACACAATGAAGAACAAGAAGAACGATCCTGATCGTCTTGAAATGAACAAATACTGCAAATTCTGCAGAAAGCACACTCTTCATAAAGAAACAAAATAATTCTATCTTATTATAGAGGGAGTGATAAAATGGCTAAGAAAAAGAGTAAGGCTCTTAATTTTGTTAAAGAAGTAAAGGCTGAACTTAAAAAAGTTACATGGCCAAGCTTTAAACAGGTGAAGAACAATACATTTGTTGTTCTTGCTGTAGTATTGGTTATTGGGGCTCTAATCTGGGTTTTGGATTATGGCTTTGCGTCAGCGTGGAATGTAATTTCCCCTGCTGAAACTGTTGAACAAACTCAACCTGAAGCTACTACAGGTAGTGAACAACAGATTACAGAAGAACAGTATCAGGCTATGATTGCAGAAACAATCAAAGCACTTGACGAAAAAGGAATTATAATGAACCAGGAAACTGGCGAATACACAGACAAAGAAACAGGCGCTGTTTTGACACAGGAAGAAGTTAATGCAAGAATGGGTATTGTAGAAGAAACACCTGCTGAAGGTGAAACACCTGCTGAAGGCGAAACACCTGCTGAAGGCGAAAAGCCTGCTGAAGGCGAAACACCTGCTGAAGGCGAAACACCTGCTGAAGGCGAAAAGCCTGCTGAAGGTGAAAAACCTGTTGAAGGTGAAACACCTGCACAATAATATTGAATAGGAAGTGATGGCACATGGCAAAGGCTAAATGGTATGTAGTCCATACTTATTCAGGTTATGAGAACAAGGTTAAGGCTAACATCGAAAAAACCATAGAAAATCGTGGCATTGAAGATGCCATCCTGGATATACAGATTCCTATGGAAGAAGTTGTGGAAATGAAGGACGACGAAAAAAGAGTTGTTACACGCAAAAAATTTCCCGGCTATGTTATTATAAAGATGAATATGTCAGATGAAGCCTGGTATATTGTACGTAATACACGCGGTGTTACAGGTTTCGTTGGACCGGGCTCAAAGCCTGTACCTCTTACTGATGAAGAGGTTGAAAATATGGGTATTGAACAGCAGCAGATTATTCTTAACTATGCAGAAGGTGACAGTGTTAAAATTAAATTTGGTCCACTTTCAGACTTTGTCGGCATTGTTGATGAAATCAGTATGGAAAAGAAAAAGGTTCGTGTTGTTGTATCAATGTTTGGTAGAGAAACTCCTGTTGAACTTGAGTTCAATCAGGTAGAAGTTGTATAATTTCGCTTGTGCGATGTTATAGTGGGAGGGAATTGGTCCCGTTTGTACCACATCAAGTATGTTAGGAGGTGTAAACTATGGCTCAAAAGGTAGCTGGTTACATTAAATTACAAATCGCAGCGGGTAAGGCTACTCCTGCACCACCGGTTGGTCCTGCTTTAGGTCAGCATGGTGTTAACATTATGGAATTCTGCAAACAGTTCAACGAAAAGACAGCCAAAGATGCTGGTCTTATTATTCCTGTTGTAATTACAGTTTTTGCAGACAGATCATTTACTTTTATTACTAAGACTCCACCGGCAGCTGTTCTTATAAAGAAGGCTTGTAAGATTGATAAAGCTTCAGGCGTTCCTAACAAGACAAAGGTTGCTCAGCTTTCAAAAGCTGATCTTCAGGCTATCGCTGAACAGAAGATGCCTGACCTTAATGCCGCTTCATTGGAAGCTGCTATGTCTATGATCGCTGGTACTGCTCGCAGTATGGGTGTTACAGTAGAAGAGTAATCCACACACTTCGGTGATTTAATTACGTGGGAGGGGATTTTTTTCCCGTTTGACCACAAGGAGGTAAAAGAATGAAAAGAGGTAAAAAGTATCAAGAAAGCGCAAAGCTTATTGAGAAAGCACGCCTTTACGACACAGCTGAAGCAATGGATTTGATTACAAAGACAGCTAAAGCTAAGTTTGATGAAACAGTAGAGGCTCATATTCGTTTGGGTGTTGACTCTCGTCACGCTGACCAGCAGGTTAGAGGTGCGGTAGTACTTCCACACGGTACAGGTAAAACAGCTCGCGTTCTTGTATTTGCTAAAGGCGATAAGGCTACAGAAGCTGAGCAGGCAGGTGCAGATTTCGTAGGTGCTGAGGAACTTATTCCAAGAATTCAGAATGATAACTGGTTTGAATATGACGTTATCGTTGCTACACCTGATATGATGGGTGTTGTTGGTCGTTTGGGTAAAGTATTGGGTCCAAAAGGTTTGATGCCTAACCCTAAGGCTGGTACAGTAACAATGGATGTTGCTAAAGCTATCAGCGAAATCAAGTCTGGTAAGATTGAATACCGTCTTGACAAAACAAACATTATTCATTGCCCTATCGGTAAAGCATCTTTTGGTGTTGAAAAGTTGTCTGACAACTTTAACACACTTTTGAATGCAGTTATTAAGGCTAAGCCTGCTGCTGCAAAAGGTCAGTACCTAAAGAGCGTTGTTGTTACATCAACAATGGGCCCTGGCATTAAAATTAATGCTTCAAAAATCGGTGAATAATTTATCTTGACAAATTTTTATTTGTATGATATTATAATAAAGGTTTCCATAGACTCAGGCATAAAAATAAGACCTGCCGAGGAATAAACTAATCTATTTTGATTATTTTCAGGTTCTTCGTGTGTCTATGGACGAAGAACCTTTTTTATTGAAAACACTTGAAAGGAGGAAATTTAAATGCCAAGTGCAAAAGTTTTAGAAAGCAAGAAAGCGGCAGTTGCTAATTTGGTTGAAGAACTAAAGGGTGCAGCAGCAGGTGTCATTGTTGACTATCGTGGTCTTACTGTTGAAGAAGATACAGAATTAAGAACAAAATTCCGTGCTGCAGGTGTTAAATATACTGTAGTTAAGAATTCACTTCTTGGCTTTGCTGCTAGGGAAGTTGGTCTTGAAGGTCTTGATGAAGTTCTTCACGGTCCTACAGCTCTTGCTTATCATACAGAGGATATGGTAGCTCCTGCTAAAGTATTCTCAGATTTCGTGAAAGATCACGATATCGTATCTTTCAAATCAGGTTTTATGGAAGGTAAGGTTATTTCTCTTGATGAGGTTAAGACATTGGCTTCAACTCCATCTAAGGAAGTTCTTATCGCTAAGATGATGGGCAGCTTGCAGTCACCTGTTTCAGGTCTTGTTAGATTGCTTAACACAATCGTTGAAGGCGGCGTAGAAATCGCTGATTTGGTTGCTAAGAAAAACGGCGGTGCTGAAGAAGCTCCTGCTGCAGATGCTGAATAATTTTCAGTATTACATTATTATTAAAAATTATTAATTAAAATTATTTAGGAGGTATTTTAAAATGACAGTTAATGAAATTTTAGATGCAATAAAAGAACTTAAACTTTTAGAAGTTGCTGAACTAGTAAAAGCTATGGAAGAAGAATTCGGCGTAAGCGCTGCTGCTCCTGTAATGGTAGCTGCTGGTGGCGACGCTGGTGCTGCTGCTGAAGAAAAAACAGACTTCACAGTTGTACTTGCTAACGCTGGTGCTGAAAAAATCAAGGTTATCAAGGTTGTACGTGAAGCTACAGGTCTTGGTCTTAAGGAAGCAAAAGAACTTGTTGACGGTGCTCCTTCTACAATTAAGGAAGGCGTAGACAAGGCTGCTGCTGAAGAAATGAAAGCTAAATTCGAAGAAGTTGGCGCTACAATCGAACTTAAGTAATTTAAGCTTAGTATTGTTTTTAAAAGCGGAAAGGTTATCCTTTCCGCTTTTTTTATCTATGAATATTATAAATGTTCTAAAACTCTTACGACTAATATTCAGATACGGTTTTGTCTGCAAAATTCCTTGGAGATTTTCCCGTTAACTGTTTAAATCTCCTTGAAAAATATACGTAATCTATATATCCGCAGTTTTCCGCTATTTGGGAAAGTGGTATGCTGTTGCCGTAAGTTTCTATTAAAAATTGTGCATGCTCTATTCGTATCTGTGTAAGAAATTCTACGGGAGTTTTGCCAATAATTTTTTTGAAATGAGAACGTATGTAATCTTCGGCATATCCGCTTGTGTTTAGGATATCTGTAACATTTAAATCCCATTTGTATGCCTGTCGGGTAATTTCAGATACTATATCCATAACCGCCTTTGATATATTATCCTCAAATTTAATGTTTGTTGCAATAAAATTTACAAAAGCATCACAAAGTGAGGACAAATATTCTTTGTTTCCAAAACGGTTGTTGTATATCATCATAACAAGTTGTTTGCCTTCACCGTACTTGTTGTCGCTGATTTGTACGGGAGCACTAAGGTTTAACAGTTGATTAAAATTCCCTCTAAGGTAAATGCCGTCAAGCTTCCTGTCGGAATGGGTACTGTGCAAGGTGTCCGGCGGAATTATAAGTATACTGCCGGGATTTATGGGATATGTTTTATCTTGCGTAGACAGTGTCCCGGTTGTAGATGGGTAAAAGACAATCTCGGTTTCGGTATGTTTGTGTAGCGGAAAAAAATTTGTACCCTTTTCGGTACGGGTTACAGATAAATTCATAATATCACCACGTGTATTGTAACATAAATCTATCTTTTGTGCAACTTGTTTTATGAAAAGTAATAGAAATATATGTTTTTTGTTGTTATAATGTATAGGAAAAGTGCAAATTTTGTGAGGTTTAAATATGATTTTTTCTAATCAGGAATTAAAAAAAATAATAATACCACTTGTAATTGAACAGTTTTTAACTGTAACTATCGGTATGCTTGATACTGTAATGGTTGCTTATGCAGGTGAGGCGGCAGTATCGGGGGTTTCCCTTGTAGACTCCATTAATTTACTTATGCTGTATGTTTTTTCTGCGCTTGCGGCAGGAGGGGCTGTTACGATATCTCAGTTTATGGGTGCAAGAAATATGGATAATGCAAATAAAGCCGCAAAACAGCTTGTGTGGGTAGTATCTATAGTAGCGGTTGGCATTATGCTTATTATGCTTGTTTTTCGTAAAGGTCTTCTTGCAATGGTATTTGGAAGTGTTGCAAATGATGTTATGGAAAATGCACAGATTTATTTTTTGTTTACTGCACTTTCATATCCTTTTCTTGCCTTGTATAATGCAGGTTCATCAATATTCCGTGCTATGGGTAATTCCAAAATATCTATGAAAGTCTCTGTTATAATGAATGTAGTTCATTTATTAATCAACGCAATTTTGATATATGCATTGAATATGGGGGCGGCAGGGGCTGCAATTTCAACGCTTTTATCCAGAATTTTGGGTGCAGCTATGATAATGGTACTGACATATGACAAAAATCTTCCTGTACATATAGAAAAATTATTTTCTTATAAGCCGGACTTTCAGATTATAAAAAGAATTTGTGGCATAGGTATTCCTAATGGTGCGGAAAACGGAATGTTTCAGTTTGGTAAGGTAATTACTCAAAGTCTAATTTCTGCTATGGGTACGGTATCCATTGCGGCAAATGCTGCTGCAAATGGGTTATCGTCACTTCAATATGCATCGGGAACTGCTGTTGGAATGGCAATGATAACAGTAGTAGGAAGATGCGTAGGTGCCCAGGAAAAGGAACAGGCAAAAATGTATGCCCGTAAGCTTTTGGGCATTGCCTATGTGCTTATGGCTTCTCTTGCAATTGTAATGGCGATATTTTCAAAGCAACTTGTGGGGCTGTATGGGCTTTCAGCCGAGGCAGCAACTATGGCACAGCAACTGCTGGTTATTCACTCAATAATTTTGGCTTTGGTTCATCCTGTTGCTTTTTGTCTTGGTAATTCATTTCGTGCAGCAAATGACGTAAAATACACCTTGATAATTGCCATAGCTTCTATGTGGATATGCAGAATTGGCCTTAGTTATGTTTTTGTTAAATTTTTAGATTGGGGAGTATTTGGCGTATGGTTTGCAATGTTCAGTGACTGGATATGCAGGGCTTTGTTCTTTGGAGTAAGGTTTATAAGAGGAACATGGCTTACAAAGTATAAGGCAATATAATTAGGAATAATGTTGAAAAGGAATGAGTTTATCGTTCCTTTTTAATTGAATTTTAATATATTCTGTGCTATAATATGAAAAAGTATATATGGGGTGAATGTAGTGAAAAGAATAAAATTACTGATAATCTCTGTGGTTATGGCGTGCTGTACTTTTGCGGCATCGTCTGTTTTTGCAGTTGATTTACCTGATATAATTGTAAGCCTGCAAATTAACAATCCTGTAATGGAAGTTAATGGCGTTGATAGCGAAATTGATGCAGGAAGGGGTACGAAGCCCGTTGTAGTAAGTGGACGTACCCTTGTGCCCATAAGAGCAATTATTGAAAAATTTGGCGGTACTGCGGAATGGGATAATAATACCCAGACGGCAATACTTAAAATGGACGGCGATACAGTAAAATTAACCATTAACAGTAAAACAGCTTATTTTAATAATAGTGCAAAACAGCTTGATGTTGCCCCTGTTATAATAAATGGTCGTACAATGTTGCCCATTCGTTTTGTTGCTGAAAGCTTTAACCTTGGTGTAGCGTGGGAAGATGATACAAAGACAGTATCAGTTATAAGAAATTCTTTTGACCGCTACGAGTATGCTTATATAAAGAATAATGTGCCTGCATATTCCGGCAAGGCATATTATACAGTTAATAACAATATACCCTTTTTTGACGAGTATGAAAAAATTTCAGGCTCGTTTGAATATTACAGCGACCTTGACCCACTTGGCAGATGTGACGTTTGTTTTGCATCAGTTGCCACCGATTTGATGCCGACGGATGAAAGAGAGAGTATAAGCAGTGTAACGCCCACAGGCTGGATTAATGTGAAATATGACAATGTTGCAGGCGGTTATCTTTATAACAGATGTCATTTAATAGGCTATCAGCTTACGGGTGAAAATGCAAATAAAAGAAATCTTATTACAGGCACAAGGTATCTTAATATTGACGGAATGGTATCATTTGAAAATGATATAGCTGATTATGTAGAAAAGACCGGAAATCACGTTGTGTATCGCGTATCGCCTGTTTTTACAGGAAATAATCTTGTTGCTGACGGAGTGCTTTTAGAAGCATATTCAGTTGAGGATAATGGAAAAGGAATATCTTTTTGTGTTTATTGTTATAATGTTCAGCCGGGAATTGTTATTAATTATCAGACCGGTTCAAGCTACAGTAACGGAGGTATAACACCTGCTGTAACACCTGCTGCACCATCTGACAATAAGGGTGTTTATCGTACACCTACAGGCAAAAAATATCATTTCGATGCAGAATGTGGTGGGAAAAACAGTTATGCTACAACCTTGAGCGAAGCCAAAACGGCAGGGTTAACTCCTTGTTCGAAATGCACAAATTAGTGAGTTGCAAACTTTTAAATGATGAAGAGGTTAGCAGAACTTAATATTAATAATATTGTAACTGTTGATTTTAATTAAAGGGGATTTAAAATGATGTATACAAAAAAAATTGCGTTGAAAACCGAAAAGGATAATTTGATACTCCGTAACGGACAGAGTGTTAGCTATAGTATTGACAGCAAAAATATTGATATAGACGGAAAGCACAGATTGTTTTTTAACTGTGAGGATTCATCTTGTGCGACTTTGAAAAACGAATCAGGGGCAGAACTTTTGTATATGCTTATAGATGATTCCCTTAATTTTGAAAAGGCAGAAAAAAACAGATATTGCCTTGATTTATCATGTAAAAAGCCTCTTCCGTTTGCGAAGAGAATTCTAAAAAAGGTTATGTGGCAACCTCTTACATATGGTTTGTATGCCTATAACAGATTTGTACCATATACTGAAAGCTGGAGCATTGGTGTAAGTGCAAAGGCTGAAAATCTTAAGATTGAAGAAGATGGTTATCTTCATATCAGGGCAGATGTGTGGTATGTAAAAGAGGGTGTAGACCCACACAATACAATAGCCCAGCCTGATGAAACTTATATTATGGAGGTTTCGGAGGGAAGTTACCCATATACCGTAATCAGTAGAGAACTTACGTTAAATGAAGAAAAAACAGCCTGTGTAATTTTTACAATAGAGGGTGAAAAATATTCAGGTAACATTTATTTTGAAAGTCCATTCCTTGTTGACTGCGACGGAAGAAATATGCTTCCTGAATTTGAAAAGGCAAATATAGGGCTGGAACGTTTTGGATGGTTGGGACAAAACCTTGCTAAAAAGGAATGGCCCGGTTTTGAGATAGCTGTCAACGGCAATGTTGTTTTTGATGACGAAGTATTTTTGAAAATTCATCGTTTTTCACCAATTGAGATAGAATTGCCTGTTGGGTGCTTTAAAGATGGAGAAAATATAGTTTCATTAAAATATAAGGCAGATTATATTGACCCTATACCTATGCTTATAGACGAGGTTCTTCTTCTTGAAAAGGAAAATGCGGACTTTACAGTAGTAAGATGTCCTGAAGAATTTTTGGCAGGTAAGGATGTTAAGCTTCTTATGGAAATTTCGTCAGCAGACGTTGAACCTGTATTTGAAAGTGAAGATTTTTCACTTAATGATGTTACAAAATTTGAGGATTTTAAACTTATCGTATATTCTTTGAAACCATTGAAAGAGGAAAATAATCTTGAATTTTCTTTTGAGTATAATGGACTTAAAAAGAATTATAAAATTTCACGTTGTATTAAAAAAGAAGCTGATAATGTAATATCCGGCACAGGTGATATGATATATGTAAATGTTGACGATGTAGAGGCTGTATGTGATTACATAAAGTGGTATGTTGCCAATGACATCGGTGACTTTGTAACCATACGCCAGGTTTATAGATGGGGTGGACAACGCTTTGTAAATTCCGGGGTGTGGGAGCTCTTTACAAAGCTTTGTGAAAAGCTTGGACTTTTGTATGTTCACATTTCAGATGGTCGCGACATTTCGGGCATTGCAACCAACCCCACAGAGAAAATGCTTGAGGGTGACAATTTTATGGGACGTCAGCTTCATGAGCGTGATGGTCAGCTTTTCTACTGGGGTGAAAATCCCAGAGAAATCCAGACACCTTTGGAAGAATTTTTCGACCTTGCGGCACGTCTTGGCAGAGAATATCCTGAAACTGTAGAGGGGGCATACAGACCATTTAACATTGCTTATGGTGAATGTGGATATTCATATCGCAGAAACAAGGTTATAAATGCCGATATGGAAGAGGCTCATAATCTGGCTGCAAATGAACTTAAAAACCTGAACAAAGATAATTTTATACGTCATACAGGTCCATCCGTTATGTTTAAATATTTTTACCAGAATGGATTTAAATGGACAGGTATGGAAACAATGGATGGTGCAACTGAAATACCGCTTGCATTTATGCGTGGTGCATCAAATGCCTATGGTATAGAAAAAACAGGTGTTCATCTTGCGTTGCAATGGGGCAATTACCCTCATGATACAGAACAAAGATACAGAAGATATTTGCTTTCACTTTATGTTCCATATATGCATGGGGTAACAGATTTAAATACAGAAGAAGGCTTGTGGTTTATAGAGTCGATGTATGACTATTTTAATCGTGTATCCGATGTTTGCGAAAGACATCGTCAGCAGGCAAGAAAGTTCAATAAATTCAAAAGAACTCATTCACGAACAGGTGAATTTTATACCCCGATAGCATTTCTACACGGAAGATATGACGGTTGGAATGGCTTCGGCAGCTCAAACACATGGGGTATGCCTGCTATTCAGAATGGTGAGGAAGCAGATTCGTGGAAACTGCTAAAATCATTCTACCCACTTAACGCAATAAACACGAATGGCTGTGGAAAGTTTATGTGTGTTCCCGAGGGTAATAACAAGCCAATAGGACTTTTCAGCGGTACACCTATGGGTAATGTTGATGTTGTACCTGTTGAACATGGCGATTTGTCAAAATACGGGGTACTTGTTTTTGCAGGTTACAACAAGGCGGAAAAAGCTGACATTGACAGAGTTTCTGACTATGTTAATAATGGTGGTACTCTTATATGTGCATGGCCTCATTTTTCCGACACAACCCTTAAAAATGATATTGAAAAACATAATCACAATATCATTGAACATAATATTGTTTCTGCAATTTGTAAGGGTAAACCTGTATTTGAGGAGAATGCTGTAGATGGTAAAAAAATCATAGTATGCAAAAATATCGTTGATTGTGAAGTTGCAAAAACTACCGACGAAGGAACTCCTTTTATTTGCTATATTCCTTATGGTGAAGGCAAGTTTGTTTTTGTTAACAGTTTGTACTATCCCGGTAATGAAGCGGTATTTGATATTTATAAGAATACAGTTGAAACTGTTTGCCGTGATATTATTGAAAAAGAAAATATCAGGGTTAAATGCGGTGTGGATGTAGAATATACAGTATTTAAACAGGCAGACGGTACAAGACACTATTATTTCACCGCAGTGGACTGGTATAATGACAGTGAAGATAAACGTTGTGCCGAAATGATTATTGATGGAAAGACTTATACTATAAGTATGAGCTTCGGTGATATTGTAAAGGTTGTAACAGATGGCAAAATTGCAGTTTGGCCTGAATGTGACTGTTTTGAAGTGTTATCTCTGGATGGTAATAGTTTTACTGCACAAGGATATGGTGTTCAAAAATTCAATGTTGCAAGTAATGGAAACATTAAGACTTTGAATATTGATTTTACCGAGAATTTTGTAAAAAAGGAAATGCTGTAATATGAATTATATATCAGAGTACACTTATCTTGAATCAGAGGGAAACAAACTGTTTACTATGGTGTTAAAGCCTGAAAAATCAGGAAAATTCCCCATAATTGTTATGCGCAGTCCCTATGTTAATAAATATGAGGAAACGGATGAGGAAGATGTATTAAAGGAATATGTAACAGAATTTGAAGAGTGGTTGAAACACGGATATTTAATTGTTTATCAGCATTGTCGCGGAACGGGGAAAAGTGATGGAGATTTCATACCATACATTTATGAGCGTACCGACGGACTTAATCTTCTGGATTGGATAAGAAAGCAGGACTTTTATAACGGTGAAATTTTCCTTAAAGGAGGAAGCTATCTTACATCCGTCCACTACACCGTGGCACCCTATGCCGATGATATCAAGGGTGCAATCTTTAATGTACAGGATAGTGAAAGATACAATATATGTTACTGTAACGGCTTTTTAAAGTCGGGACTTCACGGCAATTGGTATGTTAAAATGTACAAGCCAAAATCTCATATGAAAAAGAATTATACACCCAAAACCTTTGATTTATTACCTTTAAAGGATTTTACAAGGGTTGTTTTTGGTGAGCCTGTAAAGGATTTTGATATGGTACTTAAATCACCGGGACCTGAGGACGAATTCTGGAACACACCTCTTGGGGGAGTTGAAACACGCGGAGCAACGGATAATGTTGATTTTCCCATTCTTTTTACCACAGCATTTAATGATATATACAGTGGCGGAATATTTGAAATGTGGAATAAATTGAATGAGAAAACAAAAAAGCAATCCGCACTTGTTGTTTCTCCTTATGACCACGGAGACAGATGTGATTCCGAAAATTCATGGGTATTTGAAGATGGCAGAAGAGTGGAAAAATTCGGTGATTTTTATGAAATAGAGTGGCTTGACCACATCAGAAATAAAAATGTCAAATCACCTTTTGAAAAAGGTCAAATTACATATTACAGACTGTTTGATGAAAAATGGTGTACGGAAGAAAAGTGTGAAGCCAACAGCAAACTGAACATAAAACTTGGGGATAGTGAGGTTTCCTATGTATATAATCCCTATGATGCTCCGGCTTTTAAGGGCGGACTTTCCCGTTCATTCGGAGGCAGTGTTTTTCAGGATGAAGCAAATTTGCGCCACGACATTATATCTGTTTATACAGAGCCTTTTGAAAAAGATACTTTTGTAAAAGGCAAAATGTCTGCAAAGCTTTCTGTTATGTCAGACTGTGAAGATACATGCTTTTACATAAGAGTAAGCATAGAAAAAGACAGAGGTGACTATGGTCTTCGTGATGACATTACTTCTCTTTGCTATCAACTTGGAGAATATACTCCCGATACAAAGGTTGAACTTGGTTTTAATTTTGACCCTCACGCTTTTTCTGTGAAGAAGGGCGAAAGACTAAGGATTGATATTGCATCTGCCGATAATGAACACTATGTGCGCCATACCAACAATAAGGGCCTTTACAGCGAACATACAACTGCAAGGGTTGCAAACAATAAGGTCTTTTTGCAGGATTCATTCCTGACATTGCCTGTTGAGGATGATGTTAATGAAAAATGAAATTCGAAAGAAATTTAAGTTAAAACGAAAGACTATGGAAAAATCCGAAGTTGTTTCGAAAAGTTCCAAAGCCTGCAAATGTTTTCTGGAAAGTGATTTTTATAAAAATGCAAAAGCTATAATGCTTTATATGCCTTTGGGAAATGAAACGGATACCACAGATATTATAAACCGTGCATTTACGGATGGTAAAAAAGTTGCATTTCCCGTTACAGATGAGGCAAGCGGGGATATAACCCCTTGCTATGCAACGGCACAAACGAAGTTTTCAAAGGGCGGTTTTTCCGTACGGGAGCCTGCTGTGAAGGTGGTTGCAAAGCCCCGGGATTTTGATGTTATAATCGTTCCGGGAATTGCTTTTGATAAAAAGGGTAATCGCATAGGATTCGGCAAAGGGTGTTATGACAAACTGCTTGTAAAAACCAATGGTATAAAGGTTGGATTTTGCTATGATTTTCAGCTTTGCGATAATATTCCGGCGGAAGAATTGGACATTAAAATGGACTATATAATTACTGAATCGGGAATAAAATTCAGGGAGTGATATTATGAATATTCCAAAATATAAAACTGTTGCAGGGCTTACTTTGCCTGCATCGGATATTATTTCCGGCCATATACAGATAAGCATACACAACACTAATATGGAAGAATGCAGTAATTATGCAAAAAACCTTGAAGAAAACGGATATACAAAATATGAAGAAAGAGAAATTTCCGCAGGAAGTGAAAAATCATATAACAAAAACTTGTTTTATACATATATAAAAGATGAAGAAGTGATTTTTGTATTTGGTATGGCATCCTTGGGGATTGTGCATATAGTTGCAACAAAAAATGCACCACTTCCCTCTGTTGGAAAAATTGATGTTTCGGATAGTGATGTTATAACTCCGTCGGTTATTCAGTGCAAACTTTCAATGGGAATGGTTTATATATTGCAACTTGCGGACGGAAGCTTTGTCTTGATAGACGGTGACAAGTGTTGCGATGAGGATACAAAGGCACTTTACGAATTTTTAATGAGTAAAACCAAGTCTTGTGAAAAACCAAAAGTTGTAATGTGGATGTTTACTCACCCTGACTGCGACCATATAGTGTTGGCTGCAGATTTTATAAAAGAATATGCCGGATGTGTTGACATATCGTCCTTTGCATATCAATTTCCTGATTGCGATAAAATGAAATTTTTGTATATTGATTCGCAGAAAATAAAAAAAGATATAGTTGAATTGGAGAATAATATTAAAACTTATTATCCCAATAGCATTGTATATACTCTGCATACGGGGCAGGTGTATAATTTCCCGGGTGCACAAATAGAAATACTTTTTACTGCGGACACAATTTATCCCTACAGCTATACAAGTGCAAATGATGTAAGTGCGGCGTGGAGGGTAAATTTCAATGATGGGAAAACAGTAATGTTTTTGGGTGATTGTATGCAGTATTTGTGCCGCCATATGGCATACATTTATGGTGATTACCTTAAAAGTGATGTTTTGCAGGTTACTCACCACGGCCTTATTGGTGGCGATATAGGGTTATATAAATATATAGACCCTGAAATCTGCTTGTGGTCCACCTCTGAAAAGAGATTTTTGGGAACACTGGAGGGACAAACCTATCAATGGTGCTTAGGTGAAGGCGGTTGCGATTTCAACAGATGGCTTCGTGATAACTCTGTACGTGTGAGAAAACATTATCATCTGGGCGAAACTGCGGTGATAAATTGTTAAACAATAAATAAATCATAAAAAAACATTGAAACCAAAGCTTTTTTGTGTTAAAATATAATTTGTATTAAAATCTGAAAGTTGTGTTTAAAAAATACAGCCTTCAAGGAGGAATAACAGTGTATAAAATTATAAGAAAAAAAGTGCTTAATCCAACAGTTACACTTATGGATATTGAAGCACCATTGGTTGCTAAAAAGGCTGAACCCGGTCAGTTTATAATTTTACGAGTAGATGAAGATGGTGAAAGAATTCCTCTTACCATTGCAGATTATGACCGTGAGGCAGGCACAGTAACAATTATATTCCAGATTGTTGGTGCTACAACAGAAAAACTAAATTATAAAAACGAAGGTGAATTCATAAGCGACTTTGTTGGTCCTTTAGGTAAAAAGACAGAAACCGAAGGTCTTAAAAAGGTTGCGGTAGTTGGCGGCGGTGTTGGTTGTGCAATTGCATTCCCGGTTGCAAAAAAACTTCACCAGCTTGGTTGTGAAGTTCATTCCGTAGTAGGTTTCAGAAACAAAGACCTTGTTATTTTGGAAGATGAATTCAAGGCAGTAAGCAGTGAACTTCGTATGATGACAGATGACGGAAGCCACGGTGAAAAAGGGCTTGTTACAGATGCACTTAAGACACTTATAGAAGCAGGCAATGAATATGACGAGGTTATTGTTATAGGTCCTGTTATTATGATGAAATTTGTATGCCTTCTTACCAAGGAATATGGAATTAAAACAGTTGTAAGTATGAACCCTGTTATGATTGACGGTACAGGTATGTGCGGAGGATGCAGACTTACTGTTGGTGGCGAAGTTAAATTTGCCTGCGTTGACGGTCCTGAATTTGACGGTCATCTTGTAGATTTTGACGAGGCAATGAAGCGTTCCTCAATGTACAGAGATTTTGAAAGACACGCACATGATGAAGCTTGCAATTTGTTTAAAAAGGAGGTTGAGTAATATGCCTAATATGTCACTTAAAAAGAATGAGATGCCTTCTCAGGCACCTGATGTGAGAAATAAAAACTTCCTTGAGGTTGCTCTTGGTTATACTGAAGAACAGGCAATTGATGAAGCTCAAAGATGCCTTAATTGTAAAAATAAACCATGTGTTACGGGATGCCCTGTACAGATTGATATACCTGCATTTATACAGGAAGTTGCAAAGGGTGACTTTGAAGCGGCTTATAAAATTATTACAAAATCAAGCTCTCTGCCTGCAGTTTGCGGCCGTGTTTGCCCACAGGAATCACAGTGTGAAGGTAAATGCGTAAGGGGAATAAAGGGCGAGCCTGTTGCAATAGGTCGTCTTGAAAGATTTGTGGCAGACTGGCATATGGCAAATGCTACAGCTGCTCCCGAAAAAGTTCCTTCAAACGGACATAAGGTTGCAGTTATAGGTTCAGGTCCATCGGGTCTTACCTGTGCAGGTGACCTTGCTAAAAAGGGATATGATGTAACTGTTTTTGAAGCATTCCATGTAGCAGGCGGTGTTTTGGTTTATGGTATTCCTGAATTCAGATTGCCAAAGGCTATTGTTCAAAAAGAAATTGACAACCTTAAAGCTTTGGGCGTAAAGGTTGAAACTAATATGGTTATCGGTAAAGTTCTTTCAATTGACGAGCTTATGGAAGAATACGGTTTTGAATATGTTTACATAGGTACAGGTGCAGGGTTGCCGAGATTTATGAATATTCCCGGTGAAAATTTAAAGGGCGTATATTCTGCAAACGAATTTTTAACACGTGTTAACCTTATGAAAGCATATAAAGAAGGTAGCTCAACCCCTGTTTACAAAGCTAAAAAGGTTGCGGTTGTAGGCGGCGGTAATGTTGCTATGGATGCTGCAAGAAGTGCAAAACGACTTGGGGCAGAAGAAGTTTATATAGTTTACAGAAGAGGTGCTGACGAACTTCCTGCACGTGCGGAAGAAGTTGAACACGCAGAGGAAGAGGGTATTATCTTTAAGCTTCTTACAAACCCAACAGAAATTCTTGGCAATGACGACGGCTTTGTTTCAGGCATTAAGTGCGTTGAAATGGAACTTGGCGAACCTGATGCATCAGGCAGAAGACGTCCTGTTGTAAAGGAAAATTCAGAATTTACAATAGATGTAGATTGTGTAATTATGTCTATAGGTACATCACCTAACCCACTTATTAAGTCTACAACTGCAGGTCTTGATACACAAAAATGGGGCGGTATTATTGCCGATGAAGAAACAGGCCTTACATCACGTGAAAATGTGTATGCAGGCGGTGATGCCGTAACAGGTGCAGCAACAGTTATACTTGCTATGGGTGCAGGTAAGGCGGCGGCTAAGGCTATTGATGATAAAGTTAATAATTAATAGTTAATAGCGAAGGAGGAAATGCGATGCATTTCTTCCTTTTTTATGCTTTTTTACAGCGAACAATTTTTCCTATCCCCTTTTGGGATGTGAAAACAGCGCAGAGCGCAAAAATATATAAATGTAAAAATATTTATTAGCTTTCATATCTCATTATATTTCTCCATTCTTTGGGAGAAATTCCGTTTTCCTTGCGAAAAAGCTTATAGAAGTGGGAGTAGTCGTTAAAACCGCTTTTTACGGCAATACTTTCGGCGGTGTCCGAAGTTACCCTCAAAAGGTATTTTGCACGTTTTAGCTTTACGGAATTCATATAGTTTATCGGAGTTATTCCGTATTCCTTTTTGAAAATATTGATTATGTGATTTTTCGTGAAATTAAATTTATTACAGATTGTTTCCAATGTCATTTTGGTTAAGTCTTCATTTTCTATAAACATTGCAATTTTATTTGCAATGTTTATTTTTTCGGGCTTGTTATTAAGTGCAGAAAGTATTTCATAAAATTTCGCACATTTTTGAGTATAGGTAAAATCACCGTGAGAAAGTGCATCCATTTCAATCATCATATCTTTAAATGCCGAAATGTTAAAGGTTCCCCTTTGAGGCAGGCAACATTCTTCATCATGCCACATTCCTTTAAAGTGTATGTATAGATATTTTGGTGACGTACTTGGTATATGCCCTTCCTGATTGCAATTGGCACGCTGAATGTAATATTCACCTTTGGAAACTTCTGTTTCCTTACCGTCTTCGGAAAAACGAAGTACACCTTCAAATACCATAAGAAGAATGTCATCTGTGCAAAATCTGCTTATATGACTTTCGTTTTTATTAAAAAAACGAAGGGATGCTGTTTTGTAAGTTATTGGTTTATTTAAATTTATACCTTTCATATTATCACCAGTTGAAATTATAATAGTTTTGTGTGATATTGTCAATGTTTTGTGTGAAATATGCACTGTAATTTATATAAATACAGTGATATAATCAAATTGAGGTGATATGTAATGAGATATATTGAAGGAAATGGCGTTAAAATAACAGATGGCTTCTGGAAAGCTAAACAGAAGCTTAACCGTACGGTAACTATGGATGCAGTATGGAACAGATTTTCTGATACCGGCAGAATTGCAGCATTTGCCTGTGACTGGAAAGAGGGAATGGATAACAAGCCTCATCATTTCTGGGATTCTGATGTTGCAAAATGGATGGAGGCTGCGGCATATCTGATTGCAGAAAAATATGATGCAGACCTTGAGGCAAAGGTTGAAGGTCTTGTAGATTGTATTGAAAAAAATCAGGGAGAAGATGGTTATTTTAATATTTACTATACAGTATGTGAACCCAAAAAGAGGTTTACTGAAAGAAGTATGCACGAGCTTTATTGTGCAGGACATCTTATGGAGGCGGCCGTTGCATATTTTAAGGCTACGGGTAAGGACAGATTTTTAAAATGCATGGAAAAATATGCAGATTATATTTACAAGATTTTTGTTGAAGATGGGTCTGCAGATTTTGTGACACCGGGTCATCAGGAGATAGAACTTGCACTTGTGAAATTGTACCATACAACAAAGAACCGAAAATACCTTGATTTGGCAGAGTTTTTTGTTGAACAAAGAGGAAACAATACAAAGGATAAGGGCGTAATGTTTCGTAGTGATAAGTATATACAAGCTCATGTTCCTGCAAGAAAGCAGAGAGAAGCTATGGGGCATGGCGTACGTGCTTGTTATTGGTACAAAGCTATGGCAGATATGGCATATGAAAAAAACGACAGTGAGCTTGCAG
Organism: Clostridia bacterium; assembly: GCA_045545235.1. Taxonomy (GTDB): domain Bacteria; phylum Bacillota; class Clostridia; order Monoglobales; family Firm-18; genus CAZNKU01. The sequence continues at coordinate 15,100 of JAZQAN010000017.1, read as the reverse complement.
ATGCCTGCCGTGATTTGTTTTATGATATTACAAATAAAAAAATGTACATAACAGGGGGAATAGGTTCTACTCATATAGGGGAAGCTTTTACTTTGCCTTATGATTTGCCTGATGAAACTGCGTATAATGAAACCTGTGCTTCAATTGCTATGATACTTTTTGCCAAGAGTATGATGAAACTTGAAAACAAGGCTATTTATGCAGATATTATTGAAAAAGAGCTTTACAATGGTATGCTTGCGGGTTTATCACTTGACGGAAAGGCGTTTTTCTATGAAAATCCATTGGAGATAAATCTTAAAAATCATTCAAGACACCATTCGGCATCACCTGATGAGATTGAAAGATTTCCTATTACACAACGCAAAGCGGTTTTTGATTGTTCATGCTGTCCTCCGAATATAAACAGAACACTTGCTACTGTTAACGAATATATTTATGCCGTTGATGGTGATGTTGTTTATGTTAATCAGTTTATGTCAAGTGAAGCAGATTTTGATGGCATTAAAATTACACAGAAAACAAATTATCCTGTAAACGGTAAGGTTGAGTTTTCATTTGCAAATGCAAAAAAAGTAATGATCAGAATTCCGGCATGGTGTGAAGAATTCAAAGTAAATTGCGACTTTGTTGCTAAGGATAGATATATTGCTATTGAAAATCCAAAAGACGTTGTAATTGAATTTGTTATGAAACCTGTTCTTATGCGAGCATCTTCAAATCTTGCAAGCAATATAGGCAAGGTTGCACTTATGTACGGTCCTGTTGTTTACTGTGCAGAATCAGTTGATAATATAGAAAATCTTTATTCACTATACATTGATAAAAATATTGATGCTGATGTAAAATATTGTGATGAATATGGACTTAACAAAATTACGGTTAAAGGATACAAGCTAAAAGAATGTGAATGCTTGTACTGTAGCTGTGAGCCTGAATTTGAAGATATAAAAATCAACCTTATTCCTTACAATTGTTATGCAAACAGAGGCGAAAGCAATATGCTTGTATGGTTAAAAGCTCTATAAAATGAATATTTAAAAAATGTGGCGTGCAGCAAATGAAAGTTATTTTGCTGCACGCCGTTTTTTAACCTAAAATATTAACAGGAATAGCATATTCCAAAGCACGTGAAGGTGACGAAATGCTTAAAATCAATTTATTCTTTGAAGCAACTTTTTCACCTGCTGTAACCGTAACTTTGTACGTGGAAAATCTGCTTGTGTGTCTTGTCTCTTTGTCTATATATACAGTGTGGTCATATTCTGCTGTCCAACCTTCCGGAAGGAAAAGCTGTACATCTGCATTGTAGGATTCTCTTAATACGTTTCTTACTGTATATTTAAAGGTAAGCTGTTCACCGGCTTTGATTTTCGGAAGCTTTTCAAAATCAATTGTTACTTCACCGGAAATATTGTTTGGTACAGAAAATGAATATGGAGAGTAATCAAACACCTTTGCAGGGGCTTCATCATAAGAATTTATGTAGTTAAGTGCCCACTCCTTATCCCGTACATTTCCTTTTTCATCTTCGTAAACTGTTTCGCCGTCTGTGTATTCCATATAAATTTCGTTTGCAAATAAAACTGACGGAATTGTCTGCATAACCCATTCTGTAAGTTTAGTGCAAGTGCCGGGGTTTGCGTATCTGTATGAACCGTTTATGCAGATTTGCATAATTCTGTCTCCGATATATTCCTGCCAGTCCTTAGGAATTATTGCAGTGCCGCCCATAATACCCATAATTGAACCAATGGTAGCACCTGTGCAGTCTGTATCGTCCCCACAGTTGATAGCGTAAATCATAGACTTTTTAAAGTCTCCTTCACCATACATCAGACCGATTACAACATATCCGATATTTGCAGGAGCTTGGAACATACCCAAATTTTCAGTCATTTTAACAAGCATCTGACGTACTTCACGATAGTCTGTGCCCTTGTCATATTCTTCAATCACCTTTCTTACGCACTGTGCAACCTGACAGTCTGTCGGGATATAGGAAAGTGCCATATCTATAAGCTTTCTTATGTCATTTTCGACAAATGCCATACTTTCCAATGATGCAGTAAATATTTCTGCATAAGTACCTTCGCCGTGTCCGTGGTCAATTGTTGCATCCATTATAGCATATTTAAGGGCAATGTTCGGGAATCCCGGAGCAAGACAAGCCCAAATTTCAGAACGAATCCATGCACCGTTGGAATGTTTCCATACATCGTTGTTTACTTCACCACACATTGGTGCAAGCATACCCTGACGGATATTTGACTTGCCAATACCGTATTCGTTCCAGTGAGGAGTAATCATTGTCATCCAGTATTCAGCAAGTATATTTGAATTAAGTGCAGCAGGACCAACATGCTGCATAGCACGAAGCCATACCAACTGCAAATCAAGATCATCGTTTGGGAGTGGTTCTCCCTTTTGGGAGATAAAGCCCTGAATATCAAGTATGTTGGGATCACCCTCGTAAGGTCCTCCCATTGTACCGCCGATATTTTTACCTAACCAGCAGGCATAGATTTTGTCTTCAAGTTCTTTTCTGTTTAGTTTGATACTTCTTAACATAAGAAAAACACCCTTTCTATTTTTTTATGATTTCATAGTAATATACAAAATTATTAAATAAAAGGGTGTTTTATGACATCAAAAAGTATTTGATTTTGACTTTTTCTATACTTTAAGGGAGTAGTGTTTGTGTATTCTTTAAAATGCTTAAAGAACTTGGTTTTGTCAGTATAGCCTACCTTTGTATATATATCGTCAATTTTATTTTTTGTATTTAAAATCAGCTCGCACGCACGGCTCATACGTGCTTGCTTTAAATATTCGGTAAAGGTTACTCCGGTGTATTTTTTAAAGGATCTGCTGAAATATGATGGATTGTAGTGCCCTTTTGCGGAAAACATTTCAATAGTAAGCTTTTCATCACAATGCTCTTTTATGTAGTGGAGAATTTCGTTGTTTATTATATTTTCTGAATAAGTAGCCTTTTGGGACATTTTACGAAATATCATTGTAAGCATAAGGTTTGTGCAGGAACGTGTCGTGATTTCGTATCCCGAATCCTGATTTTGCAGTTCCTTTTCCAAAAGAAACATTATAGATTCAAAGCGTTTTCTTTCTTCGGGAGAAAAGGTTACTGTGCGTTTTCCCTTATCTACAAGATTTTTAAAGCTTTCGTATCCCGAAACATCTAAAAGTGCAAATACGTCGTCACGGTTTTTGATTTGTGTATCCACAAATTCAGGCTTTATAAGAATGTTGAAGTGTTCAGAGTTTTTATCACTGCTGAAGCTGTGGAATTGATTATAATTTATTATAACCAAATCACCTTTTGAAACAGCATATTCAACGTTGTCTACAATATGGACATATTTGCCGTTTATTATGTAAACAAATTCTAAAAAATCGTGCAGGTGAGGTGGCTGTTGATAACCTTTTTGACGATATACCCTTATGTTTTTGTCCATAATATATTTTTTATACTGTTTCATCGGACAAACACCTCTGATTTATTTTTATTTGTAAAGTTAAAAAGTCTGTCGGGGAAATTAACTGTCATACCGTCAACTTTCAAATAACACATTTTTTTCATAATTTCGGTATTTGAAACGCCCCAGGCTCTTATACCAAGTCCCTTTGAACGCCATTTTTGCATAAGTTCTTCTGTTATGGTTTCGCCCTTTGGTGCCAATTCTTCCCCACCAACAGATAAAAGCTTTTCAATAGTTTCGTCATCTGTATTGGCTGTAAGCCAGCCTACACGTGCTTTTGGATTAAACTTTTTTATGTTACTTATGTAGTCAAAGGTGAAGCTTGTAAATGTGGTTTTTTCAAGGGCTCCAAATTCGGTTATTATATCAAGAGTATCCTTTTCAACACCTGCAACCTTAAGTTCTATGGCAAATTTAATATCATACTGTGAAAATTTTTCCATAAATTCTCGAAGTGTAATAACTTTATCATAAAAGCCGGTAGTGCTGTTTCCATAAATTTTCAAAGCCTGAAGTTCTTCAAGAGTGTAGTCACAAACTGCACCTTTTCCATTAGAAACACGGTCAACGGTATCATCGTGAAACAGTACCAGAACACCGTCTTTTGTTCTTTGTACGTCTGTTTCTATGCCGTTTGCGCCTTGAAGAAGCCCAAGGTAGAATGATGATAAAGTATTTTCAGGTGCGTATTCGCTTGCACCTCTGTGAGCATAGTTAATCATAGGATACCTCCAAATGTAGAATATGATGGAATAATTATAACATATAAGAAATATTTTGTACAGATTTAAATGGATATCTGTCGTATTTTCATTGACTTTTTTGCATTAAAGTGATAAAATATGATATTATGGCGTTGTTTTACAGAAAGGAAAGATTAATATGCCTATTACAGAAATACTTAAGAAAAATGCGGATTTTTATCCCAACGATGTAAGTCTTGTGGAAATCAACCCAAAGCTTGAGGCACAGTCAAAGCTTACGTGGAGAGAATATTCTCTTATTGAGGCAAGTCCAAATGAAGCTTACAGAACAGAAATCACATGGAGTGAATTTAATAAAAAAGCAAACAGATTTGCAAATCTTTTGCTTACTAAAAATATAAAGAAGGGCGACAAGGTTGCAATTTTACTTATGAATTGCCTTGAATGGTTGCCAATATACTTCGGTATTCTAAAAACAGGTGCTTTGGCAGTACCTCTTAACTACCGTTACACTTCTGACGAAATAAAGTACTGTCTTAAACTTGCAGATGCTGATGCAATAGTTTTTGGTCCTGAATTTACAGGCCGTGTTGAAGAAGTGTTTGGCAGAGTACCAAAGGTTAAAGACTGGTTCTATGTAGGTTCAGACTGTCCTACATTTGCACAGAGCTATGATAAGCTTGTTACATATTGTTCTGAAACAGACCCTGAAATTACGCTTACTGACGATGATGAAGCAGCTATATATTTTTCATCAGGAACAACAGGCTTTCCAAAGGCTATTATTCATGCACACAGAAGTCTTGTGCATGCCGCTATGACAGAACAGAATCATCATGGGCAAACAAAGGATGATGTATTCCTTTGCATACCTCCACTTTATCATACAGGTGCAAAAATGCACTGGTTCGGAAGTTTTCTGGTAGGTGGTAAAGCAGTTCTTTTAAAAGGTGTTAAGCCGGAATGGATTATGGATATTGTTTCAAAGGAAAGATGCTCTATTGTATGGCTTTTAGTACCGTGGGCACAGGATTTGCTTGATGCAATTGACAGAGGCGATATTAACCTTGACCACTATAAAATAGAACAGTGGAGACTTATGCATATAGGTGCACAGCCTGTTCCGCCAAGTCTTATAAAGAGATGGAAGGAAAAATTCCCCAACCATCAGTATGATACAAACTATGGTCTTTCTGAATCAATAGGTCCGGGTTGCGTACACCTTGGTGTGGAAAACATTCATAAGGTTGGTGCCATAGGTAAGGCAGGCTTTGGCTGGGAAGTTAAAATTGTTGACGAAAATAAAAACGAAGTTTCAAAGGGAGAAGTTGGCGAACTTGCAGTTAAAGGTCCCGGCGTAATGCTTTGCTATTATAAAGATGAAAAAGCTACTGAAGAAGTTTTAAAAGATGGTTGGCTTTATACCGGTGACGTTGCACAAGAGGATGAGGATGGTTTTATCTATCTTGTAGACCGTAAAAAAGACGTTATTATATCAGGCGGTGAAAACCTTTATCCTGTACAGATTGAAGATTTTCTCCGTAAGCACGACTGCATAAAGGATGTTGCGGTTATAGGTCTTCCTGATGCGCGTCTTGGTGAAATTGCTGCTGCAATTATTGAGGTTAAAGAAGGCTGCAAGCTTACAGAAGAAGACATCAGCGAATTTTGTATTGACCTTCCAAGATATAAAAGACCTCACAAGGTTATTTTTGCAGATGTTCCACGTAACCCTACAGGTAAAATTGAAAAACCGAAGCTTCGTGAAATATACTGCGGAGAAAGTCTTGTAGCTAAACAGATTAAAAATTAATATACGTTGAAAGGATTTTGAATATGAAAGAATTAATGCTTGGTAATGCTGCTGTTGCCAGAGGTGCATATGAAGCAGGCGTACGCGTTGTTGCTTCCTACCCCGGTACACCCAGTACGGAAATTACCGAAAATATTGTAAAGTATGAAGATATTTATGCAGAATGGGCACCTAATGAAAAGGTTGCTGCAGAAGTTGCCATAGGTGCGTCAATTGCAGGTGCAAGAAGTATGACCTGTATGAAGCACGTTGGTCTAAACGTTATGGCAGACCCTGTTTTTACAGTAAGCTATATTGGTGTAAACGGTGGTCTTGTACTTTGTGTTGCAGATGATCCCGGTATGCATTCTTCACAGAATGAGCAGGATTCACGTCACTATGCAAAAGCTTCTAAAATTATGATGCTTGAGCCTGCGGATTCAGGTGAGTGTAAAGAATATACAAAAATGGCTTTTGAACTTAGTGAAAAATTTGATACTCCTGTATTTATAAGACTTTCAACACGTGTCTCACATTCACAGAGCATGGTTGAACTTTGTGACAGAGATGAAATTGAACTTAAGCCTTATGAAAAGGATATCCCTAAAAATGTTATGATGCCCGGCAACGCAATTAAAAGACACGTTGTCGTTGAAGACAGAATGAAAGCTATTGCTGATTTTGCTGAAACTTCAGAACTTAACAAGGTTGAAATGAATGGTTCAAAAATCGGTGTTATAACAGCAGGTATTTCATATATGTATGCACACGAGGCTTTGGGTGAAAATGTAAACTACTTAAAGCTTGGTATGGTTTATCCTATGCCTGAAAAGCTAATTAAGGATTTTTGTGCAAAATGCGACAAAGTTTATGTTGTGGAAGAACTTGACCCATTTATTGAAGAACATTGCAAAAACATCGGTGTTAATGTTGAAGGCAAAAACTTATTCACACTACTTGGTGAATACACACCTTCAATGATTAAAAAAGTTGTTTTGGGTGAAGATTCTGTACAGTTTGATTCAATAGACGAAACAATCCCTGTACGTCCTCCTGTAATGTGTGCAGGTTGTCCGCACAGAGGTACATTTTATGTACTTAAAAAGCTTGGTCTTGTAGTAAGTGGTGATATTGGTTGCTATACTCTTGGTGCGGTTGCCCCCCTTCAGAGTGTTGACACAACAATATGTATGGGTGCATCTGTCAGTGCGGCACTTGGTATGGCTAAGGCAAGAGGTGCAGAGTTTAACAAAAAGCTTGTTTCTGTAATAGGTGATTCTACCTTTATGCATTCAGGTATTACAGGACTTATTGACATAGTATACAACAAGGGTAACAACACAGTTATTATTCTTGACAATTCAATTACAGGTATGACAGGTCATCAGGATAATCCTACAACAGGTTATACAATCCGTGGTGAGGAAACAAAGCAGGTTAACCTACTTGCACTTTGTAAGGCAGTTGGTGTTGAACATGTTGTTGTGGCAGACCCATTTGACCTTAAAAACTTTGAAAAAGTAGTAAAGGAAGAAGTGGAAAGAGAAGAACCTTCCGTTATTATTGCTCAGCGTCCTTGTGCATTGCTTAAAAAAGTTAAGTATACAGGCAGATGCAAAGTTACAGAAAACTGCAAAAAATGTAAAATGTGCCTGAAACTGGGATGTCCTGCAATTTCATGGAAAGACGGGGCAGTTAAAATTGATGCAAACCAGTGTAACGGTTGCGGACTATGTGTAAATCTTTGCCCATTCGGTGCTATTGAAAAGGAGGAAAACTGATATGACTAAAAATATTATGATTGTTGGTGTTGGCGGTCAGGGTACCTTGCTTGCAAGCCGAATTTTGGGTAACACAGTTATTAACGAAGGTTATGATGTTAAGGTTTCCGAGGTTCACGGTATGAGTCAGCGTGGAGGAAGTGTTGTAACCTATGTAAAATATGGTGAAAAGATATATTCACCCATTGTAGACCGTGGAGAAGCAGATATTATTCTTGCATTTGAAATGTTGGAAGCATACCGCGCTTTGCCATATTTGAAAAAGGGCGGAAAAATGATTGTGAATGATCAGGCAATTGATCCTATGCCTGTTATTATAGGTGCTATGGAATATCCTGAAAACATTAAGGAAAAGCTTTCAGAGAAAATTGATCTTCTGCCTGTTAATGCACTTGAGCTTGCTAAGGAAGCAGGTAATGCAAAAGCTGTGAACGTTGTTTTGATTGGCGTTATGGCAAAGCTTACTGATATACCTTATGAAAACTGGATTGAAACAATAAAAACAACTGTACCTCCGAAATTTTTAGATGTCAACCTTAAGGCATTTGATTTGGGATACAATTTATAAAATTAAAAAATTGGGAGTGTTAAAAATGGCAATTTATCAACCGGAAATTGAATGTATGGACAGAGAAGAGCTTAAAAAGCTACAGTCCGAACGTTTGGTATGGCAAGTAAACAGAATGTATGAAAGAGTTGAGCTTTTTCGTAAGCGTATGGATGAGGCAGGTTTGAAGCCTTCCGACATAAAAGGTGTTGAAGACCTACATAAGCTGCCTTTTTCTTATAAGCAGGACCTTAGAGATTATTATCCCTACGGTTTATTTGCAGAACCTATGCAGAACATTGTTCGTGTTCACGCATCATCAGCTACAACAGGTAAGCAGATTGTTGTTGGTTACACAAGAAATGACCTTGATATGTGGGCAGACTGTGTTGCAAGAATGATGGTTGGTATCGGTCAGACTGATGAATCCTTTGTACAGGTTTCATACGGCTACGGTTTGTTTACAGGCGGTCTTGGTGCACACGACGGTGCTACAAGAGTGGGGGCTACTGTTATACCTACTTCCGCAGGTAACACTTCAAGACAGATTCAGACTATGATAGACTTTGGTTCTACAGCTCTTTGCTGTACACCTTCATATGCTATGTACCTTGGCGAAACTATTGAAGAAATGGGTGTTAAAGACCAACTTAAATTACAGGTTGGTATTTTCGGTGCTGAACCATGGACAGAGGATATGAGAAGAGAAATTGAAGATAAGCTTAACATCAAGGCTTACGATATTTACGGACTTTCTGAAATTATGGGACCGGGTGTTTCATTTGAATGTGAACATCAGTGTGGTATGCACGTTAATGAGGATATGTTCATTCCTGAAATTATCGACCCTGATACAGGTGAGGTTTTGCCATACGGTGAAAAGGGTGAATTGGTATTTACAACAATCACCAAGGAAGGTTTCCCGCTAATCAGATACAGAACACGTGACATCTGCTCATTGGAGGTTGCTCCATGTAAGTGTGGCAGAACATTTATAAGAATGAACAAGCCAACAGGCAGAAGTGACGATATGATGATTATCCGTGGTGTTAACGTATTCCCGTCACAGATTGAAGAAGTATTGCTTAAGGTAAGTGGGGATGACATTACTCCAAACTATCAGATTATCATTGACCGTGTAAACAATACAGATACGTTTGATATCAATGTTGAAATGAGCGAAAAACTACTTTCCGATGATGTCAAATCCATTGTTAAGATTGAAAAGGATATAGTTGAAAAACTAAGAAGCACACTTGGTATTGGTGTTAAAGTACACCTTGTTAATCCTAAGTCTATTGAACGTAGCGAAGGTAAGGCAAAACGTGTTATAGACAAAAGAAAATTACACTGATAAAGGAGACTGATTTGTATGTTTATTAAGCAGATTTCAATTTTTGTAGAAAATAAATTTGGCAGAATTGCTAAAATCATAGACCTTCTTGGTGAAAAGAATATTAATATAAGTGCTCTTTCAATTGCTGATACAGCAGACTTTGGTATTTTAAGACTCATTGTAAATAAGCCGGAAGAAGCAGTTAATGTTCTTAAGGAAAATGGCGTTATGGCAAAATGCACAGATGTTATTGCAGTTGCAATAGATGACCAGCCGGGTGGACTTTCAAAAGTTCTTGATACACTTACAAAGGCAGAAATTACTATTGAGTATATGTACGCCTTTGTTGGTAAAAAGGCTGATAAAGCTTTGATGGTCGTAAGAACAGATGATATGACAAAGTCTGTGGATGCTTTTAAGGCAGGTAATGTTGAAATAATTACATCTGCTGATGTGTATTGATATGATAAATAAAAGCAGAGCAAAAAAAGCCTTTGCAGAATATGTAGAAAGTTATGATTTGAGTATCGGGCAAAATGCACTTAAGGTAAAGCATACCTACAAGGTTGCCGATATTTCTGAAAAAATTGCAAAAAGTTTAAGTCTAAGTCCGCAATATGTGGACTTAGCTTGGCTTATAGGGCTTTTACACGATATTGCAAGGTTTGAACAAAACAAACGATATGGAACATTCAATGACCTTGTTTCCGTTGACCATGCGGAACTTGGTGCAGACATATTGTTTGAGGAAGGGAAAATCCGCGATTTTATTGATGAAAGTGATTTCGATTATATTATTGAAAAGGCAATCCGTTTTCACAACAAATACAGAATAGATAACAGTCTTGATGAACATACAAAAATATTTTGCAATATAATTCGTGATGCAGATAAACTTGATATTTTCAGGGTTAATCTTGAAAGTTCAAAAGAGGATGTATACGAGGTAAAAGAAGAGGATTTTAAAAACAGCGAATTTTCCGAAGGCATTTTCAACAGTTTTTTTGATGAAAAGGTTGTTTTAAAACAAATCAAGAAAAATGCTGTAGATGGTCTTGCATGTCACTTGTCACTTGTATACGAGCTTGTATTCCCTGAAAGTGTTAAAATTGCAGTAGAACAGGGGTATGTTGAAAAGATGATGAACTTTAAATCACAAAATCAAAAAGCCAACGAACAGTTAACCCAAATGTCAATTAAACTGACAGACTATATAAATAAAAGGCTTGAAAATAAAAATGTATTGGATTTAATTTAAAAATATAAATTTTCAGAGTACATCTCAGATGGTGTGTATGTGGTGGTGTTTTTATGATAGTAATTTTAGAACAATTATGTATACTTTTTGCCTTTATGCTGTGTGGTTTTTTAATGGGAAAGAAAAAACTCGTAAGCAGTGACCAGACAAAAATTCTTTCTGTAATAGGAATATATATATTTTTGCCTTGTACGGTGTTCAATTCTTTTTACACCAACTTTACTGTTGCCAATCTTACAAAATATTACAGGCTAATACTGACTGCTGTTGTAATTTTATGTGTTTTGGTAGCTATATCCTATTTTGTATCAAAAATTTTAAGCAAAGATTTATATATCCAAAAGGTATTCAGATATACACTTACTATTTCCAATTATGGATATATGGGGTATGCTTTGTGTCAAAGCCTGTATGGAGATGAAGGGTTGCTTTATATGATACTTTTTGCACTTCCCTTTGCCTTTTATACTTATACATTTGGCTACAGTATGCTTACAAATACAAAGTTATCTTTTAAAAGAATTTTAAATCCTATTATTTTAGCTATTATAGCAGGTATCATATTCGGACTTACGGCTATAAAATTGCCGGGAGTGGTCGAAACACTTGTAAGTAAATCTTCAAGTTGTATGGCTCCTGTGAGTATGTTACTTGCAGGTATGGTAATGTCGGAATTTAGTGTAAAAAATTTGGTTACCGATACAAAAATATATATAGTCAGTATTTTAAGGATTTTTGTAATTCCACTTCTTGTGCTTGGAACACTGAAGTTTTTTACCAACGATGTTAATCTTGTGCGTTCTGCCGTGGTGTTGTGTGCAATGCCAAGTGGGCTAAATACAATAGTTTTTCCAAAACTTATAGGGGAAGATTGCAGCACCGGTGCAAAACTTGCATTTATTTCCCATATATTGGCTCTTGTAAGTATACCGTTAATTTTAAATATGATTTAAAATAAAATGGATTGTAAAAACAAAGTTTTTACAATCCATTTTGATTTTATTAGTCTTTTTTTCGATATTGTTCTTTGATTTTTTCAATTTCGTCAAAATGTTTTTTTGCTTTTACATCAATACGTCTTTTTCTTGCAGCAAGTATTTTATCTGTCAACGAAAAACCTTTTATTCCCATATAATATGCTATTACGGAAATTATTAAAAATACCGCAACAACAATTAAGTTAATGTAAATAAATGTTGTTTTGCTGAAAAAACTCATAAACGGAAAGAACCAGAATGTGCCGATGACCATTGTAATATCGATATTGCCTTTTGGTTCAAATATTGCAACGGTGAGTATTGTGATTAATGAAATTACCGTAAATGCAATCATACCCAAAAGAGGCTTTTTGAATGATTCGATTTTTTTCAATGCATCATATTTTCCTGTTTTCCATATTTCCGAATATACAAGCCAAAGAGTAATGATGGCTGTTATTGAAGAAAACAACTTTGGGGAAAACCCAAGTATAGGGCTTAAGGGAACTGCAAGAAACATACTTGCAATTATCCCTATTATATAAGCCAGAATAATTTTGAAATTTCTTTTTATCATAGCCCGAAATTAGAATTCTATATATTTTTCGATATATGCTTCAAGTTCGTCGATTGGAAGTCTTATCTGTTCCATTGTATCTCTGTCACGAACTGTTACGCTGTTGTCTGTTTCAGTATCAAAGTCAACAGTTACGCAAAGAGGAGTACCGATTTCATCCTGTCTTCTGTATCTTTTACCAATTGAGCCTGCTTCGTCATATTCACACATGAATTTCTTTGTAAGCTTCTGATAAATTTCTGTAGCCTGTTCAGAAAGCTTCTTTGAAAGAGGAAGAACTGCAACCTTAATTGGAGCAAGTGCAGGGTGGAAATGCATTACAACACGTGTGTCGTTTTCTCCTACTACTTCTTCATCATAAGCTTCGCAAAGGAATGCAAGTGTAACACGGTCTGCACCCAATGATGGTTCTACAACGTAAGGAATATATCTCTTGTTTGTATCAACAGGGTCAATGTATTCCATTGTTTCACCTGATGTTTTTGCGTGCTGAGAAAGGTCATAATCTGTTCTGTCAGCAATACCCCAAAGTTCACCCCAACCAAATGGGAACATAAATTCAAAGTCTGTTGTAGCTTTTGAATAGAAAGCTAGTTCTTCAGGTGAGTGGTCACGAAGTCTAAGGTTTTCTTCTTTAATATTAAGTGAAAGCAACCAGTCTCTGCAGAAACCTCTCCAATATTCAAACCATTCAAGGTCTGTACCCGGTTCGCAGAAGAATTCAAGTTCCATCTGTTCAAATTCTCTTGTACGGAATGTGAAGTTACCCGGTGTAATTTCGTTACGGAATGATTTACCAACCTGTGCAACACCGAAAGGAACTTTCTTACGGCTTGTACGCTGAATATTTTTGAAGTTTACGAAAATACCCTGAGCAGTTTCAGGTCTTAGGTAAATTTCACTTGAGCTATCTTCTGTAACACCCTGGAATGTTTTGAACATAAGGTTGAATTTTCTGATATCTGTAAAGTTTAGCTTGCCGCAGTCAGGGCATACGATGTTGTTTGTCTTAATGTAGTCAAGCATCTGTTCGTTTGTCCATCCATCTGCTACTGTACCGTCAAAATCTTCAATAAGTTTATCAGCACGATGACGTGTCTTACATTCCTTACAGTCGATAAGAGGGTCTGAAAAACCGCCTACATGGCCTGATGCAACCCAAGTTGTAGGGTTCATAAGTATAGCAGAGTCAAGACCGACGTTGTACTGTGATTCCTGAACGAATTTTTTCCACCATGCTTTTTTTACGTTGTTTTTAAGTTCAACACCAAGTGGACCGTAATCCCATGTGTTTGCAAGGCCTCCGTAAATTTCAGAGCCCGGGTAAACAAAGCCTCTTCCCTTACATAAGGATACGATTTTTTCCATAGTTTTTTCCTGATTTAACATAATTCTCTCCAATCCGCCACTGGCTGTGGCAAAAAATTTGAGGTTTTCTTTCATAAAAAAGACTTACCTATTATACTATATAATACTTGTAAATAACTGATTTGTCAATAGTTGGAGGCTTTTAAGTGAAAAAAACATTTGTGGTATCAATGGTATTAACCGGAGCGTTTATAGGTGCAGGATTTGCTTCCGGGCAGGAGTTGCTACAATATTTTGGAATATTTGGCAAATATGCAATTTTTGGAGTATCAATAAGTTGTGTTTTATTAAGCTTTTTTGTTTATTGCGTTGCAGATAATATAGTATGGATGGGAGAAAAAGAATATATTAATGAACTTTGTTCCTGTAAATGGATGAATAGTGCTTTGGAATGTTATATGCTCTTGATATTTTCTGCAATGATAACCGCTTTTGGTGAAACATTGGAACAAATCTGGAATTTTCCTAAAATGTACGGGGTTGTTATTATAGATTTGGTAACGTGTGTTATTTTGTGTTTTGGAGCAAAGGGTATAATTAATTTTAACAGCATTGTAACACCACTCATTATAGTCGGAATTGTTTTTTCTTTTTTTGTAAGTAATTCCAAAGAGGTTTTTTTAAACAATAATTTTGTTACATCAGCAATTGTTTATACATCATACAATATAGTTTCAACGCCTTTCGTTTTGGTTGAGTTTAAAGATACTATGAAAACTGCCAAAAGCAAAATTATGTGTTCGGTAATGTTTGGTGGCATTATATTTATTCTTGCAGTTTGTATGCTTGGTGTTCTGAAAAATGCAGATGCCAATGTTGCCGTTCCTTTGTTGAGTGTTGTTGATGGCAAGTACACCGTTGCTATTGTGGTTGTTCTTGCTCTGTCAATGGTTACAACTGCGGTTTCGAATGGATACGGTTTTGTTGAGAACATTTCAATCAACAAAAATATAACGATTTTATTTCTTGGAATATTCGGTGTTGTTTTTTCGATTCTGGATTTCTCTTATATAGTTGGAAATTTGTATAGTTTGTTTGGCTTTCTGGGGTTTTATATAATTATGAAAAATTTTTATATTTTTATAAAAAACAGAGAAAAACCTCAAAAAACGGAGAAAATAATAAATAATTAAATATAAATTCCTGTAAACGGATATATTCGAGATTGATTAGTGAGAGGGTTTTGTGTATAATATAATCCGTTGCCAATAAATTCGGGGTTTAGCGCAGTTTGGTAGCGCACCTGGTTTGGGACCAGGG
>JAZQAN010000016.1:0-4657 GCA_045545235.1 Clostridia bacterium | reverse complement strand
TCATACGAAAACTTATTTCGCTGACTCCTAAAAACACCCGTCAGCAAAGGGAAATGATACGGGTGTTTTTACGTTGCTTTCTTCAAAAATTGTTTCAACAAACTGTAATCCCTCACTTTACGGCGTATTTTGGTTAAACCGCAACTATGTGCCCCGTCGGAGACAAAATAATAAAAAGGATAGTTTTTATCAACAAACTATCCTTTAGAGTACACTGCATATAGGGTCGCTTTTTCAAAATTAAAATCACGGCTTACGGATAAAAACATTCAGAACAAGAGCAACAAAAGTTAGTGCAAGCAACATTACAAAGGTTGCAGTATAACCGCCTGTAGCCTCTAAAACCCTGTTTGAAGCTGTAGCAACAAATGAACCTGCCATAACAGTAAAGGTCATAAGAGCCATATTACCCGAAAAGTTCTTCATACCGTAAAAAGATGAAGTAAACGCCGATGTAATGGTAGGGCACGAACCGTAGGACATTCCCGTAAGGCAAACACCCACAATGCAAAGAGCCAACGAGCCTGTAAAAACTGCAAGCAAGGTAACACCTGCGGCAAAAATGGTAAGTATGTTTGCTAAAATCATAGTTTTTCTGCTTCCTATAACATCAAAAACCGCACCTGTTAAAATACGCCCCACACCGTTGCATACGGAAAGCACACCAACCAAAGACACAGCAAGAGCCTCGGGTGCATTAACGGAAAGTGCAAGGTCCTTTGCAAAGCTTATAACCGAGCTTCCCACAGCCGCAAGAAGTGAAATGCACACAAAAGCCATCCAGAAGGATACACGGCAAAGCATCTGCACCGATGTATAGTCCTTACTTTCAAAATTACCCGCCTTTGTGTTTTTGACTTTAGATTCAGGGAAAACGGTATCCGCATCAGGTTTTTTAAGCAAAAATCCCGAAATAACCAAAACTGTAAAAAGTGCAATGCCAATAACAATATAAGCACCACGCCAGCCAATGTTGCTTTTAAACATAGCGTCAGCCGCATTACCGAGTATAAGTGCCGATGCACCAAAGCCCATCATAAGGCACCCTGAACACAACCCCTTTTTATCAGGAAACCACGCACTTACAGTTGCAATAACCACGTTATAGGAAATACCAATACCAAGCCCTGCAAGCACACCGTATGTAACATAAAGCATCCATACAGAAGCATCACGCAAAAGTGCAGTAAGTATAAAACCAAGTGCCGAAAGACACCCTGATGTTATAAGGGCAACTCTGTGCCCTGCACCTGCCGAAATTTTTGCACCAAGCAAACCGCCTGTGCAAAAGAAAGCCATAGCAAGTGTAAAGTTAAGAGCAAGCTGTGAAGTGCCCCATCCAAACTCTGCACCAAGAGGTGATTTTAAAATTGACCAGGCATAAAGCACACCCGAAAAGAGCATAGCCACAACACCCACTGCCATATAAACCCACCGAATCGAAATATTTTTATTCACTGTTATATCTCCTGTTAATTATTTTAGCTATAGTATATTACAATCCTACGCAAAAATCAAGGTGTGCAATTTAAAAAGCTTTCAATTTTTTCCACATTTTCCTCGCAGTATTCTATTTCAGAAGAATACATACGCACCACATCAAGCATATCACCAAGGCTTTCACAACCACTGCAAATTGCCCCTGCAACCCAACAGCTTACAATTGCAAAGCACACACCTCGCTGAAAGTGGCGGAACACAAAGTAACAGGCAAGCTGTTCAAAGAAGATTTGCATACCTTCTTTTTCAAACACCTTTGTGCCATCCGCATTTTTAAGCTTTTCAAGTTCTTTTTCCCAGCCTGCATCAAGCCGTTCAAGTGACATATAAAGCCTGTACAAAGCCTCGTTCGAAAAGTCAAATTCCAAACCGTATTTTTCCGAAAGCCCCTTTAACCTTTCAAGCATATTCACATTTCTGTTCTGCAAAATGTCAAAAGCCTCCTGACGTTCCCTGAAAAAAACGTCATTTTTTGCATTTTCAGGCAAGTCTATAGAAAACTTTTCATTTTCAGTAAGTATAATTCTTGCCGCCTCTTCACAACAAAGCCCAAGCCCCGTTTCTGTAAAGTCGTCATAAAAATTACTGAACCTCGGATGCAGATAACAAATGTCACAAATTGCACCGTCACCAAGCTCACATATAATGTCACAAAGCCCCTTTTCGTTCAGAAATGGGCACCTCTCGCCTTCCCCAAGCTTAAAATGGGGAACATCCCCCTCTATGTTGTCTTTAATTCTGTCGGCAAATTCACCCTCAAGTGAATTGTATAAATCCATAGTATCCTCGTCTATGTCAATTTCCCAGCCTATGCAACAACTGTGGTTGCACCTGTCGGCAATACATTTGAATTTATCATAATAATTCGGAAATAATTCTTTCATAAAATCCTCTTTTAATCAATTTGTTATTTAAGTCAAACTGCACATTGCATAAATACAGACTACCAGAACAATAAAGTACAAAACACCAAACACAAATGGTAATTTTTTCTCATTATCTGTAAATGAAACATACTTCTTTTTACTGTATCTGTTTTTCATTGCTTTCCATTCTGCATCATATAGTGAAACTGCCAGCTTTTGTTCTATCATTCCCAAAACCTTAAGTTTTCCCTGATTATTTATGTAATAGGACTGAAGCATTTTATACCAGGAATAATTCAGCAAAAATCCCGGAAATAATAAAGCGCATATAACTATAATAACAGAAAGAAGATTATTTTCATTACCTATGGCAAATATAGTACCTCCAACAGTAACAAGTGCAGTATTTGCACTTATGTAAAAGCTGTTGACATTTTGCCGTCTTTCAACGAGATTTTCGGCAGTCTGCGAAAAGATTTTATACTGTTCAAGCAATACTGAAGGCTCAATGTCATTGTGAAAAAGCTTAATGTAAGAATTATTATTAAAACCCTCAATAATATCAAACAATTCTTTCTTTGATTCAATGATATCCAACAGGCAAATTTTTTCCTTTGTGTTCTTGTCTGTTACATATAAAAAGTCATTAAGCACGCAATTTTCAACATCCTTAACAGCTAAACAAACAATATGCTTGTTAAGACGAATTGCCTTTTTAAGTTCCCACTGAACATTCTTGTTCTGATGTGAAATACCGCTCATAGCATAAACAATCAAATCTGCTTCCTTCATCATTTTAACAGCATCAATATGCCACGCATGCTTAAAAAAGCTCTTTTTTCTTTCTGCCGAATACAATCTCAAAACAGAACTACTTCCGTACTTTTGAGAAATTTCATCTCTTAGCATAGCAACCTCATTTTTACTGTCATTGGAATAAATAACAAGTATTTTCATATTTAAAAATCACCTTTCTTATTTCCTTTGTATATGTAAATATCAAAATCGGCAAACTAATTTTTTAAATAGTATGGACTTGACGCGAGTAAAATATAATACTCATTATTCTTTATATTTTATGCAACTTGTATTGTCATTCCAAGCAATGGTGCAAGTATCAAATAAATCGTAATTACACTTAAAATTGGCGTAAGTATAATTGCACTATATACTATAAGTTTTTTAAATTTATGCTGAAACTTAAAATATGCAAAAATATGTAATGCCAAATAAACTATAAAACTTATTCCGCATCCGAAAAAGGCAAATGCTCCATCCCCGCCCCAAAACCACATAAACATAAAGTATTCAATCAATGTAAATATAGCCAGTGGAATATGTAGTAAGAGTATTATCGCTCTCTTCATTTTTGCACTTCCTTTCACATCAATACACATCATTTATAAAAGATATTATTAGATACCAATCAAAATTTCAGCAGTACCAATTTCAGACAATTTGATTTTCTTTGACACATTTGAAGTTGTAACTTTAAAGTTCTCCAGAGGTTCTTCCAATTCCACATCATAGTATACATACCATTCACCGCTGTCTTTGACAATATCTATTTCTATATCTAATTCTGATATATGCCACCAATTTGTATTCAAATAAGCAATCGACAAATCTATATTTCCATTACCATTAAACATTTCGTCATTAGTTAATTTGTAAAGAGTGCCTTCATTTAACACAAAACCAATTTCATATCTTCCATACTTACCGCCTTTAATTTTAAAGTTTTCAGTATCATTTTCAAGCCTGATTTTACCGCCATTTTCGTACTCATAATACTCGTCAACGGTATTTGTTTCTTTACCATTTACAGTAATGTCATACTCTCCCGTAATTCTGTCAAAAGGATAAAAACGATAATATATCCATTTATAATTAAAAGCACATATTACTAAAACAAAAGCCAAAACAATAGAAAGTATTAAAAATGTTTTCTTCATATTTTCACACCTTTCAACATAAATACCAATCTTTCGACACAAATCTTACTCGTGTCAAGTCAGGATAAAAAATTCACTAAATCAAGTATATAATAAAAAAAAGTAAAACGCAATATAAATTTAGTTGATAGTGGACAGTTATGGTTTAAACAAATATATAAATTCAAAGAAACGCAAAGCATTTTCTCCACATTGCTACGCATGTGAAATGTTACCCAAAACAAGTTTTGGACATTTCATCATCAACCACAATTCTTCATTCTGCATTCTGCATTCTTCATTAACCTATTACGCCTTTGTCACAGTAAACACGGCAATTTCTTTAGGTCTTACAAT
>JAZQAN010000015.1:0-56609 GCA_045545235.1 Clostridia bacterium | reverse complement strand
TCAGCGTGTCGATAAACCTATCGACACGCTGACAGATTGCGAAAAAGGAAGGTATATTTTGTCAATTTGAATTCGTCGGCGTACGAGGGTACGGTAGAGTTCAAATTGGCAAAAAGCAAGTAATTCCAAGGAAAGCTCAATGTTTTCCTTGGAATTTTGTATATCTGGTTTTATTTGAGGCAAGAGCAAGCCCTTGCCCTACATTCAAACATTATTATCAAATCACTTGCGATAGAACGACTTTTTCGACGGTCTGAAATGCAAGGAAGCATCGCTTCCTTGCATTATTTTTTGTACTCATTCCACGGAATAAGTTTTTCTTTAATTACAACAAAGGCCTTTTTTGAAATATCAGCCAAGGGTGAATCAGATAGGGAATCAGAATAAAATTCATCAATGGAATTTTCTTTATACCCAGCCTCATAAAATCTTTTTACTTTTTCTTCACCATAACAATTTTCACCAATGATTTTTCCTGATGTCAAATCAACATTTGTTGCATATAAATGCTTTATATTTAAAATACCACATATTTCATCAAGTATAAAGGTAGGTGATGCAGAAATTATTATGTCATCTTCCCTTTGATTATCAACATAAAATTTCTTTATTTTACACTTATCTTTTGCCCAAAAAGCTGCAACCGCTTCTTTGAGGTCGGGAATTAAAGTTGCAAATTTGAAAAAGCGGCTTTTAAAATCAGTCTTTTTTATAATTCCAAGCTTAAAAAGTAACCCAAACCACAAAACCTCAGGAATTTTTTTGTATATAACAGGATAATTTTTCAAACAGTATATGTAAAAATTTACTGTACAGTCACCATCATAAATAGTCTTATCAAAATCGTATACGTTCATATTTTTCCCTCAACAATTAAAATTCTTCGTTGTTAGCTTCAAGTGTATTAAGTGTTTTTATTGCATTACGACGTATATTTGTAATGTCACGTCGAATTTTTATAAGCTTTTGATTTTCTTCAGCAATTTTTTTGCTCATAAGTTCCAGTTCATCTTCTGCCTTCTTATGTGCCTCGGCAATAATATTGTCACTTTCTCTGCGTGCTTCAGAAATAATTATTTCACCTTGTTCCTGTGCTTCCATAACCATTGATTTGCCCTTTTGTTGAGCAGAAAGTATAGCCTCTGAAATATTGTTCTTCTTAACTTCAAGTGCTTCTCTTTCTTCTGATAATTCCTGCCATTTGTCCTTAAGAGTCTTTATTTCTTCATCATATTCATCAAGCTGTGCCTGAAAATTTGCACTCATACTTTCCACATATCTGTGTACATCCTTTTTATTGTACCCGAATAATGCACCGCGAAAAATTTTAGCCATAAAATTCACCTCTCAAATTACATTATATATATTATATAATATTTTTTTTAATTCGTCTATTGTTTTTTACAAATTTTGTGGTATACTTATTATATAATTGTATTAATGAGGTTGATTAATTGGGTACTTTTTTTGGTAATTTCAAAAAATATGACAAATTAATACTGTTTTTATTTGCCTGTGCGGTAGTAATTGGCATGGTTTTCATATACAGTGCCACCAGATCTATGCCCGGAAACAACCTTAAGTATATTATTGTACAAAGTGCCGGTTTGTTTATAGGACTTGTATTTATGTATATTATAACATACATCGACTATGATGACCTTACAGATTTATGGAAATTCTTCACGGGCATTTCTTTGTTTTTACTTATTCTTGTGCTTATTATAGGTATAGGTTCAGAATCTACAGGCACAAAAGGTTGGATTCGCTTTGGCCCTGTGGGAATACAACCTGCAGAAATTGTAAAAATATGCTTTATTCTTACACTTGCAAAACATCTTGACACAATAAAAGATGACATAAATTATATAAAAAATGTATTTTTACTTTTGTGTCATCTTGCAGTTCCGTTAATTCTTATATTGTTACAGCCCGACTTCGGAAGTGCAATGGTGTTTGTTTTTATATTTGTAGTTATGGTTTTCGTTGCAAATATAGACTGGCGATACATCCTCACCGCAGGTATAACCGGTGCGGCAGTTGCTGTTATTTCGTGGTTTTTCTTTTTAGAATCATACCAGAAGCAACGTATTTACGCTCTTTTTAACCCCGAAAGTGCCGCAGAATCTTATGGTTATCACGTAACACAAAGTAAAATTGCCATAGGTTCAGGTCAGATTTCAGGTAAAGGGTTGCTTCAGGGTATTCAGACACAAATGGGTTATCTGCCTGAAAAACATACCGACTTTATATTTTCCGTAATCGGCGAAGAGGGCGGAATTATAATGTGTATGATTACAGTTTTGATTCTTATGGGCCTTATTTTGCGTTGTGTATACATTGCTAAAACATCAAAGGATGAGCTTGGCAGCTTTATTTGCATGGGAGTTGCAGCTATGTGGTTGTTCCATACATTTGAAAATATAGGTATGGCAATAGGAATTATGCCCGTTACAGGTATTCCGCTTCCGTTTATTAGTTATGGCGGTTCGTCAATGATGACAAACTGTATGGCATTAGGTCTTGTGCTTAATGTTCATATGAGAAGGAAAACACTTCATTTCATATAATGGCGGTTACACCGCCAATACGCCCCCGTAGTAAAGAGGATATTACAAGCCCCTCCTAAGGGTTAGTCATCGGTTCGATTCCGGTCGGGGGTGCCAGAAACGGCGGTAGGTTTTAATACAAAACCTGCCGCCTTTTAAATTATTTTTTGCAGCATTTGAAATATTCTTCACAATGTAAAAAGACTGATTGAAATTCAATATTTTATATCTTTTTTAGTATTGAATTTCACTGGCAATCGTGATATTATAGTAAAAAAGATACTCTACTAAAAAAAGGTGATAAAATGATAGTTAAAAATTTACTTAAAGAAATCGGATTTTCCGCTGAAATGCAGGAAAATTACCACAAATACAGAGCTATTGCAGACGAAAGAATATTTGAATGTGCAAAAGAATTTCTCAATCAAAAAATAACTTTGACCGAAGCTAAAGAAAAACTCGATGCTATGGGCATTGAAAACATGAGTATGTATACGGTTTATCTGCTTTTTGTTCTGGAAAGTACAGACTGGCTTAAAAACAAATATTTGCAAAACGGAAGAAACGAGGAAATGTATATAACCGCTATGCGTGACATCTTATTCAAAACCATTGAATGCGAAAAAAGATTCGGTGTATTTGGCATAGAAGCATTTACCTGGTATAACGGATTTTTTACCTTGACACGTTTTGCCACAACAAGATTACAGTTTGACAAAGCTGTATGGGATGAAGAAGCCATAAAATTAAGCAACTACACAGTTGAACCGGGCGACCTTATATTCAGGTGTCACATTCCATCTGACGGTCCTCTTACATATGAAAAACGTCTTGCTTCATACAAAGAGCTTTACAACTTTTATAAAGACGAACTAAAAGACGGATTGCTTGTTATACATTGCGGAACATGGCTGTTTTACCCCGAATACATCAAAAGGGTATACAAGGAAACCTCAAATATAGTTGATTTTTCAAAGGATTTTGAAATGTACGCAAGAAAAGAGAGAGATTACTTCAGTGATTGCTGGCGTGTTTTCTATAAAGATTTCAACGGTGATACGTCGATTTTACCTCAGGAAACCAGTTTGCAGAAATCCTTTGTTAAATACCTTGATGAAACACCCAAATCCCACGGTTGGGGGTTAGGAGTAATACTTTTTGACGGTGAAAAAATACTCACAAGAAATTAGTATAATCTTATTTTGAATTTTTAATTTATAATTTCACAAAAAATTTAACAGTCAGGGAGATGCTAAAGTGAATAATTGTGATAAAATTTTCAATAGAATAGATTTGTTGGAAAATGAATACATAAAATTCTGGGAGGAATTTTGCAGTATTGAAAGCCCTACTAATTACAAAGAGGGTGTAGATAAGGCAAGCAACTATGTTATAGAAAAAGCAAAAGCTTTAGGGTGGAAAATTGAAATACAGAAGCAGGAAATATCAGGGGATTGCATCTGTATCACCATGAATCCCGAAGCAAAAAAATCTCCTGTATGTCTTTCAGGACATGTTGATACAGTTCATCCCGTCGGACTTTTTGAATCACCAATTATAAAAAAGGATGAAACCAAAATTTACGGTCCGGGAGTTTGTGACTGTAAGGGCGGAATAGTAGCATCCTTTTATGCTATGGCTGCCCTTGCCGATGAAGGTTTTTGCGAACGACCAATAAAGCTGATATTACAGTCTGATGAAGAAATATCCAGCTCAACAAGTAACAAAACCACTGTTAATTATATGTGCGAATGTGCACGTGATGCCGTTGCCTTCTTAAATTGTGAACCCCATACTGCAAATACAACTGTATTAAAAAGAAAAGGTATTGCCAAATACACTTTTAACATTACAGGCAAAGCAGCACATGCCGGCACCTGTACCAGTGGTATAAATGCAATAGCCGAAGCTGCACATAAAATTCTCGAATTAGAAAAGTACAAGGATGAAAATGGCATCACCGCCAATTGCGGAGTAATTTCAGGCGGAACAAAACCAAACACTGTTCCTGAAAAGTGTTCCCTTGAGGTAGACTTTAGATTTTCAAATGCCGAAGAACTTGCAGAAGTGCAAAAGATTGCTCAAAAAACAGCAGAAACTTCTTACATTGAAGGAACAACCTGTGGGCTTGTTTTGCAAAGCCAAAGAGACGCAATGGAGCTTACTGACACAAACATAAACTTGCTTGAAAAAATAAACGAAATTTTCAAAGCAACCAACTTATCCACACTTTCATTCCGTTCAGCAAACGGAGGCTCCGATGCCGCATATACAACAAGATGCGGTATCCCCACACTGGATTCACTTGGTGTTGAAGGCGGAAACATACATTCAAAAAACGAATATGCGGTAATATCATCTTTGAAAGAATCCGCAAAGAGAATAGTTGCAATATGCTATAATATATAAATTTTAATACAAGGAGATAATAAAATGACAAAAAGAGAAATGATACGCGGTATATCCGTTTGTAACCCCGTAGATGTGGTACCCGAATACTTTTTGTACACTATAGACTACGCGATAGAAAAAAAGATGTCGCATATTCAACTAATTGGCCCTACACATGACTACATAAAAGGCAACATTGACGGTATGACACCATACAGAAAATACAGTCAGTTCAATGATTCAAAAAATGTGGAATATATGAATATGTGCCTTGATGTTGTAAATAAAGGTTGTAAAAAAGCTCACGATGCAGGTATTAAAATGTACTTGTGGCATCACGAGCTTGATTTACCTGATAACTTTTCAAAGGTATATCCCGAAATTTTAAACAGTGATAAGGATATTGAAGTAACTCATCCACTTGTTAAAGACTTTTTGGCAAACAGAGTCTATGATTTTTTTGCAGCATATCCATATATGGATGGTATCATTTTAACATTGCATGAAACAAAAGTTCCTCTTTTGAAGCTTAAAAATCAAAAGCTTGACAAAGTTGAACGCGTAAAATACGTTACACAAACATTGTATGAAGCCTGCAAAGAAATTGGCAAAGAGCTTATAGTGCGTCCGTTTGCAAGTATTGAAGAAGACTATGAAATGATGACAAAGGCATACGAAAGCATTTCAAAAGACCTGATGATTATGGACAAATGGACACAGTTTGACTGGAGTTTGTGTTTGCCCCACAACAAATTCTTCAACAAAATAAAAAACAACCCTCTTTTTGTTGAAACAGATATTTTTGGCGAATACTTCGGCAAAGGCAGATTGCCAATAATGCTGAAAGACCACATACTTGAAAAAATGGAATACTGCGAAGGATATAATCCTGCCGGATACGTTTCCCGTATAGACCGTGCAGGTCAGGACCCATTCGGCGGACCTAACGAAGTAAACCTTGACATTATGAACGCCTGTATGCTTGGCGAAGATGTAGATAAGGCAATAGACACTTTTTTTGAAAAGAATTATCCCGAAGCCCCGAAAGAAGTACGTTCTCTTATGGAACATACCGAGGATATTCAGAAAAAAGCATTCTATCTTAACAAATATTATTTTACAGAACTTAGTCTGTTCCCCAAAATAAATCATTGCAAAAATCACTTCTACTTTGAAATGATGAAGGAAGATTATTGCCTTGCATCAAATGAATGGTTTATTCCACTTGGCTGGGAAAGAGGCACAATAGAAAATGTGCTTGCAGAAAAAGAAGATGCCGTAAAACAGGCAGATGAAATTTACGAAAAACTTCTGACTTTAAAAGGCGTTTTAAAAGATGATGCTTACGACAAGCTATGGTACCGATTTGCAAACCTCAAATACGTTGCACATATATGGGAACAGCTTGTACTAACCTTCCTTAACTACGCAAAATATTTTGAAACAAGGGATACTTCATACGAAAACAAGCTTGAAGAAACACTAAAAACAATGCTTGCACTTAATGATGAAGGCAAAAAACTGCTTGGAGATAAATTCTACTGTTTAAACGGCGATACATTGGTAAGCTTTGCAAACCTTGACTATGTTCAAAGCTTTGTAAATGAAGTTCGCGAAAGCTTCCGCATTGAAAAAGAAACTACGGCAAAGCTTGAAGCAGAAAATCTTACTGATTTTATAATCTGCGGTGGTGCTATGGAAAGCCATAAAATCCAAAAGGAAGTTAACTTCAGCGACACGTTTATTGAAAACGATGCTCTATACAGAATCCCCGGCTCAGGCAAAGGAAAAAAATGGAGTGCAGTTAATACACACGGTTGGTTCAGCTATGAATTAAACGTAAAACAAAATGCTGAAAACAAAATCAAAATTTTGCTTGGCACAAAGGATGAAAGTATAGACATAAAAATTACTTTGGATGATACCGAATATACAGTAAGCGAAAAGGCAAATGGCAAATATGAATATGAAATTACATACAATGCCACAAGTGACAAGGTACGAATTCGCTTTGACAGATTTACTGCAAATACCCCTTGTGTTTATACTATTAAGGTTTTATAATTCCATATTTAAAACAAAAACAAGGTCAGTTCAATTTTGAACCGACCTTGTTTTTTATATTGAAAATTCACCGTTATCATTTATGATACATCTATCATTTCAAGATATTTACCGCCGTTTTTGGCTATATGCTCTTTACGTCCTGCAAGGTCATCACCTAAAAGAAGCTCAAACTTTGCCTGCGCAAGTGCCGCATCATCGGGCATTACACGAATAAGTCGACGTGTTTCAGGGCACATAGTTGTAAGCCACATCATATCAGGTTGGTTTTCGCCAAGACCTTTGCTTCGCTGAATTGAATATTTTGCATCGCCTATACGGTCTAAAATTTCATTCTTTTCTGTTTCAGAATATGCAAATTCAGTCTTTTCCTCTTTTTTATCCTTATAATTAATTTCAAAAAGTGGAGATTCCGCAATATAAACATAGCCTTTTTCAATTAATGTAGGCACAAGTCTGTAAAGCATTGTAAGGATAAGTGTACGAATCTGGAAGCCGTCAACATCGGCATCGGTACAGATTATAATTTTACTCCAACGTAAATTTTCAAGTTCAAAAGTGTTAAAGTCCTTATTATGCTTTGAATTTGCCTCTACGCCACAGCCCAGAACCTTCAAAAGGTCTGTTATAATTTCACTTTTGAAAATTTTATCATAATCTGCCTTTAAGCAGTTTAAAATTTTACCTCGCACGGGAATAATAGCCTGAAATTCACTGTCACGACCAAGCTTACAGCTTGTAAGAGCAGAGTCACCCTCCACTATATATACCTCACGTTTTGTAATATCCTTGGAACGGCAGTCTACAAATTTCGGCACTTTAGAAAGCACGTCAGTATTACCCGTAAGCATCTTTTTAACATTTATTCTTGTCTTTTCTGCATTTTCACGGCTACGCTTGTTAATAAGCACCTGGTCGACAATTTTTTCTGCATCAACCTTATTTTCAATAAAATAAATGTTAAGGTTTTCCTTCAAAAAGTCTGTCATTGCTTCCTGAATAAACTTATTTGTAATAGACTTTTTAGTCTGATTTTCATAGCTTGTAACTGTTGAAAACGAGTTACTTACAAGGCAAAGACAATCTGCAACGTCCTCAAATTTTATTTTAGTTTCATTCTTTTTATATTTATCAGTTTGCTTTATATACTGGTCAATTACTGCAACAAAAGCATTTTTAACAGCTCTGTCCGGTGAACCGCCGTGTTCAAGATAACTTGAGTTGTGATAATATTCTATAACATTAGATTCATTGCTAAAGCAGAATGAAACGGAAAGCTTAACCTTATATTCAGGCTTATCATCACGGTCACGCCCCTTGCGCTCTGTTTCAAAATACACAGGTGTTGTAAGCGATTTTTCACCTGCAAGCTCGTTTACATAGTCCACAATACCGTTTTCATAAACAAATTCCTGCTCAGTAAAGTTTCCATCCTCCTGCTGATTATGGAATATGAATTTAAGCCCAGAGTTTACAACTGCCTGTTTTTTCAGAACATTCACAAAATATTCTGCAGGAATTGAAATATCGGTAAATACATCAAGGTCAGGACGCCATTTGATTTTTGTACCCGTTGCCTTAAAACGGGTATCCTCCGCCTGAAGTCCACCTACATTCTCCCCTTTTTCAAAATGAAGCTTATATATTTTACCGTCACGACGTACCTCTACATCCATATATTCGGAAGAATACTGTGTTGCACAGGCACCAAGCCCATTTAGACCAAGGGAATATTCGTAGTTATCACCCGAATTGTTGTTGTACTTGCCACCTGCATAAAGTTCACAGAAAACAAGCTCCCAGTTATATTTTTCTTCCTTTTCGTTATATCCCAAAGGTATGCCTCGTCCGTGGTCCTCAACCTGTATGCTGTTGTCATTAAAAAGTGTTACTTCAATTATATCACCGTAGCCTTCACGAGCTTCGTCAATGGAGTTTGACAAAATTTCAAACATAGAATGACAACAACCGTCAAGCCCGTCCGAACCGAATATAACACCCGGGCGTAATCTGACACGGTCAGCACCTTTTAATGATGATATTGAACTATCGTCATACTGCTTTTTCATATATCTAAAAAACTACCTTTCATATATTATTTCAACATTATTATTGTACAACAAAATAAAAAACTTGTAAAGAAAATTTTTTTGTGCTATTATTGTATGTGGAGGTGAATGGCTTGAAAACAGTATACCTGTACACAGACGGTGCTTGCAGTGGAAATCCCGGCCCCGGTGGATACGGTGCAATTTTAAAATATGGCAAATACGAAAAGGAAATTTGCGGCGGTGAAGAAAACACCACCAATAACCGTATGGAGCTATTGGGAGTTATAAAAGGTCTTGAAGCCTTAAATGAACCCTGCCACGTTGTTTTGACAAGCGACTCCAAATATGTAATAGATGCTCTTTCACTTGGTTGGGCAGTAAAATGGAAGCAAAACGGCTGGATGAGAAACAAAAAAGATGCGGCACTAAACCCCGACCTGTGGGAACAGTTGTTAAACTTAACCACAATTCACGAAATGGAATATAATTGGGTAAAAGGTCACGCAGGTCACCCTGAAAATGAACGTTGTGACAAAATGGCAGTTGAATATTATCAGAAATTTATATAGAAAGGTATTGATTATTATGAAAAAAGTTTACACTATGGAAATTGCAGGAATAAAAAGAGATTTACCTCTTTTCCCGGTTAACGACAGTTTGCAGATTGCGGCATTTATCATTTTCGGCGATGTTGAAATAACCAAAGCAAGTGCAACAGAGCTTCTTAAAAAAGCACCCGAATATGATATTATGATTACCGCAGAATGTAAAAGCATTCCTCTTATATACGAAATGGCACGCCAGTCAGGACAGAACGACTACATAATTGCCCGTAAAGGTCCTAAAGTATATATGGAAGATATTATTACAACAAACGTAGATTCCATAACTACTGCACATACGCAGTCACTTTGTATAGGCAAGGCAGAAGTTGAACTTATGAAAGGGAAAAAAGTCCTTATAGTAGACGATGTTATAAGCACAGGCGAATCCCTTGCGGCAATTGAAAAGCTTGTTGTAAAAGCCGGTGGCATTGTTGCAGGCAAAATGGCTATCCTTGCAGAAGGTGAGGCAGCAAAAAGACATGACATTATTTATTTGGAACCTCTTCCTCTTTTCAACAGCGAAGGAGAAGTTTTGTAATGTCTGATAAATGCTGTGAATATTGCGCAAACTACTTTTACGATGAAGAATATGAGTGCTACGTATGCGATGTAAGCCTTGATGAGGATGAAATGTCAAGGTTTATGACAAACACCCTAAAAGATTGTCCTTATTTCAGGGATGGAGATGAATATAAAGTTGTAAGGAAGCAGAATTAAAATAATCCATTATGAGGCATACTCTCAAGCAGGGTAATTCAAAAGGCAGAAACGAGATCAATCGTTTCTGCCTTTTTATTATAGAGCTAATTCACCAATCAGTAATTTGAAAGTTTTGGCATTATAACATTTACCTTACTGTTACAGTAACAAGAAATAACATACAGTAATTTTAAATTTTAATCATCCTGTTCTGTTTCAGATATTCAGTAGGAGTTAAACCTGTTTTTTCTTTAAAAAGTCGACTGAAATGATAGGGATTTGAAAAGCCGCATTTTTCAGAAACAACATTCGATGAGTGTTCAATTCACAGACGACTTGGAATGAAACTAGGATGCGCCATGTGTCTTTGTGTTTATGAACATTATAGTGGTTCAACACCTACGCAGCCTTTGTTGAAAATTGCAAAAACAATCAGAGATGATTTAGGATTTTAAGGAGAGATAATTATGAACTTTAAAGGAAAAACAGCCCTTATTACAGGGGCAAATGTTGGAATAAGCAGAGCAGTAGCCCTAAAGCTTGCTGAATACGGTGCAAAAGTCGCACTTTG
Organism: Clostridia bacterium; assembly: GCA_045545235.1. Classification (GTDB taxonomy): domain Bacteria; phylum Bacillota; class Clostridia; order Monoglobales; family Firm-18; genus CAZNKU01. Next base: position 45,679 of record JAZQAN010000015.1, on the reverse strand, counting down.
GAGATTATGTTCCGATTTTGTTGATACATCTACTGATGTATGGCGCAAGTATCTGGATGTAAATGTTATGGGAACTGTGTATGTTACAAAAGCAGTTTTGCCAAAGATGATTGAAAATTCCTATGGAAGGATTATTAATGTTGCTTCTGTCGCAGGTGTATATGGTAATGCCACAATGGCACATTACTCTGCAAGCAAAGGAGCAATTATTTCAATGACAAAAGCCATTGCAAAAGAGATTACTGACAAGGGAGTCCTTATAAATTGTGTATCCCCGGGAAGTGTTTCACCTTCGGAAAATCCCAATATAAACTCTTTTGAACCTACTGAACTTGCGTTTATGGAAGAACAGGAACAGATGCCGAAAATGCAAATTTAATTTGCTTCCTTGCAAGCGATGAAGCAAGTTATATTTCAGGACAGAACATTCAGATAGATGGATGCAGAAAAAAACAATAAGGGAAAATAGAACAGGCGGTGCTATTCTGACAGTCCCCCGGACTGTCATTCATTGCCGCTCCTTCGAATCCCTTCTATCAAAGCATAAAAAAAGAACACCTTACAGGTGTCCTTTTTTTATGGGTAATAGCGTATATTTTAATAGAATTTTTCTTAGGGGTTCACAGACACTCAAGAGGTGCCATTTTTAGGTCAGGGGTGTCAAATTTAACGATTACTTCAAATTATCATACATTCTCACGAATGTTGCGATGGCTTGTTCTTTGGTGTATTTACCCTGTGGTTCAAAGCCGTTGCCTGTGCCGTTCATAATACCGTTTTCGGTTACGAAGCCGACACCTTCTGTTGCCCAGGATGAAACGCCGGATTCAACAGATGTGTTATGTGAGGTATCATATCCCAAGACATTTGCTGTACGCATAAGCATCGTTGCAGCTTGTTCTCTTGTGATTTCACCAAGAGGATTGAATTCTGTTGCACTTATGCCTTTGACAACACCCAAATTGTATGCTCTTATAATATCATCTTTATAAGAACTTTCAGAAATATCTACAAACAAATTATTTTCAATGCTAACAGCCTTTCCTGTTATTCTTGAGTACATGTTTACTACCACAGATGCAAACTCTGCTCTGTTAATTTTTTTCTTCAAATTGTCATCTATCATTTTTTCGGGTATCAATCCTTTAGCGTAGGCATCTTTAACTTCAGATTCCGCCCAGTCAGATGAAATTATATCAATCGTATCAACATTAATATTTTCCACCATTCTTTTTCTGTCAAAATCTGGTTTACATAATCCATGAATTTCATTTACGCCAATAACTTTTATTCTCACTTTGTCCGAGGAGTTTCCCGAAATTGTTTTTACTCCATCCGCTGTATTTTCCAAAAAAATAGCGGTATGGTCAGGACCATTAGTATAATCTCCATCAGATTCCTGGAGAATAATATCCCCGATTTCTGCATCCTTCATAGATATGGTTGAGATTCCTTTGTACTCTTCTGTAAAGTCACTTGCATCGGGTGAAACCCCACCTTCGACATAGTAATACATATTTTCTAAAGCAAAAAATTTACGATATCCCGCACAAGATTTTTTCTTCGGAATTATAGTTGTTGGAATTTCAGCTTTTTCAGCACACCACGCAGCAAATTCAGAACACCAAGCCTGATATGGATCATCCGCCCATGCTCCAAATATTGTTGACTCATCAGAGGCTTCTTCATAACCAAGTTGCGAAAATGCAACATTCACAAAATCTTCCCTCATATCACCAGTTAATAAAGGCAACTCAAATGGTTCCACATACTTTGCAGCATGCACATAAACATTTAAATTTATCATAACAAGAAGAAAAGTTATTAAAAACCGTAATCTTTTTTTAGTCATCGTTTTCCCCACTTTCATAATATTTTTAATATCATATCACAAATCACACAAATTGTAAATACTATTTTTCACTATTCAATTCATGTTTTAAAAAAATAATCACTTTGTATAGTTTGGGATAAATTAAACGAATACATAAAATAAACTTTTACCCCTTAAATTAAACGATTAGAGTTTATAAAATCATACAATCAAGCATTTTAACATATATTTCGATCACCAATCCGACAATACAAGTTGGCAACACCCCTCAAAACCGCACTATTACTGCATTTTTAAGAAATAAAAAAAGACAAACTATTCTATCAAAATAGTCTGTCTTATCTGGCGGAGAGAGAGGGAAACAGCCGCTTCGCGTCTTGATTACTTGGCGACCCAAACGCTATGCATTTCGGTACCCGCCTGCGTACCTGCTTCGCTAAAAACGATTATCAATCGTTTTATTAACGCTCGCAGCCCCCTCGGGGTTCGAATCCCTTATATCAAAGCATAAAAAAAGAACACCTTGAGGAGTGCTTAATTTATGGAAAGAGGGATTCGCTTTTCTGCGGAAAAGCCGGTCGCGGTTCTGACAGTCCCCCGGACTGTCATTCATTCCCGCTCCTTCGAATCCCTTATATCAAAGCATAAAAAAAGAACACCTTACAGATGTCCTTTTTTTATGGCGGAGAGAGAGGGATTCGCTTTTCTGCGGAAAAGCCGGTCGCGGTTCTGACAGTCCCCCGGACTGTCATTCATTCCCGCTCCTTCGAATCCCTTATATCAAAGCATAAAAAAAGAACACCTTACAGGTGTCCTTTTTTTATGGCGGAGAGAGAGGGATTCGAACCCTCGAAACGCTATTAACGTTTACACGAGTTCCAGTCGTGCGCCTTCGACCAGCTCAGCCATCTCTCCACGACTTTTATATTATACCAAAGGCAATGAAAAAAATCAAGTATAATTTTTATTTTGTTGAAAAATATGCCGTTATTTGGTATAATATGTATAACTATTTTGTTACGAGGTGATTTTATGGTTAATCTTGGAAACAGTTGGGACGAACTTTTAAAAGATGAATTTAAAAAAGATTATTACTTGAAACTACGTCAGTTTTTAAAACAGGAATACAGTACTCAAACTATATATCCGCATATGAACAACATATTCAATGCCCTTAAATATACTGCTTATGAGGATGTTAAAGCAGTTATTTTAGGTCAGGACCCTTACCACGGAGAGGGGCAGGCACACGGGCTTTGTTTTTCTGTTCAAAAGGGTATTGTTCCTCCCCCATCACTTAAAAATATGTTTAAGGAACTAAACTCTGACCTTGGCATTGCTGAACCAAACCACGGTGAACTAACAAACTGGGCAAAACAGGGCGTACTTATGTTAAACACCGTACTTACCGTACGAAAGGGTATGGCAAACAGCCATCGTGGCATGGGTTGGGAAATATTTACCGACAAAGTAATAGAACTTTTGAACAACCGCGAAAAGCCTATTGTATTTTTATTGTGGGGAAGTCCTGCAAGGGCAAAGAAAAAGCTTATTACAAACCCAAATCATTTTATACTTGAAACCGTACACCCAAGCCCACTTAGTGCATATAACGGCTTTTTCGGTTGCAGGCATTTTTCCAAAACAAATGAAATTTTAAAAAGTATAGGCAGTAGTGAAATAGATTGGAGATTAGACTGATGAAATTCAGATTTGCAGATAAAAATGATTGCGGAAAGATACTTGATTTTATAAAACAACTGGCAGAATACGAAAATATGGCAAATGAAGTTGTTGCAACGGAAGCTTTACTTAAGGAATGGATATTTGAAAAGAAAAAGGCGGAAGTTATATTTGCCCTTGAAAACGAAAAAGAAGTTGGATTTGCTTTATTTTTTCACAATTTCTCTACTTTTTTGGGCAGGTCGGGCATATACCTTGAAGATTTGTTTGTACTTCCCGAATATCGTGGCAAAGGCTACGGCAAAGGTCTTTTAAAACAGCTTGCGAAAATTACTGTTGAAAGAGGTTGCGGACGCCTTGAATGGTCTTGCCTTGACTGGAACAAGCCAAGTATAGACTTTTACATTTCTCTTGGTGCAACCCCTATGGATGAATGGACGGTTTATCGCTTAACAGGTGATACACTTACCAAAATGGCTGAATAAAAAAATCATCCGGAAGATGTGCAGTTATGTGCATCTTCTTTTTTGTTTCAGGATGTGTAAATTCCATCTCATAACAATGTAACAATGTTCTTTTATTTTCTTCTTTGCCGTATATGTAATCACCGTAAAGAGGATACCCTTTGTGTGCCATATGCACTCTTAACTGATGAGTTCTGCCTGTTTTGGGGCACAGCTTTACCAATGTACAATTATTTTTGGTTTTTATTGAGAAAAATTCTGTTTTTGCATACTGACCGTCAGGGGAAACTATTCTTTTTATTCCCCTTTCAGTTTCTTTTTTTATATTTGCCTCTATTGTGCCGTCATTTTCCAAAATACCGCAGCATATTGCCATGTAGGTTTTTTTAATTTCCTTGTTTCGGATTTGTCTGTTGAGTATTTCTGCAGAATATCTGTTTTTGGCAACAAGTACAACTCCCGTTGTATCTTTATCAAGCCTGTTTACTGCGCGAAATACAAAGTCTTTGCCAAGATAACCGCACACAAGGTTTGCCAAAGTATCATCAACGTGATATTTTGTAGGGTGTGTAGGCATATTTGCAGGCTTGTTCAGGACGAGGATATCCTCATCTTCAAATAAAATATCCAGCTTTCCTTTTGTAGGTAAAATGTCACTTTTTTCTGTTTCGGGTATTGTTATTTTAACAATGTCCCCTGTTTTCAGTTCTTTTCTTACAGTGCTTTTTTCACCGTTTACAAATATGAAGTCACCTTTTTTAAGGTCTGCAACTAATTTATCTGAAAGCTCAAGTGTGTTGAACAGCAGATGTTTTAAGGTTTTATTATTAAGTTGTTCTGTAGCTTTAAATTCTAATATTTTCATATAACCATTGTAGCAGTTCTTTACTTTTTTGTCAAAATATGATATATTAAAAAAGAGGTGATTTTAATGATTAAAGGTGTAGTATTTGACCTTGACCATACATTGTATGACAGATACGGAACAATAGAAGCAGGGGCACCTATTATATACGAAAAATTTCAAAAACGTCTTGCGCCCGGACTTGGTATAGAAGATGTTGCTGTTACAATGATATATGCCGATAAAAATTACAACCATTTCGGTTGGGGTAAAATTTGTGATTATCTTAATGAAAGTGGTTTTTTTACCGAACCTATAACATTAGAAGAATATACTGAAATTATGCTTTATGTATTTTCACAGGTTGCCGTTTCCTATGATTCTGTTTACGATATATTTGACGAATTAAGAGATATGGGTTTAAAGATAGGACTTATAACAAACGGCAAACAGGAAATACAGAACAAAAAAATAAAGTTGCTTGGTTTGGAAAGAGCTTTTGATGAAATTATAATCTGCTCAACTCCCGAAATGAGAAAACCAAACACATTACCGTTTGAAATTATGTCTCAAAAGCTTGATGTTGCACCAAATGAGCTTATGTATGTAGGTGACCATCCGAAAAATGATGTAGATGCATCACGCCGTACAGGCTATACACCTGTGTGGGTACGCACAGTGGGAAAATGGCTTTTGGAGGATATAGAAAAGTGTCCCCTTCAGGTGGATACTGTTGAGGAGCTTCCTGAAATTATCAAAAAAATTAACGGGTAAAAATCAGTAACTTGCGACCTTTTACTGTTAATTGTATTAATTAAGCTTTAATCGTCTATAGACAACATCGAATCTGCATGTTATAATAATATTAAACATATTAATTGTGTAAAATTCAAAAAGGAGGGTTTCCATGAAAACTAAATTCAAAAAGTTAGTCTCTCTCGCATTATGTATTATTATGCTATCATCTGCACTTATGGCATTAGCAGAAGAAACTGTTACACTTTATGCAGAAGATGGTCGTTCAAAAGCTTTCCCGGCTTCTCAGGTTGAAGCACAGCTTACAGTTGGTTGGTACAAGGAACCTGTTCAAAGACTTTATGCCGAGGGCAAAAGCAAGGTATATCCAAAATCACAGGTCGAAGCACAGCTTACAGTTGGTTGGTACAAAACCCCCGTACAAAGACTATACAAAGAAAACGAAAGTAAGTTATTTCCAACAAATGAAGTGGACTTTGTTATAAAATACGGCGGTTGGTCTAAAGAACCATTTCAAAAGCTTTACGCAGAAGGAAAAAGTAAGTACTTTAAAAAATCAGAAGTTGCCGCACAGTTAGCTGTTGGTTGGTATACAGAACCGGTAAAAAGACTTTATGCTCCGGGCAAGAGCAAACTGTTCCCTGAATCACAGGTTGCCGCACAGCTTACAGTTGGCTGGACTGACGTTCAACCATGGCAAATTCTTAAAGTAGCCGGAAAAGATTATTGGATAGGAATGACTGAAAGCGCACTTGGCAAGCCCGATGAAACACTTTCATCAATACACGGTCTTAAGTGGTTGGTATTTGGTACAACTACATATGATAACTTCTTTGCTGCAGAAATCAAAAACGGAAAAGTCGTTACACTTATTTCCGCCGGACCGGCATGGAATTACAGAGGCTACAAAGCAGGTGACAAGATTGATGTAGACAACGCAACAACAAGACGTCTTTATACAGACAAGAACGACAACAATAAAATTTGGGGTGTTAAGGTGAAAGATCCTGCAACACTTACTACTGTAAAAAATCAGCAAACATTAGCAGGCGAAAGCAAATTGCAATTCCACCTTACAAACGCATTCAGACGCATATACGCACCAGACAAGCTTTTAAAGTGGAGTGACAAAGCTGCAACTTCAGCAAAACTTCATAGCCAGGATATGGCAGATAAAAATTACTTTAACCATACCGCTCTTGACGGAAGCAAACCAAAAAAACGAATGAGCGCGCAGGGGATAAAATCTCAAATTACCGGCGAAAACATAAGCGGTGGATATGAAGATGCATTCGCTGCAACAAACGGCTGGATAAATTCAAAAGGACACAGAAGCAATATGTTAGGCGGCTACAACCGTCTTGGCGTTGGTATCGCCACAAATTCAAAATCAAAGTACGGCATATACTACACACAAAATTTCTATTTAGAATATTAAAAAATCAGGGTTGCAGAAAAATAAATTTATTTTTCTGCAACCCCTTTTTAATTACATTCCAACTTCTTTTATATATCTTTTTAAATTAGCCAATCCTATTTTCAGCGCAGTTATATTATCTTCCATACCCTCAAATTCTATTGCTATACCACCGGTATAACCTGCCATTTTAAGCGCAGACAAACAGCATTTTACAGGTACGTCACCATGACCTACTATTGCACCGCGGCGATAGTTTCCACCTCTTGTTTTTCCATATCCTTCACCCGGGTCTGTGGTTGTTCCCGGCTTCAAGTGAAAATCCTTTGCGTGAACATAAAATGCATAAGGTGCAACACGGCTTACTGCGGTTGCAGGGTCTTCATCCACACAGATAAAGTTACCCATATCACAAAGCAACCCAAAGTTTGGATGATTAACAGTTTCGTAAAGTTTTTCCACTCTTATACTGTCCTGATAAAAATGCCCGTGATTTTCAATGGTTGTTTTTATGCCTTTAGCCTCGGCATATTCTGTAATTTCACGGCAGGCAGCCGCAACTGTGGGAAGTGACTGTTCAAAACTTTTACCCTTACTGTCAAAGGTTGCATCGTGTCTTAAAATATTAACACCTAAAATCCCAGCAATGTCAACCTGCTTTTTAACACGTTCAATTTCTGCGCGTTGTGCTTCTTCCGTTAACTGTAAAAGGTCTGCACCAAAGGTATAACTTGAAATACCCATACCGAGTCTTTCACATTCAGCCTTTAATTCAAGAGCATACTCTTCTTTGGAAACGCCCTCCGGTGGAAGAATGTCAACAAATTCCATATCATCAAACCCAAGGTCTTTAGCTATGGAAATAACAGAAAGCTGAGTTTCTTTACCCTCTTTCAAAAGGCGATTGAAGCTATAAGAGCTTGCTGATATTCTCATAATAAATCTCCTTACAAAATAACTTCGTGACCTGTACGTGCAGATTCATAAACTGCGTCAAGAATTGCCATAATATCAACACCATCTTCGATAGGTGCAATATTTTCTGCCTCGCCTCTTATGCAGGCAATATAGTGGTTGATTTCATTCTGGAAAAGCCCGTCAAAGCTAAGAGCAGTAGGTGCATTAAAGGATACATTTGTAAGGTATCCGTTCATATCATTGAAAATTTCAAGGTCCGGATCCATTTTAGAACCACCCTTTGTACCGAACATTTCAATTGAACCTACATTCTCTTTGATGTTAAGGCTGAAGCTTGCTTCAACCGCAAGTGTAGCACCGTTATCAAAACGGATAAGAGCAGAAGCAAGATCTTCTACGTTACATATGCCACTTACTCCGCTTTTTGAAGTGTAGCCTTTTGCCGCTTTTATTTCAGGTCTGTCAAACAATTTCTGGTATGTAACACCATATACAGAAACAGGCTTCGGATTACCCATAAGATATTTTACAAGGTCGATTACGTGTACACCAAGGTCAATAAGAGGTCCGCCACCGGAAAGTTCCTTATTACCAAACCAACCGCCAGGGTTACCGTTACGACGAAGGTATGTAGCCTTTGCGTAGTAGATATCACCCAAAGCACCTGCATCTATAAAGTCCTTTAAAACAGCACAGTCATTACCGTGACGTCTTACAAAACCAATCATAAGGATTTTGCCTGATTCTTCAGCAGCCTTTTTCATTTCCAAAGCTTCTTCCTTGGACATTGCTGTAGGCTTTTCGCAAAGTACGTGCTTGCCTGCCTTTAGTGCTGCAACAGTACATTCCTTGTGTGCTGCATTCCATGTACATACGCTTACAGCATCAATTTCTTCAAGTTTTAACATTTCGTTGTAGTCTGTATACAACCTTTCTACACCGTATGTTTCACCCTTGCTCTTAAGATTTTTTTCGTTAATATCGCATAGTGCATATATTTCAACACCATCGATATTTTTATAACCGTCAAGATGATATTGTGAAATACCACCGCAACCTATAACTGCAACTTTCAAATTCTTACTCATTATAATACCTCCATTTTATCTTTAAGGAATTTAGCGGCATTCTGAATATCAAGGTTCGGATTGTCACCAACTTCTCTTTCTATTGTAAGATAACCTCTATATCCGATATCTTCAAGTGCTTTTAGGTAGTTGTCAAAATCAACATTACCTTCACCCAAAGGTACTTCCTTAAAAGGTCTGTCCTTAACTTCTCTTTCGTCAACAATAACTTTGTAAATAATTTCAGGGTCTACATCCAAAAGCTTAATGCCATCTTTTGCGTGAGTGTGTACAATGTAATCCTTAAGGTTGTATACTGCCTGTACAGGGTCATCGCCTGTTACCATTACAAGGTTTGCAGGGTCAAGATTTACCGCAACACCTGTTGAACCCAAAGAATCAAGGAAGTTTTTCAAAACCAATGATGTTTCAGGACCTGTTTCAATAGCAAAATGTGCATTTAGTGAATCTGCATATCTGCTAAGTTCAAAGCAAGCCTCCTGCATAATTTTGTATCTGTCATGGTTTGGGTCATTTGGTACAACACCAATATGAGTTGTAACAATATTTGTTTCAAGATCCAATGCCATGTCAATAATTCTCTTTGATCTTTCAATTAAGTACGGATTGCGCTCAGGTCTCCAGAAACCTTCACCCAGATCACCGCAAAGTGCTGAAAAAGCAAGCCCGTTTGACTTCATCATATCAAGAAGTTCCTTTTTCTTTTCAGTAGTCATTACTTCCGGAGTATGCTTTTCACCTCTTACTGCATGAAGCTGCATACCATTTACACCCATTGAAACAGCAGCTTCGATGGCAGCTTTGTCATTTTCGGTTTTCAAAGATTCCATCAATATACCGATAGGAAATTTATACATAAGTATCCCTCTTTTCAAATTTTTATTTACATTTGTATTATATAATGATATAATCTATAAATAAAGGTTGAAAATTGCTATGTTTTGGTAATATGTTGCGATTTGGAGGTAAAGTATGGATAATAAATACGAAAGACATTCATATCAGAATAAAAATCTTCCCATTATATTCCACATAGACAGCCGAAGCAACCATAAATTCGGGATGATTCACTGGCACGAAAACATAGAAATATTGTTTTTAGAAAAAGGTGTAGGTGAAGTTTTTATTGACGAACGTATCGTACACGCAAAAAAAGGTGACATCGTTGTAATAAATTCCGAAGAAATACACTCTGCCCGAAACATTGACGAAGAGCTTGTGTACAGTTGCCTTATAATAGACAAGGCTTTTTGCGAGCGTATGGGATTTTTTGTTGATGAGCAGCATATATGCAGTCTGGTGGAAAATGAAGAAATTCACAAAAAAATAAATTCAATCAAAAAAGAGCTTAAAGAAAAAAATGATTTTTACATACCGGCAGTAATGTCGGAAGTTATAGAAATACTTACCTTACTTTACCGGAAATATCAGTTTACAAAAACAAGGTACATAAAAAACAAAAATATAGAGATGGTAAAAAAAGGTATAAGTTATATAAAAAAGCATTTTAGTGAGCACCCCTCCGTAGATGACATTGCAAACTACGCAGGGTACAGCAAATATTATTTTTGCAGATGCTTTAAAGAAATTACGGGTGATACCGTAAATTCATACATAAACAGCACAAAAGTTGAATATGCAAAGGAAATGCTTGAAAAGGGTGAATACAGCGTAAGTGAAGTTTCCGAAAAATGCGGATTTTCCGACATATCATACTTTACAAAAATTTTCAAAAAATATACCGGATTTTTACCATCAAAGGTGAAATCGGAAATTTAGGAGGGCGAAAAATGATTTTTAAAAGAATTCCACTTGATGAGAAGTTTGACAATGTATACCTTGATGCATATATTGCGGACCCTACGGCAAATTACACAAGAAAAGCAATTTTGGTAATTCCGGGCGGCGGCTATCATAAGGTGTGCTCCGACCGTGAAGGTGAGCCTATAGCATTGGCTTTTATGGCACAGGGATACAATGCCTTTGTACTGCGTTATTCCGTAGACAGACAAAAGGTATTTCCCGGTCAGCTTATTGAAGCATCACTTGCAATGAAGTATATCAAAGACCACGCCGAGGAATATAAAATGGACCCCAATAAGATTTTTGTAACGGGATTTTCCGCAGGCGGCCACCTTGCGGCAACCCTTGGCACAATGTGGCACATTCCCGAAGTTTATGATGCAACAGGTATGGAATATGGCTATAACAAGCCTGCAGGAATGATACTTTGCTATCCTGTTATTTCCGGAGACCCATCAATCAGTCATCCTGGCTCATTCATAAATCTTTTGGGCAAAGATGATCCTACAATGGAGGAATTGAAAAAAGTAAGTATAGAAAATAATGTTGATGAAAAATCCGTACCTATGTTTGTTATGCATACTTCAAACGATGGTATTGTTCCCGTTAAAAATGCACTTGTAATTGCAGAAGCTTATGCAAAAGCCGGTAAAACATTTGAACTGCACATATACCCTGATGCACCTCACGGTGCAGCACTTGGCAATGCAATAACTGCCAATAACAATCCAAAACACGATAATCCGCAAATTGCAAAATGGATTGATGATGCGGCTAAATGGGCAAAAACAATAGAATAAAAACAAAAAGCCAAGGAGAACATCAAGTTTTCCTTGGCTTTTTATTTTTTTACAATCTGTCCTTTAAAATATTACTGAATCTTCACTTCATTTTTTGCAACTACAAAATGCAATATTGCAACAGATGTAAGTATACAAATTAAAGATATAAGAGCCATTACCTGCTGACCATATATGTGTATACCAAAAATCATGTTTCCGTTAGCCTGAACAATCGCCAGAACCCTTGCACCAACCAATGCCCCAACAAAACCTACAATACCGGAAATAGCACTGCGGAATGCCATTGCCTGAGAAATAAAATCCGCTTCAACATAACTGTATGCTATATTAAACGTATTCTGATTAACACCTGCATATCCAATATTATGCAAAAGGTGATATACAATGATAAGCCACCATGTATCAGGTGAAGTAAATATAAGTGAAAGAAAAGAAATTGCCATAAGTAAATATCCAAGTTCCAACCCTTTTGCGTATGATTTTTTGTCGGAATATCTTCCAAAAGGCTTTGAAACAAGCATACGACCGACACTTGCAATACCGCTGATAATTGAAACAACACTAAGAGAAATCAAAAGGTCCTCTGTTTTATAAACCCCTAAAAATCCTGTTGTAATATACGAACCAAAGCTGAAGAAACTTGTGGAAATAATAACAGGTGCAAATTTTTTGTTAAAAAGAGTTTTTTTCAACACAACACCCATAGACACTTTTGTGGATTGAGTACTGTTAATAGAACAATTTTTAATTTTACACAAACAATAAAAATTTGTCAAAGTAAGCACAAACACGGATATAGCGATAAACAAAAATGCGCCGTTGGTGTTACCTCTTTCAAAAAACATATCTGTCACAAAACCCATAACAAAGCTGAATACTATACCGCCGGCAAGGGAAATCATTTCCTTTACGGCAGAAAAAGAGCCGCGGTGCATAGGGTCAACATAACTGTTTGCCCAATTGAAAAATATTGAAGACACAATATATTTAAATGCATACGCAATCATTATAGCCGCAACAACAAGCAGACTTTTTATATTGTTCTCAACCGGCAAAAACGGAACAACATATAAAAACACAAAACACAGCTGACTGACAGTTTCAAAAGTAATGCAAAGACCTTTTGTATTTATCTTTCTTTTCAGAATAAAAATAGACAGTAACTGAAACAAGAAAGCAAAGGAAACAAATGAAGCTATTATGCCTGCAAGTGAATCGCTCATACCTGTCGATTTTAAAAGCTTTGCAAGAAAAGCATCAGTTACAAGCAAAGATATAAAATGTTCAAACATTGAAAACAATGTATATGCATTTCTTGATGTTTTTCCCTCTTTACTGTTGTAAATAATTTGTTCCATAATTTTCACCTCAAATTTTCTCATTGAAATTATACGACCAAACAACAAAAATGTCAATATCCAACCATAAATTTGGTAATATTTTTTACTTTTACTTTAAAAACATCAAATATTTTATATTGATTTCAACATACATCTGTATTACAATTAATGTATAATCTACACGTGGAGGTATATTATGTATCCAAATGCAAAAGTTAAAATCGATATAGATAAATGGTGTGTTCACAGTTATTATTCACTATGCCCATATGCTCCCGACAATTCAGGAAGACTTTTATTTTCCGGCTGTGACCCTGATACAGGCAAAGGAAAAGTATACATAGCAGACAAAGATGGAAACATTTTAAATTCATTTGGTGAAAACGGAACATCATCTTCTTTTTTTCATACAGGATACTGGCAGACCTGGTCACCTGATGCAAAATTTGTATATTATCAAAGCGGTACAAACACAAATCCTCTTATAGTAAAACACAATGTTGAAACAGGTGAAGAAAAAATTATGGAAGGTGATATGGAAGGTGCCGCCCCATTTGGCGAACCTATTACAACAGGCTATATGGGTATGCTTTATGCCGCAGGCTATGGTGACGGAACCTATGCCCCCGAAAAAGCTCCATTCCCATTTCAGGCAAGAGACAAACACGGTTTATTCCGTTTTTATCCCGAAACAGGCAAAGCAGAGCTTGCACTCAGCGTAGCAGAGGTTATTGAAAATCATCCTCACCGTGACAGACTTATGAAGGAAGATAAGGCGATAAAGGCACTATATGGCGATAACGACGGACTTACACTAATGTGCTACTGCCTCAGATGGTCACCCAAAGGAAACAGATTTTTGTTTTATTTCGGAAATCATACCGTTAACAATGTAAGAAACGAACCGCGAGTAGGTTACGTTTTTACAGCAGATAAAGATATGAAGGATATTCATATGGCTGTGGATTTGAGCTTTGGAAGAAAGGGTGTACATTGGAGTATGCACCCCGATGGTGAACAGCTTATAGGTTACGGTCCAAGAGTTGACGACCCTACAAAGCACGCACTTACATTGGTAAATTATGACGGCAGTGATTACCGTAAAATAAGCGACCATGCAAGCGGTGGACATCCATCAATCTGCCCTACAGATTACAACCTTGCACTTACAGACGAATGCGGTTCTAAAATAGGCAGAATAGTATTTTTAGATGTAACCACAGGCAAAGAGGTTGATGCTTACGAATTTCAGCGTCAGAATGTGGATAAAGTGCCATTTGGCAGAAATCCAAACAGAGTATGCCATCATCCTGTATTTAATCACGATGGCACAAAGGTGCTTTGCAACACATTACCGGGCAAGTACGCCAAATTAGTAGAAATTGATGTGAAAGGAAGATAATTTTGAGTTTTTGGTCATATATAGAAAAAGGTCACTCCATACCGGGAGACAAAACTCTTGCACAAAAATTTTCCTGTTGGTTTGGTAGAAAACAAGCCTGCAGACATAAAAATGTACATATTGATAAAAGTGCAAAAATAAGTCCCGACTGCAGAATACATCCCAGAAACGGCGAAATTCATATAGGCAAAAACTGCTCCGTTGCACCAAATGCAGTTTTGCAGGGCAATATACAAATTGGAGAAAACAGTTCCATTCAGTACAATACTCTTATGACGGGATACGGCGAACCAGGTAATACAAATGGTCTTATAAAAATAGGAAACAACGTTCGTATTGCACCAAACGTTATGATAATTTCTGCAAATCACGTTTTTGACAATCCGGATATTCCTATTTGCAAACAGGGAATGAACGTAAAACCAATTACCATCGAAGACGATGTATGGGTTGCAGGAAGAGTAAATATTATGGCAGGTGTAACAATAGGTAAAGGTTCTGTCATTGGTGCAGGAAGTGTTGTAACCAAAGACATTCCTCCATACTCGGTTGCAGTAGGTGTACCTGCAAAGGTTATCAAAAAAAGAATGTAAAAAAATTGTTGGCATATGCCAACAATTTTTTACATTATAAGAGTTGCCAACATCATAACAAGTGGTATTGTCACAACCGAAAGCAATGTTGTAAAAGAAACTGCCTGAGTAGAATACTCTGAATCAAGCCCATATCTTACTGCAAACAATGTTGCAACTGCTGCAACAGGGCTTGCACTTGCAAGTATAAGCGGCATAGATATTATAGTTTCCCAACCGAATAATTTTAAAATAAGCATTGTCATAACAGGGCAAATAATCAGTCTTAAAATTGTAACTGCCCACAATGAACCATTTTTCAAAGTTTCCTTTATATTAAGATTCACAAGATATGTTCCCAATACAATCATTGGTATAGGTGTATTTATAGATGCCATAAAACTTACGGTTTTACCAATAGAGGTCGGCAGGGTTATACGGCAAACAAATAATGTAATACCTATAATTGCACCCAATACACCGGGATTAAAAATTATTTTTTTCAGCGAGAGTTGTTTTAAATCCTTGGTGTAAATGTAAATCCCCTGAGTCCAGTAAAGAATGTTAAACACTGTTACATAAGCAACTGCGTAAAATACTCCTTCATCACCGTAAATTGCCTGAATAAGTGGCAATGCCATAAATCCGCAATTTGAATACATTGCACTGAATTTACTTATTCTATCCTTTTTATCCGGTCTTTTTTTAAATGCAACAATAGCAATAAGCATATACACCATATGTATACCAAGTGTAAAGACCATTGCAAGTCCAAGTTTTTTCGCCATTTCCAAATCAAATTCACGTTGATATGAATTAATAATAAGACAAGGCACCGCAACACGAAGAGCAAGCTCTGTCATCTGCTTTATTCCTACCTCCGTGAAAATACCTTTTTTGGTAAACCAGAAACCTATAAGCATTAAAAACAACATAACAAGTACGTTACTTGCAACGTTTTGCCCCACAGAAAGAACCAAATCAATTTTTTCGAACATTTTACTTTTCTCCCATTACTTCAGCAAGAACCTCACCGAGAATTTTTATTCCCTGTTCGATTTTTTCATCTGTAACCGTTGAATAATTGAGTCTGAATGCAGAACATGGCTTGTCTAAATCTGTCATAAAAGTAGAGCCGGGAACACATGCAACCTTACGTGCTGTGCAGATTTTAGCAATTTCGTTCATATCATAATCTCCATTAAGGTCACACCATATAAACAACCCACCATTAGGATTTGTATGTGTAACACCTGCAGGAAAATATTTATCTATTGCATTAATCATTGTCTGACATTTATGCTTATATAGTGCCCTGATTTCTTCAATATGCTTATCGAGACCATATTGCTTAATATATTCATAAGCCAAAACCTGAGTAAGTACAGGAGTATGAACATCAGAAACCTGTTTTGCAACAACCATTTTTGCAACAATATCCTTATGAGCACTTACGAAACCAATACGAAGCCCCGGTGCAAGAACTTTTGAATAAGAACCGCAATATATTACAATGCCTTCCTTATCCATTGATTTTATAGTAGTGCTTTTTACACCATCAAACACCAATTCGCCATATGGGTTATCTTCAATAATAACAATATTATTTTCCTTTGCCACCTCATAAAGTGCCTTACGTTTTTCCAAAGACATTGTAATTCCTGAAGGATTCTGGAAAGTGGGTATTGTATAAATAACCTTTACATTATCATTTTCCTCAACCGCCTTCTTTAAAGCAGCAATATCCATACCATCTTCTTCCACAGGCACACCTACAAGCTTTGCACCATATGAACGAAATGCATTAAGTGCCCCTATAAAGCTTGGTTCTTCCACTATAACAACATCACCCTCATTAACAAGGCACTTTGTTGCAAGCTCAATACCCTGCTGACCACCTGAAACAATAATGGTATCATTAAAATCTTCACAGATACCCTCACGGTCAGCAAGTAATTCGCTTACCAACTGACGAAGAGGCAAATAACCTTCTGTAATGCCGTACTGCAAAGCAAGAACAGGATTTTCCCGAAGAACTTTTTCTGCAGTTATTGCCATTTCCTCATTTGGAAAAAGCTCAGGTGCAGGATTACCGCCTGCTAATGATATAACCTCCGGATCTGCAAGAGCCTTGAAAATTTCTCTTATGGCAGAGCCCTTTATTTTACTCATTCTGTTTGATACATTAAATTCCATTTTAAACATTCCTTTCTGTGACCCAAAATACAAAAAGCCTTCCTTTTTTCAGAGGAAGGCTTTTTAAACTCAAATTACTGTCTGTAAATTTCGTTTGCCTTGTAGTGCTGAATCATATTGATAACAGACAATGCAATTACAACAACTGCCAAAACAACGTATATTATAAAATTACCATCAAGACTCATAAGTGGGTTTAAGAAGCAACCAAGTGCAACCAAAACAGCCCATACTGCTGACAAAACTGGTGCAACTGCATTTTTATGGCTACCTGCACCGATTATACTTGCCATAATTCCAAGTACAAATACAACAACCGGAATAATAATTGAAGAGTTAAAAGTTACATTACCCAACAAGCTTCTGTATGCTGTAAGGAAACCGCCGGAATAGTTACTTGGCATCAACATAAATCCCATAATTGAAGCTGTATTATTCTTATATTCAAAAGGAATAAACATCAAAGCTAAAGTTACAAATACAACAAATGCACTCAAGCAGTTAAGGAAAGCATGTACATTAACATATTTAAGCCATTCGTTTTTAGAAAGCTCAATAATCATAGCAACAATTGATGCTATAGAAATTAAAATTATCAAAGCTGCCACAACAATCTTAAGTATAAAAGTGCCATCATAAGTACTCAAAATATAAGCCATATTTTTTGTAGCAACAACTGAATACAAGCCATATGCTCCGTACAACAAACAAATTACCTTTGCAAGAATTGTTTTGTTATATTTTGCAAAGCAGAACACCAAAGCAATTATGCCGAATACAAAAAGTGAGTATACGTTGTTGAACAAATGGTCAAAACTGAAAACATCTTTTCCGATTTCATCCTTAAATATAGCAGTACTTGTTTTAACGTCACCCTGTGTAGGTACGCTTACAATTCGCATAATTGAAAAATCTTTTACTGTTGCATCAGTATGTACACCTGTTATAGAAATTGTCTGAACAAAAAGCAGTGCCACAAAGCACACTACAAGTAAGCCTAACACTAAATTTTGTCTCTTTTTACAAAAATCAATTACCTTATTAAACATTGTTTTTCCTCCATTCCATATGTTACTTTAGTATAGCACACTTAAATGTGATTGTCAATTAAGCAAAATGACTTTTTATCACATAATCCTTATTTTTTCCCTCATTTGGTCAAATTCACAAAAAAACGACGTTTTTTTTGTTTAAAACGCCAAGTACACAATGTAAAATTGCCTCTTGACATTTTTTAAAAAAAGTACTAAAATACCTCTAAACAGTTAAACAAACCACTAAATGCTATGACTTGGAACAAGTAGATGTTTGTGATAACCACGAGAGAGACGGCGGTTGGTGTGAGCCGGAGGGGAAGCGGACATTGAATACATCCGAAGAGCAGCACACCGAACAATTATTAAATTAAGTAGGCTGTGACGGTTGACAACCGTTATTGTGTCAGAGTATTATTATGTACTTGTAAAGGGCAACACCGTGAGGCGTTGTCAAAATGAGGTGGTACCGCGGGAACTTTCATCTCGTCCTCATAATTATATTATGTTGGACGGGATTTTTTTTCGTCCAAAAAAGGAGGAAGAAAAAAATGGTTGTTTTAATGTTGGTAGTATTTTTTGCAGTTATGATTGGTGTCGGTATCTATTGCCGTAAAAGTACAACGGACGTTAATGGTTTTGTACTTGGCGGACGTTCAGTAGGACCTTGGCTTACAGCCTTTGCTTACGGCACATCATATTTTTCTGCAGTTATTTTTGTAGGCTATGCAGGACAGTTCGGCTGGAGGTTTGGTATTGCATCAACCTGGATAGGCATAGGTAATGCGTTTGTCGGCTCACTTCTTGCGTGGGTTATTTTAGGAAGACGAACAAGACTTATGTCACAGCATCTTCACTCTGCAACAATGCCTGAATTCTTCGGAAAACGCTTTGACAGCAATGCTATTAAAATTTTTGCTTCAATAATTGTTTTCATTTTCCTTATTCCGTACACAGCATCGCTGTACAACGGTCTTTCAAATTTGTTTAATATGGCATTCCCAAGCATACCTTACAGCTACATTGTAATTGGTATGGCATTACTTACAGGCATTTATGTAACAGCAGGCGGATATATGGCAACTGCAATAAATGACTTTATACAGGGTATTATTATGTTGGTTGGTATAGTAGCCGTTATCTGGGCTGTATTAAACGGACAGGGCGGTTTTGAAAACGCTCTTGCAAATCTTGCAGAAATCCCGGGTGAATCTTCAGGTGTTTACAATTCGTTTTTCGGACCCGAACCATTTAACTTATTGTGTGTTATAATACTCACCTCACTTGGCACATGGGGATTACCGCAGATGGTGCAGAAATTTTACGCAATTAAAAGTGAAAAGGATATTACAAAGGGAACAATAATTTCAACTGCATTTGCCTTTATAGTTGCAGGCGGTTGTTACTTCCTCGGCGGATTCGGAAGACTTTTTACAACAACGCTTCCATCCGACGGCTACGATGGTCTTATACCCTTGATGCTCGAAAATCTTCCTGACATGCTTATCGGCATCGTAATTGTTCTTGTACTTTCGGCATCAATGTCTACACTTTCATCACTTGTACTTGCTTCAAGCTCTACTCTTACACTGGATATGATTAAAGGGCATATGGTAAAGAATATGTCGGACAAAAAACAAGTGTTTGTTATGCGTGTGCTTATAGTTGTGTTCATTGTAATATCAGCCTTAATTGCCATAAACAAAGGTAAGCTTGGATATATTGCAGATATGATGGGAATTTCCTGGGGTGCTCTGGCAGGCGCATTTCTTGCACCGTTTCTGTTTGGCTTGTACTATAAAAAAACAACAAAGGCTGCAGTATGGACATCATTTGTTTTCGGTGCAGGCATTATGATTTTGAATATGCTTGCAAGACCTGTCTTCCCTGTAGTTATTCAATCACCAATCAACTGTGGTGTTCTGGCAATGGTAGGTGGCATAATTCTTGTACCTGTTATAAGCTGGATTACTCCTAAAATGAACAAGGATTTTGTTGAAACAATTTTTTCCTGTTACAGCAAAAAGGTTACCGTTGATTCTAAAAAATCATTAGGTGAATAATATAAGGGAATGTAAAAAACTTTGTTTTTTACATTCCCTTTTTCTTGTACTGCTTTGGCGATATTCCCTTTTCTTTTCTGAAATCCTCTATAAAATGACTGGTTGACCCATAACTAAGCAGCTGTGCTATATCTGTTATTGTTTTATCTGTACACTTCAAAAGACGCTCTGCCTCTTCCATTTTTACACTTTTTACATACTGCATAAAATTCATACCCACAACCAAGTTGAAAATTCTTGAGAAGTGTCCGTCACTCATATTACACATCTTTGCAGCCTCATGCGTTTTAAATGCTCCGTTTGTTTCCTTGGTTTTTTCTATAACCTTTTGTATTGCAAGCAAATTTTCATGCCCCGTTGTAGTGCTTATGGATACAGTTTCCCCGTTAGCGTGCCATCTGCTGACGATTTCAGCACATATTCTTATAAGGTCTGCCCTTACAAAAAGCTCATTTGAATATTTGTTTTCTGTAAATCTTTCATAAGCATCATCAAAAAGCTTCTTAAGCTCTCTGTCCGTATCCTCAATTACTCTTGAATGTGTACCTATATTAAAGTTAAAGGTATATTCAAATTCTTTTAAGCTTTGCTCTGTTGCATTTAAAATATCGGGCAAAAATTTTATTACATAATATCTGTTGTCTTCGGGGTGTTCTAATGTGTGAGGCTCGTTTGGATAAATGATAAAAAGCTCTCCCTTTTTACAAAAAATCTTTTCCTCACCAACCAGAACATTGGATCCTCCTTCCAAAAAGTACAGAAATTCAATATATTTATGGTAATGATATTTATGTATTTTAGGAAGTATGTCCTTTTCTCCATTAAGCATTATACATTGTATATTAAGCCTTTCTCCGTTTCTTACAGCCATACCCTCATCAATTATCAAAAAATCACCTCATATCAGAATTTCGATATTTTTTGTTATTAAAAGTATATCATATTATTTTTAAAAATGCTATATTAAAATTAACAAAATCAAAATTGAGGTGATTTTATGTCAAAGAAGATGAAAATAGCCATTATAGGTGCAGGTGGTATTTGTCAGCACGCACACCTTCCTGCATACGAAAATATTGAGCAAGCAGAAATTGTTGCTATATGTGACATTATTCCCGAAAGGGCAAAAAGTGTTGCAGAAAAATTCGGCATTCCTGTATACTACACAGATTATAAAGATGTTCTTAACATAGAAGGTCTTGATGCAGTAGACATTTGCACACCTAACTATCTGCATTCTGTTATTGCAATAGACGCACTTGAAAAAGGCTTGCACGTATTTTGTGAAAAGCCCGATGCAGTAGATGTCGAAAAGGTAGAGGCTATGAAGGCGGCGGCAGAAAAGAACAGCAAAATCCTTATGGTAATGAGAAACAACCGTTTCCTTACAACATCAACATTTTTAAAAAAATACATTGATGACGGCAAGATGGGTAACATCTATGCGGCAAGATGCGGATGGCAAAGACGTCGCGGCATCCCCGGCAGAGGCGGTTGGTTTACAACCAAGGCACAATCAGGCGGCGGACCGCTTATTGACCTTGGAGTACATATGATTGACCTTTCAATATGGCTTATGGGTAGTCCCACACCTGTGGCAGTTTCGGGCTGTGCATACAATAAGTTTGCAAATTCGGAGGATATAAGCGATTCCAAGGAATCAAAATTCGGTGACAAAAATGCCGACGGCACATTTGACGTAGAAGACCTCGCAATGGGATTTATCCGTTTTGACAACGGTGCTTGTCTGCAAATTGAATTTTCATGGGCATCCAATGTAGAAAAGGAAAGAAGATTTGTAGAGCTTCGCGGTGAAAAGGCAGGCTCTGTATGGTCAAGTGATGACGATATGTTAAAAATATTTACGGAGGAATACGGAAAAACCGTAGACTATCTTCCTAAAATAAACAACGCTGCAGTAAAAGGCGGTCACGAAGAAAATCTAAAGCACTTTGCGGATGTTGTTTTAAATGGAGCAAAACCAATTTTCCAACCGCAACAAGGTGTGGATATGATTAAGATTTTGCAGGCAATATATAAATCAGCCAAAGAAGGCAGAGAAATTCAGTTATAAGGAGAAAAGACTATGATAAAAGTTACAGTTTTCAACGAATTTAATCATGAACAAAAAAGAGAGCAAGTTAAGAAGGTATATCCCAACGGAATGCACGCTGTGCTAAAGGAGTTTTTGGAAAACGATGAAGTTTTGGTAAGAACAGTTACAGAATACGACGAAAACCTTGAACTTATTCCCAACTGTGGAATTACCGAAGAGCTTTTGGCGGATACAGATGTCCTTATATGGTGGGGTCATGGGTTTCACCAGTTTGTGCCGGATGAAGTTGTGGAAATGTGCTACAATCACATTCTGCAGGGAATGGGAGCAATATTCCTCCATTCAGCCCACCATTCAAAACTTTTCAAAAAGCTTATGGGAACAACCTGTAACCTTAAATGGCGTGACGGTGAAAAGGAAAGACTGTGGAATATAAACCCCATTCACCCAATCATGAGAGGAATAGGTGAATATTTTGACCTGCCTGCCGAGGAAATGTATGGTGAAAGATTTGACATTCCAACACCCGACGAACTATTAATGATTGGAACTTACACAAGTCACGAGGTTTTCCGCAGTGCCTGCACATGGCAAAGAGGTTACGGCAAAATATTCTATTTCCAGCCGGGACACGAAACAAATCCCACATATAAAATACCTGAAATACAGACAATTATCAAAAATGCTGTACAATGGGCAAAACCTGTTATTCGAGAAGAAATACCTTGCCCTAAATATCCAAAAACAGACTTATAATTACAAAAATCCCGCAATCTTTTAGATTGCGGGATTTTATATTCAGTCGATTTTACTTTACAACTATAATTGCTCTTACAGCACCATAGTATTCATATATGAATAGTTTTGCCGCCAGTGGAGTACCTGTTTCAATAGTTTCGTTGTATGATGCCAATGATGTCAAATCAAAGCCATCCTGCTGAGTAAGCTTATCTGCACCCTTAGCTTCAGGGTCATATACAAAGAACTTAGTTGAAGATGATGTTCTGCCTGAATAATCCAACTCACCTGTACATTCTGCAGGAGTATCTACCAATTCCATATCAAACATCTGTACTGTTGTTGATTCACCATCATAATCTGCGCCCAAAAGCAAACCTTTATACAATTCTGTCTGATGTGTTGTAGAACCTTCTTTTATAACCTTTTTGCCTGCTTCAAAATTATCTGCATCCAAAGCAAGAATAATTGTATCTTCCTTAATGTAACCCTTGTTATCAGTTACAAATACCAATACATCACCAACTGAGTATTCACCATAAACCACACCATCTGAAGCTGTGTAGTATTCTTTATTCGCAGTTACAGTACCATTGCTGGATATCTGATAACCTACAACTCTATCACTTGTATTGCCATCAGCATTTGTTGTCTGTGAAATAGAAGAAATTATGAATATAGGTGTATTATACTCAACCTTTGCTTCTGTAGCTTCAGTTTCATAAACAATAACCGCTTCCGCTATGTTAAGTCCACCGGTTACATTGTATGGTTCAACAACATATTGCTGACCATCTTTGAAGAAACTGCTTGATTTTCTTCCATATGACTCAAATTCAGTTCTGTCAAGTGGAACAAGGAATACCTGTGTACTTGAGTTAATACGGAACTTATCTGAATTTGATGCACCTATAAAGTCATAACTTGAAGACTTATACTGCATAAGATTTCCGGATTTTCTTGCAACCGCAAACGCTTTAAGTGTTGTTTCGTCAGCCGGGTCTTCATCTTCGCTGATATAAGCTGTATCGATATCTGTAATTTCACCGGCAGCATTGATTGTATATTTTACAAGCTGTGAATAGTCTGTTTTGTTGCCATCGATGTTTGTATTAGCTTCTCCTGCACTGCCTTTAAGCAATTCAAGGATAGTATCTGTGTTTGTGTATGTTTCACCGTCAATTTTAACCCTTTTAGCCAAGTTTACATATGGTGAACCCATTGAAGGAGTTTTCTGTGAAACAATTGCAACTCTTACAACATCGTCCTTTGCTGAAGCAGTAGAAATGTAGCCAAAGAACGAAGATGAACTTGCTGATTTTGTAATATATGCAATTTTTCCATCCTTATCAAGATAAGCCTTACATGCATCACCTACTCTGAATGAATCAAGAGCACTTCCACTGTACTTATCAAGGTATGCAGAAATCTGGTACTCTGTACCATTAATATTAACATAATCTACATCTATTTCCTTAATAGAACCGGAAACATTTTTGTTTGATACAGTAACGTCAACAGATGTTCTGTTGCCATTTCCCTTACCTTTCTTTACAGTAAGTACATTATACTGAGATATGTTTGTAATACCAACCGAGCTACCTGATGCATTTTTTATGTTGATTATATAGTTACTATCTTCATCATCAAGGTATAGAGTATTTGAACCAGCTGTTCTGTACATATCAACAATGTATTTATCTGTTCTGTTAACAGATTTTACAACATAAGTTTCAAATGCTTCAACATTAATTTTATTGTAATCTCCGCCATTTGACATAAATTCCAAAGAGCCTGATTCTATGTTAAGGTCAGCAACTGAAACATTTGTTCTTACTTCACCGTTAAAAGAGATAATAGGTTTAGCTGACACCTTAAGTGTTTTTGCCTTAATTGCTGTTGCATTCTCGTAATAAGATACAGTATAACCATCATCGTAGTTACCTGAAATTCTATCTATGTTAACAGCATCAATCTTCATTGAAATATTTGAACCTGCCTTGCCATAAATCAAAACAAGAGATTTCAAACCATCCATATCTGTCTTATAGTAATATTCTACAGATTTACCCAAAAGTCCGTCAAGAGAAATACCATTCTTATGGATTGTGTTGTTTTTGTTTGTTGTGTTATCTGATAACAAAGCATAACCGGGACGTGCTGTAGCACCATCAGAAGAAATTGTATTGCTTTCATCTGCAAGAAGTTCACCCTGAACTCTTGTAACCTTAAGCTTATCCTTCAACCAGTTCTGGTTTGATTCCATATACATTGCTTCGCCGCCTGCAACTTCAATCTTTTCAAGCATATTAACATCAAGAGCATTGTATATCATCTGTGCAATCTGAGCACGCTTTGCAGGTTGTTCCTGCATAACCACAACATTGTCAGTAAGACCAAGAGATTTTGCAGTCTGCACATAACCATAATACCATTTTGTGTTAGGATTTGTAGCAACCGCAGATTTATAAACAGCATCAGCCTGTCCGCCATAATTAAGTGCACAAACAATCATCTTAAGAGCCTGTTCATATGTAACCTTACTGTTTGGTTCAAAAGTAGTTGCTGTCATACCATTTATAATACCTAAATCATAAGCAGTTTTAACATCACCAATAGCCCATGCTGCGTCATTCAAATCTTTAAAAGGTGTTCCTGCAGGGTCAGGACTTCCTATACCCGCACTTGCCATTGCTCTCATAAGCATTGTAGCAAACTCTGCACGTGTTACGTCTCTTTCAGGGCCAAACGTACCATCGGTATAACCGTTAATTATACCAAGACCCGAAAGAATCTGAATAGATTCGTAAAAATTGTTTTCTGAATTTACATCAGAAAAAGATGCTGCATAACCAACAGTGCTAAAAAGCATTGTCAAAGTAAGCAATACAGCTAAAATTTTAGAGATTTTTTTCATATTTATTCCCTCCCATAAAAAATATTTTTAAAAATACTGTATAAGTATTATAATTTTATCATACAAAAAACAAAAAATCAAGCATTTTATTCAACAGCTACGTAGGAATTTATTTGTTTTTTTGTTAACTTTCACTAATTTCCTACGTATCCACTTTGTCTGACATCATTACCTATCCTTTGAAATACGGGGCACGCAGATAAGCTTCCGCTTGTACCGTTTTCTGCAATTACAACACATACATACTGTGGCTCCTTTGCAGGGAAATACCCGGCAAACCATCCTTGTTGCATAATTTCACCATCTTTTTCCCAGCCTGTTTCTGCCGACCCCGTCTTTCCACCTGCGCCGCAATGATCCACCTGAGCATTTTTACCCGTACCCTCAGAAACTGCAAAATCCATAAGTTCAACCATACGCCTTGCTGTTGTTTCACTTATAATTCTTCCTACATCTACACTTGCTATTTTGTTACAAATACCATTTTCATCTACAATTCCCTGTATCATTGAAAGTTGTTTTCTGTTACCACCGTTACAAATTGTACAAAGCACATCAGCAATTTGCAATGGCGTTGCCATAACATCTCCCTGACCAATAGAGATATTGGCAAGCTCCGCCCTTCCTTCTGCATTTTTCGGAACATATCCCGAATCCTCATATATTCCGTTTATTTTAAGAACCTCTTCACATAAACCAAATTCCGCAGCATATTTTTGTATTTCGTCAATCCCCACAATATTCCCAAGCTCGTAAAACGCACAATTGCAGGAATTAGCAAATGCCATATCAAGACTTTGCAGCCCGTGCCCCGCTTCTTTGTGACACACAAACTCTATTCCGTCAATTTCCGTACTGCCTGTGCAATTATAAACAAATTCGTCATTGTAGTGATTTTCCAGATAGGCTGCTGTAACTATAATTTTAAATACAGAACCCGGATTATACTGCAAAATTGCTTTATTAAGAAGTTCGCCATCTGTTCCGTCAAGATATTTTTCAAGGTTATCCGCATCATAATCAGGTCTGCTTGCCATCGCAAGAACACTGCCGTCTTTAACATCAACAACAATTGCCGCACCTTTAATGCCAAATTCATCCATCGCATTCTCAACTATTTTCTGTATATGGTAATCAAGGGTAAGAGATATACCACTATAAGACTCCTTAACATCAATACGATAACCATCTGATATTTTGTTATTATTTATATCACGAAGGTAAGATATCGAGGATAACTCATCCGTTGACAATACATAATCAAACGCACCCTCAATACCACTTCCGCTACCGTCAGCCGAAATATACCCGATTACATGGCTGAACATATCGCCGCTGCGTTTGCCCACATAATATGGCTTACCATCTTTTACAACAAGCTTCATTTTTGAATCGGTTATTTTAATCATATTACGGTCGTAAATAATTCCACGGGGACTTTTAAACTCAACCTTTGAAACACGTTGTGCCATAACTGCCTTTGTATATTCTTCATTTTTCACAACACCTATATAAAAAAATCTCAAGGCAAGCAATACCAGAACTGAAAAACAACAAAACTCCAATATTTTTATTCTTTTCATAACAAATCACCCTTTTTAGTATTGTCAAAGTCACAGAAAATATGATAAAATAAATATACATTTATATAAGGAAGATTTTTATGAGAAAAATTATTGTTGAAAAAAATGATGCCGGGCAAAGACTTGATAAATTTATGCACAAATTCTTTAAGTCGGCAATGCCTACATCCATGATTTACAAAAGTATAAGAAAAAAGAGAATAAAGATAAACGGTAAACGAGGTAATGAGGCAGACGTATTGCAGGTTGGCGATGTGCTTGAAATGTACATAAATGATGAGTTTTTCGAAACAGAAAAAACACCTGTTACAAAAGTAAAGGCAGATTTTGATGTTGTTTATGAGGACGAAAACATTATTTTAATAGATAAACGTGCAGGCATTGTGGTACACGACGACGACAACGGCACAGTAAACACCCTTGTAAATCAACTGTATTCCTACCTTATTGAAAAAGGTGAGTATAATCCCGAAAAAGAAAACAGCTTTGTTCCGTCCCTTTGCAACCGCATAGACCGTAATACAAGCGGTATTGTAATTGCGGCAAAAAATGCAGAAGCACTAAGGGAAATGAATGAAATTATAAAACTAAGAAAAGTGCATAAATACTACCTTGCATTGGTGGAAGGCACACTTAAAAAGAAAAGCGACACAATGACCGCCTACCTTTTTAAAGACAAGGTAAAAAACAAGGTATATGTAACCGATAAAAAGCAGGATGGTGCAGTAAAAATTATTACTGCATATAAAACAATAAAGCAGGTTGGACAAAATACACTTGTGGAGGTAGATTTGATTACAGGGAAAACACACCAGATTCGTGCCCACTTTGCCCACATAGGCAATCCGCTTGTAGGTGACGGAAAATATTCAAAGCTTGATAAAAATAAAAGTGCCCGAAAACATCAGGCACTCCACGCATATAAGCTTGTGTTTGAAAAAGAACTTGAATATCAATGTTTAGGCTACCTTGCAGGCAAGAGTTTTGAATCAGATAGTGCGGATTTTGTGTAAAAGTATACCTTTACGAACAGACAGAAAAACGGAGCGGCTTTTGTAAGCCACTCCGAATTATTATATTTCCATTATTATATACTTTACAAATGAACCGTCAGCATCTGATTCAAAAATCAAATTACCATTTTTGTCATATTCATATTTTTTCCAATAACCATCACTATCCGATTCAAAAGTCAAATTACCATTTTTATCATATTCATATTTTTTCCAATTATCATTCTCTTTATCTCCATCATATCCATATGTTTCGTAGATTAGATTGTTATTTATATCATAATCATATTTATACCACGAAAAGAACGCACTATCTTTATCCAGCAATTCTTTAAAAATAACATTGCCTCGTTCATCAAATTTTACAGTAAATCCGTTTGGATTGCTCTTGCTTTTTGTGTTTATGCAAACACCTTGCTCATTATACTCATACTCATACCATAAACCATCACTATATTCATTAGGACTATATTCATCTTTTATCAAGCGACCTTCTGAATCATATGTTGATTTTTGCCATGTACCCTGAGAAGTTGATGAAAAAGTCTTTTGTCCTTTATCGTTGTATTCATTTTTAATCCATGAGCCATCAGAATTTTTTTCAAAAATCAAATTTCCGTTTTCATCATACTCATATGTAGCTGAACTACCGTTTGCACTATATTTTTCTTTAATTAAATTATCATTAACATCATATTCGGAAGTCACATATATTTCCGGATATGTAACATTTTTTCTTTCTATTTCTCGTCCATTATCATCATAAGTATATGACCAAGTTACACCAAAAAAACTCGATTCACTCATCAAAGATGTTTCTTTTTTTATTCTAACTGTTTTTGTTTCATTAACCCAATCAACTTTCAGATTAAATGCTTCCGAAATCGCCCTGACAGGTACAAGTGTTCTGCCATCTACTAAACAAGCAGGACTATCAAGTGTAACCGTTTTATCATTAACATACATTGTAGGGTTGTTAATTGTCAGTTTAATAGTTGTGTCACCTTTAGTTGATGTAACAGTCTGGGTGTCATTATCCCACTCAACACTTGCTCCAAGAGCTTCAAATATTGCACGAAGCGGAACCATCGTTCTACTGTTTATCAAGCGAGGCTGTACGTCAAATTTAATTAATTCCCCACCCAATTTTACTTTTATGTTATCACTTGCCATAACAGACGGTGCAACAGAAGCCAATAACAACATTGTCAAAACCAAGCACAAAATTCTTTTCATAACATTCTTCCTTTCGATACATATTAAAGTATGATTATTCTAACACAAAAAAAGAACTTTGTCAACTTATATTATCATTATGATAATGCAATATCAAAATGATATGTATATAATCATATTGAGGTGAAGAAAATGATAGCAGACAAAATAAAGTTTTTGAGGGAAGAAAAAAATTTAACACAGGCAGAATTGGCAAAACGCCTAGGCATTACCCGTTCAAGTGTAAATGCGTGGGAAATGGGAATATCCACTCCTTCAACTCAATACTTGCTTGAGCTATCACACATTTTTAAAGTTTCAACCGATTACCTGCTCGGCATCAACACCGATGCCTGTATAAAAACCGAAGGACTAACAGACGAAGATATAAAGCTTATATACAAAATAATTGAACATTTAAAGCAAAAATGAAAAACGCCGTTGAATTATCAGCGGCGTTTAGTTTATATGCAAAATTATTTATTCATTGCTTCTTCAATAGCAACTGCAACTGCAACAGTAGCACCTACCATTGGGTTGTTACCCATACCGATAAGTCCCATCATTTCAACGTGAGCAGGAACTGAAGATGAACCTGCGAACTGAGCGTCAGAATGCATACGACCCATTGTATCTGTCATACCGTAAGAAGCAGGACCTGCAGCCATGTTATCTGGGTGAAGTGTACGACCTGTACCGCCACCTGAAGCAACTGAGAAATACTTCTTGCCGATTTCGTTACATTCCTTTTTATATGTGCCTGCAACAGGATGCTGGAAACGAGTTGGGTTTGTTGAGTTACCCGTGATAGAAACGTCAACCTTTTCCTGATGCATAATAGCTACACCTTCACGAACGTCGTTAGCACCGTAGCATCTAACCTTTGCTCTTTCACCATCTGAATATGCTTTTTCAGAAACGATGTTAAGTTTACCTGTAGCATAGTCAAAATCTGTCTGAACATATGTGAAACCGTTGATTCTTGAAATAATCTTAGCAGCATCTTTACCAAGACCGTTAAGGATAACCTGTAGAGGAACCTTTCTAACCTTGTTAGCTGTTTTAGCGATACCGATAGCACCTTCAGCAGCAGCGAATGATTCGTGACCTGCAAGGAAAGCGAAGCACTTTGTATCTTCACGAAGAAGCATAGCGCCAAGGTTACCGTGACCGATACCTACTTTTCTGTCATCAGCAACTGAACCGGGGATACAGAAAGCCTGTAGACCTTCACCGATTGTTTCAGCAGCATCAGCAGCAACTTTAATACCCTTTTTAATTGCGATAGCTGCACCTACAAGGTAAGCCCAACCTGCATTTTCAAAGCATATTGGCTGAATGCCTTTAACGATATCGATAACGTCGATACCTTTATCTTTACAAATCTTTTCAGCCTCTTCCAAAGAAGAAATGCCATATTTGTTAAGTGTTTCGTTAATTTGATTAATTCTGCGTTCGTAACTTTCAAACAAAGCCATTTTTTCTTCCTCCTATTCTGTTCTTGGATCGATGTACTTAGCTGCATCATCAAATCTGCCGTATGTGCCTGTAGCCTTTTTCAAAGCTTCATCAGCAGACATACCTTTTTTGATGTTTTCCATCATTACGCCAAGTTTAACGAATTCATAACCGATAATTTCATCGTCATCTGAAACAGCAACTCTTGTAACATAACCTTCAGCCATTTCAAGGTAACGTGGGCCCTTTGCAAGTGTTGCGTACATTGTACCAACCTGGCTGCGAAGACCTTTACCCAAGTCTTCAAGACCTGCACCGATAGGAAGACCGTTTTCAGAGAAAGCTGACTGTGTTCTACCGTAAACAATCTGCAAGAAAAGTTCACGCATAGCTGTATTGATAGCATCACACACAAGGTCAGTGTTTAGTGCTTCCAAAATAGTTTTACCAACAAGGATTTCAGAAGCCATAGCAGCAGAATGAGTCATACCTGAGCAACCGATTGTTTCAACCAATGCTTCCTGAATAACACCTTCTTTTACGTTAAGGCTTAGCTTACAAGCACCCTGCTGTGGAGCACACCAGCCGATACCGTGTGTAAAACCGTTGATATCTTTAATTTCCTTTGCTTTTGTCCAAAGACCTTCCTGCGGAATTGGAGCAGGACCGTGGTTCGCACCTTTAGCGATTGGACACATATTTTCTACTTCATGTGAGTAAATCATTTTATTTCTCCTTTCATTTGTTTGTAAACAAAACTTACCTTATATATTCTACAAAAAAATGCGTCCTTTGTCAATGTTAATCTATTACATTGTTAAATTTTTTTCAATTTTTTGCATAAATCTGTTTTTTATAGGTAAAAATATATAAATTTGCATAAAAAATATCACTTTTTTAATTTACCACTTTACAACGCTAAATTATTGTGATACAATATCCCTACAAAAACGAAAGTGCCGAGGCACTTATCAAAAAGGAGATTTTAATTATGAAAAAGATTTTAGCATTACTTTTGGCTGCAATTATGGTATTCTCATTTGCAGCTTGCGGAACAGAACCGGCTTCCGATTCAGACCTTGCTTACATAAAAGACAAGGGCACAATGGTTGTAGGTATTACAGACTACGCACCAATGAACTTTAAAGATGACAATGGCGAATGGACAGGTTTCGACACAGAATTTGCTCTTGCAGTTGCAGAAAAACTTGGCGTAAAAGTTGAGTTTATCGAAATTGACTGGAGCGGTAAGATTATGGAGCTTGAATCTAAAGCTATTGACTGCGTATGGAATGGTATGACAATTACTGACGAAGTTAAAAACGGTATGAACGTTACAGACCCATATGTTGTAAATGCTCAGGTAGTTGTTATGGCAGCTGACAAAGTTGCAAACTACAAATCAGTTGAAGATTTGAAAGATTTGAAATTCGTTGCTGAAGCAGGTTCAGCAGGTGAAGCTGCAATCAAGGATGCAGGCTACACATCAACAGGCGTTTTGACACAGGCTGATGCTTTGATGGAAGTTTCATCAGGTGCTGCTGATGCTTGCGTAATCGATATTACAATGGCTAATGCAATGACAGGCGAAGGCACAAGCTATGCAAACCTTGCTGCAGGCATTGCTTTGACATCAGAAGATTACGGTATCGGTTTCAGAAAAGATTCTGACGTAACAGCAGAAGTTAACAAGATTATTGATGAATTGATTGCTGACGGCACATTGACTGCACTTGCTGAAAAATACAGCTTGACATTGGCTAAATAATTATTTATCAAATAATCGGCAGAGAGTTTCCCTTCCGGAAGCTTTCTGCTTTTTCACGTAATTATAAATGGATGTGATTTTATGTTCTGGACTGTAACAGCATCTTTGCTGGAAGGTTTTTTTGTTACAATTAAAATATTTTTGCTTACACTTTTATTTGCTCTTCCACTTGGACTTATAATAAGCTTTGGTTCTATGAGCAAATTCAAACCTCTAAAATGGCTTGTGAAAGTTTTTGTATGGATTATAAGAGGTACCCCTCTTATGCTTCAGCTTATAGCAATATTCTACGTTCCCGGCATCGTAGGTAAATGGGCAGAAGCTACAGGAAGCATAAACCCTGTTATTCAATGGCTTGCAGGCTGGGAAGTTCCTGAAAGATTTATGGCGGTTATGATAGCTTTTGTTATAAACTACGCCTGCTATTTTTCCGAAATTTACCGTGGCGGAATAGAAAGTATGTCAGTAGGTCAGTATGAAGCAGGTCAGGTACTTGGTCTTACAAAGGTGCAGGTTTTCTTTAAAATCATCCTTTTCCAGGTTGTAAAGAAAATTGTACCTCCTATGAGTAACGAAATCATTACTCTTGTAAAAGATACTTCGCTTGCAAGAATTATTGCCGTATATGAAATCATCTGGAACGCGCAGGCCTTTGCTAAGTCGGCAGGTCTTGTGTGGCCACTTTTCTACACAGGTGCTTTTTACCTGTTGTTCTGCGGACTTCTTACAATTTTGTTCGGTTACATAGAAAAGAAAATGAATTATTACAGAGGTTAGAATTATGTCAATATTAGAAGTTAAAAATATATGTAAAAGCTTTGGAAAAGAAAACGTACTTAAAGGTATTGATTTTTCTATGGAGGAAGGTCAGGTTATATCAATTATCGGCTCTTCCGGAAGCGGTAAAACAACCCTTCTTCGTTGCATCGGCTTTTTGGAAACTGCAGACAAAGGGTCTGTTGCCGTAAACGGAAACACAATTTTTGATGCAAACATAAAAACAAAGCATTCCCCTGAAGAAAAAAGAGAAATGCAGCTTAATTTTGGTTTTGTTTTTCAGTCATTTAATTTATTTCCTCAGTACAATGTACTTGAAAACATAACACTTGCACCAAAACTGCTTGCAAAAAAACGTCCTGACTACAAAACAAACAAAGCGGAAATTTTTAAAGAAATTG
Organism: Clostridia bacterium; assembly: GCA_045545235.1. Classification (GTDB taxonomy): domain Bacteria; phylum Bacillota; class Clostridia; order Monoglobales; family Firm-18; genus CAZNKU01. Next base: position 11,536 of record JAZQAN010000015.1, on the reverse strand, counting down.
AAGATAACGCTCTTGAATTATTAAAAAAATCAGGTCTTGAAAACAAAGTGGCAAGCTATCCGTGTCAGCTTTCAGGCGGTCAGCAACAGCGTGTGGCAATTGCAAGAGCATTGGCACTAAACCCTAAAATAATGCTTTTTGACGAGCCTACATCTGCACTTGATCCAGAACTTACAAATGAGGTTTTAAAGATAATTAAATCACTTGCTGATGACGATATGACAATGATAATTGTTACACATGAAATGAATTTTGCAAAAAACGTTTCCGACAGAATCATCTTTATGGATGGCGGCGTTATCGCCGAGGACGGAACTCCTGCGGAATTATTCGAAAATCCAAAAACACAAAGACTTAAAGATTTTTTAAGCAATGCGAAAGTATGATAAAAAAACCTGTGACAATATTGTCACAGGTTTTTTGTTACTTCAAATCGTTGTATAGCCACAAAACAGTGTATCTGTCCTTTAAATCCTTTGCATATTTTATTGCATCAGAAAGTTTTTCAGGGCTGTACATTTTGTAAAAATCTACAATGGGAAGACCTGCAGTTTCAAGCATTTCTTTTGTTTCCTCACCGCTTGGAACTTCACTTAATATTTTCTTTATTTCAGCCCATTTTTCCTTATAAACTTCTATTTTATCATCATAAATCATACCAAGCTTTTTCTGAAGTTCAATAATTCCCGGTGCTGCTTTTTTATAAACTCTGTTTATATTTTCTTCCCAGTCAGCCTCATCAAAATCTTTTTTTACCGGAACATCCATTTTCAAAAGCTCATCCCGAAGCTCCTGTACCGCAAGCATAGAATATGCAACATCAGTGCCGTGACAGAAATATGGTTCATCATCAATAATGCCCGTAATTTCAAAGAAGTGAGAAAGGTGATGCTCACTGCCTGATGCAGGACGTGATGTACCAATATATGCCATAGCAATACCTACAATTACAAGTGCTTCCATAAGTGTTTTTACACTTTCTTCATCACGTTCAAGTAGTTTCTTCGCGAGAGGCTTGGTCTTTTTTACTATATCATAAGTAAGGTCGTATACATACTGACAAAAATACTCATCATTTATAAGCTTACTTAACTTCCAGTCATTAAGACAGCTGAACTTACCCATAATATCTCCGTAGCCTGCCTTAATCATTTCCATAGGTGCATCCTTCAAAACTTCTGTATCACCTATAATTACCTCGGGTACACGTGCCGAATATGTAATTTTCATATTCTGTATAATCAAAGCCGCACCATTTGATGCATAGCCATCCATAGAGGGTGCTGTTGCAACTATAAAGTATGGCAAATCCTTCTTAAAGCTCACATATTTACAAAGGTCATTTATAACACCTGACCCTACACCTACAATTAGGTCTGTTCCATTTTGTAGTTTTGCCTCCATTTGCTCAATTGCAGCCTCATCGGGTACTAAAAAGCCTTCGCTTTCATACACAAGAACATCATAAATTTTATCACGCAAAATTTCTGCAACATTATTTCCGCATACATTAAATGTATTTTGGTCACATACCAGAAGGATACTTTTATAGTCCTGTGCATATTTTATAATATCATTTATTACACCCTTACCTACACTTACACCTTTTATGGGGCATAAATGTTCACGACCGCAAACACAGTCCTTTTTCCCTGCAAGCATATTAGAAAAATCCATTTTACAACAGCTCCTTTACGCAATTTTCAAAATCTCTGTAATCATCTACACATATAAAATTAAAATCTGACTTATAAACGCTTTCATCATTACCGCCAAGTCCATAGTCATCGCCAACAAACACAGCCTCATCATGTTTTATACCAAGCTCTTCACAATATTTTGCAAGTGCATGGTATTTATTGTAAGGTTTAGGTGCCATATCAAATGAAGATGAACCACCTACAAACACATTATAATCACTAAAAAGCTCACAAACCTCACCATAAAATCTTCTTCTTTTGCTTCTGTCAGGGTCAAATGCAAGCTTATCCTCCTGCTTTGCCGCAGTACCTAAAATAGGGAATGTAATTACGCCGGATGCGTGATACTGAACATTGTCACCTGCAAAATCTGTATAGCCGTGTTTTTCCCTTAAATAGGTAACTTTCTTTTCTATTTCTTCTTTATTTACGGGCATCGAAATATCAGTTACAATTTCAAGCTCCTTTGTATCTTTATTATATTTACCAACCTGCATTCCATAGCTGCCGATAATATCAATAGGAAATTTTTCCATCTGGTTGAAAATTCTCATACAAAGCCCTGCCCCTGCCATAACAAGGTGATATTTTTCTGCCAGCTTGTTAAGAACCGCCCTGTTCTTTTCGTCAAGCGGTGTTTTGTGCTGTGTAAGTGTACCGTCCAGGTCAAATGCAATAAGTTTAATCATATTATATACTTCCTTTCTGATGTTGACAATACCAAATAAATATATTATCATTATCATATCATTTCAATCAAAATAAATCAATATTTGGCTAAAATTTAGATAAACAATCATTTTCAATCATTTTGAGGTGAATTAAAATGAAAACTGAACGACAGGAAAAAATAATCGAAATTTTAAAAGAAAAACGCTTTGCGACGGTGGAATATCTTGTTAAAACCTTGTATTCAAGCGCTCCCACCATAAGAAGAGATTTAAACGACCTTGAAGAAAAAGGCTTTGTTAACCGCAGTCACGGCGGTGCAATGATTGCAGACAACGAAAACTCAATAATTCCTATAGATTTCAGAAACAGGAAAAACATGGATAAAAAAATCCCTTTATGCAAAATAGCTGCAGGGCTTATAAAAGAAAACAGTGTTATATTTATAGACGGGTCCACTACAACTCTTCACCTTGCAGACTACATACCCGCTGATAAAAACATAACTGTTGTCACAAACAGTCTTCTTGTATGTTCTCGTCTTTGTGAAAAGAACATAAATGTCCATTGTACGGGCGGAATACTTGTTCCTTCATCCAAAGCCTTCGTAGGTCAACGCGCAGAGGCAGATATTCGTGATTTTTGCATAGATACCTGCTTTTTTTCAGCATCTTCAATAGATGAAACCGGAAAAATAACAGACTATTCAGATATGGAAACATCACTTCGTAAAGTTATGCTTGAAAACTCAAAAACAAAGGTTTTCATGTGTGATTCCACAAAATTCAAAAAAACCTCTTCGTTTGTTGTAACTGACCTTAACAACATAGATTACCTTATAACAGATACTCCCTTCGAGAGTTTCAGGCTATTTTCGGCAAAAAACTTAACAAAAGACAGTTAAAATTTTAAAATTCTTTACAAATAGATATTGAATTTTCATTATTTTTGTAGTATAATTATTTGTACGGTTATACTTTCCGCATTTGCGGAGATTATAATACCATCCGTACTAGTCGGGGCGTTAGCGGTGCCTTGTACCCATAATCCGCTATAATGGGGACGAATGCCCTTATGAGGGTTAAGACTTTCAGGTCAATGTTTAATTTATCAATGTTGAAAAATTTGGTTCTGCGTGACTAAGAACTGTGAACCTTGTCAGGTCGGGAACGAAGCAGCAATAAGCAGCCACTCTTACGTGTACGCAGCCTTGCCGAATTTGAGTTGATGGTTATTTATACTCTGAGGGAATTAATTCGAATTTGGGCTGTGCGGTTTTTTTATAAATTTATGAGAGAGGTCATCAGTATGGCATATCAGGCTATTTACAGAAAATGGCGTCCTACAACCTTTGAAGATGTTGTGGGCCAACAGCATATTACAGATACTCTTAAAACTGAAATAAAAACAAACAGACTTGCCCATGCCTACCTTTTTTGCGGTACAAGAGGAACGGGTAAAACTACTACTGCCAAAATTTTAAGCCGTGCAGTAAACTGTGAAAATCCACTTCCTAACGGAAACCCATGTAACGAATGTGCAAGCTGTAAGGGTATTTTATCCAATACTATTATGGATATTGTTGAAATTGACGCCGCTTCAAACAATGGTGTTGAAAACATTCGTGAACTCAGGGATGAAATTTCATATACCCCCGCAAACGTAAGATACAAGATATATATAATAGACGAGGTTCATATGCTTTCCACAAGTGCATTCAACGCACTTTTAAAAACACTTGAAGAACCTCCTGCACACGCAATATTCATACTTGCTACAACAGAACCGCAGAAAATTCCTGCCACAATCCAATCAAGATGTCAGCGTTTTGATTTCCGCAGAATTTCTGCCAAAAACATTGCAGGGAGAATCGGCGAAATCACCAGAAAAGACGGTATAAATATTTCACAGGATGCAATACAGCTTGTTGCCGAGCTTGGTGACGGATCAATGCGAGATGCTCTTAGCATACTTGACCTTTGCAGCGGCATTGAGGGTGAAATCACCCGTGAAGATATTGAAAATGTCACAGGCTCTGTAAGTCGTACTGCTCTTGTTAATCTTGCAGTTGCGCTTATAAATTCTGATATTCCCTCTGCAATAGCCATCATAAATAAAATGATGGAATCGGGCAAGGAAATTTTGAATCTTATTGACGAGCTTATAATGTGCATACGCGAAATACTCATATGCAAAATTCTTGAAAATCCTTCAGAAATAATAGATAAATCTTCCGAGGATATTGAAAAGTATAAATCAATTGCAGGTAGTGCTCCAAAAGAAGTTTTACTATACATTGTAAAGGTTCTTTCAGAAACTGCAGCACTTTGCAAAACGTCTACAAACCCAAGAGTTATGCTTGAAGCTGCTGCCGTTAAACTATGCGACCCTGCAGCTGACGGAAGCACAGAAGCTTTTGCCGCACGATTAGCTAAAATTGAAGCTATGATTGCAACCGGCAATATTCCCGTTGCATCCGTAAAACCGGTTGAACCCGTAATTGAAATAAAAAAAAATGAAATTCCTGTTGCGGAAGAAATTCCTCCTTTCGAGGCTTCTCCGACAGATGAAAATATTGCCAAAGAAGACGACGATGAGGAATATGTAAGTGAGGCAGATGACTTTGAAGAGGAAGATTTTCCTCCTTTCGACATACCTCCTGCTCCTCCTTTGGACGAATATGCTCCTCCTTTCGAGGTTTCATCCACAACAGAAAATACTGTTACTTCAGATGTAAATACAACCTTTGAACCCGTTGCACCAAAGGTTGATGAAAATACCGCAGATACCGAAGTTAACGTAATTCATCTTGCAGAAACGCTTTCTGCTATTGATGCGGCTCACTCTACAATGCTTAAAATGAGTAAAATCAAAATACGCGACGGCATACACTACGTTGTTGCACAGGATATATTTAAAAAAGCTATGAGCGAAAACGAGAAATTCACAGCAAGCCTTAAAGGTTTACTAAAATGCGAACATATAAAATATGTAACTGAAACTGAATTTGACGGCACAGAAACAAAAGACCCATTGGATGATATTATTTCAATGGCAGGTGACGTTGACCAGATTTCTATATTTTAAATTTAACTTTAACGGAGGAAATAAAAATGGCTAAACACAGATTTAACGGAATGGGCGGCGGCATGGGCAATATGAGCAGCATGATTAAACAAGCCCAGAAAATGCAGGCAGAAATGGAAAAAATGCAGGCAGAAATGGAGGAAAAGAAATTTGAAGCTACTGCAGGCGGCGGTGCTGTTGCAGTTACTGTTTCAGGTAAAAAAGAATTACTTGACATAGCTATTTCACCGGAGGCTTGTGACCCTGATGATGTTGAAATGCTTCAGGACCTTATTATTGTTGCGGTTAATGATGCAATGAAAAAAGCTGATGAGGATTCTATGAACCAGATGGGCAAAATCACAGGCGGAATGAATATTCCGGGGTTATTTTAATGGAGTATTTTGTACCACCACTCGAAATATTAATAGAACAATTTGCAAAATTGCCGGGCATAGGCAAAAAAACTGCCACACGACTTGCCTTTCATGTTCTTAATTCAACAAACGAAGAGGCGAAGGCATTTTCAGATGCTATAATTAATGCAAAGTCACAGGTTAAGCTTTGCAAAGTGTGTCAGAATATTACTGATACAGAAACTTGTGCGTTGTGCGAAAGTCCAAAACGTGACAATTCTGTAATATGTGTAACCGAAAGTCCAAAGGATGTTATCTCAATTGAAAAAACAAATGAATATCACGGTCTTTATCACGTGTTGCACGGTGCTATTTCACCAATGGACAATATTGGTCCCGACGACATTAAAATACCTGAACTTCTTGAACGTTTAAAAGACGATACTGTAAAAGAGGTTATAATGGCAACTAATCCCACAATTGAAGGTGAGGCTACTGCAATGTATATTGCAAAGCTTATAAAACCATTTGGTATAAAAGTAACGCGTATTGCACACGGCGTTCCTGTTGGCGGAGACCTTGAATACGCAGATGAAGTTACACTTACAAAAGCTATGGAGGGCAGACGGGAAATGTAACCCGTTTTGGGAGAAATTTATATGGATTTGCACAATACAATGGAACAACCCGAAAGAGTTGTGCTTGTGGGAGTACACACAGGCAGCAGAGATGAACTTAATGACTGTACCGAAGAATCTATGCAAGAGCTTGAATTGCTTGCACAGACCGCAGGTGCAGAAGTTGTTGCGCACTTTGTGCAAAACAGACCTGCTGTAGAAAACGCAACATACGTTGGCGAAGGCAAGGCTGAAGAAATACGTGATTTTTGTCAACAGCAGGAAATAGATATTGTCATATGCGATGACGAGCTTACAGGTTCGCAGGTACGAAATTTAGAAGATTTCATCGGAACAAGGGTTATGGACAGAAGCTCCCTTATTATGGATATTTTTGCATCCCGTGCAAAAACAAAGGAAGGCAAGCTTCAGGTTGAGCTTGCACAGCTTCAGTACTACTTAACAAGACTTACAGGCTCATTTGTAAACCTTTCACGATTGGGCGGTGGTATTGGCACAAGAGGCCCCGGTGAAACAAAGCTTGAAACCGACAGACGACATATAAGAAACAGAATTTCCGTAATTCGAAAACAACTTGAGGAAGTGGAAAAAAACAGAGAAAACCAACGCAAGCAACGTATAAAAGAGGGGTTACAGCAAATTGCACTTGTAGGTTACACAAACGCAGGAAAATCCTCCTTGCTTAACTGCCTGACAGATGCAGGTGTACTTGCAGAGGACAAGCTTTTTGCAACTCTTGACCCTACTGCACGAAAACTTACATTGCCTGATGGTTCACCTGTTATACTTGTAGATACTGTTGGGTTTATACGAAAACTTCCACATCATCTTATAAAGGCATTTCGTTCAACTTTGGAAGAAGCGGTTATTGCAGATGTGCTTGTACACGTTGTAGATGCATCTTCTCCTCAGCTTGAACAGAATATAAATGTTGTTGAAGGGTTACTTTATGAACTTGGTGCTTCACAAAAGCCGATAGTTACTGCATATAACAAAATAGACCTTGTTGAAAATTTTGTTTCAACAAAACCTATGTCTGTTGAAATCAGCGTAAAAAAAGGACATAACATAGACCTGCTTCTGGAAACATTGTGTGAAGCAATGCCTGAAAAAAGACATAGAGTAAAAGTACTTATTCCTTACAACAAAGGTTCTGTGCTTTCGATAATATATTCAAATGCCAATGTAAATTCAGAAGAACATACTGCGGAGGGTACTTTAATGGACATTACCGCAGATACAAAAACTTATAATATGGTGAGTGATTTTATTGTATAGCTACAAAACAATAAAAACAGAGAACTCCGATGAATTTATTGAAAAAAAATCAAGATTCATCGGCTATGCAAAACCCGTGGCAACAGAAGATGAGGCAATAGAGTTTGTAAAAAAAATACGCTCTAAACATCCCGATGCCACACATAATGTATATGCATACAAGGTAAGAGAAAACAATATTCAACGCTATTCTGACGACGGAGAACCTGCAGGCACAGCAGGTATACCTACACTTGACGTTATACAAAAGGAAGGGCTTACAGATATATGCGTTGTTGTTACCAGATATTTCGGCGGAACCTTGCTTGGCGCAGGCGGACTGGTAAGGGCATACACAAAAGGTGCCAAAATAGGCATTGATGCCGCACAAATTGTGGAACGATATTTTTGTTTTGAATATACAGTAAATATTGATTATACAATGCTTGAAAAAATAAAACTTGAAGCCGTTGCAATGGGATGTATTCCCGGGGAAATCATCTATGCAAATGACGTTACACTTACCTACTACGTTCCATACGACCTTGAAGGCTTTGAGGAAAAACTTATAGATATGACAAACGGCCGTGCCATAATTAAAAAAAGTGACAGTGGCAAATACGTAGATGTAATTTGAGGTTTTATATGAAATATGTATCAAACAGTGAGGCTGAAACCAAAAAAATCGGATATACACTTGCAGGCGAGCTGAAAAAAGGTGATGTAATAGCTTTTTTTGGTGACCTTGGTGCAGGAAAAACCGCTTTTACAAAAGGAGTTTGTTCCTACTTTGGAATTGATGAAGTAAACAGCCCCACTTTTACAATAGTAAATGAATATTACGGTGATGTAACAATATATCACTTTGACGCCTACCGTATAGACAGCCAGAGCTGGCTTGACGGCGGTTTTGATGAATATCTTTACAATGATGGAATCTGCATTATTGAATGGGCTGAAAACCTTGATGATATTCTGCCTGCAAATGCTTATAAAATTTCCATTACAAGAGATTTATCAAAAGGTGACGATTACAGAAATATCGAGGTGATAAAATGAAAATTCTTGCAATTGACAGTTGTTCAAATGTTGCAACTGCCGCATTGGTTGAAGATGATGCTTTGATTGCACAGTTTTCTCTTAACAACAAAACAACTCATTCCACCAAGCTTTTACCTCAGATTGAATATATGATGAAAAATGCTGAAGCCGAATTTTCGGATATCGACTTATTCGCTGTAACGATAGGTCCGGGTTCATTTACAGGCGAAAGAATAGGCGTTGCAACTGCAAAGGCTCTTGCCCACGCTGTAAATAAACCAATTGTTGGAGTATCTGCTCTTATGTCTATGGCATACAACATAAAATACACAGACTATCTTATCTGCCCAATTATGGATGCAAGACGCGAACAGGTATATACCGCAACATTCAAATGGGAAAATGATACCTTGATTACTGTAAACAATGACAGGGCAATGGCTCTTGATGAATTACTCGATGAAATTAATGAAAATGTGATATTTCTTGGTGACGGAGTACCCGTCTTTAAGGAAAAGATAGCCGAAAGGCTTGGCGACAAAGCTCATTTTGCACCTGCAAACCTTATGCACATAAACGGCGGAGGCGTTGCGGAAGCGGCAAAATCAGAATATAAAAAAGGAAATGCCTGCGACTATGCAAGCCTTGTACCTACATATTTAAGGCTTTCTCAGGCGGAAAGGGAGTACAATGATAGGAATAGGAAATGACCACGGTGGTTACGAACTCAAAATGCACATTAAAAAGTTGTTGGAATCAAAGGGTATTGAAGTTAAAGACTTCGGCATACATAATACTGATTCCGTAGATTACCCGGATATTGCAATACCTGTATGTGAAAGTGTTGTTGCAGGTGAATGTGAATGTGCTATTCTTGTTTGCGGAACAGGTATAGGCATGAGTATTGCCGCAAACAAAATAAACGGCATACGCGCTGCACACGTTACAGATTCATTCAGTGCAAGAATGACTAAAATGCACAATAATGCAAATGTAATTTGTCTTGGTGGCAGAATTACAGGACCCGAAATTGCTTCTGACATTGTAGAAGCATACATAAATGCAAAATTTGAAGGCGGAAGACACGAAAACAGAGTAAATAAAATAATGGCTTTGGAAAACAAATAAATTCAGGGAGGCGAAGGCTGATGAAACGCAGAGATAAACACAACTACTATCTTGACATAGCAGAAACTGTATTGGAGCGAGGCACATGCCTGCGCAGAAATTATGGTACCATTATTGTCAAAAATGATGAAATAATATCCACAGGATACACAGGCTCACCGCGAGGAAGAAAAAATTGTCTTGACCTTGGATACTGCCGCAGAGAAAAGCTAAATGTACCACGAGGTCAGCGATATGAACTTTGCCGCAGTGTGCATTCTGAAGCAAATGCAATTATAAGCGCATCAAGACGTGATATGATTGGTGCAACCCTTTATCTTGCAGGTAAGGATGCAAAAACAGGCGAACTTATTCCCGATGCATCAAGCTGTGCTATGTGTAAGAGGATGGTTATAAATGCCGGTATTTCTCAGGTTGTTATACGAAATACCAAAGATGAATACACAGTTGTAGATGTTCAGGAGTGGATTGACAATGACGAAACCCTGACAGATGAACTTGGTTATTAAAAAATATCATTCAAAAAAAGACAGATTTTGAAAAAATACTGTCTTTTTTTGTGCTTTTAAAAGAGAATTGTCAAAACTTTTGGATGAAATGTATTTCCATTTATTTCCATTTTTTGGTATAATATAATTGCAGATTACCAAAGAAAGGAGTTTAAAATGGAAGTATTGTCATTTTTTAAACAAAAAGACCAAAAGGGGAAGTTTACGGAAATACCAATTGACCAGATAGCCACAAACCCTCATCAACCAAGACAGCATTTTTCACAGGACACTCTTGCTGAATTGTGCGACTCCATAAAACAATATGGGCTTATACAACCAATTACGGTGCGCAAGGGAACATATGCCAGATATGAACTTATAGCGGGCGAAAGGCGTCTTCGTGCCTGTATAATGGCAGATATGAAAACTATTCCTGCAATTATAATAAATGCAACCAATTATGAAAGTGCGGCAATTGCAATGATAGAAAATCTGCAACGTGAAAATCTGAATTTTTTTGATGAAGCGGAGGGCTACAGTAATCTTATAACAGACTTTAATATAACTCAGGAAGAACTGGCACAAAAAATAGGCAAAACACAGGCGACCGTTGCCAACAAAATAAGAATTCTGAAATTAAGTCCTGTTGTCAAAAAGATAATAAGGTCAAATGACCTTACAGAACGTCACGCACGTGCACTGTTAAAGCTTCCCACAGAAGAACTTCAGCTTAAAGTTTTAAAAAAAGTTAATGAAGAAAAACTTAATGTAAATAAAACAGAAGAGTATATAAAAATTCTGCTGACACCAAAAAAACCACACCCAAATCGTAAAATAATTAGAATTTTCAAAGATGTACGTATTTTTTCAAACACTATAAAGCAGGCAATAGATATAATGAATCAGTCAGGCGTAAACGCTTATTCCGAGAAAAATGAAACTGACGAATATATTGAATTTCATGTAAAAATTCCCAAAAACATATAAAAAAAGAACTATAGCAAAACAAAATTTGTTTTGCTCAGACCGTCGAAAAAGTCGTTCTACCGCAAACGACTTAACAATTATGTTTGAATGTAGGGCGAGGGTTTACTCTTGCCGAAAAATAAAAACAACTATAAAACCGCAAGGAAAATATCGAATTTTCCTTGCGGTCATTTGCTTTTCGCCAATTTGAACTCTACCGTACC
>JAZQAN010000014.1:0-37993 GCA_045545235.1 Clostridia bacterium | reverse complement strand
TGTAGTAACAATATGTTCAACTTCCTCTTCTTTTTCAGGTTCTGAATATACAGTATCATCTGTTGTACCAATAACAGGTTTTGATGTCGCACTACCTGCTGCGCCACCGCCGCCACCGCCACCGGCACCTCCACCTACTTGTGAAGGACCTGATGTCGTTTTAGAATCAACATACACTTCAAATACTTTTGATACAGTTCGACCGGCTACAATAACAGTAGCTGTAAGTTTAACTGTTGTTGCACTTGAAGGTCTTGTTATATTACCTTTATTGTCAATTACATTTTCATTTGATGATGTCCATGTTACAACTGTACCATTAAGACCCGTTTTAGGAAGGTTAATCTTTGTACCTTCTGCAATTGCAGGAATTGAAATTGAATCGAGATCTATCTGTGCCAGTTCGTCTTTAGTTGCACTCAAGAACACCTTAATCTCGTTGATTCTGATATACTTTGATGCACACTGTTTCACCTTAAGTTTAATATAAGTTGCAACAGTTGTATTAAATTTCACAAATTCTGTAGGCTCATCACCGAATGTGCCCTTTGCAATTTCAGTCCATGTTGAACCGTCATCTGATTTGTATATTATATAGTCCTCAATTCCTTTTTCTTGTTGTGCTATAAGTACTGAATTAAATGTCTTTTCTCCACCAAGATTAAAGATTATTTCGGAATCTGTCTTATTTGTATCTGCCAAATTGACTACTGTTTTAATATCATTATCCGATATATTAACTTTAGGATTAACAGGATCAACAAGACTTGTAAATTCAGGAACAATACCTGAAACAATATTGTTCTTATCATCACAATCTACTGCAACATTAAAATTCTTTTTAATAAACACATCAGAATTTGAATTGTCAGTAATCTTAAATTCAAGTGTTGCGTATGTCAATACTGCAGGTACAGAAACACACCCATTATTATCAATTAAGTCTATATTTGAAGATTCCCATGAAACAACGCCCGAAGAAACAACACTTCTTGGCAGATTGATACCTTCAGCATTTGCATAACCAAACTTAACATCATTAAAGTAATCGAAGTTATCTGTATTTGCTGTTAACATACCATATTTATCAACTAACATTTCAACATTTTCTATTGACAAGGCAGTGTTATTTGTCGTAACTCCGGCTACATAGTCAGTCTTAATCTTAAGATCTGCATAATCTACTGCAACTTTTCCATCTACAAAAGCTGCAACCTTGTCAACACTAGGCATTACAAGAATTTCTACAGAAATGCTTGCACCATCTGCAACAGTAACTTTCTTATAGTCAGAATACTTATAATCAAAGTAAACGCCATCTTCAGTTGCTACCATTGAAGCAAGTACATCTCCATTTTCATTCACAATGTTAACCTTACCATTAACCATTGAATTATGAGTGTATGTAAATTTAGTTGATATATCTGATGATACTTTTGCGTTCTTTACATCTCCCAGTTCAATTACAAGTGGCAATTCACCATTTGCAATTGTAACCTTATCGGTTCTTGGAGAAACACTCAAATTATAATTCTTTGCTACACCTTTGTTTGTTGCTGTAATTGTAACTGCAGTAGGTTTTGTAACAACAGTACTGTCATTCAAAGCACCATCATTACCGATGATCGTTGTGTCCGAAGATGTCCACACGATACCATCTGCTATCGGCAAATTAAGATTGTATCTGATGTCGTTATAATTTTGGTTTGTTATTTTACCAAGCTGAATAATTTCAAACTGGCCAAGTTCAGTAGCATTTTCAGCCTTACGAACCATCAAATTGAATGCTTTTCTTACAACAACAGGGAAAACTTTTGAATCATCATAAATCTCTGCTGTTATTGTAACGGCCTTTTCGGTTGAATCAAAGAATACTTCACGTGTTTCAATATCAATTTGATTGCTTGATGATTTCCAATCAACCTTGTAGCCACCAATTGTTGATGGTAAATTGTTGATTGATGATACCGCATTAGGATTAGATGTAACCATATTAATAGTCAAACTATCTGCTGCATTGATTACATCCTCAAGTTCAGCAATATCTGTTTCTATAATTTTTTCTACCTTGATGCCCTTAATAGAAACACTGTCACCTATTTCATTGTTTTTGTCTATACATGTTATGATAGTATTAATCATTGCCTCTTCACCAAGAGCCGAATAACATTTTACACGTTCGCGTAATTCTCCATCAACATATAATGCGATTTCTCCCAATATGTTATCAACTCGTATTTTAATAATACTATCATCTTCAAGTTCTCCCAGTTCTAATTCCTTCATAGTTTCAGGGTCATAAACATATTTGAACTTTACACCTGTAGAATCAAAATCCAAAGAACATGATTTATAGATTGTTTCTGGTGTTCTATAGCCAACAACGACATTCATAGGAACTTTTGATGTGGCAAAATAGTCACCAATATTAATTGATATGTCATATACACCCTTCAAATCTTTAGTAGCTGTAGATGCATAATCATCAAATTTTATTTCTCTATATAAGTCATAGTATGCAAAATATGTCTTTTCTTCAACTGTATTATCCGATACTTCAGGTGCAACAACCTTGCTGATTTTAATACCATCCTCATTGATTACATAGTCTGCAACTTGAGAATCAGAAATATTTTCAAATGTCCAGTTTTTAATATTTTCTTCTGAAGTAAATATTTCATCAAGTATTGTTTCTTTTACAACACTTCTATCGGCCTCAACTGTAAGTTTGTATTCCTTAGAGAATGAGTAATTACCAACATTTATAAGTGCTGTAATTACAACATCCTGCGAGTCATACCACTTTTTAATTACACCGGTCGACGGGTCTGCAACATTCTTGTCGGATGATACCCAAGTAACACCCTTTACAACAGGAATATTAAGATTCATTGTTACATTATATGGATCATCCCCATCTGCAACAATTGTATCAGGCAATTTTTCAATTGTATCTAAAACTGACAAATAATCTTTATCAGAAGAATTGAAATCGTACTGTGTAACCTTAATGTTCTTAACGCGGATATAGTCACCAGGTTTGAAGCATGCCATCATATTAAATCTTACAGCGTTGATACCTGTAACAGGATTCATTCCTTTGCCGTAGGATTTTTCAGCAGAACCATCCGTTGTCATTTCCGCATAGTTTTCATATGAATTATAACGAATTCTGTTTACTACATCCTTATATGCACCATCATCAAGTGTACCTTCAGATGCATCTGAATGGTTGTATTTGGTACTCTTGTTAAGTGTATGAGTTGCATTAAAATCACTACTTGCAGCTGCTGAATGGTTATATGTTTCTATGTAATTGTAATAAAAACGATTCGCAAGTATAGGAGTAAATACTGAACTTGTAGAATAACCCGTTGAATAAAAACCGTATGGTGTAGCTGTAAGATCCTGATGCCATTTTCCATCCGAAAGTTTTACATCCATAGTAACTTCAACTTCATAGTCACCAACAAGTTTGTTGTTGTAAACCTGAGTTCTGTTTACAGTATCTTCTTCACCCTGAGGAATCTTGAATTTAACTATAAAGTCATTATCAAATGAACGTGATGTGGGCATTTCCCTGAACCATTTCATTACCGCACCATTGTCATAAGATACTTCAGTAGCAGAACCACTGTGTAAAAATTCTACATTGTATCCTTCAAGAACATCGTATTTAGTAATATCTTCATCAAGTACAACTTTTATCATAGATTCCCATGCGGCATAAACAGAAATATCTTTTGTAAGAATTTGTTCTGCCGTAAAGTCTGTACCATCAGTTTTTTTCCATCCAAGGAACTTGTAAGTGCTTCTTTCAGGAGTTGGTAATGTACCAACCGCTAATCCATATTTGCCTATTTCTGTCTTGTAATGTTCAGATAAATTCTCATCCATATAATACTTAACCTTAATATCTATAGGTTCAAATTTAGCATAAATATTTACATTATCTTCTATAGGCATTGTAAAATCAAACTCAGTATCTGTACCTTCCAGATACCAACCTTCAAACGTGTAGTTGTCTTTTACAGGATTTGCAGGAACAGTTGAAAGTTTGTAACCTTGTAATACGTTTTCTGTATAAACTTCTACATCATCTACATTGAATATTACAGTATAACTATTAAGGATACCTTCTACATATTTAGCTTTAACCACCATATTTGTAGAATTAATTTTTGTAGCAGCGGTAAATACTTCGTCAGTATCACCAATGTACCACCCGATTGCGGTGTAACCTGTCTTTTCAGGAATTGCAGGAACAGCATCTTCAACAGGACCACCGAATTTACCTTTTAGGGTAGCAACTACAATGCCGTCTGCAATAAACTGTACTTCGCTTGGAGCACCTTCATATTTAGCATGTAGTTTAACATCACCTGTAATTACCGTATCAAAGTCAAATATGGATGTTGCACCTTCTTCAAACCACCCAACAAATGCACTATTTTCTTCTTCAGGACCATCGATTAAAGAAACTTTTCCACCCTCTTTTACTTCTGCCGAATGATAAATTTCGCCATTTACATCATAGAAGGTTACTAAATGTACATCTTCAGCAAGAGTCATTGCGTATTCCTTAGAATACACAATGCCATCTGTAGTAAATGTACCCGTGATTGCAACTTCAACAGTTTTACCCATTTCTCTCTTAAGTAAAGCTATGCCTTCTTCAATTGTTACATTTGCACTTGATGAAGACCACTTAACACCTTCAATTTCCGGAAGCATAATAGAAGTTTCTGTCACATTGTTAACATCACCAACTTCAAGTTTTATCGGCAAAGCAGAAAGTGTTTCATTTTCTTTCATTTCAAGCTGTGTAACTTTTATTTCTTTAAATTTCACATAAGAGCCTTCATCAATACGGCTAAGACCAAAAAATTCAATTGTATCAATAGCGTTACCTGCTGCTATTTCACAATCTTTATTTTCTGACATCAATGCACCTGCAGAATGTGTAAGCAATGTGCCATTATAATATGTAGAAAGAGTGTTGTTAACAGTATCTATTTCATAGGTGAGTTTTACTGCCTGAGGAGTTGTGCCTGCAGAATAACTTACAGCATTCCACTTACTTATATTTCTCTTATAAGTACTTTTATCATATGATGCGCTGTCAAATACCTCTAAATTAGTACCCCATAAATTGGTCTGCAAAACAAGATTGCTGCCCGACATAAACTTAATTCCAAAATATCCCGCACTAGCCGAAGCGTGTTTTTTAACCAAAACATCTAAGTCAAGTTCAATTTTATATTTTCCGTTGATGCTATTTGACCAAGTCTCTGTTCTGTTTACTTTATCTTCTGAAATTTTAAACTCGCCGATAGGGCGTCCTGCTCTGATTATTGAATTAGTACCACTACCTGAAGTTGCAGTCTGACTCATTGTACCATAACCGTCACTATCAAGACTCCATGTCATATAATCAAAAAATTTCCCAGCTACAGCTTTCCATGTTACATCAGTAGAATTATCCAACTTTGTTTCTTGGAATGACACAAGTTCATCCGCACTAGCAAACAACTGTGTTACAGGAAGGCTTGTAATTGTCATTAGCAAGCATATTGTTAGTGCTAATAGTCTTTTTGTTTTATTCATTACTCACTTCCCCCTCCTTATCTGTATAGAACGATTGCATATGAATCGCCGCCGTATGCATACACTAATATTCTGTCGCCGTATCTGATGTCAGATACGCTTCCCAATTCTGAGCTTCTGTCTGCAGAATTTAATATAAATACCTGTGTTGCCATACTACTGTTGTGATATAGTTCATATGTGTATGTTCCGTCTATGTTTGTAAGTGTTACTACATCTGCCCAACGTAACTTTGCATTGGATATTTCATCATATTCAATGTCTGTTACTGTTCCGCATACTGTAAAGTCATCATTTACATAACCGTTACTTCCATCAAAGTAGCTTTCAAAACTCTGCAATATATCATATGCATTCATTCTGTCAAAACCATCAAGTGCATACTTAATTAGGTCGCCTTTGCTTATCTTTGCAAATTCATTGTAGTTTGCTATTAGTGGTGATACTACAAATGTCTGTTCAGAAAAGCTCTTTTCATTTCCCTTTGTAAGCATTGTTATCTTAATTGATTCTGTATCGGTTTCCTTGTCATAAACTTTAGATGCTCTTGTTACCATACCAAAAAAGTTTCTTGATGATTCCAAAGAACCTGCTGTTCCTGAAATCATTTCTGTCTTTATTACCAGCATATTTGCCATATGTGTATCTTCATCTACATCATATGCATCTACAGGTGTTACTACGTTGTTTAGTAGTTCCTGTATGTAGTTTAGAATATCATCTTCACTTGCATTGTTTGTTGGTACACATACTGCATATGTGTTATCACTAAGACCGAATGGTTCTACCACGCTTGTTTTACCAAATATCTTTTCGGAACTGTTGTATGTCATTCTTCCGCCTACTGATGACGGTGTTATCTGTGACAGCTTTATTATGCTGTTGTTTTCATCAACTGCAAATGTTACAGGCTGATCCATCATCTTTTCAAGGTTTTCAGCATTTGCACTTACCTTTTCCTTTGCAAGATATTCGTTTCCGTTTTCATCTACTGCCCAGTATTCAAGCGTTACCTTGTTTGCAAGGTTGTACACCAGGAAGTTTGCATTCTGTATATACAGATTTGTTGATGATGTTGCAGAGTTGTTTTCTTCGTCATATTCACCCTGTATTGTCTTTGTTGATACCTTTGCAGGGATTATAAGCTGCATTTTTGGTGTATTTAGTCCTGTTGCACCTGACAATCTGTATGTATAAGCATAATCGGATTCAACTACTACTTCATCTACATAAACAAGTCTGTTTGCAAAGTTTACTTTGTATTCGTAGTTTCTGCCAAGCTTAATTGATGCTGCGTCTACACCAAGAACTTTGTATTCTGTTGTTCCAAGTGTTACATAGTCGCCATCTTTACCTTCTGCCAATGCAGTTCCGTTGTTTTTGCTGATAACCACTCTTAAGAACTTACCGTTTTTGCTCCTTGCAATACTTAGTACATCACCCGGCTGAATTGAATCGAAGTTTGTTGCCTTACCTTCTGCATCGAAGTAGCCAACTTCAATATTTTCTTCCTCTTCATCCAAGCACATGTTCTTTTCGTTCTTGTACAGATAGCCTGATTTGTAAACAACAGTTTTAGATTCTGTATCTACTCTGTCAACGATTGCATCTGCATATTCATATACGCTTACAACATCAAAGATTTCGTCTTCGTTGTTATCTATTGCTGTAAGCTGTACATTACCGTTAAAGTCAACAGCATCTAAGCAATATGAACCGGGAACACCGTTGTATATCCACTTTGTTGAAAGGTTTGTATCGATTTCAGTAGTTTTTGTTTCGCTTATGTAGTATTTCATACCCATATTTGAGTATGTAACCATATCTTCACCGTTAAGTGATACTACTGTGTTTTTGTTTGTAGCTGTAATTGATACTACGTCGCCATAGCCGCCGTCATCATTTACAAGTACATAGAAGTATACATGCTTACCAACAAATCCAAGTGGAGCTACTCCGTTAAAGTCAAATACCTGACCTGAGATTTCAAGTTGATTTTCCTTTAATGATGAGCGTTCTGTGTAAAGGTATGAAGAAGCATCTGCTGTAACTATACCTTCCATCTTGATTGTACCGTCAGGTGTTGGTCTTTCAAAACCATTACGGAATGTGTCATCCTCATCGATTATATATGATGGTGCAATGTTGTCGTTATAGTACATTGGAATCATTCTGCCGATGTCAAGGCAGTTGTCTACCATAATCAGCATATCTTTTACCGTGATGTACTCTTTGGAAGAATCAACGCTGTCTGTAACGCCGATTGTACCTGCAAGGAATGTGTATGAGTCAAGAGATGTATCTGACACAATCACATGATAGCCAAGAGCCTTTACAAGCATCTTACAAGCTTCCGTATAACGTACATTACGGTTAGGTTCAAATGTGCAGTTACCTGTACCGGAAACTATTTCCTCCTTGTATAACAGATTGATTGCACCCTTATATGGTGAATCTGCAACATCTGTAAAATATGATGCAGTTTCCATTGTAATTGCAATCTCTTTGTGATTCATCATATTTACCACAAGCTGTGCAAATTCGCCTCTGGTAATATTTGAATCAAGGTGGTCCTCAAATCCAAAGCCACCTACGATACCAAGTGACTTTAAGTCAAACATGATATCATTATCAGCTGCAGCTACGCTTGTAAGACTCATTGTCATAAGCATTACTACGCACAATACTGCTGATAGGATTTTGTGTAAATTTTTCATAATTTACTCCCCTTATTTTAATTTTGAATAATATATAAATATAACACTCTTAAAAAAGTGAATTATTTTCAATGTTGTAAGCGGTGAACAGTGGATAGTTTTAATGCATACTATCCACTTTCCTCACCATTAAATTATTATTTTCCTAATTACAAGGTGTATCAACTAACATCTAATTCAAATCAAATTTCAAAGTCAATACTTCCTTAGGGTTAATTACATTTTTTTCGAATTTTCCTTTAACTCTTTCAACAGCATCACATAAATAAAATTCTGTAATGTTCTGTCCATTGACAGAAACTTTTATCAACTCCGGTTTATCAGAATGATTCCAAAGTCGTATAATATATCCGTTTCTATCTTCCGATTTTTTCAATGCCAAACAGTGAAGTGCTCCTGTATCCAAAAGGCTTGCCACAGGTGGCAAATCTCCTCTTGAACGATCAGTAAACTGAGTAACTACCGGATTTTGTTCACATTCACC
The DNA here is from genome assembly GCA_045545235.1 of Clostridia bacterium. Classification (GTDB taxonomy): domain Bacteria; phylum Bacillota; class Clostridia; order Monoglobales; family Firm-18; genus CAZNKU01. Next base: position 29,185 of record JAZQAN010000014.1, on the reverse strand, counting down.
CCACGCAGCATCTGATACACTATCACCGTTTTCTTTTCTCGTAAAAGAAAACTTATAAACTCCATCAAATGTTTGAGAACACATAAAGTTAGTTCCAAAGTTATTTGCACAAAGCATTGCATAAATGTGTCCACTATTATTAAAATCATTTTCAGTAAGCGGAATGTGATCTTCTCTTTCCATTATGCAACTATGTGCCGGCGATATGTAACCATCCCACAGTTTACCAAGTGCTACAACAGCGGTATCAGTCGTATTCCATAGAATATCACTTTCATTCACTCTCACATAATCCCTAACAGTAAGAAAATCCGAATGTGCTCCTGCAACAGTATTTCTTACAGGTTCAGTATCACTCAATACACCCTGATACTTAAAGCCCTTTCCAATAAAAGGAAAAGCCACAAACATACTTTGCAATGGTTTTGCACTTTTCAGCATATGAACCGAAACATCAATTTTGTCAATACCTTTCCAAAGCATAAACCTCACACTAACTTCATGTGCTCCGTCTATACAAGCGAATAAAGTAATTTCTCCATACAACTCATTTTGACGTACTTCTATATTTTTTATCATCATTACGTCAGTTTTATTACTGCGTCCATTTCTAACTAAAATGTCACCAATACGGTATTCGCTTTCTTTATCTACAAGTTGTGTATTGCTTCGCAAATCAATAATTGAGCATATACCTTTACTGTCCACTTCAATTTTGTATATACCATTATCAATACATTCTGCTGCTTTTGGTCTTTCAATCGAACCTTTTTCTGATTTTTCAACAAGAGCATAGCATCTGTATCCAAATGCAGGCATATCATCGGCAATGAATCTCAATATTTTTTTCATTCCACCCGGTTCTTCAAAAAAGCCATATCTTTTAGTTCCGCTTCCAAGACCATATCTTTCAGGTGCAAAATATTCTGGGTCATCCCAATTCAAATCCTCAATGTAGTAAGGAACCTTTTTTCCACTCTGCATGTCTATAAGATCAAATTCTTCTTTATCCCATATGCAGGTTTCTGGATTGACACGTCGTCTGTCGTTAAGATTATACCCTTTAAGCTTATCGGGTTCGTCATTACTTTGACACAAAATTGTACCACAGTTATCAAATTCTCTTAAAGGTGCTTCAACGACACGACTACCTTTATTGCCTGAAGGATTAAACACTGCAAGACGCAATCCTGTTCCTTGTGATGCAATACGGTCAGTTATGCTTGCAAATGCTTTGTCAAACACATCGTGAGCATTTGCTTCGGCTCTCATAGCATATACACCCTTTTCCCAATAAGACGCTTTCATAGCAGGACCTGCAGGAAATTGGAATCCATAAGCATGGTCATCAGCAAGAAGTAAATCCGTCCATACTCCATGAATAAGGTCTGAACAATCTTTGAACTTTTGATCATCCGAAACAAGTGCGCATAGCTTTTCTGTTGCTGTTATTTTGTTCTGCGTTTTTCTGGCAGTTGAGGTTATATCTGCCATACTCATTGAACCGACAGGATAATCCTGTCCATGAATTTCTCCGCTAATTTCAGGAATAACTATATTTTTTTCTTTTGCATTTTTCTCAAGAGCATCCCTAAAACGTTCATTAGTGCTCATTATAATGCGAGGCTGTGTTTTTTTCTCATTCCACTTCAAAGCATTGTCAGCAAAATCAGTAATATATCTTGTATTATCTATATTGCCTGATTTTACAGTAACTCTGAAAACATCGAATGGGTAATTACATTCCTCAAGTTTTTTACAAATATCCTCTATAGATTTTTCATCCCACGATGACATAATTGTTACATCGCTGTTCCATAGCAAAAGTTTCTTGCCATCCTGAGCACGCCAATAGCAAACGCCCGGGCCTTCATAGCCATAAACACCCTTTGTGTCCCAAAATGATCTTAAACCTCTGTGACCCCAATTATAGTATTTTGGAAAGTCAGCCGCGATAATTTTAACACCCGCGTCACAAAGCGAACGACACATTCCCCATGCTGCTCCGGGAATATCGTTGTGATTAGCTGATGTTATTTCCACACCACACTCCAATGCCAACTTTGTGGCATCATACATTGCTTTGTACATTTCCTCATGTCCAAGCTGTTCTGTGGTAAGGTTACCATAAAGTGCGGTAAGTTCTATATCACCTTTCTTTATACGCTCTTTAATTCTGTCTCTATTTCGTTCAGATGTATGTTTAAGATAATAGTCAAGTGACCAAAACTGTTCTACGGTAATTCTTAATCGTACATCTTCAGGATAATTGTCCCTTTCATCCATGTCATCAAGAACTGCATCATACCATTCGCAGTGCCTTTCGAGTACATTACTTGGCAGGTCAGTATAACCTATGTCGTGATGTGACATATGAACCATATGTATTTCCCTTATCATTTTATCTCATCCCCTTTTCTGTAATCTCAAAATACACTTTATTTATTTTTATCAGGTTTTATTGCTAAATTCCCATTCTTTTTCTCTTTTTCCTGTTACATACTGATTTGTGCTAAGTTTCCAATCATCGCCTTCGCGGAACTTTGTATGGAACTTTTTCTTAAGTACACCCTTTTCTTCCAAATGGATATAGCATGCACGATCACAAGCTCTTCCACAAATTGACGTTCTGTAAAAATGTTTTACAGGTGGATAGAAATATGTATTATCTAATATATCTTTTGCACCATCTATATCGAACTTTGCAGTACCGTTTATAATATCCATCCTATTTTCAAATTCCTCATAGGCATTCGGAGGCATAAAAGGATTTTTACTGCCATTGGCACCATTGTAATAAACTGCACATCTCCAATTATCAAGCTTTCCATCTTTGCTGATTGCATTACCGGGACATTCTTCAATACACTTACCGCATTTATCACACAAATGAGGCTCTTTAAGTTCTGTTGCCTCAAGCTCAGCATCTGTTATTATAAATGCATATCTTAAAAATGGTCCGTATTCGTCATTTAATATTGTTCCTGATAGTCCCAATTCACCCAAACCGCATTTTACTGCACATTCTTTAAAATCTATCTGATTTTCAATTGTAATACCTCTGAATATGTCGGTATAATCCACTTCGGGATTAGTGCTGTTTTCTTCCTTCATAATTGTTTGGTTTCTTCTTTGAGGAACAGCAATAAAACCATTATCTTCAATTACATTACTTACACAAACCAATGTATATGGAATTACAACTTCTTCAATTGTTTCAACAGCATTAGTTGTATATTGATAATATGTTGTACCTTCTTCAATACATCTGTAACTTCCTCTTAGAACTCTGAATCCAAGTCCTATTACTGTTTTTGCCGTAGGAAGAATTTTAAAAATATCACTATCTTTGTCAAACCTGTCGGCAGGCGCAAAACCCACTATATCTGCATCAAATTTTATTGCAGTTTTTATTATCTGCTCTCTCATATTTTGCCAACCTCCTTTAAGTGTCTATAACAAACGGTTTCACATTTTCTGCCGCATAAGCAAGGTACATAACCAAAATGTGTATTAGGCAAGAATTTAATCTTGTTATATATTGCTTCTGCAGATTGTTTATCAAATCTCATCTCGCCGTTTATTATTTTTTCTCTGTCAGGATCATCCTTTAAGAAGTCGTCTGTCATAAACGGATTTGACTTATGTGCACCTCTGTAATAAACACTGCACTGCCATGTATCAACACCATTGTCGTCAATAGCATTACCCGGACAAGCTTTTGTGCACAAACCGCACTTGTCACACAAATCTTCTGTGAACGGTTCATCACATTCTAAAGGCATATCTGTTACAATAAACATATATCTCATAAAAGTTCCGTATTTAGGTGCGATAATCTTATTGTGCAAACCTATGGAACCAAAACCGCAAACAACTGCCGCCTTTTCGTAATCTATAATTACATCTGGAATTGCTTTATCTAATGAAACAGACTCCGCAAACTCCAACTCATATATTCTATTTACTTCAGGATTTGTAGTTTTATCGCCTTTTACCTTCATTCCCGGATTGCTTCTTTGAAGACAAGCATCATATCCTTCGTTTTCTATTACAGCTGCCATTTTTAACAAAAACAATTCAGAAAATCCTTCATCTATATATTTAACACCAACATTTACATAATTATAGTACTGTGTACCATCATCCATAGCACTTACAAGACCATATGGTATTTTTACACCAAAGCCTATAATGCATTTTGCATTAGGAAGTACTGATAACGGATTTCGTTGCGGATCATCACCTACAAAGTGAGATATATCTCCTATGCCGCATACTGTGGCACCAAGTTCAATAGCTTTTTTCTTTATAAATTCTGCATTAACCATTTTTATCACCTCTTTTTTCAAACATTATCTATCCATTTTCCAAGGCTTAGATGTTCTAAGCGGATTTTTAAATCTACCTTCCATGCATCCACCTTTTTTCTCAAGAACACTTACACATCCTCTTATACATCCACCACATTTACCCATATTGTATCCTACCCAGTTAGGGAAGTATTTTTCGAGACTGGTATATGTTTTTACAACCTCTTTTTCCGTTGCAACATCTATTTTACCCTCAAGAATATCAAGATCACCATTTTCGTTTTTGTCAAATACCTCTTTTGGAACAAAAGGATTATAGTATCTTCCGCCATGAGTATAAAACGCATAACACTTCCACATATCCACATCGCCCCAAGTACATTCCTTGCCGGCCAAATTTACTGTTATAGCATTTTCAGGCTTAATCGGAGGAACGCATCCTCCTGGGCACTCTCTCACACACGCACCACAACGTCTGCAAAGTGGCTCTCCACTATACATCTCATCATATTCAAGCTCTGCATCGGTAAACATAAACACAACTCTTTGAAGAGGACCGAATTCAGGTGTAAGAAGCATCTTGCTCCATCCCATTTCACCAAGACCACAAGCAACAGCCATTAATCTAAAAGAAAACTGTATATCAGGTGGTACCTTTCCCTCTCCAACTTCGCGTGTAAACTGTACTGTTCTATGGTGTGCAGCCTTACTCTTCGCGTGCTTACTTACTTCTATTTGTTCTTCCGGTGATATTGTATTTCCAGGGCTTCCGTCCATATCAGACACAACGCCTCTCGCACCTGTATTTTTATATGTAACAGCTTCATAGCCTGCATCCTCGATTACTTTACCCACGTGATACATCACAGCAGGTCCGTAAACCTCATTCAAGCCACCATATGCCATAGATGGATATGGATAAAACTGTGTTCCTTCCTCAATACCTCTTTGTACACCTCTTGGAATACGAAACGCAAATCCTATACAGCTTTTTGCATTTGGAAACAGTCTTCTTGGGTCCATTTCGACAGGAGCACCCTCAAACCTTGACATCGGCGCGATACCACATAAATCCGCACCTGCTTCAAAAGCTGCCTCCTTAATCATCTTACTTGTCAACATGTAAAAATCCTCCTTACATTATTTCTAATCTGTTATTCTCTATTATCTTTGATTTACGAGCATTTGGTTAATCATTTTCACTGCAATCGTAAACAATTATATCTTCATCAATTTTAACTATTTTCAATGGCTGACCATTTTCAAGTACATACGGATAAATATTGTGTGCAGGCTCTAAAATCTCAAGAATATTACCGTTATATTTCTTGTTTATATAACTTCTTAAAATTCTAATGGGGTTCTTGCTAACTCTTGTTGCTAACTTTGCCGCAACAAAATAATCATCATACAAATCCATATCTTCAGGTCTTATGAAGTTTGTATTTTCAATTAATGCTGTATAATGTTCCGGATTTTTAAGATACTCGCGACACATAGCATTGAACTCATAAGCATTATCCATTGCAGCAATTTCAGTTTCGTGCGACACAAGATTATCGTGAAATACCTGAGCTGAACAATTATTCAAACAACCGCTGTTTGCAAGAATATATAATCTTTTATTATTATTGTCACACCAAGCCTTCAACTCCTTGATTTTGTTAAAATCACGATTAAATTCCCTTTGCATATAATATCCGTCAAAGTACTTAGCAATGTAATCCATGCCTTCAATTGTACCAATTTTCATATTAACAGATGCACGTACTTCTAAATCCTCAAAATTGTTTTTTACAAACTTTGCAATCAGTGGTGAAGTTGTAGTTATAGAATTCAATCCAAACTCACAGGAAATATAGTCTATTACATTTCCTATTTTATTAAAAAATGCTCTTGATTGACTATCCTTACCATAACAATTTCCGTTTAACAAGAGATTTAATTTAATCCCGTTTTGTGACAATTTTCTTAAATCTGCAACTTGCTTGCTCTGTGCTTCATATGGCATAAAACCTGCTTTAATAAGCTGATTATTACGCCCGTTAGCAATATCTCCCCAAGCAAAATACACTTCGTAAATATAATCCTTGTATTTAATTATCTCATCGATAAAGCTGCCATCCTGCATTATCTGATATCCAACCATAAATTTCATTTTTTATCATCCTAAATCCAAAATCACTTTATTTATTTGGCTTTTCTACCTCATATGTATTTGTGTCATAATTTACAGTTACAATAGTGCCATCTGAATAGGTTGTTTGGAAAAGATTTTCAGACAATTTCTCATGATGTTCTATCATTTCGTACTGCAGATAACTGTAAGTTTTAATGTTATCATAAGCCTTTTTAACCGCTTTAACACTCTCTTTTAAGTTATCATCAGAGCCACTTACCAAATCATTTGCTCCCATCCAATTTGCTAATTTACCTACTCCATCATCAACAAATCGGGAATAAAAATACATTAGTGGCTTGCCACCTAATTCCATAAAATAAAGTTCACGATCTTTTGGCTTTATAGTATAATTTATCGTCTCACTTGAAGGATTTGACAATATATATCCGTGATATACAATTTGCCAAAATGGCACCATTTCATCTACCTGTGGAAATTTTTCTTTGTCTACAATGCCACGGAACTTCATTGTGCTGTACATAACACTATCCAATTCCTGCGCAATATAATCAAAAGGTCCTTCAGACTGGAAACCACCGATATTCTTAGATGCCAGATTCATAATTCTCAAGAAATAATCTCTGCAATCTGCATATGTACCGGGATGGCGGTAATCGTAGCATTTTCTTGGACCTACAGCAGAAAATACATCCACAAAATGAAGTCCATGGAATCCTACTTCTCTGTACTTTGGTAATCTGTTTCTTGCAAATCTTTCGTAAGCACGTTGTGCGCACATTATGTACGGCATACCACCGCTTAATGGATCCAAGTCATAGTGTTTACTAGCCAATCTTCCGTCTTTAAACTTTGCTACATATTCTTCATCCCAACACTCGGCACATTCATATGCCGCTGTATAATTGTCGTGACACACTATTTGATAACCTAATTCATCTGCAGTTCCTATCAGTTTTTTTAACCCTGCATCGCCGCCAAGTAAGGGTTCAGCCGGAAACAACTGAGGGAATCTTCCGTCATGACCGCCTCTGTTCCAACCTACTAGACAAATTTCGGCTTTTTCTACTCCCTGCTTTTTCATTTCACGCATAATATCTTCCACACGTGCAAAATCACAAACCACCTTCATAGGAGGTTCGTTCTCTGCATTCTGATGTGCAACAGGTGATGGTGCAGGTTTCCAACCCTGACGAATACGCACTTCAACCGATTCAGCAGCATAAGCCAAAGCAGGTTTTTCTTTTATACGTTCTTTTATTGGTCTTAATCCCTTTGTTTTAATCTGATAGTCGCGGTAAAGATGTGCCATTTCGTTATATGTACCATTAGGTATTTTATAAATTTCAACCTCTATATCCTCATAAGGATCATCTCCATCCAATACAAAATGTGCTGTCATTTTATATTGATTGTCCTTAACCTCATAATGAGCACAAAAATCCATGTACATACCCGTTACAATCATAAAAACTGCATTTCCGTTTTTACGTATACCCATAATAGGCATAACATTTAAGCCGGGATGCTCTTTTACATTATCACGAGTAGAAAAATCTTCTCTTTCTGTAAAATATAAAACACTTGTATTGTGTGCTATACTTCCGCTTGATAGAAAATACCCCTCGTCTCCTGCCTGAGCCTCAAAATATCCGGTATCAAGATCTATATAATCAATTTTTTCATCCATCAAAGTATATCTGGGAATTCGAGCTACAACTTTGCCGTTTTCCTCTGCAATAATCGGAAAAATTTCTTTAGTTGTTCCGTCATTTTTATACAAAATCGCTTTCATATTTAAAGGCACTCCTTTCAAATAATACACTCATATTACAATTAATCAAAAAATAATCTTATGTGTTTTTGTTTTTTCTTCTTTGCCTGAAAGTTTAATTATACCTTTCTTATTCTTAAAGTCATAATCGCTATCAACAAAGTCTTGACATCCGCACCAAGGTTCCATACAAATATACTTGGCACCCGGCTTGGTCCAAAGCAAGAAGTAATCATGACCTTCAAATTCAAGTCCTATTTCCACACCGGTTTTTCTGTTTTTTAGTATAACTTTTCTTGACTTAAGATTCAAAAACACAAGTGCATCTATTGTAAAATACTCATATTTAAGCGGAAGTTCACGTATTTCTTTCCCAATATTCACCGGTTCATATTTAAGTAAATTACCTTCCAGAAAACTTCTATCTAAATCTTCAGCTTTATCAAATATAATACTATATTCTTCTATTCCTTCCGGGCAATAATATCCTTCATGTGCACCAATTGAATAATACATACAGGTATCATCAAGATTTTTTACATTATATTCAACTTTTAATACATTGTCCTCTAATGTGTAGATAACCCTGAGTTCGTAATTAAATGGATATTGTTTTAATGTTTCACTATCAGAACGATGCAAAAACACAAGTTTTGTATCGGTATGACTTTCAACTTCAAATTCCACAAAACGTCCATAACCGTGCTTTTGAAGAGTATATTCTTTGCCTTCATATATGTATTTATCATCTTTTAGTCCGCCACATATCGGAAAAAGAAGTGGCGAATGCAAAGCCCAAACAGCAGGGTCACCAATCCATATTTTTTCTATACCGTCTTTTATTACACTTACAAGTTCAGCACCTTTTGAGATAAATGCGGCTTTTATTATACCGTTTGTTAATATCAACTGTTCAGACATTTATGTTCCTCCTCTGTGGTCATATCAAAAGTGCTTATGCCCTATTATCTGCACCACAAAGCTTAATCTTATCAAGAGCAAGCTTCTTTACAACTTCAATGGGATGCTTCATAAATACATCTATACCAAGGCTTCTGTTCGGGTCATCAAGAATTTCTTTTGTACCCTCTGCAAAAGCACAACATACATCTGTACCGATGTTCATTTTTCGGATACCTGCTTTAATTGCCGCCTTAACCTGGTCATCAGGGATACCCGAACCTCCATGAAGAACAAGAGGAATACCGCCTGTTGCTTCTCTTATAGCTTTAACTCTTTCAATGTCGAGGTTAGGTGTTTTTTTATAATGACCATGAGCATTACCTATCAAAACAGCAAGGCAGGTTACGCCTGTTCTCTTTACAAATTCTGCCGCTTCTACAGGGTCTGTATATTCTTCCATAACATCATCGTTAACACTACCTACATGACCAAGTTCACCTTCTACTGTAATATCTATTGAATCACAGATTTCTATAATATGCTTTGTGTTTGCTATATTTTCTTCAAAAGAATGAACAGAGCCATCATACATTATGCCTGTTGCTCCCCAACGTAATGCCTTTTGAACCTCCTGTTCAGTAGCACCATGGTCAAGATGAAAACATACAGGAACAGTAGCCTTTCTTGCTGCTGCAATAATCGCAGGGCAAAGATAGTATCCAACCTCTTCATTAAGAAGTCTTGGATAAACCTGCATTATGATTGGTGCTCTTAATTCCTCTGCAGCTTTTACAATACCCATTACAGTTTCTGTATTGTAGACATTAAACGCCGGAATTGCAAAATTACCTTTTTCTGCTATATTTATTATTTCTTTTAAACTTACAAGCATTTAATCAAATCCCCCTAGAATTTTATTTTATAATTTTCCCCTTTTATTCCCGGAAAAACACCCTTTTCAATTAAATCATTGTTTTTTTCATGACATATAAGCCACTTGTTTTTCTTAAAAAGAAGTTCATCATTCGATGGTTTATCAAGCAGGGCATTAGTATCTTTAGGCAACACCACAACATTTGAAAAACCATTACAATTTACCTGACAAGGACAAAAGTGCATTGTAGTAGCAAATAATTCAATCATCGTTCCACATTCCACATAAAATGCTTTGACTTTTGAAGCATCATAACATTTTCCATCCATCTCATATGTTAGTCCAAGCAATAACACTAATGGTGTTACTGCTATATTTATTTCTGAACTTTTATGAAATTCTAAAGCATTCATTTGGCTATTATAACCCATACATATGCCAATCTGAACTTCGCAACCACCAAAAGCTTTCTCTCTAAACAATTCAGATGACTCTAATTTTTCGAGTTTATCTACACTTAACTGATAAGAAGAACCGCTTTCAGGAAAAGGTATTGTTTTGCACACTTGCACCATCTCATCAGTATTTACATCATGCACTATACCATATTTTTCAAATTCTTCATCATGTACAGAATAAATCCTAATATCAGGGTTTGATTGTCTTAATTTTTCCAACACTAGAATTGCCTCCTTATTACTCCTCGATAGGATCATACTCAAGTTCAGGAACATATTTACAGAATTCTTCTAAAACTTCTGAATATTTGCCATAAATTTCACTCATATGATGAATATAAGGCCCATCTACAAGTTTCTTCTCAACCTTTGACAAATTATTGAATTCAGCCCACATATATGTACCTTGTGTAATAGGTCCTACGCAAGTATGATATTCTCCACCAAGCAAAGTGTACTTTCCTTTTTCACCCTGAAAACGTGCTATTGTATATGCTCCGTCTTTACTTCTAAAAGTAGGTTTCATATTTATTATTTCTGCATCGGAATTTTCATCTTTCATGGAATACGGAAATGGTCCGCAATGCCACAACAATTCCGCATTTCGATTTTCCGGATGTCTTACAGTAAATTCACCAAACAACGGTGGAACCTCACCTCTTGAAGCACAAGTCAAAAGAACATTTGACACAGCACCGTGAACATCATATTCACAAGTAACAATAAATCCCATATCGGCAAGTATGCTCATAGCAAGACAAGGTGTAACGCCTACAGCAAGCGGCATTGCAGACCAACACTCCGTTGTAAGCACATCTGCATCAGTATCCTCAAAAATCCCGATATAAACATATACAAGAGCAACGAGTTTTTTCAATGTTTCTTCATCAGTTATTCCCGTGTTGTATCGCTCTTTTATTCTCTGTACTTCAGCATCTATAAGATCACTTTTTGCTGATACAATCTTTCCGAACCTATCAGTAAACTGAGCCATATTAACAGTCTGCAAATTAAAACCAAATTTTTCTGTAAGTTCCAATTCATTTGCCATAACGCTTTTGAAAGGATTTAATCGACTTCCAACTTGCGTTATTTTTAAATCTTTAAAGTTTTTAACTATTGTTACTACTGAAAGGAATTTTTCTACACCTTTTCTAAAGACATCATCTTCAATTCTGCAATTTTCTATATAAGAAAATGGAATATCATATCTTTTAAACTGTTTACTTATAGCAAATAATCCGCACTGAGAATCTGTATATCTCAATCCGTTTTCACCATATTCCGTATCCAACGGACCCCACAAAAGAACCGGAAGTCCCATCTTTTTAGCAACTTGTCCACAAACTTCTTCATTGCCGAAGTTACAGTTGATAATAAACAAGGCATCTACTTTTTGTTCCTTCAAATATTCACAAACTTTATCGCAGTCAGAATTTTTATAAAGTAATCCCAAATGATTCAACCATTCCAAATCACAAAATTCTGTTTTATCATCAGAAAAATTGTCTTTGATAAATTTTATTGCATAGTCTTTTCTTTCTTTTCCTTTTGCCGGTTCAAACATTCCTTTACGTGTATCAAAATCACCCAAATCACGTACATCGGGTATAAGACCTATTTTAACTTTAAAATCAAGCATATTTTTCTCCTTATTCTAAACTTTCCTTTGCTTCAAACTTTAGGTATGTTTTATATACTTCCATAGGTTTGAGTACAACATATTTTTCATTTTCCCTAATTTCTTCTCCACTCAAACAAGTTGTTCGTGGTTCAAGCCCTATTACATAATCACCTTGTCCAAGCATTTTCCAAAGAAGAAATTCTGGGAGAGTATCAGACTTATAAGTTAAATACACACCAAATTCATCATTTTTAATACCAACAGTTACAAAATCTCCGCATTGTTCAACCGGTATATCTTCTTCAGGGATATTAGCCGGTGGAGTTATGTATGATACATTTTCAGGAACATTAATTATCCTTGACCTTTCATTAACTAAAGGATAACCGAAATTACAATGATAGCAAAGAGCTATCTCTTCATCGCGAAAGCCTTCGTTAACAATACTATCTTCAAGAACAAAATCGTTAGCGAATAGTTTTGTTGTAATTGTTCTCTTAAAAACAAGATTTTCACCAAACACGCTGCTTTCTCTCATTGTTCCGGATATTTGCATCACATATTCATCTTCAACCCAATCGGCAAAAACACTTATATTTTCTGCCGGTGTGTTGGATATTCTGCCATGCATTCCTTGTTCAAGAAATGGTTCTCCAATATTTTTAAAACCACAAGTTGTAACTAACCCACCAAAAAAACCTCGAAGAAAGTTTCTTCCTTCTTTGTCATAATATGTAGGAGCAGTTATTCCTGTTTTAGAAATCCAACTGATTGGCTTACCTTTATAAAATGCCTGTGCTATATCCATACCTCTATCAGGAAGAACTGCAAATCTTAAATTTCCTGTATTTACTTCTATAGCACGAACACCTTTCTTTTTTCCGTCGTTGAAAGTATAATCTGTAACGCCTCCAACTTGAGACACATCACCATAATATGACAAAAATTCTTTTCTATTCATACTTTCCCTCACACATATATTTTATGCTTTGTTACTGCAACCCAAAGTCTCTACTTGTACTGTAGGATATTCATTACACAACAAATATAATGGTTCCTCATCCTCTTCAATTTCAGGAAAACGCCCTGCTTTATCATAAAAGAAATTATCTGCAGTATCATCGTTAGTCATAGAAACCTCTGCAACTATAACGGTTCCTTTACCTTCTTCGCCCCAGAATCTATGATATAATCCTTGTGTTAAAGTTACACTTTCTCCTGGAGTTACCCTTATTGTTTCTCCTGCCGGAAGCACACATCTTTTTCCATCAATACATATAACCACATCTTCATCTGACAAATTGCCATCCTTGGTAGAATTATATAGTTTCATCATAAGATTTCCACCACCGCGGTTTATGATATCTTCCATTTTACTGCGGTGAAAATGCATAGGAGTTATCTGGTTTTCTCTAACAACCATAATTTTTTCCGCATAAGGCTTTGGATATTTTTCAGATTGTTTTTGGTTTCCATTACGTAATGTAATAAGCAACAAGCCTGTTTTGTCAAAGTCACCTGAACCAAAATCAGTTATGTCCCATCCCAACATATTATCTCTTATTTCCTGAAAATCCAAACCTTTTGTTTTCCATTCTTCAGGAGAAAAGCATGCAAATGGCGGTAAAACAACCTTGTATTCTTCAAACAAATCCATTGCATTCTTCATTATTTCGTTAATTTCAGAACGTTTCATATGGCAATCACTCCTTACCTGTAATCCGTAGCTTTGATAACATTAAATTACCAAAATCACTGTGGTTATCTAAAGTACACACTTCACCAAACATAAACAATCCGATTCCATCAGTATGCAAATCCTTCTTTAGAATCTTCTTCAATCCTGCGCATCCAAATACAATTGCATCTTTATCATCATAAAAAGCCTGTATACGGTCTTGAACTTCATTTTTAGGCACATAGCGAAGAAACATTCTTTCACTCAAATCACGCCCTGAAAAAATCTTTCCATCAACATATGATAAATGAACATTAATTCCATACTCATCTGAAAATGTCAAATGCTCATAATCATCTATATCAAGACCAAGTTCTTTCTTCTTTTCACAAAGCCACTTATATGGCTCACAACCATCAATTTCATCTATCCATCTTGGATCAGAAAACGAAACAGTATGCTCACTTAAAATGTCATAATGTATATTTTCGCAGCACACTTCAAAATCATATCTATCATCATCCAGCAATAATATCGCTGCATCTGCCTGCCCATATAACAACTTACTTTTTCCGGTAATTTGATTTATTGCCGCACTTCCACCAACAAGAGGAATATTTAGTTTTCCAGAAAGGGAAGCAATAAAATCATTTTCATTTCCGGCATTCCCAATCAATACAATACCTGCTTTCCAGTCACCTTTTTGAACCTGCTCCAGACACTCATTATAAGAGCCAAAAACAATTTTACCGTTCAAATCATTTGGGTAAAGAACAGATTTTTCATCAACATTTCCCGCAATCCCTAATGTTGCTGCTCCAAATTCTTCTGCAACACCATAATCAGGCGTATAAAATCTTATCTTCATTTTTATTCTCCTACGTAAAAAAGGTATTGCAAAACCAGCCTTTCAAATAAACATTGAAATGAACCTTAAATTTTGCAATACCCCTCCTTTAATATATGATTTTTAGCAATCTTTCAAATGGAAACATACAACTGTACAAGCACTACCATCTTCACTGATAATTTCATAATCACCAAAGCACGCTGGAATAGCTATACACTGTAGTCTTTCGATGCTTGATGAAAGTTCAGGATTAGATTTAGATCTAATTGTTACATTGTGACCTACAGTTAATGTAAGAATTTGAAGGAAACGACCGTCTGTTGTATTTTCTGCTCTCTTATCAAAGAACAATCTTTCTACATCAAAAGGCATTTCATCAAGAGTAGAATATCTATCCATATACCATTCTTTATTCCAACTAACAATTTCCGGTCTTGCTCTCAATTTATCCTTAACAAAACTTTCTCTGCGATAACGTTCATTGTCAAAGCCATGTTCCAAATGCATCTTAAGAGGCTTGCCTGTCATTGTCTTTGTATTGTCATCCCATGAATTACGTGCAAAGTCATACTGGAAGAATGAATACTCTGTTCCTGCGATTGAAGGAGATGTATCCATTTCAAGAACCATCTGATTGCCGCCGTGGCCGTGAGCTGTTCCCGGGGGAATAAGGTATAGATCACCCACATTAGATTTCCAGTTACATACATACTCTTTCCAATCTTCAATAGGCACTAAGTTATTAGATTCTCTGCACTTGTTTTCCCAAGCTTCAAGATCACAATCATCGTAGTATCCCATCCATGTGTTAGCACCTTCGTATGCTTCTGCGATATAATATGTTTCATAACGTCCCAAAGGCTCGTTAAAATGTCTTTCTACATAGTTACTATCCGGATGATTATGGATAGGCATAGAAATACGTTCAGCAGGCTGAGGTTTTTCAAAATATCCATCATCAAGCCATATATCAAGTGGGAATAAATCAGGATACTTCTGACTAACCTTAGGACCTGTTACTTCTGCATTGTACTGAAGCAAGTTGATTAGTGGAACATTAATCATATCCTTTGCACCAAAATCAATAACTACACTCATTTCAGGACCGGACATCTTATTCCATGCACTACATTCAAGTCCCGGAATATCCCAAAGGTCACGGTAACGGTAAGCACCCCATGGACCAGGCTGGAATATCTGAACCTGCTTAATAGGCTGTTTTACAACCTTGGAAATAATTTCATCATAAGCAGTTCTGCTTACCATCTTCATATTATCTTTTTCTACAGCTTCTACATAGTAATCCATCTTTGTGTAAAGATTCTTTTTATGTCTGTAAAGCAAATAGAAATCGCAATAGTTAAATTCTTTCCAGTTATATGTATCATCAGGCTTATCCATACCAAAAGGAATCATTTCGCCATCCCACATTTGCCACTGCATTGACTGCATGGTTTTATCAAAATAAATAACTGCGTCCATACATTCAATCAACTTTTCAGTTGCACTACCATAACCGTAAACAAAGATAATTTCATTTGATGCATTTATTTTCTTGCAAGCATCCTCTACCTTTGCATCATCCATCAAATCTTCAATTTTACCATCTGAGTTTACATAGCCAAAGCCAGGGTCATCTGTGATATTTGGCTGTTTATATTCTTTAATCTGTTCAATGCTTTTGAACAATGTGTATACAGGAATAAATTCTCCCTTTCCGTCAAGTGCAACTTTCAAGCCTTCTACAACTACCTCAAAGTCTACACCATACCATCCTTCAAGAGCGATCTTATTTTTTCCCTCTTTTACAAGTTCTGCAATCTTACCAATAACGTTCTGATTTCCAATCCATGATTGTGATAAAGCAGAATCACTAATCTTTACGCGATTTTCTGCATTGTGCTTATCTTCATATAATGGCATATATTTTTCCTCCAAAACCAAATTTTACTTAATCGTTTAAGTTGATTTAATTCTACACTAATTTTATACCTCTGTCAATACCTTTTTTAAAATTTTATGAATTTTGCTATTGAAATGCAATCGTAAGTGGTATATAATGTAAAATATGTTATTGATGCATCAGTGTTCTGTGCATAGAAGAAAGGAAAAATCATGAAAAAAAAGTTAACAATAAAACAAATAGCCGATATGGCTGGTGTATCCGTTGCATCTGTTTCATATGCATTAAATGGGCAGAAAGGAATTAACGAAGAAACTCGCAAACGTATACTTGACATTGTCGACAAAACTAATTACACACCAAATGTTAATTCAAGAAGATTAATTTTACAACGCAGTTTTAACATTTTACTTGTAATCAATTCAGAAGAGTCCCCTTTTAATGACTTCTTCTACGTTGAAGTTATAAATTCTATTGTTGAACATTGTACAAGCATTGGATACAATACAGTATTAGCATATCTAAAGAGTGACTTTGATTCGTCTGTACTAAAAAACACCCTTTTACAACATAATGCTGACGGAATTATTTTTTTATGTGATATTTCCGATAGTTTGAAAAACGATATAAACAAACTTGGAACGCCGTTTGTTGTTGTTGACTCGCAAAAAAAGAAACCAGATTATCCAAGTGTATATGCCGATTACTCTAAAGCAGCATATTATGCTGTAAAGCATTTATTAGATAATGGACACAAAAAGATTGCAATGCTGGATTTGGGAGTTGTTCAGGAATATTATGCACTCACATTTGAAGGATACAAAAAAGCTTTGACAGAGTATGACATCGATTTAGATTCAGACTTGGTTAGAACTCGGATTTCCACAGAAGAAGATATACATAATTACATGAATGAACTTGATAACAAATCTAAGGTTCCTACAGCAATATTCTGTTCCAGTGATTTTGTAGCAATTAATGCAATGAACTATCTTCAGAAAAAAGGACACGTGTTACCTGATGATTTTTCAGTATGTAGCATAGATGATATTATTTTAGCTCGTTATCACTTCCCTTCACTTACTACGGTTAAAATTGATAAAGTGTCTATGGGAAAGATTGCTGTACATATGCTTGATAAATTAATCAATGAAGAAGAAACTGAAACTAGTATAGAAATGCCGACATATGAAATAATGGTTAGGGAATCAGTAAAAAAAATCAGTATTTGACAAAGTGTTATTATACACAAAACCGACTTTTGTTTATGAAAGTCGGTTTTTTATTGACTTATAAAAATTTATGTGATAGAATACATAAAAAATATGAATGGAGGATTTTTTTATTATGAAACCCTTAATTATCGCAAAAAGAATCTGGGATCGTGCTGTTAAAATGCAGAACGAAATGGGTGCCTCTTCCACATATGGTACTGCACCACTATTCAACTATCCCGGAATTCTTACAATGTGGGCCGGAGCCCAGGCAGCATTACATTCCGGCGACGAAGAATGGATTAAAGAAGTTAACAGCTATCTCGCAAAATATCCATATGAATTTGAAGAACCGGGCATAAAGTTCACATACAGTTTCGATAGTTACCGTGTAGGTGGTATTGGCAAAGGATGGATGATGATGCACGGATACTTTAAAGAGCACGAAAATGTTTTGAGAGAATATGCTGAAAAAACAATTAATGGTCCACACAGCCATGATGGTATTTTATGCGGTCTTCTTGACCCTAAAAAAATTAAAATTTGGATTGATGTTGTGTTCTGTGTAACTCCATTTATGCTTTATGCAGGTTTGGTTTTAAATGAGCCAAAATACATAGATTATGCAGTAGATCAGTGCTTTAAAATGTACGATGTTTTTATGGATAAATCCTGCGGACTTCTACATCAGACAAGGGGATTTCTTCCTGATCCTGAAAAAATTTCCGAAGACCATTGGTCAAGAGGTAACGGTTGGGGTATTATAGGTATGGTTGAACTTGTAAGATACCTTCCAAAAGACCATCCAAAATATAACGAAGCTGTTGAAAGATTTAAAGCTCATAGTGCAGCTTTGATTAAGTACCAGGATTTCAGAGGTCTTTGGAGACAGGAAATCACTGAAAAGTATGCATGGGAAGAATCCTCAGGTTCAGCTATAATTCTTTATGCTATCGGCCTTGGTATTCGTCTTGGTATTCTTGACAAAGAAACATATATGCCTGTTCTAAAAAAAGGTATCGATGGTCTTTATCAGTTCTGTATCAATCCCGACTATTCTATTGAAAAATGTTGTAAAGGTTGCTTATGTCCGGGTGATGGTGATATGAAAGGTACAATAGAAGCATACATCGTTGTTCCTAATCCCACAAAAGACGATAGCCACGGCTTTGGCCCAATAATCATGGCTATGTTGGAAGCTGATAAAAACGGAATTGAAAATATCGTAAAATAATTTGAATTTATGAACCTAATCGAAATAATACTGTTCGATTAGGTTCTATTTTTTTAGATAATATCAAGGTTTTGGACATTTATATCAACACTACAACAAAATCAATTTGATTCAAAAAATCGAAACATTTTGTTAGAAAATCAAATAATTAAATGTGTCCATTTTGCCAGGGTACATTTTAATTAGAACCACCCATAAGAAACCTTTTATAGACTATAAGAAACCCTTTTATGGGCATAAGAAACTGTTTACTACCCCATAAGAAACCTTTTATAGACCATAAGAAACCCTTTACATCGTGATAAGAAACCTTTATCATTTATTAAGCTATTTGCCAGAAAAGACGGTAGATTTTGATAGAAAATCTACCGTCTTTTCAACGAAATACGCCTTTTGGCGTGTGAAATATTGCTACGCAATGTGAAATACCCTTCGGGCGTGAAATATTTGCTTCGCAAATGTTAAAGGCGTATTTCATTTCACAGAAAGCGTAAGCTTTCTATTTCACAATTTCAAAAGAAATTATTTCACATCCTGTAAAGCTTTTCATTACTATTTAAGGTTTACAAACAAGAATTTTCAAACTGCCTTTAATGCAAAGCTCTTTTTCGCTTTCAGGTACAAAAAAGCGTTCTCCCTCTTTTACGGGCACATCATTTACAAAACCGTTACCTTCTGTTACAAGTCCTATACAGTAGGAACCGGGAATATAAACATATTCATCATTTACCGAAATTTCATACAAGCTGAATTTATCTGTAATTCTGTCATCTGCAATAACTTTAACATTTTGGTTAACTTTTTGTGGTTTTATAAAATATTTTTTTGAAACGGTTTCTCTGTCCTGACCTTCGTATACAAAACAGTCAAACATTTTTTCAAAACCAAGGCCACCGTGAAGTTTAACATCTGAAAGTTCAACTCCAGACGGTGTTACACGTTCAGGTATCACCATTAAATCAGTAGGTTCCTGAAGTTCAGCCATAAAACATCCTTCACCAATTGCGTGTGGCACTCCACCTGCAACAAATATAAAGTCACCCTTGTTCACTTCAAAACGGTGTAATGCACCAAGCATACCCTCAACATCCTGCTTTTCAAACAATTCTTTCATATATTCTTTTGTGATACCCGGTTTAAAGCCAAGATAAACGTGACCTCCGTCGTTTAGCATATACCAACATTCCGTTTTGCCATACTGACTGTTAAAATGCTCTTTTGCAAACTCAACGGTTGGATGAACCTGTATTACAAGTCTTTCATTTGAATCAAGAAGTTTAAAAAGAAGTGACATATTTTCTCTTTGTCCAATCATACTTTCCCTGTTTGCTTCTATAATTTCTTTTAAATATTCACCGTCACAGGTTTTGGAAAGCCCTTCGTTTTCAACATCTCTGCCGGGATTGAATGCCGTGGTTACAGAAGCTATCCAATCCTCCGGAAATCTGGTTACATCAGGGTTTTCCACACCCGTTATTTTATCTATATTTTTACCACCCAGGTAGGCTCTGTAAACTCTTGTAGATAACAACTTATAAATCATTTTATCTGTTCCTTTCAGCTTTTAATATAATACAGTCATTTTTGCGTACAACAATTCTATTACCATAAAATCCGCTACCATATAAAACATCAAAATTAAAGTCAGAATCTGCAATGATATTTGCAGTTTCTTCTTTATTGTTATAATTTATCGCAACAATATATGCAGTATTTTCATCAACAATATGTTCTGTCAGTCTTACAAACTTATTATCAGAATCACATATTCTTTTTAGCCCTGCAGCATTTGCAAGCTCTCTGTATACAACACTGTAATCGGGTTGTTCTTCCTTGAAAAACGCCCCTTCCCTACAGGTAAGATAACTTTCAAGAGGTAATGTCATAAAATACACATAGCCTTTTCCGTATTCATATTTAAAGAATACTGCCTCACCATTTTCATCGGTTGCTTTAATTTCCGCACAGGTTGTTTCAGGTTTATAAAAATAATTAGTGTATACAGGCAGTTGTTCACCGCCAAAATTCAACATTTTAACCTTATTAACCTTTTCACGATATGCAATTTCTACACCTGTAATTTCAGGAATTTGTCTTAACAAACCGGTATCTGCACATATGTACAAAACGCTGCCTGCCTTAACTTTTTCCAAAAGCTCGTCAAGCCTTGGTTTTGGAAGTGCTTTATTTTCCTTTACACTCGGCAAAATATAAAGCTTGGAATCAACAATAGGGTCGAGCATATAGTTAAAGTTAACATCTATATTTGCCTGCTTTGCAAGTATGTATGATGTTCGAAGAAGGTCTATATCAACGGTTTCTTCCCTTGGAACAAGTATGGTAGCGTCAATTTTGTGAGACGGCAAATCACCATCAGGAAGAACAGACAATGCTTTTTTAAACTCTATGTTTTCCATAACAATAGGTTTTTCATTTAGCTCCTTGTCGAAAAAGCCATAATCACTACCTATAGTATTCCAACGGTATGGTGCATAATTGTGATGACCCTGGTCAAATGCACACCACCACATTGCACCGTGACAACCGTGTGACAGGCAGGCAAACAATGACGCTCTGTAAAACTCTGCCTCTGTTTTTTTGGAACAGTTCATATACCCAAGCGAGCTGAATTCCTGAACAAAAGTCGGTACACCTGAAATATCTTCCGACAGACGGCACTTAAACGGCAAGTCCATAACGGGCTTCATTGTGTTTACAGGGTCTGCATTTGTACAAAAAATATTGTATGGATGTGTGGTATGAATGTCACACATTTCTCCTATTGTTTTCAAATTAGAATAGTCATTTTCTATGGCTGAATTATCAAGTCCTGAAATAACAGGTCTTTCCTTATCGCAGGATTTGATTGCATAGGATATACTGCTGCACCACACATAAAATGCATCGTGATGTTTGTTTTCAAGCCCCGGCAAATGTATAGGCTCATTACCAAGGTCCCAGGCAACTATTGATTTTTCATTTTTAAAACGTTCCACAAAATATCTGACAAAGCGAAGCTGCCATTTTATAACAGTCGGGTCGCTGAGTAACGCCTTGCCGTCAAAGGCAGGTGGGTTATACGTGCGAAAAGACATATGGCCTGTTATCATTGCCACAATCAATTTCATATCATACTTTTCTGCAAGCATACAAAACTTTTCAAACTTACGGCACGCCTCTTCGCTGACACCTGCTCTTCCTGCCTCTGTATCCGGTAAAGGCTCTTCACCAAAAGTATATTCGTATACATCCTTTGGTCCGTACAAGGCATTTAAAGGCTGAAATACAGACCATAGAGGAAATATTCTCAAATGGGTTATACCTGCATTTTTCATTAAAATCATATCTTTTTCTATGGAATCCTCATTAAAATTACTCCACATATTAATGGCACTTTCTGAACCCCAGTAGTTTATTCCCGTAAAAAAACCTTTTAAAAAATTTTTAGTATTCACATTTATCCCTCCGTAAGTAGTATTAATTAAAGTATATAACATTTTTTTAGAATTTCAATGTAATAATTTTCAAATAATGTTGCAAAATTTTAGATTTTAAATTATACTAATCACAGGTGATAAAAATGAATGATATAATAAGACTTTCCGTAAACGACCTTATGGGTAAAAACATACATATAAAAACTGCAGAAGATTTTTCAGATATTGGTCTGCATTGGCACAGCTACTACGAGCTTATATATTTTTTTGAAGGGGAAGTTATAAGCATAATAAACGGCATTGAAAAGCCTCTAAAAAAAGGCACACTTTATATGCTTACACCCATTGATTTGCATCATACATTCAAAAAAGACAAAAAAACACAAATAAAATATATAAATATATCTTTTACAGAAAACATTATAGATGAAAAACTCCGTAAAGACATGAACGGTGCATACTACATTCCGTCTGTAAACAACAAAACTCTTGCTCTTATTGAATTACTTTCACAACCTAAAGTAACGGATGCAGAAACACAGCATCTTATAAATGCCCTGTTATACAATGTAACACAAGAAAAGTTCAAACTTGATAAAACTGCCGGAACACTTACGGACAAAAATATACATAAGGCAATAAGATACATTTCGGAAAATTTCAACAAAGATATAAATTTAAAAACAATATCGGGATTTTTACACATTACACCATCATATTTTTCATATTTGTTTTCAAAAACCTGCGGTTGTACATTCAAAGAATATCTTACCGACTACAGAATATCATATGCAAAAGAGCTTTTAAAATCAACAGACAAATCTGTTACCGATATATGTTATTTATGCGGTTTTTCCAATTTGCCGAACTTTTTACGTGTATTCAAAAAGCAAGTAGGTAAAACACCTTCAGCATACAAAGACAAAAACAGGTACTGATATTATAAATTGCGTCAATGATTTATGTAAAATTAAATGGGCGATTTACAAATCGCCCATTTCAGACCGTCGAAAAAGTTGTTCTATCGCAAATGACTTAATAATTATGTTTGATTGTAGGGCAAGGGTTTACTCTTGCCGAAAAATAAAAACAACTATAAAACCGCAAGGAAAACATCGAATTTTCCTTGCGATTATTTGCTTTTTGCCAATTTGAACTCTACCGTACCATTGTACGCCGACGAATTCAAATTGACAAAATATACCTTCCTTTTTCGCAATCTGTCAGCGTGTCGATAGGTTTATCGACACGCTGAAATGGGCGATTTACAAATCGCCCATTTAATTTTATTCTGCTAAACAATAAACATCGCATCCCCAAAGCTGAAGAAACGGTAATCATTTGCCTTTGCCTCTTCGTAGGCATTTAAAATATTTTCTCTGCCTGCAAGTGAGCTTACAAGCATTAAAAGTGTTGATTCAGGCAAATGAAAATTTGTAATAAGCTTGTCTACCACCTTGAATTTATATGGGGGATAAATAAAAATATCCGTCCACCCTGTTGAGGGCTTTAAAACACCATTTTCATCTGCAATAGTTTCTAAAGTTCGTGTTGAGGTTGTACCTACGGAAATTACTCTTCCTCCGTTTTTACGGGTGTTGTTTATAATCTGCGCATTTGCCTCATCAAGTTCATAAAATTCGCTGTGCATTTTATGTTCTTCAACCTTTTCAACCTTTACGGGACGGAATGTACCAAGCCCTACGTGCAGGGTAACATATGCAATATTAACACCCTTTTTTTCAATTTTTTCAAGAAGCTCTTTTGTAAAATGAAGCCCCGCTGTAGGTGCGGCAGCAGAACCGTCGTGCTTTGAATAAACAGTCTGATAACGTTCTCTGTCCTGAAGCTTTTCGGTTATATACGGTGGCAGAGGCATTTCGCCAAGTCGGTCTAAAACCTCTTCAAAAATGCCCTCATATTCAAAACGCACAAGTCTGTTGCCATCGTTTACAATATCTAATACCTCTGCTTTCAGTTCGTTACCAAAAACAAAGTGTCTGCCGGGTTTTGCACGTTTACCGGGGCGTACAATAACCTCCCACACATCCTTTTCCTTTCTGCTTAACAGCAAAAATTCCATAGGTGAACCGGTATCCTCACGCACTCCCATAAGACGTGCAGGCAAAACCCGACTGTTGTTAAGCACAAGACAGTCGCCTCTTTCAAGATAATTTATAATGTTGTGAAAAACCTCATGGGTTATTTCACCTGTTTCTTTACTGAGCATCAAAAGCTTTGACGAATCCCTCTGTGCAAGAGGAGTTTGTGCTATAAACTTTTCAGGTAAATCATAGTAATAATCTTTTAAATCCAACTTAGTTCAATCCCTTTATAATAATGTTCTAAAATCTGCTTATAAGAAAAACCTGCCCCCGCCATACCATTGGCACCGTTCTGACTAAGCCCAACAAGGTGCCCATAGCCTCTGCCGGTAAATACAAAGCTTGCTAAAGGTCCATCAGGTGTACCTTCATATGTATAGGTTGAAGTACCTTTAAAAGTAATGCCTTCAAGGGTTGTCTGTGTTTTTCCTTTATCTGAAAGTACTGTAACATCCTTTGTGACAGTTCCGCCTGTCACGTGAACAGGTGTATATTTTATTTTTTCCCACTTTCGTCTTACGGTAAACGCCTGTGAAAGTGTAATTGTACCAAAAACAAACCTGCAATTTTCCCTTGTGAATATTTTCTCACCCTTTGTACCTGTAACCTTAAGCTTGGTAACAACACCCCGAGGGGTACTCTCCATCACTTCTATATTGGTAACACCACCGATATTATAACCTTTGTTTACCATAATTTCGGTAGCCTTATCAGCAGTAAGTTCTTTTGTCCATGTGCTTCCGTAAACACTTTTACTTTCATAGGTATCTTCAACTGCCGCAAGGTATGGTATATCACTGCCCCATACATTTTTAACATCCTCTGTCCATCCACCGCTTGTGGCAGAATATACCGCATCAATAATTTTACCGTTGTACTTTATAACAATACCTGCCGTTGCCTTTGCCGCCTGGTTTGTTTTGGAATGCTCTGACGAAACACCCTTATACGCCTGACAGTCCGTACTTGCACAAAGGCTGAACCCACGGGAAGAATGCTTATTGATATTTTTAAGGGCATATGTTCTTGCACACACTGCCTGAGCCTTCAGTGCCTCAACATTAAAAGACGGTGACATTTCAGTAGCTATAACAGATGCTATATAATCTTCAAGCTTAACTCTGTTTATTACCGTAAGTAAACCATTTGAATCCTTTTTCAAAATAATGCTTCCGCGGTACTGTTTTCCGTCAACAGAAATTATTCCATTTGAATTATATTGCATACTGTCAGCAACTGCAGAAGCTGCAACAGTGCCGCTTCCGTACCCTGTATCAAGTGTTACATGTTGTTTTGCATTGTTTCCGTAAAAAAGCCCTATATCTATGTATTTTATTCCGTTTACATCAACAAGGTCAGCCAATACACAGGTGGATGCAATAATCATATATAACATTACAGTTATCGTGATTAAAAGTATTTTTTTCACAAAAAAACCCCTTTCTCACCATTTTATATATATTCTACCACAAAAAAACAAAAAAATCTATTACAAATTTGTATCATTTGAAACTTAAAAATATTTGACACTTAAGTGTAATAATGTTATTATAATATTATAGAATTATATGTAATGTGGAGGTTTATTGAAAAAATGAAAAATTATAATGTAGTTATCGTAGGTGCTACAGGTATGGTTGGTCAGCGTTTTATCACTTTGCTTGAAAACCATCCCTGGTTTAATATTGTAGGTCTTGCCGCTTCAGGAAGAAGTGCAGGAAAAACTTATAAGGATGCTATTGGTCCACGTTGGGCTATGGACATTGAAATGCCTTCAAAGGTTGCAGAAATGGTTGTTATGGATGCTGAGGCTGATAAAGAAAAAATCGCTTCTATGGCAGATTTCATCTTCTGTGCAGTTAATATGAAAAAAGATGAAATAAAAGCTTTGGAAGAAGAATATGCTAAACTTGAATGCCCTGTTGTTTCAAACAACTCTGCTCACCGTCACACACCTGACGTACCAATGATTATTCCTGAAATTAACCCTGAACATGCTGAAATTATTCACGCTCAGAGAAAAAGACTTGGTACAAAAAGAGGCTTTATTGCAGTTAAGTCAAACTGCTCTATCCAAAGCTATGTACCTGCACTTCACCCACTAAAGGAAAAATTTGGTGTTAAGGAAGTTATCGCTTGTACATATCAGGCTATTTCAGGTGCAGGTAAAACATTTGAAACATGGCCTGAAATGGTAGATAACCTAATTCCATACATCGGCGGTGAAGAAGAAAAAAGTGAACTTGAACCACTAAAGGTATGGGGTAAGGTTGAAGGCGACAAAATTGTTGACGCAGCTTCTCCTGTTATTACTACACAGTGTCTTCGTGTACCTGTTTCAAACGGTCACACAGCTGCAGTTTTCGTAAAATTCGAAAAGAAACCTACAATTGAAGAAATTAAAGAAATCTGGGCAAACTATGAAGGTGAACCTCAAAAGCTTGGTTTGCCATCTGCTCCTGAAAAATTCCTTACATATTTTGAAGAGGATGACCGCCCACAGGCTAAATCAGAACGTATGCTTTATAACGGTATGGGTATTTCTGTAGGCCGTCTTCGTGATGACAAGGTTTATGACTATAAATTTGTAAGCCTTTCACACAACACACTTCGCGGTGCCGCAGGCGGTGCTGTTGAAATGGCAGAACTTCTTGCTGCAAAAGGTTATTTTGATAAATAAAATTCAATATTCAAGGAGGTATTTATTATGAAAAAAACTGTATTTACAGGCTCCGGTGTTGCTTTGGTTACTCCAATAAAAGACAACAAGGTTGATTTTGACAAATTGGGTGAGCTTCTGGATTTTCATCTTGAAAACAGTACCGATGCAATTATTCTTTGCGGTACAACAGGTGAGGCTCCTACACTGCCCGACGATGAACATCTTCGAATTTTTGACTATGCTAAAGACAGAGTTGGCGGTAAAATACCACTTATAGGCGGTACGGGTTCAAACTTTACCGACCACGCCATTGAATTTTCAAAATATGCTCAAAAGGCAGGTCTTGACGGTGTACTTTGTGTTACACCTTATTATAACAAGACATCACAAAGTGGGCTTGTTACCCACTACAACGCTATTGCAAATGCAATAGACATTCCTGTTATATTATACAACGTGCCTTCCCGTACAGGGGTAAGCTTGTCACTTGGTGCTTTGGATGAACTTTCAAAAACAGAAAACATTGTTGCAATTAAAGAAGCAACAGGCAACATTGCATTTGCCGCTAAAATTGCCGCAAATGTTGATATGCAGATTTATTCGGGCAATGATGATATGATTGTTCCTATGCTTTCAATAGGCGGTATCGGTGTTATATCTGTTGTAGCAAACGTAGCACCAAAGCAAACTCACGATATGTGTCAGCTTTACTTTGACGGCAAGGTAAAGGAAGCTGCAAAAATGCAGCTTGAAATGATGGACCTTGTTGAAAAGCTGTTTATTGACGTTAACCCTATACCTGTTAAGAATGCTATGAATATGATGGGCTTTGACGTTGGTGAACTTAAACTTCCGCTTGTTGACCTTTCGGAAGAAGATGCAAAAAAAGTCCGTAAATCACTTATAGATTACGGATTAAAAGTTACAAACTAAGAGGTATAAACTTATGATAAAAATTATTATGAATGGCTGTAACGGCAGAATGGGGCAGTTTATTGTAAAAACTGTTGCCGAAACTGATGGTTGCGAAATTGTATGCGGTATTGACATTAACGACTCAATTAAAAACGATTTTCCCGTTTACAAGTCACTTAAAGAATTTGACGGAAAAGCCGATGTTTTAATTGACTTTTCACACCCAAGCACGCTTACATCTGTGCTTGAATATGCAAAGGCTACAAATACTCCTGCAATTATCTGCACAACAGGTTTATCTGCTGAACAAAAGGCTGAACTTGGTGCTGCAGCCAAAGACGTGGCAGTATTCTTTTCTGCAAATATGTCACTTGGCGTTAATGTAATTATTGACCTTGCAAAAAAAGCTACAAAGGTTTTGGAAGATAGTTTTGATATTGAAATTATCGAAAAGCACCACAACCAGAAGCTTGATGCTCCAAGCGGTACTGCACTTGCTATTGCGGATGCAATTTCCGAAACCCTCACAAATGAGGCTCAGTATGTTTATGACCGTCATTCAGTACGTAAAAAGAGAGATAAAAATGAAATTGGCATTCACTCTCTTCGCGGTGGTACAATTGTTGGTGAACATTCTGTTATATATGCAGGCAAAGATGAGGTTATTGAAATTAAACACATTGCAACTTCAAGAGAAGTTTTTGCAACAGGTGCTGTAAAAGCTGCCAAATTCCTTGCAGGCAAGCCGGCAGGGTTGTATGATATGAATGACCTTTTAAATTCTAAATAACACAAAAATGTTTTAAAAAACACATCACTTATACAGTGTACTCTAAAGGACAGCAGCTTATAATAGTTGCTGTCTTTTATTTTATTCCGATATCTGCGTGGACCTTCGGTCACTCTTCGGCATTTTTTACCCCCAACTATGTGCAAAAAAAGGATAGTTACAAACTATCCTTCAGACCGTCGAAAAAGTTGTTCTATCGCAAATGACTTAATAATTATGTTTGAATGTAGGGCAAGGGTTTACTCTTGCCGAAAAATAAAAACAACTATAAAACCGCAAGGAAAACATCGAATTTTCCTTGCGGTTATTTG
>JAZQAN010000013.1:0-84061 GCA_045545235.1 Clostridia bacterium | reverse complement strand
GCAGCTATATCCAAAAATAAATCCTTAATTTCGGGATCCTTGATACGAAAACTCTGCGACATATATTGCATAGCTGCTTTCAGTTCACCGTTTCCGCCGCCGAGCTGTTCCTGAAGCAATACGGCATACTGTGGATTTGGTCTTTCAACCTCTACTGGATGAAAAAGCATTTTTTCATGTTTAAACATAATATTACCTCCAATTGCAGATTTCTGTTTTTATTTTTAGCAATTTAAGGTATATTATTCACAACGCCGTTTTTCTTTGATTAAGGCATATCATTTTTTGTTATAGCGTTTATGGAATAGGTTTCCGTAATTGCTCAAAAACGCTTTGTATTGCGTTTGATTTTGTTAGTCGACTAATTCAGCCTTGATTCATTATATCGTCTTACACGGGTAATTTCGCTTGATTCTAATTGCATTTTCATGGAATTTATGTTATACTAAAATAAAGTTAAGTGCGACGTTTTTGGGCAATTGAGCATCAGCTTTACAGTGGAGATTTTTGGATAGCATCAATAAAGCATCAAAAGGCATAAGGTTCAAAAGAGCAAGTAGCACAAACGGCGGAGCGGTGGGAAAAAATTGGACGGTCTTTTTAATTTGACATGACCTCCAAAACTGTAAGTCGTTGGTTCAAATCCTACTGCCCCTGCCATTCATATCCACACATTGGATATAGAAAAACCACAGTGATTATTGATATGCACCCCAAAAGTTAGACGCTTTGAAGTGACCCCCATTCGTTGGACAAAAAACGTCTAATGAACGGGGGTCACATCAAAATAGCTTCCTGGTTTATTATTTATATATCCATCAAACATCCCATTCAGGATTATACAAATAAGCTTCTATTCTTTCAACATCATTTATTCCAATCTTAAAAGCCTCCTGAAAAGCAAGCATCATAGTACCAAAGCTATGTCCATCATTACTTCTTGGCATTGTCTGAATATAAGCCATAACTGTACCCTTATCCTCACCAAAGCCGGGACAACACATCCCCCGACAGCAACGTTCGGTTGAAAAATCAGGATTAATTGCAAATGTCATAAGTCCTTTAAGACCATCCTGTACACACTTCATATAACTGTTTCTATCTAACAGACCCAACTGCATACCAACAGAAAATCCATAAAGGAAAAGACCTGTTCCTGATGATTCTTCATAGGCATATTCACATGGGATTTCCTGTCGCCACAAACCGTGCTTGGTCTGATATTTTCTAAGAGCATAAGCATGACGTGAAAAGTAAAGTTCAACCTTTCTTCTATCCTTATGGTCTTTAGGTAGATGAGCCACAAGTTCTGTAAGAGCAATAAAGCCCCAACCATTACCTCTACCCCAATGGTCTTCAGTAATTGTGCCGTCTGCAACAAAATTTCTACACTGATGAACAAGACCTGTTTCATGATCTAAAAGTACGTCGTAGTGGCCAATTGCCTGTTTAACAGCCTCGTCTATGTAACGTGGTTCATTAAGAGCAAGTCCGCAGTACAAAAGAAATGGGGTTTCTGCCATAATAGAGTCAATCCATATTTGTTCACGACTTTTAATATGTGGACTTTTCATCAAACCGTCAACATCACGTGGAGCATTCATAGCCTCTTCTGCATATTCGCGTATAAACGGTTCCCATTCAGGTAAATATCCCTTATAGAAGGCATATGCTGCGGCAATGCCTCCTATTTTATATGACATAAAGTTATAATTCTTAGTTTTGGTTGATTCAGGAAATTTTCTGATATAATCCAGCACGCGGTTTTTCATTATTTCATCATTTGTATTTTCCGCAGTTTTTAAAAGTGCAAACAATGCCAAAATTCCGGGATACTGAACAACCTCATGCTTTACCCTTTCATCACTTTCAAATTGATTAAAAAGATTTATTGATATTTCATTTACGTTCATTTTGTGCCTCCGTTTTATTAAATCATTCGTATATCAAAAGTGTAACCGGCAAAGCACCACTTAAAATCATAAGATAGCTGTCGCCCTCAGCAAGTAGCGATGAAGGTGCACGGTCTTTTGAAAACAAACCATCACCAACATTACAGTTTATAGTAATAGCAGATGCCAAGTCAAGTACCTGATGCTGAACTTCTCCTGTCGGTCTTATATTTTCTACTCTTATATAACTACCACTTTTCTCTTTTATTGTACCCCTTACTGCACGCCAACCATAAAAAGCAACTGTGCTTGAATCACCTTCGCTTATAATAAGGTCGTTTTTATAATCATAAACTGTTTTTACCGATGCTTCGTCAGCATGTCCGAAATAATCTACGCCCATAATCACAAAGTCACCGACATTTACTTTTCTGCCTGAATCATCAACAAAGTCGAGATCACCGTTTGTCTGCTTATACATTACTGTATTACCAAACAAACCTGCTGTTGTAGCAAAAGTCACTTTAACAAACTCATCACCATTTTCGTCAATAGTCTTTGAGATTTTTGTTACTATACCCTTGTATGTGGTATTAAGATACTTTGCGCGAGCTTCCGCATTTTTTGGATATTCCCACACAAGGTAATCTGCCGCAATAGCATCCTTTTCCATGCCTATAGGGATCTGATAATAAGCATTATCACCTGATTCAGGATAGTACACAGTACCCTTGAACATTCTGTAATTTCCTACAAAGAATTCGTCATCATCCACATCAGTTCTTGTTGAATGTGGAACTGCAAGTACAGGGGTTGCTGATTTTATCTGAATTACATTGTGGAATGTATAAGCAGGTTGATACCAACGCTTACCGCTTCCACCTACTTTTGGTGATACAATTTCATGGAAAATAAGGTCTTTTCGGTCGGTTGATGCAAGCATATATATTTCTGAAACAAAACCTGTCGCATTTGTACGAAGCATTACAGGCTGACGAAGTGGTGCATCTTTTCCCTGATTAAGCATTGTAATAATACCATCTGCTTTTTTTACAGAAAAATTACCGTTTTTATCACGTATTTTGATATTGCGGGCACCATCCATATTTGTTATTGTTCCGTCTGTATGCATAACCTTTAAAACAAGGTTGCTGTCCATACCGGTCTGTTGTTTGTAAGTTACAAGATATACAATTTCAAGGTCATTCGCACGAACGTGAATTGCATAAACAATTTCACCGTGTTTATCTGTATAGAATATGTAGGAATCGCCTATTATAAGCTCGTCATAGCTTGAAGCGGCAGTATTCGAATACTTAAGTTCACTGCCATCACCTACTAAAACATAACCCTCTTCATCCACAGAACCCACAATTTGTATATCGTTCTTTTTACACACGCGGATAACAAGTGTATGGTTCTTGCTGCCGGAATCCGCAATTGTAACTACATCATCCACATGAAGTACAACAGGATCAATCTTTTCACCATATCTGTTTTCAATACGGTAATTTTTATAATCATCAAGGTCGTAAACTGTACCGTCTGTAAACTTAATTACCATTTCATCAGAATCATTTACTGCCACTACAGCCGCTTTAAGACTTTCTATAATTACTACTTCTATTTCACCGTCACCGTCATTATCAATAAGCTTTGCAGAGCCTGATTTAACTTTAAACTTATTGGCATATTCTGCGCTTGTTATAATTTTATTGTTCCATATAACGGTTGTGTCCTTACCGATTTTATAAGAAACTTTTTTACCTGTAGAAGTTATTGTATTAATCTTCATATTGGAATAACCGTTTAGTTCCTCTGCAGGAACAACTGTTATTTCCGTATCAACCGGATTTATGTACAAAAGTTCTTTTTCGTCATTTTCTTCGTTTTGTTTGTAGTAATACAAGGCAGTACAACCTATAAGACCGTCTGTATTTACATTTGCAGAGTAATAATTAACACCATCTATGGAAATATAATTTTCTCTTGTAAGATTGTGTGAAAGAGAAATGTAGTCATCTGCTCTTACAACACCCTTTGCACGATACGCATTAAATTTTACTCTTAATAAAGTTCTGTCGCTTTGTACATTAAAGAAAACATTGTTGTTTGAAAAATACTGAACAGGAAGTTCAATATCAAGTGCATTGTACGCCATACGAACTGCCGAACTTTTTATAAGTGGCATATTAAGTCCGTCAGATACTACACCGGCAAGTAACCCAATATCAAAGCCTGTTTTGTGGTACGCTGAAATAAGGTCACCGTTGTTGTAGCTTGCTGCAACAATCTGATAGCCCAAAAAATTTGTTAAAATCTGTATTGCTTCCCCGAAAGTAATAGGAGAATCGGGCTTTATTGTACCATCTGAATAAGCAGGAGCATAACCCATATTGTAAGCATACATTATGGCATCATAAGCCCAATGACCTGTGGTAAGGTCTGTAAACACAGGAACAGTTTCCATAGCCTTTACATTGTCACACTTTGTAAGATTTACACAAAGCTGAATAAATTCTGCACGTGTTGTAACAGTACCGTCTGACCATAAATCTGCATTTATTACTCCAAGGGCATTCAATATGCCGTAATCTTCAGCACTTACTCCTTCAGGGGCAGTAGCAGTTATTGTTTCTGCCGCAGAAGCATGGAAGGAGAAAAGTGAAAGAATCATACATATTAATATTAAAATTGATGTTAATTTTTTCATTATCTCACCTCCGTTATCTTGTTAAATATCTGTATAGTATTGTAGCAACCTGTGCTCTTGTAGATGTACCCTTTGGAGCGTATGTTCCGTCGCCCATACCATTTACAAAGCCTGCTGTGTTAAGTGCATTTATTGCATCTTTAGCATAATCGGAAATACTTGTAGAATCTTTGAATTTTACATCTGATGTTTCAAATTCAACACCACTATACTGTGCAAATCGATATACCAAAACTGCCATATCTTCACGTGTTAACAGGTCGTTTGGATTCAATTTGCCGTCACTACCCTTAACAAGACCTGCACTATACGCCGCACCTGCGTAACCATAGAACCAGTCTGATGCAGTTACATCATCAAAGCTTGCTTTATTTACAGGCTTTATACCAAACGTATTGCATAGCATCTTAATCATTTCCACACGAGTTACACTGTTGTCAGGATTAAACTGACCTTTGTCATCACCACTTACAATTTCCTGCCAATATAGATAATGGATAGCATCAAATGCCCAATGGCTTTCCGCAACGTCTGTAAACAATACCTTTTCTACAGTTTCTTCCTCTTCAGGCTGTGTAACCTCTTCAAGTTCATTTTCAGGAATTATACCAAACTTATTATCTGTATTAGTGTTTGTGGAAGGCTTATAGGAACCGCCTCCACCTCCGCCTCCGCCGGAGCCACCACTGCCTCCCGGTTTTTTAACAGCAGCTTTGATAGCTGTTTCAAGGTCTGCAATTGTTTCATAATAGCTACCTACAACCGCAACAGACACATCGTAAACATTATCTGCATAAGTTGAATTGTTTAAAAGTTCCATAAACGGTGCGATGTCTGCCCATGTTGCACTACCTTCTACACCACCTAAAATAATAGCATCTGTAAATGCTTTGTTAAAGCCCTCTATGCCGTTATCTGTTGCTTTTGCAAGTCTTCTAGCCATCGCCGCAGAAATATCTGCAGTCTTATTTTCTTCATACACGCTGTAATTGTCCAAAGCATAAGCGTGTTCTTCAAGTCTGCCGATAACAGTTTCCATAGAAGATGCTGACGCCTTAGTCTTTAAAACTGCCATAGCACAAGCAAGGTTAAGGTATAACAGAGTATCTTCCTTATCTGTAAGTTCTTCACGGATGCCATAAATAATTTCACCCACACTACCAGTATCTTCAATACCTTCTAAAATTGACATATCTGCAATAATTCCCTTTAGTGTTGCAGTATTTTCAAAAATAGATTTTAAAGCTGCTTTGTCACCATTTTTGATACTTTCGATAACACTTCTTCTGTCTTCCATTACATAAACGGTTTTCATCAGAACTTCACGATGAGAAGCACCTGCGTAAATATCGTACTGTGCACTTTCATTTGCTACAAATTCAACTTCCCAATTACCTTCTGCATCAGTTGTGCCTACCAGAATTGAAGCAAGCTGACCGATCTGACCATCTATTGCATTGGAATAATCCTTACCGCTGTAGAAAACAGATACAGTAACTTCAGTACCCGGCAAAGCGCCGTCTTCAGTACCGCTTATAACAAGAACGTCGGGATCTTCAACACTGTATTCTGCATAAATTTCCTTGGCAGAAACTGAGAATGTACCCATATTGTTGCCATTATAAATAATCGATATTGTAGCCTCGGAGTCATTGCTGCTTACGGCATTTACTCCATCAAGACTATATGTGGAGTTATCATCAAGTGCCATTGTAAAATTAACTTTCAAATCTCCTTCGTAATACACGGATATTGAAGCATCATTTGCTGAAACAGGCATAATGCACATGGTCAGCATTGCCAAAAGAGTTAAAAGGGATATTAACTTTTTCATTATTTACCACTCCTTTGCATTTTTACTGAGAACACTCCGCTATTACCTGCCATGTCTGTTGCTCTTATTTGAATAACATCGGTAAAGTTTCCGATTTCCTTTGTTGTATAGTAAAGTTGATCTCCTATAAATGTTGCTGTACCGTAACCGCCGTTTTTAACAATTTCAAACTTAACTTCCCCGTTACCGTAAGCATTAAGTGTAGTTGAAGCAACATTACCTGTAATTCTTATATTGTAAGAATATGTCTTTAATGCAGATGTGGATGTACCACCTGATTTTACTGCTTTGAAGCTGTATGTATCACCAAAACGCTTACGCACTGATACAGTAACACTTTTGCCGTTTGCCTTGGCAGTTTCACCGCTTACACTTACCTTTTCAGGGAAAATCATACTAAGTTCATCACGTTTTTGTGTAGGGTCTGCAACATAGTACACATTACCGTCTGTTTCAGGAACAATAACTACAGAGCATGGTGTTTCAAACTTAACACCATCAAGTGTTGTTGCTTTAAAGATATTTGCCATTATAATACCTGTTGACTTTTGTTTTACTGCGTGCATTGTGTTGGACTGTTCTATAATTTCTATATCAGGATTTTTTGCCCACTCTGCAGTTTCTTCTGCTGTTGCAAGTGGCAGAATTGTGTAGCCATATGTATCGTCCTTAACATCTGCACCATGTTCTGCAACTACCTTAAGGAAAGAATAACCTTCTTTAACTTCTCTCTTAAGTGAGATGCTGTTATCACCTGTAAACACATAGCCTGTGTTCTTTTCAACCCATACATATTCAGGGTTTTCATAAAGTTTTTTGTTATCAAATTCAACAGCCTGCTTTTCGCCATCTACTATGACATCTTCATAACCTACTGTTGGTGCACCTTCCGCTACATTTTCAGAAGCTTCTTCCACCAACTGTCTGCGTTCTACAACTGTATAGGCATTACCTGTTCTGCCTACTACACCTCTACCTGCTGTAATACCTGTACCAAGGCAAACAACATAGTCTTCAAACATAAAGTATGATTTTAATGCATCAAGACCTGTAACAAACTGATTACCGTTTTCATATGCCGCAACACCTATTGTACCGGTTGTAGCACCACCTGCCCACATGTTTTCAGGTCTGCCCCATTCTGATTCGGACATTGACATTGTCTGTACTGTTGAACGCTCGGAGTCATCAACTGTTGTACCTGACAAGAAGTATGGGTCACCCTGCCACCATGGTGCAAGGTACTGTACATCGTCGTTGTGAAGATATGTCATACCATCGGAAATATACCATTCTGTCAAACTACTAACAGGAGTTGTGTTTGATGATTCGTACTTACCTGTACGTGCAGATGACATTGCAAGACCAAACATCCAGCCGTCACGCATATGCACAACTCTGTCCATATTATAATAGAATTTGTTGTATGCTTTTGTTTCAACTCCCTGAGTATTTTTAGTTTCATTTATAATTCCGTCTATTTTTTCAATAATGTACGGATATGAAAGTGAACGGAATACAGGGAAATATCTCTGTTCGTAGAACTGACTTTCAACACCTTCTATTGCAGGTTTTATATAACCCATAAGTTCCGAACGTATTTCAGGCGGAGCATTGTCGGCAATTAAAAGCATTGCCGCAACAGGATGTCTGCCTGATGCATAAGGTGCTTCACGACCAACAACCATCTTCATTTTCATATTTTTGTATATGAAAGGAAGCCACGCTGTTTTAATCCATTTATACATATTTTCAAAGGAATGAACCTTTGATACGTCAAATATAGTATCCTTTGTTACTGAAATAATTTCTGATGCAGAAATTACAAATGACTGACCGTAACCAAGATTATAAGCAAGACCGCCGTGGTATGGGAAAGAACCGTCATCGTAAAATCCGTTAGGATTCATAGGATTTTCTTCACCCTTTTTAACCTCTGTAAAACATTGGTTAATAAAGCGATAAGCATGGTTAAGTCTTACATCATCTTCCAGAATAATCGCCGTTAAAATGTGGGGAGTTGTAAGCCAGAAACGATTTGTATAGTCAGCTTCTGCATATCTGTTTCTTGCACAGAATTCCATCAATGTATCATATACTACCTGCTTTGGCAAATCGTTTTCCATAAGAATAAATGATGTACACATTTTATAGAATGTAGTAATTCTAAATGATGTAAAACGAGGTGTACCTGCAAGCGGATACATATTGTTTGAAAGGTGCTTTTCCCTCATATACATTGTTGCATAAATAATATCATTACGGCACTGTTTTAACCATTCTTCACTTTCAGCACCTGTTCTTTTTGCAAGATAGTAACCTCTTGCCATATTGAAAATACCATCGTATGCATTTTCAATACCCTGCTGATTACTGTGGGAAACAAACTTGTTTCCGTTTGCATCATAGCCCGATTCGTAAAGGTCAGGTATGTATATGTTATCAAAAGGACTGTTTACAGGGTTATTGCGGTCGATATGTGCCATATAATTCTTTGCCGACGCAATATATTCTTCAATAAACTTTGCATATTTTTCTTCCATACCCTCCGGATATGTTACCGAGTACTTCCATGTTTCACGGAACTGTTTGTACTGCTCGGCTGTAGGATGAATATCTTCCCAGGAAATTGTACCGATACAGTCGGAAATGTGGAAGTAATCTGCATAGTACTGATTTTCACCGGGGTCTACAATAGATGTATCAACCGATGAACCTAAAGTTTTGCTGAACATCAAAAATCCGCGGATGTCTTTAAACACACGGTAATCTGTAACCTTTTCGATATATGAAGCAGGTACGTAGTTTTCCTTGTATGTTACACCAAAAACTTCCTTTGCCACATCTGTAGGAATGCTGAAGTTTCCGTCTGTATCCATTATTGCCGGCATATCCATATATTCCTTGTGGTCCTTTGCCCAATAGGTTGCGCAATCTGAAACAAAGGCATAGTTGCCTGAAAGTATACGTTCCACATGAATTTCAGGAAGGTTTGCATTTATATCTCCACGAAGGGCTTCTTCCGTAAGCTTACCATTACCATAAGAACCTGCATTATACTTATTTGCTCCGTTTTCGTGAATTGTACCTGTAAGGAACATTCCATACTTTGCATATGGTTCATCCATCTGGTCGGAATAGTCTTCCGGAACAAATGGTTGTTCAAACAAAGCGTCATAATCTTCAATCATATAACTTGGTTTATCTGTGCTATCGGACACTTCGCCTTCTTCTTCCTTTTCATCTTCTGTAAGTGCAGAGTTTGTATCACCCTGATTGTTTGCCATATCCTCTGCTGTATCACCGTACTGATCACTTTCCCAGGAGGAATCGTCAGCACTTACAAGGCACATCGGCAAAATCATTGTAAATACAACTAAAAGTGCAATTATCTTTTTCATTACTTATCCTCCTTAATCAGTTTACTTTAAACATCCGAAGTGGTGAAATAACAAAGGCTTTTACTTCACATCCTGTGTAATTCCCTGCAGGCAATGTGTATTTTACAGGTTGTGTTTTTGAAACATCTGTGCTTGTTACAGATATTTTCCACGGAATGATTGCTATACACTTTTTGCCCTTATATATACCCATAACCGCTGTATAATCCGCAGTTTCCCCAAGTGGATTATAAATACTTGCATTCATAACAACCTCTTCTCCGCCCACACATGACGAAAGATCTGTTGTAGCCGTACCGTCTACAGTAATCGATGTTGACGCACGGTAAAAATCAATGTTTACAAAATATTCCTTTTTACGTTGGTCTGCCTGATTTGTTACATCATAGTCAATACAATAAGCAGTAAGCTTTACTGTCTGCGGTACGCTGTCACCATCGTATTCAACATCTACGGCATTGCCGTTTATATCCTTACCATCAATTACAGGCAATGTACCGTTCCAGTAAATTGACTGTGTGTATTCATCGGGATAAAGCAAAAGGTCAACTTCACTACCGTCAAATGTTACTGATGAAAAATCTGCTGTGCCTATTATATTTCCGATTTCTGTTTTTACATAATCTGCACTTGGGCCTGTAGCCAAACCAAATGTCATAACCTTAAAGTCTGCCACTTCCAGAACATATTCGGGCAACCCTGCTGAAGGTTTACTGAAGCCAATCTGCATATAAGTGTTACCTGATGCAACTGCTGATGTCATAGGATAAATGTAAGATACCTTGTACCACTTATCAAATTCCTCTGCCGAAAGGTATGCACTTGCCTGTGTCTGCGGAGTAACACGACCTGAATTCTTGCCTATTTCAGGAGTTGAAAATGAAGGTGTTTTTTCTGTATATGTTTTTCCTTCAAATTCGCTTAACTGTCTGTAGTAAAATGATATGTAAACAAATTCTCCTGCTTCAATACCATCTGTTGCAAACTGTAAACGCACCTGATTTGTACCCGGTGCAACTGTTGTACCTTTACTTTGAATTCTGACAGCCTTGTCAAAATATGTATCATTAATATCCGCTATTGATACTACTGACCAGTTTTTGTTTGTAGCAGTAGTTCCTCCTACCGTATTTTCTGTATTGGAACAGTTTTTAACGGCACTTACAAGTTCGTCCGTACCACCTACCAAAACTGTACCCTTTCCGTCGTTTTCAGGTATAACAATTTCAATTCCGTCTGCCGATACAATGGCAGAAAAACTTGTAATTATTACACTTAAAACCAAGGCAAATACTAAAAATTTCTTCATACAAATCCCTTCCTTTTCACAACACAAGCGATGCTATATGTTTGTAGCACCGCTCGGTATAATCAGTATTTACTGACTGATATTTCCTGTTGTAATATTGTCTACAACAATTGTCTTAACGTATGGTATACCTGAAGCAACACTATCCCATACAAAGAACTTATAAGATGCAACGCCGGTTGCTTCCGGAACAGTTACGCTTAGTGTATTGGCAAGACCGTTTATTGAGAATGGTTCTGCCTTAAGTTTAAGCATCTTACCCATTGCATCATAACTTGCTCCTATTATAACACCTTTTTTAGCATTGGTCAATCCATTATCAGCCTTTAGTGTGAATGTATTGCCGTTAAGTTCAAAATCATAAAAATCATATTCTGCAACTTCGTTTATTGTGTATGAAGCAACGCGATTATCAGTACCGCTTAGCCAATCATAATCAAGTGGGTATGATTTTACTTCAAAACCTCCGTCTGTTTCCGCAACACTTGCCATACCTGCACCGTGTACAGTATTACCTGTAACTACTGAATGTTTTTCGCGGGCAGTGTAGCGAGGAGTTGTGAGTGTTGTATAACTAAGGGGGTTAGTATTTTTATCAATCTCCTCGCCATTTACATAAACTGTAGATAAACCAAAGTTACCTGCCGCATTCTGAATTGCCGCCACATAGAAACTTTCATCTGTATCAGGTGTGTCACTTGTAGGCGTGCCGAAATATGCTATTTTAATGTCTGCAAAATCAACCTTTCTGTTAGTACATGACAAAGTGCCTGCAGTCGCATTTTTTGTATAGTTGTTTGTAAGTTTAAGTGTCCAGTTTTCATTTGTATCGTATGTAAGTTTCTGGATATATGTAATCTTTTCCCATTCACCAACATCGTTTTGTGATTCAGCATCCGGGGTCATACGAATATATTTTGTAGTTGTTCCCGGTATGTACAAAGAATTATCATTACCATTAGAACGGATTGCAGGAGTAACATCCATACCACTGCCGTCTACAACTTCACCTGCTGAATTTGTAAACCTGTTATAAACTCTGTAATAAAGTGAAACATAAACCCAATCCCCTGCTTTTGCACCTTCGGGAAGTGTGCCGGAAACAGATATGTAACAACCGTTGCTTGTGCCTTCTATTTCAAATTCTTCTCTTGTCCATGAATAGTATTCGTCAAAAGGTGCTGCCTCGTCACCCTTGATTACGTCAAGGCTGTTATATTCTCTTGCCGCATTTGTTGCAATTGCAGGTGTTTCGTATGCCATAACAACACCTGTGCCGTAGCCGTTGTTTTCTGTTACTGTCACAACAGGGTCTTTAACCTGTAGTTTTTCAATTGTATATGTAGCTGAAGGTGTTGCATCTGTTGCCATCCAGTTAACATAAGGTGCATAAACCTTTACTGTTGCAGACAATCCGTCTGCCGCAACGTCAACCACTACCTTGTCTGCCGCACCATATCTTGTAGCAACTGCAATACTTTCGGCAGTTATATCTTCCTCTGTTGTATATGATGCAGGATTTGCAGTTAAATCAACCGCTGTACCACCAACTGAAAGACCTGTAATTGCAGTTGTTGAAAGCACAGACTGAATCTGGTCATTGATTGCCACATCACCTTCTGCCGTAACTGCACCCATGTAAACAGCCTTAGGGTCAGCAATATCTATACTTACCTTATCGGTATTTTTGGATGTTGTAAAACGAACAACTTGTCTAACGGAAGGTGCACCGTAAAGTGTGGAGTCTATAGTTGAAATATAGCAAACATACTGCCATTCATTAACCTTTGAAACATCACCGAAATTTCTGCCTGTTGTAGCATTTTTATTTAACGATGATGAACCGCTGAAAGTCAAAGGTGCAACATTGTCGCCATCTGTATTGATTCTGTAATAGAAAGATACCATTACTCTGTCACCTGCTACAGGTGCAGAAATACTTTCAGGCAAATTAAAGTTTATAAAACTTTTGTACTGAGTATAGTTATTGCCGTTTGCCACTCCCTTTGCAGTATATCTTGTTGCTGTGCCGAATGTAGCATCTTCAACATTTGATACAGCACAGTATGAGCCTGAAGAAGGAGAGTTTCTCGCCCATTCCTTAAAAGTAAGAGCAGTACCCAAACCGTTATTCTGTGGTATTGCCGCACTGACAACCGGCATAATACCGATTAACATTGTAAGTACCACCAATAATGCCAATAATTTTTTCATAATTTTTCCTCCCATTATGAATTTTTTCATTTCCGAAAACGCACAAAATCGTATTGTAACTTGATTTTAGCAAAAAACCTACATATATACAATACAATATAATATCCATTTTTTGATAAATCGTACCCTGTTGACAACAAGATATTTTTTATGTATAATCTTTCTAAAAGAGGTGATTATATTGAAAAGTCCGCTAGATTTGGCAAATGTTGACATTGAAATAACCGAAATACCCATTGCACATTTCGTATCCTCAAAAAAGAAATTGTATACTGTTAAAAAAAGAGAGTTATTCTGCTTTATTCTTATTTCCATAGGTACAATGACTTTTGTAAGCGGAAAGGAGCGAAAAACCGCATACGCAGGAGACATTTTGCTTATAAACAAAGGTGAAGACTACGACGTAATATACAACGAAAACTCAAACGAACCAATTACGGAATTTTACATTGTTGAATTTGATATTGCCGACAAGGATTTATCATTTTTAAACCGCGTAAACAAAGTAAAGTATCCTGAAATATATGTCAGTCTTATGGAACAGCTTGAACAAAACAGCAACTTTTTTCACATTGTACAGGGTGGTTTTCGTTTAAAGAGCAAATCCTTGTTGTACGAATTTATATATAATCTTTTCAAGGAAAAATACAAATCAACAATGTCACCACTTGAACAGAATCTTGAAAAGGCAAAAAAATATATAGATGCAAACTTTAAAAACAAAATAACCATTGATGAACTTGCGGAAATTTCCGGCTACAGTGTGCCTTATTTCAAACGTTCTTTTAAAAATTTCTATAAAGTTTCACCGGGTGAATACCTTAATGAAATTCGCATAAACAAGGCAAAATATATGCTTTCCTCAAAAATGTACACCATTACGGAAATCACAAATGAATGCGGTTTTTCAAGTGAAAGTTATTTTTCACACGCCTTTAAAAACGCCATAGGCGTATCACCCAAAAAATACTGAGATATGGAGGTCAAATATGAAAATAACGGTAGGTAAAGAAAAAGTTATAGTAAGGGGAATACGTCCTGAAGAAAACCTTTGGGGACCATATCAATTCCCCAGAGTTTATGATTGTGACGGCGGCATCATTATGTCGGTACACATTGATGACGATGACATAAAAGCATATGGTGCAGATTGCCGATGGTTCAAAACAACAGACAAGGGCAAAAGCTGGTGTGAAATAACTGAACAGCAGGCCCAAAACCGCGGTCTGTTACTTAAAAACGGAGACAGACTATCCTTTCCTCCAATGTCAAGTATAGAACTTAAAGATTACAAACTTACACCACATAATTTATATACTCCCGATTATGATTTTTCAGTACGTGCCCGGGAAGGTGTCCTTCCTATTCCCGACGGTTTTTCTGTCTGGAAAGGTGATTTTAAAATTTACGCTTATGATGCAGACAGACTGCCTGAAAGTA
Organism: Clostridia bacterium; assembly: GCA_045545235.1. Classification (GTDB taxonomy): domain Bacteria; phylum Bacillota; class Clostridia; order Monoglobales; family Firm-18; genus CAZNKU01. The sequence goes on along the minus strand of JAZQAN010000013.1, from coordinate 69,258 downwards.
TTTCAAAAAAAGAATGGACTGCCGTAAGAATACCAAAGGGCAGTAATGAGCCAACCGAAGAAAAGGTTCCTCTTGAATGGAACAAACTTACACACGTGGTATACCACGATACAGATGATAAATTTTATTTAAAAACCCTGTTTCCACGAGGAAATCTGAAAATCGGTCCTGACGGAGTATTGTGGATAACCGCCTTTTCGGGTGAAGGGCATTTAAACCCCGACAACAACCAATACAGCCCATATTACAGTGCGGAGTTGTTCCGTTCCGACGACAACGGTCATTCCTTTAAGCAATGGGCACATATGGAATACCCTGCAGACGGAAACGAATACCCATACCAAAGCGGCGGCTTCAGTGACAGTGATATTGAATTTATGCCTGACGGCAGTATAGTGTGGTTTATGCGTTCAACATGGGCGGCTACAACAGGAAAAGAATGGGATCCTATGTATTTTTCAAGATCAACAGATAACGGAAAAACATGGTCAAAACCCAAAAAGTTTGCACCGGTTGGCGTTCTGCCAAGACTTGCAAAACTTGAATGCGGAGCAGTTTTACTTTCATACGCAAGACCGGGAATGTTTATAAGCGGAAGTTGTGACGGTGTAAACTGGGAAGCTCCTATTGAAGTTATGACACCCGATGACAGAAGCAGTTTGCACAATTTAAAGATTGATACTCCTACATTCTGGGAATGGGCAGGTGCCTGCAACAACCCCGAATTGGTAGCAGTTGACTATAACAAAGCATTGTTAATTTACGGAGATTCTTATTATCCTGATGAAACAGGAGTAAAAAGAAAAACAATTCTTTGCAGAGAAATTACAGTAGAAATGGATTGAGTTTACTATGAATTACATACTATTATTTGTATCTCTGATATTGGGTGTTGCAAAAAATATTATACCTAAATCAGGAAAAAAAGATTTTCAGGGTTTTAGCAACCTGATGTCCGTAAATATAATTACAGCTATTGTCGGAATTATTATTTTTGCTTCAAAGGGAATAGATTTTTCCCTTATGAGCGGAATAACATTTATTACCATGGCATTTTTATACGGTCTATGCACTTTGGGTTCTCAAAGCCTTTACATGATTGCTGCACAAACAGGCTCGGTTTCAGTATGTTCATTAATTTATGCAGCTTGTTTTATAATACCTACGGTTTTTACCGCAATATGTTACAACGAAAGCTTTTCCGCCTTCAGAATTATAGGTATAGGAATAATGCTTATATCGGTTGTAATGATTTCAATCAAAGGTGAAGAAAACACAAACAGTTCAAAAAAATATTTAATTTATGCATTTTTGGCTATGCTCTGTGCAGGCTCGGTGGGAATAATGCAGAAAGTTTTTTCAAGATTATACAACGGAACAGGCATAAATGAATATCTGTTTTTGGCATTTTTATTCATTCTGCTTTTCTCTGTCATAGGGAAATTAAGTTCAAATCAAAAATCAGATTCAACTCAGAAATACAGCAAAAAATTCTATATTCTTGCACTTTTGTTATCCTTAAGTGTTGTTATTGCAAACAAATTAAATATGTTTCTTGTGGGGGCTTTACCGGGGTTGATATTCTTCCCAATAATAAACGGTGGAACAATTATGTTTTCAGCAATAGTTTCAAAATATCTGTTCAAAGAACAATTATCAATTATGAGCTGGTGTGGTATTATAATAGGAATACTTGCAATTATTTTAATAGCTTTTTAAGCATAAAAAATCCTGTAAAATCAGCTGATTTTACAGGATTATATTATAGCCAGTATTCTTTTGAAGGACGCCACGAACAATGCTTACATACAGGATTATCTTTTACATTATTGCGGTATGCTTCGGATATTTCATTATTGAATATTTTGTCAATATGTTGTTCCTTTACATTGCCTGCATTAAAATCATAAAAATCCGTACAGTACAGCAAATTCCCCTTCCACGAAACGTGTATGTGCTTATTTGCAGACATACATACGCAATCCTCATTGTTATGAGGAAGATAACTCACTTTTATTCCGAATTTCTTATCCTTTATTTCATTAATTGCAGTTTCTTTTTTATACTCGTAATCATCAGGTAGTGATGTAATCCACGAATCAATTTCGCTTGCATTGATATTAAAACAATCCTTCATCCATTTTTTATATTCCTCTGCCTCCTCTTCGGAAACACGTATATAATTTTGCAACAGCAACTCTGTCGCCCCACTGTTTTCCATAATGGAAACAAATTCCTCAAGCCTTTCAATTAAAGCAGGTGACAATACACTAGAAACCGTAACATAAACATCTGAATCTGACAATTCACGAAGATTCGATGTTACTTTTTCAAAAACACCGTCTCCCCGAATACTGTTATGAACATCCTTAGGGCCGTCTATTGAAACAAATATCTTTTTAAAGTAAGATTTGCATATTTTCATATGTTCATCCAAAAGAACACCATTGGTTATCATACCCAAAGTAAAACCCTGTTCTTTTAAAAACAATACAAGTTCATCAAAATACGGGCACACCAAAGGCTCCCCACCCCACAGCATAATGTGAGGTAGCGGAGTATATGTATCTTTTATATCAAGAGCAAGCTTTTTCCAGTCGGAAAGTGTCATTTCTTCACCATCGACACCGGCAAAAAACCCCTTCTTCCCCCATTGACCGCAAAAATAGCATCTTAAATTACAATTTCTTGTTAATTGAAAATGTATAAGTTCGGGTTTATTCACCAAAATAATTCATTCCCATCAATTTATCATCTATAGCTTTAATCTGTGTTTTCATAAGGTTTGGAGAATACAAACCGCGTTTTTCTGCAATGCCGCCTTTTTCCATAGCTGCCTTGATGCAATCATTAACAAGGTACATATCTTCAAGGCTTTCACGGACATTGAATCTACCCGGTGAAGTTGGTGCAGGTGGCCATCTGGAGTCTGAAACCCATGCACTTGCCAAAGCCTTCATAGCATTATCAAGTTCGTCACATTCACCGATTTTTTCCTTAACTGCATTAATACCAACAAGCATAGACATACAAACAGGGTCCATAATTCTTGAATATTCAGTATTAGCCCATGCCTTTGCTGTACCACCGTGCCAAGCAACACCATTTTCGATGTTTTCTACATAATCATTTTCAAAAACATTTCCACTTGCTAAAACTTCTGATGGTGTAGCCATTTCGTAACCTGCTTCAATTGCAGCATCCATAATTTCCTTGAAACGAGTTACACTTTCAGGCTCTTCCTCGAAAAATCTTGCCTGATTAAACTGTTTAACATAGAAATATGCACTGCTTCCGATATACTCTGCATCTTCAGCATAAGGCATAATAAACGAACCTGTTTGTGCAATTCTTTCCTTCCAGTTTGCAAGCATATTTTTAATTTCATTCATATTAATAGGCTCTTCACGCATACCTTCTGTTGCCCCCATTAAGTACCACAAAAGAAGGTTTGCCATACAGTCACTGCGGAAAATCATCTTAAGTCCGTTAGGTGCTACCGATGGATTAGTAATAAACTTAAGAAAATCGGGCTTGTCCTTTATGTATTCTTCGATTTTAAACAGATGATTTTTATTAGAATGTCCTTGTACGTCAAATTCAAGACCTGTAGCCTTTCTTATTTCATCAAATGAAAGCATCAATGAATCAGCATCCATAACCAATGCCTCAACACCACATTCCCTATATACATCAGGAATGTAGCTTGCCCATCCACATTCAGGATTCCAGCCGATTTTTGGTCGCTTACCAACGTGCTGCTCCCATACATCCAATGAATATTTCAAAGAATGCACGCAAACCTCTTTTGGAATGTTGCTTAGCATAAAGTGAATATATGGTGATGATACGGGCTCTACCTTACCTTCCTGTACAAGCTTTTTAAGTTTTGCAAGTACTTCAGGTGCCTGCTTTGCCATTTCATCAATAGTGATACCGCTTGCTTCAAAAGCAATTTTGTAGTCACCGCCGTCGATTAAATCGAAAAGCTTTTCGTAACAATTCTTCATTACCCATTGTCTTTTTTCCGGTGCCAACTGTGAATACTGAATATTCGCATGTGGCATAAATATTACCTTTGGTTTCATTTTATATCTCCTTTTTTATATATTTTTTTAACATTTCATTATCAATACCATTATTGCGGACAATGTCACGATAAAAATATGCACTATCCTTTAACTTTCTTTCAAAAGTTTCAAAATTTACATCTATCAAACCGAAGTTTGGGACAAAACTGTTCCACTCGTAATTATCCATTAATGACCAATAGAAATAGCCTTTAACATCCACACCCATACTCATAGACTCGTGCAAAGCATTAAGATATAGTGTAAGGTAAATCTTTCTCCATTCATCACTTCCGCTTAATCCGTTTTCTGTAATATACACAGGCTTATCCTTAAGTCTGCAAAGCTGATGTATCATTACTTCGGGTACAAATTCATCAAGATAAAAATCCATAGGCAAAAGCTTAAGGTGTTTATGTTGATATCTTTTTCCATTAAAATCTTTGTTCCTTGAATCTACCATACTTCTTGTATATATGTTTATTGCCCAGTAATCTGCAGTATCTTTAATATTATTATCAAAATAACTGCCGTAGCCGGGAACGATAACTTCGCCTGTTCGTATTGCATGGAAGAAAAACTCATTGCATTGACAATCAAGTATCTCCGCTGCAGCATTATCAAACTTATCATAACGTCTTGACGGATCAAACATTATAAAAGCATGAGCCGTGCTGACAGGGGCATCGGAATATTTTTTTACAATTTGATACCCCAATGCGTGATAACGCATAACTGCAAGTTTTTTTCTTTGTGACAAATCATCAGTACCTGCATTTATTTCATTAAATATATTCCAACTATCCACAAAAGATGTAACTAAAGGTACAATTTTTTCAAGATATCGTTCAAAATATCTCATATTATCACAATTTAAAAATCCGCCAGCATTTTCAAACCACAAAGGATGAGTAAAATGATGCAATGTAAGAAATATTTTGAATCCGTTTTCCTTAAGAAGAGAAAGCTCGTGAAGATAATGTTCAATAGCTTCCTGATTAAACTGACCTTCAATTGGTTCAATTCTTGACCATTCAATGCTCATTCTGTAAGCAGGTGCCTCAATTTTCTTCATAAGACTTATATCTTCTTCAACCATATTATAATGGTTGCACGCCATTCCTGATGGTTTGTGTATATCATCAACATGGCGTTTGAGTTCATCCGCCCAGTTCTGACTGTGAATGTTATTTCCCTCTATCTGATGTCCTGCCGTGGAAGTTCCCCATAAAAAATCTTTTGGGAATTCAAAATCCGGTATTTTAAAAATATCGTACATTTTAATTTCTCCTTATAAATTTTTTATATAATCAGCACATCTTTTAATGCCATCTTCCAGGTCGTCGGGAATCTCATATTCAAATAAAGCAATCATATCACGGTCACCAATACCGTTTAATATTGCCTTCCAGTCCATATCACTTTCACCGCAAGCGGCAGGAAGCAAGTTCCCTGACGGCAAATTTGCAAAATCCTTAAAATGGGCATAAGCAACTCTGTCTTTTATCGTCTGATAAATTTCATCGGGATTTTTTATTCCCACTGCATACAAATTTGCAGGGTCGTAGTTAAAAAATACATTTTCAGGAATTTCATCCATCATTTTTTTCAAGGCTTCAGGCTTTGTTGATGTGGAATAAAAATGTTCTACTCCGTCATCAAAACCATTTACGCCACCGTGAGTTTCAACTGCTAATGTAACACCTGTTCCCTTTGAATAATTACCAACCTCTGTAAGGGCTTCAATCATAACATCCCATCTTTCGCCCACTACTTCCTCTACAGGTGAGAAGCCTGCAAAAATTCTTAGGTATTTAACACCAAGTTCTGCACACATATCTATGACTTTTTTTATTTTTTCAACATCGTCCTTGTTTCCGTTTGTAAAGTCATTCCCCGTTGCGGCACAAACAAGCTCGATACCGTATTTTGCATATAGTCCCTTTATTTCGTCAACACTATCTCCCAATTTTACATCAGTATCAGCATTTTCTATTCCCATTTCTAAAATTTTAAGACCTGATTTTTTAGTGATTTCCAATCTTTTTTCAAGAGACAATTCACGAAATCCCCAAGCGGCACAACCATATTTCATAAAGTATCACCCCTCTTTGTCAATTTTTCTTATAATATCTGCAACTGCTTTTCCGCAAGCAATCTTACCAGTTTCAGAAAGATGAATTTTATCATCAAAAATATATTCATCAATATTTTCCGATACCAAGGCACCCAAATCGTTAATTACAACATTTTCACTCTTCATAAATTCAATTATTCGTCTGTTATATTCCTGAATAATATCATTATCCTGATGAGTTCCGGGTTTTACCGGAGTTATAGTTGCAAAAATGATTTTATCTGTCATTTTACGAAGTTCACGAAGAATTATTGACATATCTCTTATGTATTCATCTATTGGTGTAAGAGGGCCATCTTCTTCATATGTAACCCCTGTGTCCCATAGTCCGTTATTCCAATGTATAATATCCGGACACTTAAGATTTTCAATCTTATCTATAGTAGGGGTAATCTTTGCCTGATCTTCTTTTTCAAATTCAGCCCGAGAAAATGCAGCTTTGTACCTTGGTAACTCAACCAATGTGTATTTTGCAAATCTACAATTTTCTTCCGGTGCCCAAACAGAATATTCTCCCTGTAATTCTTCCTCTACCACAGATTGATAATTTAACCTGATTGAATCCCCTATAAGCATTACAGTTTTCATATTTATTTGCTCCAATCAAATACAATTTTAAATACATCTGCACCTTTTTCGTTAAGATATTCAAAAGCTTCCTTACATTTGGAAACAGGCCATATTTCGATAGGCAGTTTGCTTGTGTCAAACTTACCTTCAGAAATCCACTGCAGAACTTGTTCCTTGCATCCTGCACGAAGTGCACAAGTCATTGTAATAGTTGCATTTTTCACAAACCATCTGTGATAATGGTCAAAAATCAGTTTATCGGGATAGTCACCCTGCAAATGAATGTGTGCAGGAATGTCATCATCTTCCCAACCGCCATCTTTAATATATTTATGCAGTGTACCAACAACATCAGGGTTACCTGAACATTCCATAAGCTGGTCAGCCATTTTACCGTTTGTAAATTCCTTGATTTTTTCAACCGCTTCTTCAGGAGAAACAACTAAATCTGCATAATTTTCTGCAATACTTCTGCGGAATGCGTTACGTTCAATACAAACAACCTTCAAAGTAGGCTCTAAAATTTTAAGTTCCTGAATTGCAGAAATACCAACCATACCTGCACCTACTACAACAAAAGTTTCGTTAGGTCTTAAAGTCATTCTCTTGATGCCCTTTAACGGTACACATGCAAGATAGGCAAGAACTGCCTGTACATCTGTCACATTGTCAGGTACCTTAACCATATAGTCAAACTGGTCATTTGTTGTAAAGCTGTCCTTTACAGTATATTCACTACCGCCGCCCCACGCTGCACAAACATCACCATACTGACGACATTCGTTAATCATAACTCTGTCGCCAACTTTAAGGTTTCGTGCACTTTCAGGGATTCTGCTTAAATCAACACCTGGTTTTGGAGTTTCAACAACAACCCCCATTGTTTCGTATCCGGGCACAAGCGGATAGTAGCACTGTTCAGGATGTTGCATACCCTTATACGTCTTCATATCTGTACCTGTAGAAATTGAACTAAAAAGAGTCTTTGCAATAAAAGCATCCTCCTTTGGTTCAGTCAACTGAATTTCACGCAAATTAGCACAGTAAGGTTTTTCAATAACTACTGCTCTTGTTTTCTTGTAATCCATAATAAATACCTCTTTCATCAATTATTTTTTGCAAAACCCGTTTTGCAATTAAAATATATAGACAATACAAGATATTGCCTATATAAAAATTATAAGTTTAATATGCACGACTGCCCCTCAATAATTCTGCTTTGAATAACCACATCTTCAGATTTATCGCCTTTTATAAGCCTTAAGAGCTCATCAAAAGCACAAACACCTAAAGCCGCATTCATATTATCAACTGTAGTAAGTGAAGGTGAAAGATACTTTCCAATCCTTATATTATCGGCACCGGTAACACTCACTTGTTCAGGAATCTTTATACCTTTTTCCTTTAACGCACGTATTACACCGATTGCCATATCATCATTTGCACAAACCACCACATCTGCAGAAACATCCATATTCTTTGTTAAACTATACGCATCTTCTTCAGAATAATTTGCATAAATAATATTCTTCTCATCAAAAGGGATATTATTTTCCAAAAGTGCTTCTTCCATTCCCTTAAGACGTTGTTTTGAAACGTAACTGTCTTTATAGCCTGCAAAATAAAGGAATTTCTTTTTACCATTTTCTATAATTTTATTGCACATTTGTTTCATAATACCCACATTATCTATGTTAATTGTAGAAATCTCATGGGCAGGTTCAATACCAATACCTACAACATGACGGTTTTCTTCAACAAAACGTTTGTGCCAGCTTTCATCAAATGAATATGCGTAGTAAATAAGACCATCAATTTCACGGTTACGAAGCCACTCTAAAATTTCAGATTCATCAGTATCCTCATTACAAAACTGAATAGTCACGCGATATCCTTCGTTTGTAGCTGCAGACACAATACCTCCGGTAATTTCACTTGTATTCTGGTCGGAAAATGGATTGTGCCCTGTACTCAGAAGATTCTGATTTATAAGAAAACCTACATTTTTTACGTATTTACTGCTTGCACGCTTTGCATTGATATTTGGAACATAACCAACTTTGTCACAAAAATCTCTTACCTTTTTTTCAAGTTCAGCACTGATACGACGTTCAGCAGCATGACCGTTTAAAATTAAGGACACAGTTGACTTGCTTATTCCAAGCTCTTTAGCGATTTTATCAAGTGAGTATTTCATAGTAAAACCCCCTTACTCAACTAGTTTAGCACACAAAAATTTTATTGTCAACAAAAAAAATAATTATTTTTCCTGCACTTCATAATCAATCAAAATCCAGCACTTCCTTGTCATCAGGAAGATTACCAACATCAGGAATTTTTAAAGTTTTTCCTCCATTTATTGCACTTTCGTGAGCAACTATACCAACAAGAGTATATTGCGCAGAGTTCCACGCATTAATAGGTGGAATTTTATTTTGCACAACTGCCTGTACAAAGTCATCAACTGTAAAGAAATGAGAACCATTATGACCAATTGCACTTAAATTCTTTTTTGCTCTGCAATCTTCCGCAAAATCCACAAGACATTCTGGTAAGCGGGCAACATTATGTACTGCTGAAAACCCACAATGATACTCATAATCCAATCTTCCTGCTCCATCTTTTATATTATTCTTAACCTCAACATAATTAAAAGTGTTTACCTCATCACTTACATCCATGGCTTTCGCTTCCTGACCAAAAACCCTGCCACGGGAATACAAATGATAATTACCGCAACATTCATACGCACCTTTACTGCCGTATATACCAGTAATATAGCTTGATGGTCTGATTGTTCCAATTCTTCTGAACTCGTTAATTCTTCCAAGAGCACCGTTTTCAAAACGAATAATTGCCGTTTCATTTGAAAATGGGTTATTCCAGGGATTAACACCATTGCCGTAAATACCGTCTCCTATTTTATCCTCATAACCAAAGCAGGTAACTTCAACAGGCTTTTGTCCTAACGCAGAAATTAACATAGCTGCTGAATGTGTACCATAAAACATTGGTGGTATACCGGCTATTGCCTTGCTTTCATATGCATCAAGCATTTCAGTAATATCGTGATAATACTGTGCTTCACCATACGAAACATCACCGAACATTCCTTCTTTTCTTGCCTTTCTTGCCCATATAGCACACGGAAAATAATAACAGGTTTCTGCCATTGAAAAAGTAAGTCCTGTAGTTTTTACAAGCTCTAAAATTTCAAATATTTCTTCCTGTGTACAGCCCATAGGGACTGCAGAAAAAACATTTTTCCCTGCCTTTAAAGCTTTTATAATCATAGGACCGTGAAGGTGACGTGGTGTAAAAATACCAACGCTGTTAATATCCGTATCCTTTTCAATCATTTCGTCAAAACTCTCATACATTTCAATACCAAATTTTTCAGAAACAGCCTTTCTCCTTTCGGGATTTAACTCTGCACCCACAACCTTTTCAACCTGAGGATGCTTTAAAAATATATCCAAATGACTAAGTGAAAATTCACCAAAGCCAACTATACCAATTTTTACATTCATTTTAATTCACCTCGTCTTAATTTTATACACGGAACAACATATACCTACTTGATTATATCATTTTATTATGCTATTATATACATATAAACAAATTAAAAATATAATAAATCAAAGGTGTTTTTATGAATTTAGGTGACGTAAATCCATTTGTAAGATATGTATATAAAAGATACATTTTCAATGACACAACCGAATATATTATGGCTTACGATTATAGGCTTTTTTACGCATACAAAGGCAATTTTGAGTTTGTTGTAGACGGTGTGAAATTCAGTCTTGCTCCAAACAATATTTTAATTGTACCACCTGCTACACCATATAAATACACACCCGAAAAAGATGCAATAATAACAATAATAAACTTTGATATGGATTATGCAAATTATGATACAACTGCACCTATCACACCTGCATATACAGAAAATTTTGATTATTCTCTGGTTATTTCAAAATCAATATACAACAAAAAAACCATATCACTACCCTGCGATGATAAAGCACTTGAACAAATTGACAAAATAGTTAATCTCTTTATGTTTCAGGGTGAATATTTCAGAGAACAAATGTCCTGTATATTAAAAACTCTTATTACATCTTCCTTTTGCAAAAGTAAGCAGACACCAACTCCGGAAGTTGTAAACAACATAATAGAATATATCAAAGAAAACTATCACAGTGAAATCACAAACAATACATTGCACCAAAAATTCTCATATCATCCAAACTATATGAACTATGTTTTTAAAAAACACTTAAAAATGAGCATACACGAATATATTATCAACTATAGATTAACAAAAGCAACAATACTTTTAGCTGAAACATATAAAAGCATTTCTGAAATAGCTTATATGTGCGGTTTTTCTTCTACATCATACTTTATAAAAAAATTCAAAGAAAAACACGGTATTTCACCAAGAAAATTCAAGTATAACCAATAACAAAAATGAGTCCGTTTCAATTACGGACTCATTTTTCAATATATAACATTAGTTTATAGCTATTTCAAAAACCTGTCTACAACCAATTGTCTGAATTGTGGAGTTAGACTTGCAAAATATGCAGTAAAGCCCGTTACACGCACTACAAGGTCAGGATACAAATCAGGATTTTTATGTGCTTCCATAAGCTTTTCCGTATCAAGTACATTTATATTTATAAGTGTACCGCCCTGTGCAAAATGTCCTTCAATAAGTGCAAGTACATTTTCAACACCTTTTTCATCTGCACCAACGTGTGGGTCAAATTCAATCTGCAAAGGTGCAGTATTACCGTAGCCGCACTGTACCGATGCAATACCCTCGGACTGTGCTGTAGGTGCACCGTCATTACGGAAACGGGCATTAGGATTTGCCCCGTGGGAAATAGGCTCGCCTGCACGTCTTCCGTTTGGTGTTGCACCTACCTTTGAACCGTATTCAATAGTACGAGCCCATGAAAACCAACCGGGAACAAATTGTCTGCCTTCAGGGAATTTCTGTGCCTTAACCTGTGTAACCCATGTATCTGTAAGTTTCTTTGCCCATTCGTCGGAAAGTGTACCACCATGGCAATATTTAGGTACAGACTGCATCATAGCACGGATTCTCTCATCTGCAAAGTCATTTTCCAATGCCTTGTACATTTCGTCCCAGGAAAGGACTTTTTCATTTTCAATACGTGTCTGTAGTGCACCAAAGGAATCTGCCACAACTGCAAGTCCCGCACCGTCAACACCTACTGTATAAATTTCTGCACACTTTGAAATATCCTCACCCTTTTCAATGGAATTGTGCATCAAAAGGTTCATTACAAGTTCAGGTGTTACCTGCCATTGATTGTCAAGGTGATGGTTAACACCCTGTGCAGTAACATCTATTGCAATTTCAAGATGCTTTTTAAATATTTCAAAAAGTTTGTCCGTAGACTTTTCTTCCTCCTCTTTCATCTCAAGAAGTGCAACCTCAAAAACCTTTGCTATGTTAATTTTAACCGTATCATTCATAGGGAATTCCTTACCGGGCACACACATCCAGTTACAACCTACGGCAATTCTCTCCCTTGCAGTCTTTTTGTCTATACCGTTTTTCATATACCCTTCGGCAAGTGTCTTATCATTACAGAATCTTGGCCAACCGTTTTTGTTTTTAAGAAGGTAATAAACTGCCTTTTTAAGGAAATCTCTGTCGCAGTTTTCATGCACTCTTACTGTTAAGTTGCAGGAAATATTTATACTGTCTGCACCCTCTAAAATCAAGTAAGAAAGATGATTTGTCATATCACAGTCGTTTTCATCCACACCCGATATCTGATAGTAATGAGGATCAATAAGTAATAGATTAGCAATTAAGAACTTTGCGGTTTCATCGTCTAAAATACCGTTTTTTACATCATTTTCATAAAAAGGATACAGCAAAACATCAAGTTGGAACCCTGCACCGTCACGGGTGTAAATTCGGGAAGCGCAATTGAAAAACGCAGTCCATTGACACGCCTGATGGAATGTCTTTGGTGCACCGTATTCTACTGCTTTGCAGGCTTCAAGCATTTTTTCAAGATTTCCCTTGATTTCAGGTCTTTCTTCTGTTAAAATCATCTCTTCAATCTTTACAATGTGGCGTCTTACAAAGTCAATTATTGCACGAAGGACCTTTTCTTCCGCATCGTAAAAATCTTTTTTATCAGGATTTATTTTTCTGTACTTTTCGATTTTTTCCAAAAGACCGCCAAAACCAAGCTCAAAACCAATTGAATAGTCGCAGGCAAAATGAGCATCACCGTCAATACCTGTCTGAATATTGTACTTTGCCTGAAGAGGCTTTAAATGGTCGTAAGGAAATCTCTGTTCATCCCAACGCTTACTCCACTGATCTGTTGCAGAGTTCATAAGCTCCATAATCTTCGGGCGTTTTTTTAACCAGTCGGGAAGATAGTGCACGTCTCCGCGATAGTTTACCAACATATCACGCCAACGACCGCAAAGCATCTCCATTGGGTCAACATATGGCTCGTGAGCATTTATGACACGGCAGAAGTTTTCTGCCATACCGTCAAAGCCGTAAAAACTGCCGTTAGAGCTGTTGTACCAAGGCTCTACCTCATAATTTTCCGAAATTGGCACAGTACCGAAATCGTCAAGGTCTGTACAACCGTTTTGTGCTCTTTTTTCAAGTGTATGTCTTATTTTTGTATCGCGCATTGACTTTAATCTGTCTGCATATGTAAGCATTTCAAATTCCTCCCAAAGCTTTTCTTTTTTCCTCACCCAATGGATGATATTCCAAAAGCTCGTGTTCTATAACATTACAAAGACTCTTTGCAAACTCCCCGATTTTATCAATACCCTGTTCAATACCGGGTATTACGGGAGTACGCATAATTATAGGTACACCAAGTGTATTTAAAGTTTTAAAGTTTTCTATTATTTTTTCATTTGGCACACCGGTGTGCTTTTTGTGAATTTCACTATCCCATATTTTAAGGTCTGCCATAACAATATCAAGTTTTTTAAAAATTTCTTTATTCATATAAATAAGCGAGGTTTCAACACCGCAGTTTATACCATCCGCTTTGCAAAGGTCTATAATTTCACTTAAAAATTCTGCCTGTGCAAGGGGCTCACCACCTGAAAAGGTAACACCGCCCTTTTCACCGTAATAAGGCTTATCCCTTAAAATTTCCGTCAAAAGCTCACCTGCGGTATATTCCTTTCCGCAAGTGATTTTTGCACCTGTGTAACATCCTTTGTCACACTGTCCGCAACCTATACATTTTTCAGGATAAAACATAGTCTGTTTTTCAAAGCTTATACATTCGGGATTGTGGCACCATTCACAGTTTAAGGGGCAACCCTTAAAAAATACAACTGTGCGAATACCCGGTCCGTCGTGAGTTGAAAAACGCTCTATATCCGCTACAAGACCTTTACTCACTTATTTTTTCCTCTTTTCCGCTTTTTGAACTGCGTATTGCAGTATCCAAAAGTGCCATAACCTCCATATTTGCATCAAGTGTAAGCATAGGGTAAATATCCTCACCCTCTGTTATATGATTTGCATACTGACAAGGCATATTTTTATATTTATCTTCAAACTCAAATTCAGGTATTTCCACTTCATTTCCGTACATATCAAAAGCTTTAACATCAGGTGCATTTTCCGCACCGCCTGTACACATAATAACACCGTCTGTGCACAAAACCATAGGTCCTGATGGGATAACGGCACGAGGTGTAGTCCATGTACCTTCTATAACAGACATTTTACCGTCATACTTTATAATTGCCGCAAAGTTATCTTCCGTATCGCCATAAGGGGTGTTAAGATTTGCACCGTATGACATTACACCCTTTGCACCATCACCCATAAACCATTTAGAGAAAAAGCAACCGTAACAGCATATATCAAGGAATACTCCGCCACCGTGACCAAGCTGATGCCACCATGTTTTTGAACGTTGTTCATCAGTCATTTCCTCGGCATTTTCCGCTACACCTCTGTGCTTTGCACCCTTGCCCAAAGGTCCTGTGTGACCGTTTATGTACTGTAGTTTTAATGGCTCACCAACTATTTTTTCATCAAGTGCATTTTTCATTTTCAAAACATAAGGACGCCATACAACAGGCCAGTTTACAACTGCCTCTATACCGTACTTTTCAACACTTGCCTTTATTTTTTTAGCTTCTTCATAATTTACTGCAATAGGCTTTTCAATGCAAACATTTATTTTGCGTTTTGCACATTCTTCCACCACTTCGGGCTTTTGGCAATTTTCAGTAAGAATAAATGCAATATCAGGCTTTACATCATCAAGCATTTTTGTGTAGTCATCATACACATTACCGCAATAATTTTCCTTTACGTTTTTTAAATTCCAAAGTGGTGTGTAGCGAAGTTCGGGAATATCCTCAACATCAGATTTAACGTCAGAAACACCAACAAGTTCCATATGTGGATTTTCACTTATATACAAAGCTACTTCGTTAACGTGCATATGTGAAAAACCAATTATAACAGCTTTAATCATTTAAATAACTCCTTTGCATTCACTTCTCTTACAGATATATTGTTATCTATTGCATTTGCAGCCGCTTTACCTGCCGCCTCACCTGTAAGTGCACATGTAGGTATAACACGAGCAACCTCCCAACCGTCACCTTTTGGTGCGGAAATTATGCGTCCACAGGCTAATATATTATCAAATTCAGGATTATATAAAGCACCGTAAGGTATCTGATAATGCTTACCTATATTTTTATTACGGAAGTCTCCGGTGTTACCTATTGAATCTTCATATGTTTTGCCGTCTATGGCATCAAAGTCACAGGCACCAACAATACGGCGTATTGTTCTGTACTGTGGCATTGTGGGAAGTGTCATAATGTCAAAGCTATCCTTGGTCAAGTCTTTGAATTTTTCATAAAACATCATTTTACCTGTTACCATATACTCTGTAACATCTTCGGCAGTTTCACCCTTTAACATACCCATATTTTCAGGATGCCCAACACCCTCCATATCACTTCCTGCACCGTGCCATTTTCTAAGCTTGTACATACGTCCGCTGTCAATATATTTACCAACACCTTCCTTGTCAACAACGTGTGTTACATATGACAAGTAATTTTCACCTGCAACAGTAGGCATACCTGCACGCTGACATATAGAGGCATTACCCGTAGCATCGATTACAACCTTTGCTTCAAAAAATTCTCTGCCTCCGACACTTTCGCAAATTACACCTTTACAGTGAGTACCTTCCATAACAGGGTATGTTGCATATGTATCGAATAAAAGTTTTACACCGTTTTCCAAAACAAATTTGTCAAGCATTATCGAAAAAATTGTGGGCGAGTACGAAGTTGAATAACGCGGAATGTGTCTTTCTGTACCGCTTCCGCCCCATTTTTCATGCATTTCGTCAAAGCCGTGTTTTATGGAAAGTTTTATAAGTTCTTCAGCCATACCAAACACCATTTGCTTGCCTTTACCGTCGCAAAGTGGCTCGTACCAGGAAATCAGTCCAACTGTTGCAAGACCGCCAAGATTAACCTGCTTTTCAATTAAAAGCACACTTTTGCCACAACGTGCGGCACTTACAGCGGCACTTACTCCGGCAATACCGCCACCAACAGCAATAACGTCATAACTTCCTTTTTTTACAGCTTCCATAATAAAACCTCCGTTTTTAAATTGATAATGGAAAATGGATAATGGATAATTATTGTTGAAAGCAAACAGAGTTTGCTTCCTTAATTCACAATTATCAATCAACAATTTTCAATTTCAAAGAGCTTGCAGCTCTTTAACACTTACTTCCCTTCCAAGCTCAGCTGATTTATAGAAGCATTCAATTGCCTTTGTAACTTCAAGGTTCTGGTGCTTTTTAATTAAATATTCTTCCTTGCCTGCAAGGGTATTTATAATATTTCTGTACATATAACGGTGCTGTTCAAAGGCTACTCCCTTGTATTCACCGTTGTCAAACCATTTAAGGTCACATTCTGACTGGTATCTGCCTATATTTTTATAAAGCTTTTCCTTATTAACGGAAAGACCGCCCTTGTCACCGCAGATAACCATATCCAAATTTGTTGTAGGCAAATTAAGTGCCCATGAAAACTTAAAGTTTACGGTCATACCACCCTCAAGACGCATAAAGCCTGTTGCAAATTCTTCTACATTAAATTCTTCCGGCTTATAAGGTCTTGGTGTAAATGTACCTGTGTATGCCCCGCTTTCCGCAATGCTTAAAAGTACATCCTCGCCTTGCTTTGCAATTTTGTTATATGCAGAACCTGAAACAGCCTCTACCTTTTTATCACCAACAATCCACAAAAGTGAGTCTATAAGATGCACACCAAGGTCACAGAAAGGTCCGCCAAAGTTATGCTCCTTCATATGGAACATACCCCAGGTTGGAATGCCTATTCTTCTTATAAACTCTATATCCGAAAAATACACATCACCAAGCTCACCGCTTTCCACCAAAGCCTTTGAGTGCTGCATATAGTTTCTCCATCTCATACACTGGCAGGGAAAAAGCATTTTACCGCATTCTTCTGCAGTTGCCCATATTTCCTCTGCATCCTTCAGGGTAAGTGCCATAGGCTTTTCGCAGGCAACGTGTGCACCTGCTTTCAGTGCCTTTATTGTCCATTCCTTGTGGTGTACGTTTGGTGTACAAACTGCCACAAAATCCGGCTTTAATTCGTCAAGCATTTTTTGAGGATCAACGTACCAGTTAGGTACATTGTGTCTTTTTGCAGTTTCTTCCGCCGCTTCGGGACGTATATCTGCAACACCTACTACTTCAACCAGACCTTCTTCTCTTAATATATTAAGTGCAGGGAAATGTGCACTGTTTGCAATCATCCCCGTACCGATTACTGCTACTCTTAATTTATTCATAATTTTTGACCTCCTCTGATTTTCCGCTTTCGCAGGAGCGTATACCTGCATCCAAAGCCGCCATAGCCTTAATGTTAAAATCTGCAGTTATCATTTCAAAAAGTGGTGTGCCCTTTAAAATAAAGTTAATAACATTAAGTGCAAGATTATCTTCAATTTCCGATACATCATAAACTGCATCGGGTGCAGGTGACGGCTTGTATGGCAAAAATGTTTTATAAACCTTTACCTTTGTGTCAAAACGGTCTGCCACTATAACACCCTTGCTTCCGTAAACAATGGGTCCAGTTGGAATTTCACCGTTGCTTACCGTAGACCAGGAGCCTTCCAAAAAGCCTACACAGCTTCCGAAGTCAAGGGTAAATGCTGAATAGTCCTCAACCTCTGCAAAGGGTATTAAAAAGTTTTTCTTTATTCCGTATACACTTTCCGCCCTTTTACCTGCAAGCCAGGTTGTAAGCACACATCCGTAGCAGGCGTAGTCCAAAATTGCACCGCCGCCCTTTTCCTTTTTATACCACCACTGGTCGGCAAGCTCGCTTCGGTCATCCACCTTATCGGAGTATGGACCAAAGGTTGCAGGACTTCTGTACTGAACACGCAGGATGTCGCCAACCTCTCCGCCATCGGCAAGCTCTTTTAACTTGCGAAATGTGGGAAACCAGGCAACAGGCCAGTTAATCATAAGCTGTGCCTTGCTTTTTTTATGTGCATTATACATTCTTACGGCGTGCTCCATATTAAGTGCCATAGGCTTTTCAACCAATGAGTGAATGTTCATTGCAAGTATTTCTTCACACAAATCGGCATAGTCGCTGACCTCTGCACAGATAATCGCCAGGTCAATATTCTGTTTTAAAAGTTCTTTGTAATCCTCCCACACTTTAATTTCAATATTTTTAGGAAAATTAAGCTGTTTTTTTATTTCAATATCTTCGAGGTTGTGGACAGGGTAATCTGCCGCCCCTACAATCTCACACATATCGGGATATTTGTTAAAAGCCTCTGCATTATTTGCAACGTGAGTATTGCCAAGCCCGATGAATGCAATTCTTACTTTATTCAATGCTAAACCCCCTTAAAATGTAGTTTCTAAAGCTATTGTTTTTCCCGTTTCAATAGCTTCGGAGATTTTACACATAATTTCTAAAACGTGTCTTGCGTGCTGTGGTGAAAGTACAGGCTCACTTTCCTGTTCTACAGCCTCTATAATATCACGCAGGCAACAGCACTGGCTAATCATCTTAGTCTGCTGTTTTACCCATTCCATAGGTTCAATCCAACCGCGTATTCCTCTTTCAGGGAAGTCTACAAATACTTCAGGAATTGGGTTGGTCTGATATGGCTTTGTAAATGAAATTGTACCGTTTTCGCCAAATATTTCAAGCTGTGGAGCACGGGAAGCCTTCTGTGAAAAGCCTGTGTCTACAACAGCCATTTTTCCCTCACCGTAGTCAAGTGTTATAACATACTGGTCGGGTAACATATCTGTTTTAATCTTTTTTCCGTCAAACGCACCTGAACGTACGGTACGAAGGGGCATTGTAGTTTTTGCCATGCAGGCAACTGCCTTTGCAGGGCCGAATATTGTTGTAACAATCTGCAAGCCGTGTACACCCATATCTACAAGTGCACCTGCACCCTCTTCAAAAAACCATGTAGGGTCAACATTTCTGTATTGGAAGTATTCGGGTCCGCCGTGGGAAAGGTTACATTTTGCATAGTATGGTCTTCCAATAGTACCGTCAGCCATCATCTGTTTTGCAATGGCAATGTCGTATCTCATAGGGTGCACCGGAACACAAGAAAACTTAACACCCATTTTCTTTGCAAGTTCAATTTGTTCTGTAAGCATTTCAACATTCGGTGCCGCAGGCTTTTGAGAAATAAGATGCTTGCCTGCACCTAAAATTTTCATATTAACCTCATGATGAGCCTGAATTGATGTAACATCTATTGCAATATCAAAATCGCATTTTTCCAAAAGCTCATCAACGCTTGCATACCAGCTTGGCACATTAAATTTTTCCGCATACTCTATTGCACGTTCGGGAATAATGTCCACAACCGCAACACACTTTGCATTTGCCTCCAGCTCTATATGGGGCAAATACTGATTTTTAGCAAAATTACCGCAGCCAATAACCGCTACCTTCCATAATTTACTCATACTATCACCTCATAAAAATTTTGTAACTATATTTACATTTTAAATTTTTATGCTATAATAGTAAATAAATTATATGCACATATTTGTGCACTATATTAACATAGGTGATATTATGTACTACTTTGAGCTTAAAGAATTTCCAAGTATAAACCGTATGTATTCCGTAACCCGAAACACATTGTGGCAAATAAGCGAAAAGGAAAATATGCTTATTTTGGTTACAGAGGGCAAATGCAACTTTGAATGTGACGGAGAAAATACTGTTGCAAAAAGCGGGGATTTAATTTTTATACCTGCAAACACCCCATATATACGAAGTAATATAGAGGGTAAAATGTGCACAATGACATACATTCATTTTACGGGAAGCTTTATCCCCCTGTCTGTAAGCAGAGATAAATTTGAAAAATCCGTTAAAGACACAGTAAAACAAATTGACGAAAATATATTAAACGGTGAAAATGATATTAATTACCCTCACACAATATATTTAAGTTTTAAAAACACTGTGGATTTACCTGCTATGAAAGATCTGTTCCACGCATTAAACAGTCATTTTTCAAGCCGAATGTTTATGTGGAACACCCATGCCTCTGCCTGCCTTTGCACAATTCTTGCAACACTTTCACAGCTTACGGTTGATAATATGCTTGCAGATACAAAGCTTTCGGAAATTCCTGAAATTC
Source organism: Clostridia bacterium (assembly GCA_045545235.1). Lineage (GTDB taxonomy): Bacteria > Bacillota > Clostridia > Monoglobales > Firm-18 > CAZNKU01. The sequence continues at coordinate 48,707 of JAZQAN010000013.1, read as the reverse complement.
CACCCAACTTAAAAACAGCCATAGCCTATATTAACAGAAATTATTCACTGCCCATAAGCCTTAACGACCTTGCAAAACACTGCAAGGTTTCCAAGCAACAGATGATACGATATTTCAAAAAGGCATTTAATCAGACTCCTGCAAACTACATAATTCAGTATAAAATCACAAAGGCAAAGGAATTTTTATTTCGTAGCCCTGATCTTACAATAAAGGAAATTTCTGCAGAGCTCGGTTTTGATAACCAACACTACTTTACGCGACTTTTTAAAAAGCAAACAGGCGAAACACCAACACATTATCGTTACCGCACAACAAATTACAATTCACTTGCAAATTCCTCTTTGTCGGAGGATGCGGATTTGTAAAAAAGTTCAAGTATTGTTGCAACATTTATAGTTTCATCGGGAGTAACCGCAGGTTGCTCCTTTCCTTTTAATACGCCAAGTAAATTTTCAACTATATAAATGTGACCGTGGAAAGGCACATCGTAGGGACAAGGTTTATGTTCAAGTGTTTCTTCTCCGTCCTCACCGAAATACACCTTTCCTTTAACGGTATCTATACCGTAATCCTTGCTTACAAGAGTAATATCCGATGCTTCAGGCATATTTGCAGCCCACGCCACCTTAAAAGCTACAGACGCACCGTTTTCAAAATAAAGCATACCCGTTGAAAAGTCTTCAACATCCATTTCTTCAGGGTCAAATTTACGGGCGTTATCAACGCTTCCCGACAAAGCTCCGCTACCTTTAAGCGAGCCTATTTCGTATTTATGATTTTGCTTGGCAATACCCTTTACAGACTTTATCTTCGGGTTGCCCATAAGCCACACGAGTGCATCAAGTATATGAACACCGATATCTACCAAAGCACCACCGCAGCTTATTTTGTTAATATGGAATGTTCCCCAGGTAGGAATACCGCGTCTTCTGATACGTGAAAGTTCACCGTAATATATACCTTCTGCTCCGTGGTTTTCAATATATTTCTTTGCCGCAAGTCGGTCGGGGGTATAACGCATTGTCTGACACGCCATTAAAATTTTACCCTGCTTTTTTGCAAATGCAAACATTTCCTCTGCATCTTTTTTTGTAAATGCAAGAGGTTTTTCACAAAGCACGTTACAACCGTAAGAAAGTGCAAGCATAGTGTATTGCTTGTGAAAACAGTTTGGAACACATATGGAAACAACATCGGGCTTTTGCTCTTTCAGCATAGTTTCTGCATCTGTATAATAATTTGCAATACCGTGCCTTTCTGCCGTATCCTTTGCAGATTTTTCATTAATGTCACATACAGCAACAATTTCAAAATCATTTTCAAAATGCTTATATGCAGGAATATGCGCAGAATTTGTAATCATACCACAACTAATAATACATACTTTAAACATAATTACACCTCTTTTAAGAAACCTAATGTTTCTCCATCTTTTTTTGTCGCCCTGTATTCCAAGCCTATATAGCCTTCATAAGGCAACTTGTTAATTTCTTTTATAATATTTACATAATCTATTTTGCCTGTACCCGGCTCATTTCTTCCAGGTGCATCAGCAACGTGAAAATGACCGATAATATCTATGTTATTTTTTATATCATCTATAGAAAAGTCGCCCATCATATTCTGATGATATATATCATACAACATTTTTATCCTTGGGGAACCAACTTTGCGAAGAAGTTCGAAAACAGGTTTTGCATAAGGCATTGAATAACCAACTCTGTCAATATTGTTAAGCGGTTCTACAACAAGATTCATTTTGTACTCATTAAGCAAAGGCTTTGCAGCATTTAAACATTTTAAAACATTTTCTTCGTTGTACGGTGCATTTTCACCAATAAGCACTATCATAGCTTTTGCATCAAGAGCCTGATATACAGGTACACTTTCTTCAAGCGCCTGTAAAAAGTCATCTACTCTGCCGTCATTTAAAATTCCTCTTGAAAGGTCGTATGAAAGTTCTTCATCAGTACTGTCTATGTTAAAAACGGATACTTTCATACCGCTATCCATAATTTTACTTATAATCTTATTTGACCATTTCCAAAATTCAACAGTATCAATACCGCATTTTTTTACTTCATCAAAACGATTGTAAAAATCACAGTATGAAAACATCATATCAACACAAACACTCAAATTCATGCCACATCACTCCTTATTATATATTTTACCATTTTATGAAGAGTGTTATATACATATAAACAAATGAAAAATATAACAAAATAAAGATTTGATACATAACAAAATTTAAAGATAAAAAAACCACTACAAAAATTTTTCGTAGTGGTTTAATGAAGTTTTATAATTAATTCATCATTGCTGCCAATCTTTCGTTTACTGCAACAAGAAATTCTTCAGTATTAACTTTCTTTTTGTTTGGAAGTGTTGAAAGTGCCTCAAGGTCACCTGTCATAACACCTTCCTCTATAGTCTGTATTGTTGCCTTTTCAAGCTTATCGGCAAAGTCACACAAATCACCAAGTCCGTCAAGCTCACCACGTTTTCTTAGTGCACCAGTCCACGCAAACAATGTAGCGACGCTGTTTGTTGAAGTTGCTTCTCCCTTTAAGTGCTTATAGTAATGACGCTGTACTGTACCGTGAGCAGCTTCATATTCATACACACCTGTAGGTGAAACCAAAACAGATGTCATCATAGCAAGACTGCCGTATGCAGTTGCAACCATATCACTCATAACGTCACCGTCATAGTTTTTGCAAGCCCAGATATAACCACCGTTTGAACGTACAACACGTGCAACAGCATCATCAATAAGTGTATAGAAATACTCAATACCGGCTGCTTCAAATTTTGCCTTATATTCATTTTCATAAATTTCAGCAAAAATATCTTTAAAGCGGTGGTCATACTTTTTGGAAATAGTATCCTTTGAAGAGAACCACACATCCTGCTTTGTATCAAGAGCATAGTTAAAGCAGCATCTTGCAAAGCTTGCTATGGATGTATCCTTGTTGTGCATACCCTGAATTACACCGTCAGAATCAGAAAAATCATAAATAGTCTGGCGTGTTTCGTTGCCGTTTTTATCTGTGCATACAATTTCACACTTACTGTCTTTTTCAACTATCATTTCTGTATTTTTATAAACATCACCATAAGCATGACGGGCAATTGTAATAGGCTTTGTCCATGTAGGAATGTATGGTGTAATACCCTTTACAATAATTGGTGCTCTGAAAACTGTACCATCTAAAATTGCACGGATAGTACCGTTTGGAGATTTCCACATTTCTTTAAGGTCATATTCCTTCATACGTTCTGCATTTGGTGTGATTGTTGCACACTTAACAGCAACGCCGTACTTCTTTGTAGCTTCTGCAGAATCTACTGTAACCTGGTCGTTTGTAGCATTTCTGTTTTCCAAGCCCAAATCGTAATATTCTGTTTTCAAATCAACATATGGAGTAATAAGGATATCCTTAATAGACTTCCATATGATTCTTGTCATTTCATCCCCATCCATTTCTACAAGGGGAGTTTCCATCTGTATTTTAGACATTAAATCAAATCCTTTCTGTATTTATATGGAGTACCTATAAACCCAACCTGAGCAAAATCTTCAGGGGTATTTCTTATAATCCAGTCAATATAGGACATAACCATTTTTGATGTAAGTAAATATCCCGACGGTGTCATATGACCAAGGAAGAATGTATCCATAAATTTTTGATCATACTCAGGTGCATATTTACGGAAGTCGAGAACATAGCAATTTTTTGTTTTATCAACAAACTTGCGTATTTCCTCTGCAAGAGCATCCTCCCTTGCTATTCTTTCCTGCGGTTTTACACTTGAGTAAGGGATAGTCATAATAAATATTTTTGCATCGGGTTGTTTGGTTTTTATTCTTCTTACAATAAATGAAAGATAAGCCAATATGCTTTCATCATCAGGCTTGCGGACTTCGGAAACTGTTGCCTTTTCACCGTCGCCTATTTCGTAACCCCTTGTAATATCATTTACGCCAAGAGCAATTATGTATGCCTGACAAAGCTTATCAAAATCGAAAGTTCCACACTTATCACCAAAGCCTTCGCAAAATTCCTTTGCAGTCATACCGCCTCTTGAAAAATTATACACTTTATTTCCAAGGGTTCTTGCCATATACTGACCCCATGAATATTCATAAAAGTCGTGATAGCCTTTTATACCATCTTCATCATAGCTTTCAAGCTCACCTGAAGACAAGCTGTCACCTATACAGCCGATTGTGCGGAAAATTCCGCAAAATCCACCGTCGGAAACTATATTATCCAAAGGTTTTTCATCAGGATTACCATAGTACTTTGTAATATCCATAGTTACATCTGCTCCTTTGTAAAGTTAAGTAGACCTCCTGCAACCACGATTGCCTTTGCTCTTTCAGAAAGCTCACAATCAACAGGAATTTCTGCACCGTTTGACTTATTCTTAACAACAAGCTTACCGTCGCCCTTAATTGATTCAATAAGGTTTTCTATTACCAGATCATCACCCTGACCGATTTTATCGTAATCAGCTTCATTAACAAATGTAAGTGGCAAAATACCTGCATTTATAAGGTTTGAACGGTGAATACGTGCAAATGACTTAACAAGAACTGCCTTTACACCAAGGTATAAAGGTGCCAAAGCTGCGTGTTCTCTTGAAGAGCCCTGACCATAGTTTGAACCACCAACTATAATACTCTTACCAAGTTCCTTTGCTCTTTCAGGGAACTGTTCATCACATACTGTAAAGCAGAATTTTGAAATTTCAGGAATGTTTGAACGTAGTGGCAAAATCTTTGCACCTGCAGGCATAATATGGTCTGTTGTAATGTTATCTTCAACCTTAAGTGAACACTTGCAGTCAATTACATCATCAAGAGGTGATGTTTCAGGGAAAGGCTTGATGTTTGGTCCGCGAAGAACTTCAACACTATCCATTTCCTCAACTGAAGCAGGTTCTACAACCATATTATCGTTTATAATAAATTCCTTCGGAAGTTCAAATGCAGGCATATCACCAAGACTTCTTGGGTCTGTCAAAAATCCTGCAACTGCTGATGCAGCGGCAACTTCAGGTGATACAAGATAAATCTGACCATCCTTTGTACCTGAACGACCTTCAAAGTTTCTGTTGAAGGTACGAAGAGAAATACCCTTTGAATTAGGTGACTGACCCATACCGATACATGGTCCGCAGGCACTTTCCAAAATTCTTGCACCTGCATCAATCATAATAGCAAGTGCACCGTTTTCAGCAAGCATATTAAGAACCTGCTTTGAACCGGGAGCAATTGAAAGCTGAACGTCAGGATGCACAGTTTTACCCTTTAAGATATGAGCAACCTTAAGCATATCCAAAAGTGAGCTGTTTGTACATGAACCGATACATACCTGATCTATTTTCATATTACCTATTTCACGGATACTCTTAACATTATCAGGAGAATGTGGGCAAGCTGCCAAAGGTTCAATTTCAGAAAGATTAATGTCTACAAATTCATCATAAACAGCATCTTCATCAGCACAAAGAGGTACCCATACTTCTTCCCTCTTCTGAGCTTTTAAAAATTCCTTTGTAATTTCATCTGATGGGAATATAGATGTTGTAGCACCAAGTTCTGCACCCATATTTGTAATTGTAGCACGTTCGGGAACAGAAAGTGTTTTTACACCTTCACCGCAATATTCAATAACCTTACCTACGCCGCCTTTAACTGAAAGTCTTTTCAAGACCTCTAAAATAACGTCTTTTGCAGCACACCAGGAATTAAGCTTTCCTGTAAGGTTAACCTTTACTATTTTAGGATATGTAATGTAATAAGCACCGCCGCCCATAGCAACAGCAACGTCAAGACCGCCTGCACCTATAGCTATCATACCGATACCGCCGCCTGTAGGTGTGTGGCTGTCAGAACCGATTAATGTTTTGCCGGGAACACCGAATCTTTCAAGATGTACCTGATGGCAGATACCGTTACCCGGTCTGCTGAAATATACGCCGTGCTTTTTTGCAACTGAGCCGATAAATCTATGGTCATCCATATTCATAAAGCCATTTTGCAATGTGTTATGGTCAATATATGCAACTGAACGCTCCGTTTTAACACGCGGAATACCCATAGCCTCAAATTCAAGATAAGCCATTGTACCTGTTGCATCCTGAGTTAAAGTCTGGTCAATTTTTATACCAATTTCCTGACCCTTTATAAACTCACCATCTACAACGTGGGCCTTAAGAATTTTTTCTGTTAATGTCAAACCCATTTTTATTCCTCCTGTATGTAAATTTCTTCAAAAAAATTAGAGATAAAGTTTTTTGCCTTTATCTCTAGATTATATCATAATATGTCGTTTGTGTCAATCAATTAACACCTTGTTTATATACTATATTTCTACTCCATCTTTTATTTTCACAACAGGAATTACATATATTGTGTCTATCCGTACCTGTGAAGATAAAGTAATAGCACTATAACCAGAAGATTGAGATAATACGCTAATTATATAATTTTTGACTTTCTCATAGAATACCCCTTACTTCTGGTTGTATAATCTTATTATTGTTGCTATTGCTTGTTCCGCAGTATATGTATCTTTGGGTGAAAACTCTGTATCACTTGTTCCTACCATAATGCCCATTTCTTTCATATAGAAAACAGCATTAAAAGCCCATTCAGAAATCATATCTTTATCAGCATAATATTTAATGCTTTCATTATAGGTTGATTGTGGCATATCAAGTTCCATATATTCTGCTAATCTATACAGAATTGTAGCACTTTCTTCTCTTGTTAAAATGTCATTAGGTGCAAAGGTATTTTCACCTTTTCCATTGATTATTCCCTCATAAGCAAGTGAAAATACTTTTTGATTTAATGTATCTTTAAAAGGAATTGTAGATACTGTTTTCCAATTAACATTCATTGCTTTATCAAGCATATTATATACAATTTCACAGAACTTTTCTCTGGTGATTTTTTCTTTATATAAAATATCTGTAATTCCTTTTAAAAATCCTAAATCTCTTGCTTGAACTATGTAATCAGAAGACCATTCACTACAATCATTAGAAATTAAATTGTATGCTTTTTTTACTATAGCCTTTAATTCTTCTTCATTTTCAGACCTATAAGACAAACCACTATGACCACTTTCAGGAGTGATACCACTTGAAATATTATAAGTATATTTTTTATTTGCCTTGTCAAAAAATATAATCTCATAAATCCAACCACCACTATTTCCTTCTTTCACATAAGGCAAAAAGGACTTTGTGTTGATAGCATTATAAATATCAGTTATGACTTTATCATAAGCTGTAGAATAGTTAATACCATTCATACCACTTCTAATAATAATGTGGTCTATATCTTCTCTCGATAAACTTGTCAATTCTTCAAAAGTGTATGCTCTTGGTGGTGTGCCATCACCTTCTTTTTGAGTTTCAGTATCTTCATTATCCTTTTTGGAAGTGTCAGTTTCTTCTTCCTTTTTATCTTCTTTTTGTTCAACCTTTTCTTCTATTTTTGTATCTTCTTTGTTTTCTTCAACTTTTTCTTCTGGCTGTATTAAATTGTTTGCAGAAGAAAACTGAAAAGCAGAAAGTTCAGGAAGTGTTTTATCACCAATATACTTATTCATATCAATGTTTATAGTCTGTGATACATTGGTGTATTTATGTGTATGTGAATACACAAGGTCTTCTATTTGTAAGTTGTCAGAGATATTGAACTGTAATTTGAATGAATATAGTGTTCCACTTTTTGAGTTTTCTTTTCCAAAGTTTTCACTACCATAAAACAAAATATCAGCATCACCACTAAAATATATTGTATTATTCTTTTGCAAACCTATATCAGATACAACAAAATATTTTGTACCTTTATTATCTTCTAATAAAGATAAATATGCTCTGGTTACAGTTTCACCTTTGTCATATTTATAACTGCATATACCCCAAGTCCATTTATTATCTCCATTCATTGATAATTTACTATCACCAAATGTTGCAGTATATAAGATTTTTAAGTCTGAAATCTTTAATTCATTTGCTTTAAGTTCATATTTATCATTGATAGTTTTTTCTTCTTCAAATTTTGCATACTCATCCAAAATACTTTTAATTTGACTATAAATATCTCTACTATTGTATGTATAATAGCCTTGTCGAAGTATGTGGTTAATACTGTCAGTACTTAAAAGTATTTCAGATAAAAGAACACCTTTACTATCAAAAGCAAACTCTAATGTTGTACTGTATTTATTTTCATTATCATATAACTCTTTTATGGTGTATTTTCCACCTTTGGGGTAATCACTCATATTTCCTGTCATTGGCTCATTGAATGATTTTTGTGAATTTGTAAGATTTTGGTCTGAAAATAGTTGATTTAATTTTTCAAAATCTTTGTTATTTACAGTAAAACTATATGTATTATCATTATACAAGTATGAGGTTACTTTACCCTGAATACTTGTGTCAATATTAAAGTCACCTATTTTGCCACCATTGTATTCAAATGTTGCTGTTGCATAGGCTGTTGACATTAACATTAAAGTCACTAAAATTGTTGCAATAATTCTTTTCATAAAATCATCCTTTCTGGTTTACAAACCAACATAATAAAAAAGTGTATGCCCTATATCAGAGCATACACTTGAAAAATGTACATCCTCTGACTTTAAGGTTGCTATACTCTTAAATATCCTCACTACAAGGTTTGTCAGAGAGCACACTTTTACCAAGAATAGTGTACTCCTTGTAGTGATAAATATTCTTCACCCATTTTAATTAAGAGTATAGCATAATCATTATAGCATACTGATGTCAAAATATCAATAGACAGTAATAAAAAACAATATTTTATACGAGCCAAAATTAATCTTCCGGACATAAAAGTAGTAATTTCCTATAAGATAAAAAAGTTCCTGCCCTGTATTAAGGGAAGGAACTCGATATCCTATCATCCAGAGTATATAACACCTTGTTTTTCTACTCAATTTCATCAATATTATAAGGCGTAACCTGATACACAAAGTAGTTAAGCCAGTTTGAGTACAAAAGATTGGCACTGCTTCTCCAGGAAACCATAGGGTCTTTTGTATCATCATCATCAGGAAAATAATTTACAGGCACTTCAATATCAAGACCAAGGTTTTTATCCCTGTCATACTCTTTTTTAAGAGTATTTGCATCATATTCAGAATGACCTGTTACAAAAATTTGTCTGCCCTTGTCTGTTGATACAACATAAACCCCCGCTTCATCCGAAGTTGAGAGAATTTTAAGCTCATCACATTTTTCAATATCCTCTGCAAGAACAGTTGTATGTCTTGAATGAGGAACCATAAATTCATCATCAAAGCCACGGAAAAGTATGGAATTTTTATGGTCAACTCTATGCTTGAAAATGCCAAACATCTTTTTATCAAGCTGATGTTTTTTTATGCCGTAATGGTAGTATAAACCCGCCTGAGCACCCCAGCAGATGTGGAAGGTACTTGTAACGTTTTTCTTACTCCATTCCATAATTTCACAAAGCTCATCCCAGTATGCAACCTCTTCAAACTCCATATGTTCAACAGGTGCGCCGGTTATAATCATACCGTCGAACTTTCTGTCCTTTATCTGGTCAAAAGTCTTATAGAATGAAATCATATGGTCGCTTGAGGTATGAGTTGCCGCATATGTTGCAGTCTGCAAAAATTCCAGTTCAACCTGTAACGGGGTGTTACCCAAAAGACGTGCAAGCTGTGTTTCTGTTTCTATTTTTGTAGGCATAAGATTTAAAAGTAAAATCTTAAGGGGTCTTATATCCTGTGTAAGCGCACGTGTTTCGGTAATAACAAATATATTCTCATTAATCAGCGTTTCCGTTGCCGGAAGCTTGTTGGGAATTTTTATAGGCATTTTTTCACCTCATCTAATGCTTGCTGAATGTCTGCAATTATGTCATCTGCATTTTCTATACCTATGGACATACGCACCAAATCTGCACCTATGCCTGCATCAACAAGTTGTTGGTCTGTAAGCTGACGGTGTGTTGTGCTTGCAGGATGAAGCACGCATGTACGTGCATCTGCAACGTGTACAACAATAGCTGCAAGCTTTAAGCTATCCATAAACTTAACTGCTGCTTCTCTTCCGCCTTTTATACCAAAGGAAATTACACCACAGGCACCCTTAGGAAGGTATTTTTCAGCCAATTCATAGTCAGGGCTTGATTTAAGCTTTGGATAGTTAACCCATGAAATCATATCATTACCCTCAAGATATGTTGCAACCTTAAGTGCATTTTCACAATGTCTTTCCATACGAAGATGCAATGTTTCAAGACCTGTGTTTAAAAGGAATGCAGAAAGAGGTGCCATAGCAACACCAAAGTCACGGATAAGCTGGCAACGTACCTTTGTTATGTATGCCGCCTCACCGAAGCTTTCTGTATAAATAACACCGTGGTATGATTCATCAGGTTCTGTAAGTTCAGGATACTTACCATTGTTCCAGTTATATTTACCACTATCTACGATAACTCCACCTACAACCTGTGCGTGACCGTCCATATACTTTGTTGTGGAATGACAAACAATATCTGCACCAAATTCAAAAGGTCTGCAAAGAACAGGTGTAGGGAATGTGTTATCTACAACAAAAGGAACATCGTGCTTATGTGCCAAAGCCGCATATTTTTCAAAATCCAATACTGTAAGTGCAGGGTTTGCAATTGTTTCGCCAAATACAAGACGTGTATTTTCATCAAACAAAGCATCAATTTCTTCATCTGTCATTTCAGGTGTTGCATAACGCACTTCAATGCCCATTTTCTTCAGTGTTACGGAGAAAAGATTAATTGTACCGCCATAGATTGATGAAAGGCTTACAAAGTTTTGTCCGCATGATGTAACATTTAAAATTGCAAGCAGGTTTGCAGCCTGACCTGATGATACCAAAGCTGCACCTACGCCACCTTCAAGCATAGAAATTTTCTGTTCAACCAACTCAACAGTAGGGTTAGAAATTCTTGAATACATATGTCCCGGTGCCTTAAGGTCAAAAAGGTCACCAAGATGCTCTGCAGAATCATATTTGTATGTTGTGCTCTGTGCTATAGGAATAACCCTTGGTTCACCGTTTCCCGGTTTGTATGCACCTTGCACACACTGTGTTTCAATTTTAAAATCTGACATAAATAAAACCTCCAATTCTTAACAAAAAATTATATCATATTTGCACGTTTATGTCAAATAAACATTACTTAAACTGTGAATTGTAAAGAGTGCTGTAAAAACCACCCATAGACATAAGCTCATTATGATTACCGTATTCGGTAATTTTACCATCCTGAAGAACCAAAATCAAATCTGCATTCTGTATTGTAGACAGACGGTGGGCAATTATAAAGGATGTTCTGCCCTTCGTAAGCTCTGCCATAGCCTCCTGAATTTGTATTTCAGTACGTGAGTCTACGTTTGAAGTAGCCTCGTCAAGTATAAGCATAGGTGCTTTCGAAAGCATTGCACGTGCTATGGTTATAAGCTGACGCTGACCTTTGGAAATATTTACACCGTCATCTGAAATTACTGTATCATAACCCATTGGCAAACGTTCAATATAGCTATGTATTTTAGCCGCCTTTGCCGCAGCAACAACCTCTTCCATTGTTGCATCTTCTCTGCCGTATGCTATATTTTCAAAAACAGTTCCGTTAAAAAGCCAGGTATCCTGCAATACCATTGTATATGCTTTTCTTAATGATTCTCGCGTTATGTTTTCAAGAGGAATACCATCAACCCTGATTGTACCTGAATTAACATCGTAAAACCTCATAAGAAGGTTAATAATTGTTGTTTTTCCGGCACCTGTAGGACCTACAATGGCAATTGTTTTACCGGGCTTTGCACTAACTGATATTCCATGTAAAATTTCACGGTTTGGTACATAGCCGAAGGTTACATTTTCAAAATCAACCTCACCTTTAACATCCGAAAGTTCAACTGCATCAGTTGAATCTGCCTTTTCAGGCTCGGCATCTATTACACGGAACACTCTTTCTGCCGCCGAAAATGCAGATTGAAATTCGTGAATAATATTTGCAAATTCATTTATGGGACCTGCAAATTTTCTTGAATACTGTACAAACTGGGCAACACCACCAAGTGTAATAAAAAATACTGAACCTGCTGCCACAACTCCACTTTGAGAGTACATAAACAATATACCGCCAAACATCATAATAAGTGAAATTGAAATGTTGTTTATAAAGTTCATTGACGGCCCCATCAAAAGTGCGTTTCTTTCAGCATCATAGTAGGCATCCATAGCTTCCTTATTATGTTCATCAAACTGACGTTCAATTTCATCCTCGCGGTGATATGCCTGAATTGTACGTCCGCCCGAAATCATTTCCTCCGCATAACCGTTTAATTCTCCAAGCTTCATTGAACGCTTACGAAACAAAGGACGCACTTTTTTTGACCTGAACCGTGCAAATAAAATTGACACAGGCACGGTAACTGCAAAAACAAGTATAAGAGGTTTTGATATATTCCACATAAATATAAGTGAACCTGCAACTGTGTATATACTTGTCATAATCTGTACAAGGTCGTGAGAAAGTGATGCATTTACAGTATCTATATCGTATGATAGTCTGCTTATAATATCACCTGTTGCAGTGGTATCAAAAAAGTTAAGTGGCAAGGTTGTAAGCTTTTCAAAAAGTTGTTTTCTCATTTTATAAACAACCTTCTGACTAAGGCGTACCATAAGCACTGCAAGCAAATATGAAGTTAATGCTGCAAGCAGGTAGCAAATCAACATTTTAAACGCATTGCTTTCAACGGCTGCAAAATCAACACCTGAAGGTGTAGCCATTGCATCTATTGCATCACCTGAATATTTAGGGCCTAAAAGTGCAAGCTGATTTGACAGCAAAGTAAGTGCTATTGCCGTTATAAACAAATACCAATAATCCATCACATAACGTAAAAGGCGAAGAATAACACCTTTTTTGTTGGTTGCCTTTGAATCATCCAAAGTTCTGGGCTCCATTCTGCCACCCATTCCCGGTCCTCTATTCAATGAAAGCACCCCCTGTCTGTGAATCACTTATTTCCTTATATTCCACACAGTTTTCAAGCAACTGTGCATGTGTGCCCTTACCAATTATTTTCCCTTCATCTATAACAAGTATAAGGTCACAGCTCATAACTGCACTTACACGTTGTGCAACATTTATAACTGTTGTATCAGAAAGATTTTCCTTAAGTGCAGTTCGTAACATTGACTCTGTTTTATAGTCAAGTGCAGATGAACTGTCATCAAGTATTAAAATCTGCGGACTACCTGCAAGTGCTCTTGTAATTAAAATACGCTGTTTTTGCCCTCCGGATACATTTGTTCCCTTTTGAGAAAGCTTATGTTTATAACCTTCCGGAAACGCAGATATAAATTCGTGTGCCTGAGCAATTTTGGCAGCATTTTTTATTATTTCCAAATCTATATTTCTGCCGAATGATATATTTTCTTCAATAGTATCTGCATACAAAAAGTCATTTTGCATAGCAGTACCAAACATTGCATAAAGCTCTTCGCGGTCTATTGTGCGTATGTCTCTGCCGTTTATACGGATGCAACCGTTGTTTACATCATAAAAACGCAAAAGCAGTTTTATAATTGTAGACTTACCGCTTCCTGTAGCACCAATAATACCAAGTGACTGACCCCTACATAGCTTAAAGCTTATATTTTCAACATCAGGTTTTTTACCATTATACGAAAATGTTACATTATCAAATTCTATAAATACTTCATTATTTGCATCAGCATACTGCTGTGCACTTTTTTCTGCAAGTTCATCATCACATTTTAAAACTTCATCAATTCGGTTTGCAGATGCTGAACACTTACTTAACATTACAAAAAGTCTTGTAAGCATCATCATAGCCATAGAAATTTGAGTAAAATACTGCATAAACACAATGATTGTTTCAGGGTCTGACTGATAATTTGCAATTCTTGTGGCACTAAGAGCAACAACTGCAGCCATACCAAGATTCATAGAAAGTGTCATTATAGGGTTTGTTGCACTCATTACAACATTTGCAAAGTTTTCCTGTTGTACAAGTTTTTTATTTACATCATCAAATCTTTTATGCTCGTATGCGTCCTTTGAAAGTGCTTTTATAACCCTTATGCCAAGCACATCCTCACGTACTACACGCACCATACTGTCAACCGCCTTCTGCACTTTAGTGTAAAGGGGTATACCTTTACGCATAAGAAGATATACTACAAAAAACATAACAGGCATAATAGCAAGCATAATTGAGGACAAAAAGGCATCCATTGACATTGTAATAGCAATACCGCCAAACAACAAAAGCGGCGAACGTATACCCATTATTTGAATAAGCCTTATAAAATTATGTATATGGTATGTGTCGGTTGTAACTCTTGACTCAAGTGAAGCTATGGTGAATCTGTCAGTTTGAGCCGCAGAAAGCCTTATTGTTTTTGCAAACAGGTCGTGACGTAAATTTTCAGATACATCACGTGCAACCTTTGCAACAATCTGATTTGCAGTATAATTGCACACAAAAGAAATTGCTGCACATCCAATCATTACTGCACCCCAGAAAATTACAAGGCTTACATTCTGAAATGCTATTACATTTTTTAAAATGTGACTTAAAACATATGGAAGTGCAAGTTCACCAAGTATACCTATAATTCTTATACCAAACGAAAGAAAAGTACTCCATTTGTAAGGCTTCATATATCTTAAAACCATTTTCACTTTATACGCCTCCTTTTTCCATTGAAGTCCATTATAATATTATAACTTTTTTTCAAGCAAACGTCAATAAAAAACAGCCTCAAATTTTGAGGCTGTTTGAATTTATTAAATGTTGTTGAATACACCAAATGCTGAAATAAAGATTATAACAAGGCAAACAGGTGCTATATATTTAACCATTACATTGTAAAGCAATTCTCTGCCAAACTTTTCGTTGTTTGCTTTTACTTCATCTGTAATTGTTTTAGGCTTGATAACCCAGCCAACAAGGATACATGTAACAAAGGCAACAATCGGCATCAACACATAATTTGATGCGTAGTCCAAAATATCAAGTATCTGACCTACAGAGCCGTTTGGAAGTTTAAGTTCAAAATACCAGATTGAATAACCAAGACATGTAACAAGTGCAATCAATGCTGAAATAATAAGCACTATTTTGCAGGATTTCTTTCTTTCCCATCCAAATTTATCCATAACAACTGATGTAATTGCTTCAAGCAATGATACCGCAGATGTAAGCGCCGCAAAAACAACAAGAACAAAGAATGCCGCACCTACTATATCACCAACCCAGCCCATTTCAGCAAAAACCTTTGGAAGTGATACAAAAAGCAAGCCGGGACCTGATTTACCAAGACCTTCTGCACCCTGAAAAGCATATACAACAGGAATCATAATCATACCTGCAAGAAAAGCAACCAAGGTATCGCAAATTTCTATCTGATTAACTGCTTTACCCATATTATCTTCTTTGCGCATATATGAACCGTATGTAATCATAATACCCATAGCAAGGCTCATTGAGTAGAATATCTGCCCCATAGCATCAACTACAACCATAAAGAATTTACCCACCGTCATACCTGAAAAATCGGGAACAAGATAAATTTTAAGACCATCCAAAGCTGTGCCGTATTCACCCTTAATTGTAAGGGCAAAAATTGCAATTCCTATAATAAGCACAAAAAGAATAGGCATAAGTACTTTCGAAAATTTTTCAATACCTTTATCAACACCTGCAAAAACAACTATTGCACAAATTGCCATAAACACGGCACACCAGAAAATAGGTGACCATGGTGCTGTAATAAAACTGCCGAAATATGAATCAGACACAAGCTCAAAGCCTCTGCCGTCAAGGTAGTCAACCGTGTACTTTGTAACCCAACCGCCTATTACACAGTAATAAGGGAAAATTATAAACGGAACCGCTGACGCAAGATAGCCTAAAAAGCCGAAATTTTTATTAAGCTCACTATATGCTCTTATCGGACTTCTTCTTGTTTTTCTGCCTATTGCAATTTCAGTAGTCATAAGTGCAAAACCAAATGTAAGCGCAAGAATAATATAAACAAGTAAAAATACACCGCCGCCGTTTTTAGCCGCAAGATAAGGGAAACGCCATAAGTTACCCAAACCTACTGCAGAGCCTGCCGCAGCAAGCACAAAACCTAAACGCCCTGTAAAAGAGCCTCTCTTATTATCTTCCATAATAACACCTCACTAATTAAATAACCTCGAATATTATATCACAACAAAATGTAAAAATCAACCATTTTTCTTTTTCTGATACCCTGCAGTTATTTTTGCCAGAATAAAATCCGGCACAAATTTACTGAAAAACACGGATAATTTAAACTTTAATCCCGGTATTATAATCCTTTTATTCTTAAACATTTTATCTACTGCATATTTTGCAACATACTGTGAGCTTGCACCCACTATACCATCACCTGCATTGGCAACCGAGTTAAATTCCGTATCAACAGTACCGGGGCACAAAGCACCAATGTAAACTCCGTTTCCTCTTACTTCCTCTGCTATTGCCTGTGTAAGTCTTAATACATAAGCCTTGGTTGCATAATATGAAGCAAAAAACGGACCCGGTGCATAAGCTGCAGCCGATGCAACATTTAAAATATAACCTCTTTTATCTCCTTTGAATTTCTTCACAAAATACTTTGTAAAAATATGCAAAGCCGTAATATTTACATTAATCATATTTATTTCTTTATAAACATCTGTTTCACAAAATTCACCAAATACGCCAAATCCCGCACAGTTAACAACCACATCAACATCTTCCGTAACAAGCCATTTACAAAGTTTTATACAATTATCTTTATCCGACAAATCACAGCTTACGGTTGTACAATTTGTCTGCACATTCTTTTTTATTTCATCAAGCATATCTGCACGCCTTGCAACTACAATTAAATCATAACCTCTTTTTGCAAGTTCATAGGCGATATCACGCCCTATACCCGAGCTTGCTCCTGTAACTAAAGCTTTCAAAAAAATCACCTCTTGAGAAATTATAACATACTAATTGAAAAAAAGAAAGATTTTCTTTAAAAAGTGTTGACAATACAAAGAAACGGTGATAAAATATTATAAGATTTTGTAAAAGCTATGACGAAGACGGTCGGTTAGACGAGGTTCGAGAGAGTCAGCGGTTGGTGTGAGCTGATAACGGAGTTTATCCAATGACCCATCACTTCCGAGCTGAAGGTGTGAAAATTGCAGTAATGCCTTTCGTGTATGCTACGTCAGTGCAAAGGACTTGACAGAGTCTTAAGGTGGTATCGATTTATTCGGTGCAATTTGAGTGGTACCGCGGATTAGTTTATCTAACCCGTCTCAAAGACAAAAGCTTTGAGACGGGTTTTTTAATTTTAAAATGAAAACAAAGGAGTTGAAAAAATGTCAGATACTAATGTGTCAAATAAGCTAAGCGAGGTGGCAAGACGAATTAGAGAAATGCGTGAAATCGTTGGCTATTCAATTGAAGAAATGGCTGAAAAAACAAAAGTATCTCCTGAACAGTACGAAAAGTACGAAAACGGACTTGCTGATTTACCATTTACATTTATTCATCATTGTTCAATTGCTTTTAATATTGAAATAACAGACATATTAGAAGGTGAAAGTGCACATCTTTCATCCTATACTGTAACACGTAAGGGCAAAGGACAAACAACTGCAAAAGAGGACGGAATACAAATACAGAATCTGGCTCCGATGTTTAAAAATAAACTTGCAGAACCTTATCATGTAACTTACGAATATTCAAACGAACAGCAAAACATGCCTATTCACCTTACAAAACATTCAGGACAGGAATTTGACCTTGTACTTGAAGGTAGCCTTAAGGTTCAGATTGGTGAGCATACCGAGGTTTTAGAAGAAGGCGACAGTATCTTATACAACAGTTCCACTCCTCACGGTATGATTGCCGTAGGCGGAAAGGACTGTAAATTCCTTGCGGTTGTTGTAAGCGGTGAGGAAAAGGAAAGCGAAAAGGAAATTCAGAAAACTATTGTTTCTGCAGGTAAAAAAGAAGACCTCGTATGCAAGAAGTTTATTAAAACAGAAGAAAACGAAAACGGTGTTCTTGAAAAAATTTCATTTGCAAATGAAGACAAATTCAACTTTGCTTTTGATATAATCGATGCTCTTGGCAGAAAATATCCTGAAAAAAATGCTATGGTTCACATTGACACCGATATGACAGAACGTCATTTTACTTTTAAGGATATTAAAGATGCTTCAAGCCAAACAGCCAACTACTTTAAGTCACTTGGCATTAAAAAGGGTGACAAGGTAATGCTTGTTTTAAAACGTCATTATCAGTTCTGGTTCTCAATTCTTGCACTTCACAAACTTGGTGCAGTTGCTATACCTGCAACAAACCAGTTACAGGAGCACGACTTTACCTATCGTTTTGAAGCCGGTGAGGTTTCTGCAATTGTATGTACCGCTACAGGTGATACTGCACATCAGGTTGATATGGCTGCAGAAAAGTGTCCTTCACTTAAAACTAAAATTATAGTTGGCGGTGAACGTGAAGGCTGGCACAACTTTGATGAAGAATATTCTCTTTTCAGCCGTAAATTTGAACGTACAGAAGATTCTGCCTGCGGTGATGATGAAATGATAATGTTCTTTACATCAGGTACAACAGGTTATCCTAAAATTACTTCACATTCACACAAATATCCTTTGGGTCACTTTGTAACTGCAAAATACTGGCACAATGTTCAGCCGGGCGGTTTGCATTTTACAATTTCCGAAACAGGCTGGGGTAAAGCTCTTTGGGGTAAACTTTACGGTCAATGGCTATCAGAGGGTGCTGTGTTTGTGTATAACTTTGACAGATTCCACGCCAATGAAATTCTGCCAATGTTTAAAAATTACAACATCTCTACATTCTGTGCTCCTCCTACTATGTACAGAATGCTTATAAAAGAAGATTTGTCAAAATACGACCTTTCCTCCATCAAGCATGCTACAACTGCCGGTGAGGCACTGAACCCTGAAGTTCTTGTTCAATTTAAAAATGCAACAGGACTTACAATTATGGAAGGCTTTGGTCAGACTGAAACAACTCTTATACTCGGTAACCTTGCAGGTACAAAACCCAAGGCAGGTTCAATGGGTAAACCTATACCCGGTTATGAAATTTCACTTATGAATAACGACGGTGAAAAATGCGGTATCGGTGAAAACGGCGAAATTGTGGTACGCACAGAAGAAAGAATCCCATGCGGTCTTTATAAAGGTTACTATAAATCAGATGAACTTACAAAAGAAGCATGGTATGACGGATATTATCACACAGGTGACCTTGCCTGGATGGATGAAGACGGTTATTATTGGTATGTCAGCCGTAAGGATGACGTTATCAAGTCATCAGGCTACCGTATAGGACCTTTTGAAATTGAAAATGTTATTATGGAGCTTCCTTACGTTTTGGAATGTGGTGTTTCCGCAGAGCCTGACGAGGTAAGAGGTCAGGTTGTAAAAGCAAGCATTGTGCTTACAAAGGGTACAGAGGGCACAGACGAGCTTAAAAAAGAAATTCAGGAATATGTAAAGAAAAAGACTGCTCCTTACAAATATCCGAGAATTGTTGTGTTCAAAGATGAACTTCCAAAAACCATAAGCGGAAAAATTCAGAGAAACAAACTATAAGGGTGGTGCTGTAAAATGTATATTCGAAAAATGTCCGAAGATGATTTTGGTGAACTACGCAGAATATGGGCTATTTGCTTCAACTTTACAAGTAATACATCTGATGAAGAGGAATTGCAAAAAATCAGGAATAATAAAACCTTTTTAGGTCGCAGTTATTTTAACAGATATGTGGCAGTAAATGATGACGGCAATATTACTTCAGTAGTAAGACTTGTACCGTATAACGCTTCCTTTGACAATAACACAGTTAAGGTTACGGGAATAAGCGGTGTTGCAAGCCTGCCGCAATACAGAAGCAGGGGTGCAATAAGAGAATGCTTTTTAAAAGGTTTTGAGGAAATGTATAATAACGATTGTGCATTTTCGTATCTTTATCCCTTCAGTTCAGCATATTACAGAAAATTCGGCTATGGTTTAGCTTGTGACTTAAACGAATTTGAAATTAAAATTCACAGACTCTTCCCCTGCAACACAAAGGGCAGCTACGAGCTTGTATCCGATGACATAAGCGGTTTAAAAGAAGTTTACGGTGAAATGTGCAAGAATTTTTCTATGCTTGTAAAACGTGAAGATGAAGACTGGGCTTGTTATGAAAACAAGGACTATGTAAAAAATAATTCCTACACATATTTATACCGTGATGAAAACGGTGTACCAAAAAGCTTTTTCACATATAAAAAAGAAGCTGACGGCTCCAACAATATTATGGATATGGGTGAAAATGTTTATTTTTATGACAAAGAAGGCTTTAGCGGTATTATTGACTTTGCCATTAAATTAGGTGGAAATTTCCACATTTTGAAAATGTCTGTTCCTGCTGATGTGAAAACAGATGCAATAATTGCAGAGCATAATTATACTGCAATTACCAAAACAAACCGCACAAATGGTATGGCAAGATGTATTAACCTTGAAAAAGTCCTTGAGAATACTGCATTTCGCGGCAGTGGCAAGGTTGTTATTAAAATAAATGATGATATGATACCTCAAAATAACGGTATATGGTCAATTGAATTTGACGGTGGCGTTCTTTCCTCACTGAACAAAACCGATGAAAATCCGCAGATTGAAATGCCTGTTGACATCTTTACGTCAATGATTTTGGGAAGATATGATATGAGTGATGTTATATTTATGCCGAATGTTAATATATATTCGGAAAATGAAGATTTGAGTAAAATTTTCTATAAAAAGAAAATGGCAATATATGATCACTTTTAATTTTAAAAAACAAATTTAAAAAGGGGAAAATAGTTTAATGAACAATAAACGCGTCACACTGTTTGCAGGGCATTACGGCAGCGGAAAAACAAATATTGCGGTAAACTGGGCTAAAATCCTTAAGTCTCAGGGCAAATCAGTAACCATTGTAGACCTTGATATTGTTAATCCCTACTTCCGCACTAAAGACAGTCAAAGAGAATTTGAAGAACTTGGAATAAAGCTTGTATGCTCTGAATATGCAAATACAAATTTGGACATACCTGCACTTCCAAGAGAAATTTACGGTGCGGTTGCCGATAAAAGCTCATATCTTATTATGGACATCGGTGGTGATGATGTAGGCGCCGTGGCTATGGGAAGATATACTCCTTCCATTCTGGAAGAAAATAATTATGAAATGATTTACGTTGCCAATTGTTACCGTCCTCTTACCCGAACACCGCAGGATACTCTTGAGGTTATGCGTGAAATTGAGGTTGCAAGCGGTATTCCTTTTACGGCAATTATAAATAATTCTAATTTAGGGGTTGAAACTACCCCCGAAGATGTGGTAAAATCTAATATGTATGCGCAGGAACTTTCAAAAATCAGCAAACTTCCTGTTTTATATACAAGTGTCAACAATTCCATTGCAGAAAATATAGGTGACAAAGTACCTGATATTCTTCCTCTGGAATTACAAAAAAACAAATTTTAATTTTTATATTGAAAGAAGGTATGGTTATGGCAAAATTAACATTTAAAACAGACCTTTGTAAAGGCTGTGGACTTTGCGTAAATGCTTGTCCTAAAAATCTGCTTAAAATTGCTACAGACAAAATCAACCAGAAAGGTCATTCTCCTGTAGAAATGACTGACGAAAGTCAGTGTATTGCTTGTGCATTCTGTGCAACAATGTGCCCTGACTGCATCATAACAGTAGAAAGGTAAGGTGAAATATAATGGCAGATAAGGTTTTAATGAAAGGTAATGAAGCTATTGCAGAAGCTGCTATTACTGCAGGATGCCGTCATTATTTCGGTTATCCTATTACTCCGCAGACAGAAATTGCTGCGTACATGGCTAAAAGAATGCCAAAAATCGGCGGTACATTCCTTCAGGCTGAAAGTGAAGTTGCTGCTATAAATATGGTTTACGGTGTATCCGCTGCTGGTAAGCGTGTTATGACATCTTCCTCCAGCCCTGGTATATCCCTAAAAGCTGAAGGTCTTTCCTATATGGCAGGTGCTGACCTACCTGCACTTGTTGTTAACGTAGAACGTGGTGGCCCGGGTCTTGGCGGTATTCAGCCTTCACAGTCTGACTATTTTCAGGCTACAAAGGGTGGCGGTCACGGTGACTACAGAATGATAATTCTCGCTCCTTCATCTGTTCAGGAAATGGCTGACCTTACAATTAAAGGTTTTGACCTTGCTGACAAATACAGAATGACTTCTATGATTCTTGCTGACGGTACAATCGGTCAGATGATGGAACCTGTTGAAATTAAGGAAAGTGACAATATCACAACTTATGAAAAGCCATGGGCTCTTACAGGTACAGAATGCAAAAGAGAACACAATATTGCAAACTCTTTGTTCCTTGTTCCTGAACAGCTTGAAAAAGTAAACTTTGAAAGATTTGAAAGATACGCTCAGATTGAAGAAAACGAAGTTATGTATGAAGAATTTATGATGGACGATGCTGAAATATGCGTAGTTGCATTCGGTATTGCTGCCCGTGTTTCTCAGAATGCTATCGTTGAAGCAAGAAAAGAGGGTATCAAAGTTGGTATGATAAGACCTATCACCTTGTGGCCATTCCCTAAAAAGGTTTTGAATGAAGCTGCTGACAAGGTTAAATCATTTATTTCCGTTGAGCTTTCAATGGGTCAGATGATTGAAGATGTTAAGCTTGCTACAGAATGCAAAAAGCCTGTTACACTTTGCAACCGCGTTGGTGGTATGATTGTTACACCTGAACAGGTACTTGCAGAAATCAAAAAAGCAAACGGAGGTGCAAAGTAATGGTAGTATTTGAAAAACCAAAAGCATTAACAGATGTTCCATTGCATTATTGCCCCGGCTGTACACACGGTATTGTGCACCGCCTTGTGGCTGAAGTAATAGACGAACTTGGCATTGAAGGTACAACTATCGGTGTTGCTCCGGTTGGTTGTGCGGTTATGGCATACAACTATTTTGCTTGTGATATGGCTGAGGCTGCTCACGGACGTGCTCCTGCAGTTGCAACAGGTATCAAGCGTGCAGACCCAAGCAAGGTTGTATTCACATATCAGGGTGACGGTGACCTTGCCTCTATAGGTATGGCTGAAACTGTTCACGCTGCTACAAGAAATGAAAACATTACTATTATCTTTATTAACAACGCAATTTACGGTATGACAGGCGGTCAGATGGCTCCTACTTCTCTTCCGGGTCAGGTTACACAGACTTCTCCTTACGGCAGAGACGTTAAAACAGCAGGCTTCCCTATTAAGGTTTGTGAAATGCTTTCACAGCTTGATGGTCCTGAATATCTTGAACGTGTTACTGTAAACAATGTTAAGAATGTTAAAAACGCAAAAAAAGCTATTAAAAAAGCTTTTGAAAATCAGATTAACGGCAAAGGCTTCTCTTTGATTGAGGTTGTTTCCACTTGCCCTACAAACTGGGGTATGACTCCTCAGAAGGCTTTGGAATGGTTGGATGAAAATATGCTTCCATACTATCCTTTGGGCGTTTACAAAGACAGAAGTAAGGAGGAAAAATAATGAGTACATCACAGATTTTAATCGCAGGTTTTGGCGGTCAGGGCGTACTTTTTGCAGGTAAAGTCTTGGCATACCTTGGTCTTACAGACGGTAAAAATGTAAGTTGGCTTCCTTCTTATGGTCCTGAAATGCGTGGCGGTACAGCTAACTGCAGTGTTATTTTGAGTGATTCACCAGTTGGTTCACCTATTGTTTCAACACCTGATGTTTTGTTCGCTATGAACCTTCCATCACTTGACAAGTATGAAAATGCTTGCGCAAAGGGTGCAAAGCTTATTATTGACTCTACACTTATCGGCAGAAAAGTTGAAAGAGATGACGTTGATGCTTACTACATTCCTGCTACCGCTATGGCTGCAGAAATTGGTGCTCCTACTCTTGCTAATATGATTATGCTTGGTAAGATGATTAAGGAAACAGGTATTATTAAGCTTGAAGATGTTGAAAAAGGTCTTAAAAAAGTTATATCTGCTAAAAAAGCTGATATGCTTGGACTTAACATGAAAGCTATAGAAACAGGTTATAATTTCTAAAGGAGTGTAAATAATAATGTTAGATATTAAAATTACTAAAACAACTACACCGGCTCCAAAGCCTGAAAAAGGTGCAAAGCTTGGTTTTGGTCATATTTTCACTGACCATATGTTCGTTATGAACTACACAGAAGGTAAAGGCTGGCACGATGCAAGAATTGAGCCTTTCAACAAAATTTCACTTTCTCCTGCTGCTATGGTTTACCACTATGGTCAGGAAATGTTTGAAGGTATGAAAGCTTACAAGGGTAAAGACGGCAAGGCTTATCTTTTCAGACCTGACATGAACGCTAAAAGAGCAAATATGTCTAACGACAGACTTTGCATTCCTGAAATTCCTGAAGAAGATTTCGTACAGGCTGTTAAAGCTGTTGTTGATGTTGACCGCGACTGGATTCCTGAAGGTGACGGCGAATCACTTTACATCAGACCTTTCATTATTGCCACTGATGAATTCTTAGGTGTTGCACCTTCTAAAACATACTTGTTTATGGTTATTCTTTCACCTTCCGGTGCATACTATGCAAGTGGTCTTGCTCCTGTTGGCATCTGGATTGAAGATGAATATGTACGTGCTGTAAAGGGTGGTATAGGTTATGCTAAAACAGGCGGTAACTATGCTGCAAGCTTAAAGGCACAGGTTAAAGCTCACGATGACGGTTATTCACAGGTATTGTGGCTTGACGGTGTTGAAAGAAAATATATTGAAGAAGTTGGCGCTATGAACATTTTCTTCAAAATCAACGGTAAAATTGTTACTCCTGCTCTTAACGGAAGTATCCTTCCGGGTGTTACACGTAACTCTGTTATTCAGATGTGTAAGCACCTTGGTTATGAAGTTGAAGAACGTAAAATTTCAGTTGACGAACTTGTTGCAGCTGCAAAAGACGGTTCTTTGGAAGAAGTTTACGGAACAGGTACTGCTGCTGTAATTTCTCCTGTTGGTAAGCTTCGTTATATGGATGATGTTATGGTTATCGGCGATGGCAACATCGGTGAGCTTAGCCAGAAGCTTTACGATACACTAACAGGTATTCAGTGGGGAATACTTGACGACCCATTCGGCTGGAGAGTAGAAATCTAAGGATTGAAAAAATACACAAAAATTTATAAAAAGGCTGTGATTACTTTATCACAGCCCTTTTAGTACAAAGGAGAGTGTATAAATGGATAAAAAGGTAAGTGATTCATATACAGAACAGGTACACGTTCTTACTATGGGTACGTTAAACGGTTACAACAGACTTTTCGGTGGCAAGCTTATGGCGTGGATTGACGAAGTTGCCGCAGTTGTTGCAAGACGTCACTCCTCCTCTAACGTTACAACCGCATCCATTGATAACCTTGAGTTTAAAAAAGCCGCTTATGCTAACGATACTTTGGTTTTAAAAGGTAAAATAACATATGCGGGTACAACATCTATGGAAATAAACGTAAAAACCTACGTTGAAAAATTAAACGGTGAAACTGTTTTAATAAACAATGCATACGTTATAATGGTTGCACTTGATAAAGACGAAAAACCGAAAAAAATCCCCGGTTTAAAGCTTGAAACCGAAGAAGAGATAAACGACTGGAGCGAAGCTTTAAAACGCAAGGAAAACAGAAAAAAACTTAATAATTAACCAAAAAACCAAGCCATTTACTCAAGTAAACCGCTTGGTTTTTATTTTTAAACATTATTCAAAAAACACTTGACAATTTTGGATTACAGTTGTAATATATAATTAAAGATTACAATTGTAATCCAAAATAAGGAGGTGAAATAATGGAAAAATTACAGATAACAGATGCGGAATTCTGCGTTATGAAAGCATTGTGGAAAAATGAGCCTTGTACAAGCAACGAAATTGTTAAAGAGGTTTCAAAAAATCAGGACTGGAATGATAAAACAATAAGAACACTCATTAACAGGCTTATTTCAAAAGGTGCTGTAAAAGCTGAAAAAAATACAACAAAAGCATATATATATTCCTCAGTTATTTCCAAAAAAGATTATATTAATGCAGAAAACGACAATTTTCTAAATAAATTGTACGGTGGTTCAGTAAAGCTTATGCTTGCAAGCTTTGTTGAAAACAATAACTTTACTGATGAAGAAATACAAAACCTCAAGGATATATTGGAGGGTAAATAAATGAATATATACAGTATTTTTTATTATATAATTCAGACATCAGTTTATGGAAGCATAGTTGGAATTATAATATATATTTTAAACTCAACTCTTCTTCGTAAATTATCTGCAAAATGGCATTATCTGCTATGGTATGTAATGATTTTAAAGCTTGTTTTTCCAAAAGGACCTGAAAGCAAAATAAGTATATTTAATCAGCTTAAATATTCAGCAAAAATAACCGAAACCGAGCTTTTTGAATACGCAAAGAGGGTGGAACCGATAACGGAAATCACCAACTTGGAATCGTCAGTTTCATTAGGAGATATATTATCATATATATGGCTTACAGGATTCATAATTGCACTATTATGGGTTTGTATCAGTTTTATTATGTTGGAAAAAAGCATAAATACCTCTTCCTCTGAACCTAAGAATATAACCCGGGAAATACTGATGGAATGTGTCAAAAAAACTAATACACACGGAAAAATAAGGCTTATTGTACAAAATCATATTACAGCAACATCACTTTATGGTTTTTTCAAGCCAAAAATATTAATTACAAAAGATTTTGAAAACATGAACAAAAAGCATATACAAAACACTTTTATACACGAGCTTTCACACTGCAAACGAGGAGATATTGTTGTTAACTACCTGCTTTTATTTTTACGCTGTGCACATTGGTTTAATCCGATTATTTGGTTTTTATTCAAAAAAATACGACGTGATACCGAGCTTGCAACAGATGAACTTGCAATGAGTTTTTTATTTCCTGATGAACATAAGGACTATGGTTTAACTTTAATTGATTCATTATCATTGCAAAAGAAAAAATCAAGCAATGTTCTTGGAATGGCAAGTAGCAAGTCAGATATTAAAAAAAGAGTAAAATCTATAGCAGAGTTTAAAAAAACAAGTTTTTTTAAACACATATGCAGTTTTTTTACATTGTTACTTGTTGCCTCCATCTCACTTACAAGCAGTGTTGTTGCAAAACCTGTTGCAGATAAAATAATCAAAAGCATACCTATTGCAAAACCTGAAAACACGATAAACAAGGATGTAAAACCAATTGAAGAAAAACCGTCTGAAGAAAAAGTTGATAAAAAAACAGAAATACTTATCAATAAAACTACCGAAGAACAGAAAACAGAAATGATAAATTTCTCTTCTTCATCCCCAGATGACATAGTAGTTTCTAACGAACTCGATGTCAGCACAGTAGAAAAAGATATTAAAACTGATACCGAACTAAAATACACGGCAAAATCCAGTATAGGTGAAATCAACACAAAAACAGACAACAGTCAAAAACAAACGGAACATAAAGATATCAAAAATCCTGACGTTGTCACAGATGAAACTCAAAATGATATCAAAATCCACAACGTTGTCACAAATGATACGCAAAATGATATTAAAATTCCTGACGTTGTCACAAACGAACCACCAAATGACGCAGTTCAATCTAAAGCTGAATATATTCATTTTGAAAATATGAGTATTGATACAGTCATCAAAAACACAAATCAGGTAATTGATAACTCAAAAGCTGTAACAGATCTTAACCAAAATGCTAAAATCATTGAATATAACACCGATTGTAATGACACATACAAATTCAAAGTTATACCAAATGATGAAGGATACATACAGCTTTTTGTTGAAAATGAAGGATTTAATCACGATGTTTATATCGGTGTTTACCACGTTGAAAGTAATGAACGTGGATGGGATTACTGTTTTAATACCCAAACAAAAACACCTATATACCTTGATGGCTATGAAAACGGTGAAGAATATGTTGTAACATTAAACTGTTATTGCCCTGGACATTATAATATTAACGGAAGAATTTTAGTTTATTAAAAGGAGTGAAAAAAATGAAAAAAATAATTTCTTTAACAATTGCATTACTTATGATTATTTCTAATGTTGCTTTTGCTGATGATTTTGAAAACATAAAACATGACTTGACAAAATACAACATCATTACAGATTATGAAATTGGCACAATAAACCGTGCAGAAGCCGCAAAAATCATAGTTACAATGATGGGTATAGGAGAATGCGAAAGAGAAAATACGATATTTACTGACGTAACAAAGGAATATTGGGCAAGCGGATATATAAACCGCGCACAGGAAATGGGAATAATAAATGGTCACGGTGACGGCACATTCAAGCCCGAACAGAAGCTTACAAACGAACAGTTTATAAAAATGCTTGTATGTGCTTTGGGATATGAACCTGCCACAACAGGTGTTTACCCAACAGGATATTTTATGAAAGCAACACAAATTGGTATTACCAATACATTGGACCTAACCGGAACTAATGTTGCATTAAGAAAAGACGTTGCTGTTATGGTGCATAATGCTCTGGATATTCCTCTTATGCTGCAAACAAGCTTTGGCGATTACACAGAATATGTAATAGCCGACGGAAAAGCTGACACAGAAAAAATAACATTACGAACACGTCTTGATGCTAATATGCCGGACAGTGAAGCAGACGATGAACAAAATACATCATCAAACTTCACAGGTGAAGAATACGTTGGAAGAATTTTGAAAATAAGCAATATTCAAAAGAAAAACGGTACATACACTTTCAAAAACTCACTTAATGAAAATGACAATGCAAAATATATTGTAAATGATGACACTTATGTACAAATTACATCTAATACTGTTGACATTGCTGAAATAAAAAATGGTATGTATGCACAGGTGTGGCACTATGCCAACGACAAAGATGAAATTGAAATTCTAAAAATTGAGCTTATGAAGAATAAACCAAGCGGTATATAAGATAAATAAATTACGGAGTGTACTATAAAATATAGCGCACTCCGTATTATTATTTTATAAGATATGCCCTGCAGGGTGAACCTTCAAAGCCTTTAAAATTAAGTGGTGCGGCACTAAGAAAATATTTACCTTCCTCAACATCGGAAAGTACAATTCCTTCTAAAAGAGCAACATTTGCACCAAGCAAAATTTTATGCACTGCCATAGGTGCATCCTTTGGACCAACTGTTTGCCCTTCGTTGCCCAGAAGCTTTAACACCGCTTTTGCAAAAACAGTTGCGGCTTCTTCGGTAACAGTTACATCCCCCGAAATAAGTATCCTATCACCTGCACCTGCGTTTTTCGCCTTTTCAAGGGCAAAAAGTGCATCATGTGCAGACATATCACCATTATGATTAACTACATAGCAATAACCTACAAAGTTATCAAGGGAAAGCATATCAACACTTTTTCCATCCTTTATAAAATGACTTGGTGCATCAACGTGAGTTCCATTGTGCGCACACATTGAAAACTGTGAAAGATTATAGTTTCCCCCTTGTTCAAAGCTCATAAGTTTCTCGGCTTTCGGGGCAGGGTCCCCCGGATAGACGTTACAGGACAAAACTTCCTGTGATATGTCAATGATTTTCATAAAAATCTCCTTATTTTACTCTGAAAGCAGATTGAAATAATACACAGGCATACCACTCCATCCGTGGCAAAGACTTCCGGCATTATAAAAATCACTTTCTCCTTTTTCTGTTTCCCAGAATGTAGTTGCTCCTGCATCGAGCATCGCCTTATAGGTATATTTCAAATCATCCATAATATATTTTTTATATTTATCTTTATTAACCTTCAAAAGAGCATCATACTTAAAGCCCACCATACTAAGTGAAACTTTTGTAAGTTCGTTATCACCTGCAAGTATTTCACAGATTTTTTCTGCTTCATCATCGGAAATTGCACCACAAAGCACAGCCAATGCATTAACAAGTTCACTATATTGGCCCGAGCCTGCTTTATTTTCAATTAATCCGCGTTCTTCATTGAAAAAGTATTTTCGTATATTTTTATTAAGTTCTTCTGCAATTTGGTTATATCCACCCACCTCTTTGGTGAGTTCACAAATTTTTTCAAGCTTCTGCAATGCTATGGAAAGCAGGCAGTTCAATGCCGCCTCTGCTACGGGAGCAACACTCTTTCCAAGTTCTCCATCCAATCCCTCTGTCCATTCATAAAAGTTCCAATGATTTGATTCGGAAAAGCTAACCACAAGACCATCTTTTAGCCTGTCTGTAAACGCAGATATAACAGACTTAAGTTTTGGCATAATTTCTTTTGCAAGTGTAATATCCTTCGAATAAACAGTATACTCATATATTCCCAATAAATAATGGAGCGAAAAAGACGGAATTGCAAAATCTCTGCTTGTAGGTATACAAATGGAAAGCAACCCGTCGCTGCGGTTGTCCTTACTCATAAGGTACAGATTTGCCCTTGGAAAATCAAATTCCTCAAAAGCATAATAACCGCAAATCATCTGATTTCGGCTATCCATTGCATAAAGAGCCTGTTCACGCCAGGGACAATCCTCATAATGGTCGTGCATACAAAGTTCTAATGTGCGTACAGATGTATCATATACCTTTTGAACAAGAGAATCTTCAAAGTGTTTTTCAACCTTTTTAAGAGGATATCTGCAAGGCAAAACAGAAACACATTCAATTTCAACAGGATATTCCGTATGCAGTTCAAGATACCTAAGTCCAAGACGTCTGAAGTAATTTGTATATTCTGTAACACCTTTTCCCACAACTACTTCAACACTGAAATCCCTGTTGTCGATTATCCTTCTCACACCACCGTCAACAATATGTTCACCATAGCATATTGTTAGTTTCTGCTTATATTCTGAAGAAATACTCAGTGTAAGGTACCCTACCTCTTCCTCACCAAGGTCAAAAAGATAATAGTTTTCTGCACACTTAATCAAATTTGAGGCTTTAGGAGGTTCTATTTCGAGTTTTTTCACCGGACGTTTATGCATAACAAAATTTTGATTAACAACCGAGCTTGTTGAAAAATCAATCAAATCTCCATTTTTCCAGTTATCTTCAAGAGTTGAATTATATAAAAAGCTAAACCCAAGTTGTGTGGTTATTTCTTTTTGTGCACCGCTTTTATATGCTTTGCTTTTTCTTGACAATGTTTGTCCATCCGAATGTGCAAGAAGTCCACTATCGTCATACACTTCAAACCTCAATGCAGGATTTCCTGTATAATATGACATATTAGATTTTCCGTAATACCATACAATAACAGCCAACTTGTTTTCTCCCTCAACACAATAGGGAGAAATATCAAACTCATCATATACCTTATAATAAGGAAAGTCGGGATATTGTCCCGAATTTACAAACTTTCCATTCAAAAACAGGGTATAATTTGAATCCGCTGAAATGCGAATGCCTGCTGACTTTCCCTTGTATTCAAATGTAGTGAAAAATTCAGAATAGGAATCAATTTCTATTTTTTCATTAATCCATATCCATTGTGAGCAATTATTCCATTTCATAGTAATTCCCCTTTAATTGTTTTTATGATTTTGTCAAGTCGTGGATAAAATTTTTTTCGCACCACATTTTCTTTAAAGTACCATATAATCTCTATGCGTATACCATCTAATACTAAATTACCCTATTTTCACTGCGGAAGTGGACAATCAGGGCAGAATAAATGGCCTTATTATTCAGGTATCCGTTTTGGCAAACCTTTTTTAGTTACTTAAAAGATTATGTACCCTGAAAAACAAACACTAACTAAACAAAGCTCTTTTTTCAGTTATGAAAAATGAGCTTTGCATTCTATATTTTCCATTCAATATCGCCTAATGTCAGGTCGTGGCCTCTTTGCTGGTCTTCAGGAAGGTCCGCCCTCCAATCACCATATTTCATTGTAAGATATGTATCATAATCGCTTACCGCCGGAAAAACTCCGCCTTCAAATTCAAGCTCTTTAGGCTCCCCGACTATAAGGTCTTTTTTTGTTATAAGATTATGACGATCTGCACTTAACACATATTTTGACTTGTCTCCGTGAAGGCTTAAAATTCCAAGTACCATTTTGAAACAAAGATGTCTTGCCCAAATCGGTATTTTTTCCAGTATTCTTACAACTGCACCGTGATTTTCTTCAAACCTGGTAAATTCCGCAACAATCATTTTGTTTGCCACTTTATACATTAAATATTCAATTTTTCGTATAATTGCAAAATTACTCACAGGATATAGCGGGAACAAGTCCACGCAAATTCCCCAGTTAATAGGAAGTTCCTTATATTTGACAGGCCTTGAAAGGGTTTCTGTATTTCGGACTTTAGACCACGCCACAGGAAAATGCTTTTCGATGAAACAGTTTGTTATGAAATATTTAGGGTCAGCTTCTTCCTTAAATACCTTAATAAGCTTTTTCAGCTCCTTATATTCGATGAGCAAGTCAATATCGTCATCCCATGGAATGAACTTTTTATATTTAGCTGCTCCGAGAAGAGTTCCGCAACCCAAATAATATTTAATATTATGTTTCTTTGCGATTCGATCAATTTCTTTAAGCATTTCATATTCAGTAAGCTGAACTTTTCTTAACAAATCACTCATTTTATTTTCCCCTTTCTTATAAATCTCCCAAGCAATGCGCTAAATTCACGAGTTCTTCCATATACAATAAGGATTATACAGCCATACACTGCCATAGAAACAACACCGGAAATAAGTAGTCCTCCAATTCCGTCAACCGGTATACGTTTTGTTATATCATATACCATAAGGCAACCTAAAAGTGCCACAATAAAATAACATATAAACTTAACCGAAGAGCGTTTTGCGGATTTTTCAAGAGAATATTTATGAACAGCCATAAGCTCCCACCATATACAAACGCTTACCATAGAAACCGTTGTACCGAACAGCACCCCGTATATGCCCATTTTAAAAACAATTAAGAAAAGGAACGATACAACAAGGTTAACAACAACTTCTCCTACGGCTTTAAGACGCATTTTATTGAAAAGACCTGCCGCCTCAATCACCACAATATTAGGCTGACGCATTCCCATCAGGAAAAAGTTTAATATTACTGCAAAAGTAACAAGCGGAGACAAAAGCCAGTTTTCTCCTGCCCAAAGCACAATAAACCTTTCGAGGCACCCCGAAAAACCTATGGCAATCAAAAAGTAAAAACAAAAGTTTGCAAAAACAAATTCTTCAAAGACATTATACTTATGATTGCTGTCCTTTTCAATCATCAAATTGCCAACGCTTCCCATAACTGAACGAAGCATATTATAAACAACCCTTTGAACAATGCTTATAACCATGGCATAGTTACTGTATATGCCCATAAGAGAAAGCTTTGCATATGAAATCATAAGGTTGTCTGTTCCTGTTACAAGCTTTGCGCCTATTTTCTGATACATAAGAGAAACCATACTCTTTTTGATACTTGCGCTGTCTTCTTTTGTCAGTTTTTCTTTTTTATATTTCTTTACAAAAGGATATTTCCTGTCGCAAATAATTGATATAATAATATTTGTTGCAACAGCACAGACGATATTTATAATTATATATCCTATATAGCTTCTGTAGACTATAAGAACAACTGCCTGAAGGATATATTTCAAAACGGCAAATAAATCCTCTGTAACACTGTTTACATAGCTTTGCTGATAGGCATTTAAAAGTGTTCTTTTATATGCAAAGAAATAGCTTAAAACCGTGTTTAAAAGAAACAGTATGTAAATAAGATTAAGTCCTGATATGTCAATAGCCTCTTTTGTGAAAAAGTGCATAAAGGGCAACAAAAGAGGTCCTACTACAGCCGTTCCTATACCGATAATGTGATAGGTTTTTCTGTAAAATGCCATAAGAGAACCGATTCTTTTCTCATCTCCCTCATCGATTGGCTTATAAAGAGCAAAGGCAACAGATGTGCCTATTCCCAGTTCAGTCATAGACAAAATCATAAGCATACTTTCCATTACTGAATTTACACCCAGATAGTCCTGACCCAGCTTATGAATAAACAACCATCTTACAATAAAACCCATTAAAATTGTTATAATCTGCCCAATAAATGAAAGAGCGCTATTTCTTAAAGAATTAAAAAACCTCATTTCTTACTCCTTGTTAATCCGCTATACGTTTAAGATGTTCTATAAGCTCTTTACTAAAGACTCCACAATCGCCTCTTTCTATCATTCCAAGAGCTTCTTCCCTTTCTAATGCATCACGATATACTCGGTTTGATGTCAGGGCATCATATACGTCGCATATTGCTACAATGTATACATACATCGGTAAATCTGTTTTTTTCTCATAGCCTGATCCGTCACATCTTTCGTGGTGATACTTACAGATATTCCCTACAAAGTCATATTCAAAATTTGTAAGATAGGATTCAACCGCCTCAAACCCCAGTCTGGGGTGATCTGTTAAGGCTTCCCTCTCTAATTCAGTAAGGCGCGTATTTTTGGTCAAAACATAGTTTCTTACATATAGTTTTCCTATATCGTGAAGCAGAGCACCTTTACAAATAGCTTCAATGTCATCGGGACTATAATCGGTAAGTCCTTCCTGGTTTGTATTTTTTATCATTTTATAAACATAGGTTTTTACATGTATACTATGATAATAAGTTTCAGGGCTTGACTCTTTAAGTTCGTCCATAAGTTCCTGTAGTCTTTCAGGCATTATAATCATGCTTTTCCCCTCCATCTTGAATAAAATACCTTTCTGATAACTGCTGTCGGAAGTATCATAAGCAATGCGTTTATCATTAAATCCTTCTTGCTTATTTCTTTTTTATCTATAGTTTTGTAAACCTGACAGGCTTTTTTTCTCTCTCCGTCAATCATATAGTGTCTGAAGCGGCGCATTGAAAACCACTCCATAACTTTTCTTATATTTTCTCTTTTCGACTTTGGAATTGTTTCATCTGCATATAATGTATTGACTCTTTCGAAAAATCCCCAGTTTGGGTCAAAGGACTGTGTTTTGGTCGCTTCGGAATTTTCTTTTATGTATGTTGCAGTTCCAACTGGCGACAAAACAACAGGATAATACGCGGCAATAACCAGAGAAAGTTCCAAATCCTCTCCTATCTTGCATCCTTTTGGAAATCCCTTCGATTTAACAAAAGCCTCCCTGGAAACACAAGTGGTTATAACCGTAAACATCTTCGCACCTTTATCCCTATGATACTCTTCAAAAAAGTCTTCAAGGAAAACCGCGCCCTCTTTATCTCCAAAATACTCAGATTTTTCAAGCACCTCGCCGTTTACAAGTTCTGTTCTTGTAAAGGTTCCGTAAAGACCTGCTGTTGGATATTTTTCGATTAATTCCGCCATTACTTCAAGGTGGTTATTGTGCCACACGTCGTCCGCATCCAAAAAGGCAATATATTCGCCCTTTGATGCTTCATATCCTGTGTTTCTTGCCACAGAAACCCCACCGTTTTCCTGATTTATTATGCAAATTTTTTCATTATCTGCATATTTTTTTAATACGTCTTCAGTATTATCTTTTGAACCGTCGTTCACCACAATAAGCTCCCAGTCGGAATAGGTCTGGGAAAATACACTTTTTATTGCATTGTCAATAAATTTTGCCCCATTATATACAGGAATAATTACTGAAAACATTTTTTACACCTCTGCTAAATAAAATATAACATCATAAACGGCCAGTCTATGAAAAAATCAACTGTAAAACCAAACACAATAAAAGCAAACGAAAATACAAGCTGGAGTATTTTTACATCTTCCCCATCATAATCTTTTTCCTTTGAAAAGTGAAGAAGTACTCTGTAAACAAACACAACAAAAAGCGGTATATAAATTATTGCTGTTCCCAGAAGACCAAAGTTAAGTATGCTTTGTAGATATGAATTATGGCAAGCAATGGACATTATGCTGTAGTCAATAACCATAACCGTTACAACACTTCCGCCAACAATTTTACCCCACCAGTCCTTTTGAGAAAAGGCGGCCAGTGCCTGTTGCCATATATCCCATCTGTCGGTCGTAAGAAGGTCCCATCTTCCTCTCGGTATGTAAGAGAGTTTTTCCTCGACACGGATAATAAGACCTGCAATGGCTTCAATTTCCCGAAGCTGAGGCACCGACAGGATTATGATTATACCGATAACCGCAGCAAAGAGTCCTACAGAAAGAATTACAACTGACTTACCGCGAAACTTGAGTATTATATAAAACACCATAAGTGTAAACAGCATAAGGAGTGCCGAAAGAGATGCTGTCTGCAGAAGCATTACAGCAAACAGACACAGAAAAATCCCTTTTACCCACCATGCAAGCCCTTTTACAATAACTGTTGCTACAATACAAAGGCTGTAGAAAAGCCCTGCAAAGTTAGCGTCACTTAATGCCCCAAAGTTTCGGCTTACGGTTTGTGCACCTGCGCCACTTACATTAATCGCCTTGGTAAATTCGTCATTGGTCCAGCCGAATATTCCTGAGGATAGTCCTCCAAGCATAAAGGCGAATATAAACTTTCGCATAAGCCTGTTATCGTGTAACAGCTTCAGCAAAATAATATAAATCAGGGCACAGTCAACAATTACGTTAAAACCTATTCTTATGCTTTCAAATCTGCCTGTTGCAAAGAGACTATGAAGAAGGAAAACAAACAAGGCAGGCAGGTATGCTATTCTGAATTTGATATTATTAATCTCCCAGATAAACTTAAGCACAACAAGATAAGAATATAATCGATAAACAGGGGTATCGCCAAGCAAAAGTCTATATCTTAAATATATAAACATTGCCATATAGAGATAGAAATTCTCGTCAAAAAAGCTTATAGCAATGCAGGCAAGAAGCATCAATGATGCAACGCTTGAAAGAGCAGGGAATGGTCCCGGTATAATGGAGCATAAAAAACCTATGAGATAGACAACATCAAAAAAGTTTCGCTTTAAAACTTTTTTTCTGTCTTCTGTTATAAGCGGATTTTCCAATATACCAAACGCCTTCATTCGTTGCACCTCCTACTGCATCAATTTTTCCGCAAGTTTATCAAACTCGGCTATTTCTTTTTCGTTACCGTAATCGGTCATCGAAACATTTTCTGAAAGTTCATTTATTATTTGGGGATTCTCTATAACTTTCTTAAGTCCTTCATAGAGTGCTTCCTCATTGTTATCAAAAACAAGACCGTCAACACCGTCTTTTATTTGTTCACGGGCAGACGTATAATTTGTAACAACCGGAACAAGGCCCATTATAAAACTTTCCGTTATAACCATCGGTTTTCCTTCGTGTCTTGAAGGGAGCAGAAAACAATCTGCTTTTTTAAGGTAAGGAATAGGATTTTGCCTTACACCAATGGGATAGATTATATCAGTCAGTGAGTATTCCTCTATCATTCCACGAAATTTTTCCATATCTCTACCGTCGCCGATAATCAACCATTTAACATTATTTAAAAGACCTTCTTCTTTTAGCCTTGCAAAAGCTCTGACTGCACGGTCAAGGCCTTTATGTTCAAAGCTTATTCGGGCAACCGTTATGAATTTGAGTAAATTTCCGTTATCCTCAAAAGGAATTTCCACATCTTCCTCTCCCTTTGCTCTTACATATTCCGATGAGAGCAAATTGGGGATAAAATGAGCCTTATCTTTATGCTCGGGATGTTTTTCGCAATAGCTTTTCCTACAGTCCTCGCTTACAAAGACAAGCGCATCAGCTTTATCCATTGCCTTTTTATCAATCTTATAATCCATTCCCGATTTTTCAAATTCAACGTGGTGCCATATAACCTTTTTCTTAGCCTTTACTCGGTTTATGACATAATTCATACACCAGTTAAATTCATAAGCAACCGCAATGTCATATTCTTTATCAAGACATCTTGAATACTTGCAAC
This sequence comes from Clostridia bacterium, assembly GCA_045545235.1. GTDB lineage: Bacteria > Bacillota > Clostridia > Monoglobales > Firm-18 > CAZNKU01. Next base: position 10,562 of record JAZQAN010000013.1, on the reverse strand, counting down.
CTTGCTTTGACATAATCTGAACGGCTTTTCTTTTGTTCTTTTTTACTTTTTTATAGTATATGTCCTGCATAGCTGCAATTATATATGCAGGGGAAAATACTTTCTTCAGAACATTACTTAAGGAGCTCTTTTCGTGAATTTTACCTTGTGGCAAGATATTTATTTCATCTTTGATGCCGTGTCTTCCTTCATTTTCATAGAACATAACATCCACATCATATTTGTCCGTATCAAGGGCATTTAAGAAGTTAACCAATGAAGTCATCGCGCCCCCGATATGGGCATGAATAAAGCAAACCAGAAGTTTTATCTTTCTGCCCGAAACATCTTCTAAATGGAGTTCGTTGTCCTTTAGCCATTCCTTTGTTACAAAGGGATGAGGCTCCGGTAATGTATTATCAGTTAAAACATCACCAATGTATGTAGGATGTGTCATGAGTTCAATATCATTTTTGATTTTTCTTTTATCCATTGATGCGATAAAATCCTGAATTGAACAAAAATACTTTGTTGTTCCTATTTTTTTGCCCTTTATTTTCAGCCTTTTAATTATGCCGTTAAATAAATCTTTATATATTCTGAATGGAAGTGAAAACTTTTCAGGGGAAATATTTCTGCTTATTCTGACAGACCTAAACCCGTATTTTTTAAGGAGCTTTCGCACCTGAGTATAGACTGAAAAATACGCATGAGTATAGTTATGCGAATCTGCATGCATAAGAGTAAAACCCATTTCCAGATATCTTTTTATCTGGGCTTCAACCTCGCAGAAAATTGCGTATCTGATATTTTTGTTAAGATATAGTCTTGATTTAAATGGGATGTGAAAAGTCCCCTTGAAAAAGCCATTCTCGTCGCAAAGTTCTGAAGAAGCACATTCTTTTGAAAGTGCTTTTCCTTCGGTCAGATTAATATGCAGACCAACACAGTCAAAGAAATCATTTTCTTTAGAAAGGCACACTGCTTCCTGTGCACATGGCATATTGACCATTATAGTTGTACGATTAATGGTCTTATTCTTAAAACAGTCAGCAATCGCCGTATTCACTTCTTTGCTGTAACCAAAATCATCTGCATTTATAATCAAAACTTTTCACTCCTCTATTTTCGCAATCCTAAAATTTTTCCTGCTATTACACCACTTCGTGGCATAACATAAAAGGCAATAAACATTAATCTGCGTTTTAATGGCATTCCTTTTCTTTTTATCATTTCTTTGAAGTTACGCCTATACAGTTTCATATATGTACCGTTTACGCAATCGGTATCTCTATCCTCTTTTTTCAGCCACATCTGTTCGCAATACCTTAAAATTATATCCGTACAGATTTTTTCTTTTGTTTTCATAACCTGAAGCGGCAGTTTTTTTTCTTCAAAAAATTTAATTCTTTCATCATATGCCTTAAGAAAATCATATCTTCTCGGATTGTTCTTAAGTTTTTTCGCAACATCAGCCATTATTCCTGTGCCATGCTGAAAATAATAATATAAATTTTCGTCTGTAAAAACCATATTTTCGGCGTTAAAGACAGCGCGATAGGTTGTAAATTCGTCTTCGTTTATTACGCCCACAGGGAAAAGAATATCTTTAAAAACTTTTACCTTAAACACCTTGGCACATACCTGTGACTTGATTCTGTAACCAAGCAAAGCTTCCTCTGCCGTATTACATTCAACATTAGCAGCTACGTTGGTTTTCTCAAAAATATCGCTTGAGCCTTTTTCGTAACTGCACTGAGAAAGATTACAACCGTTTTCTTCACAAAGGGAAATCATTCTTAGGGCATAGTCAGAATGGATATAGTCATCTGAATCAACGAAGGTTATATAATCTTCATCATCAGCGACCTCACGGACGTACATTATCCCTGCATTTCTGGCATCAGAAAGACCTCCGTTTTCCTTATGGATAACTTTGATATTCGAATATTTATCCGCATATTCGTCGCAAAGTTTCGGACAGTTATCAGGAGAACCGTCATCAACTAAAATAATTTTTGTATTTTCATAGGTCTGTGCAAGAATTGAATCTGTGCACCTGCTTAAATATTTTTCAACTTTATAAACAGGCACAACGAAAAAGATTTTATTCATAGCTATTCACCCTTTAATGTTATAAGTAAGATTTCGGGAGGATTGAAAAATCTCCTTTTTTTCGGATTTTTATCGCAACCGCCACTTACTATCATGGTTGCGTTTCCATCCTCTTTATAAACTCCATATTCATACTCGGAAGAAACAGAAACTTTTTTATCTCTGTCTATAAGCCCACCTACAAAAGGAATTCTTACAATTCCGCCGTGCAAGTGACCGGACAAAATAAGGTCAACACCAGTATCCTTAATCTGTGGGTAAAGGTCCGCTCTGTGGCTTAAAAGTATTGTGAAATAATCTTTTCTTCTGGAAAGCTGATTCTTAATATTGCCACGGATTGCAGCAATTTTTTCATCTGTAACAACATCATGCTTTGGGTCCTTTATTCCCATAAGGACAATGCTTTCGCCGTCCTTCTCAAACCGTACGCTGTCATATTCCAGCATATACACATCATGAGCCCACAAACTTTCAAGAATCTCCTCATACTTGCCACATTGTCTGTCATGATTACCGCTTACCGCATAGATAGGAATATTCATTTTTGTTACTGCATCTGCAATTTTAAGAGTGTTTTCAATTGAACTGTCCGGAAGCTGCACCATATCCCCTGTCATAACAACATAGTCAGGCTTTTCTTTTTCAATACTCTCAATAATATCTTCGGAAAAGTCTGCATCGTGAAGATCTGATATCATCATAATCCTGCATCCGTCAAAGGCAGAGGGAATTTCTTTATCCGTATATGTATATCGCGTTGTTCTAACGTTTTGGTTGGCTTTATCATTCAAAAACAGGGAAAGGAGCAATGCCACAATGACTAAAGCAAAGATAATGATTATCCTTCTCAAAATACGCATTGGGTCATCACTCCTTTCATAAATTCATCAGATTAATTTTTCGGGTTTACCATATAAATAGCCCTGCTTATAGTCAAACCCCATTTCGTTTGCTATATCGTCCTGGGATTTCTTTTCAATACCGCAGATGCAAGCCTTTATTCCGTTTTCATGACATTTTGCAATAACCTCTGCAAAATACTTGCTCATATTTTCTTCCACCTCAAGCATATCGTCATCAGAGGTTGTATAGATATCGGAGTTTAAAATATCAAGACTCATTTTGATATAATCCGGCTTAACTGCACTTAAAATTTCCTGATCCTCTTCAGAATTTTCAAACTTATCAATACAAATTCTTATTCCCATTTCCTCAAGAAGCATAATATCTTCAAGAGCAGTTGAGATATCCTTTCCTTCAAGCTCAAGACAAATTTTTTCTGCCGGAATATCATATTCGGACAAATTCTTCAAAATGATATCAATTATGGCAAAATCGTTTATCTGATTATAAGGACAGTTGATATGTATTATAGGAAGTGGCTTTTTCTTGTCCTTTTTATCCTTAAGGTACATGCAGACATTACCTACTATCCAGTCATTAAGCTGTTTGAAGATACCAAAATCAGAAGCACATCTTATAATCTTGACAGGTGACACAAATCCATAATCCGGACTCTGCCATCTGATAAATACTTCCATATGATTTTCATCATTTTCATCGGATGAAACCATGGGCTGATATACCAGATAAAATTCCGAAAAGTCATCAAGATACTGCTGATACATAAGCTGATGAAGCTCATCCATCTCGGAAGTGTCGATAATAATTTTCTCTTCTTTATCTTCCTTCTTAAGAGCAGCAACTGTTTCTTCATCAACATTCTTTTTAATTATTTCGATTATTAAAATAACAATAGTCACAAACCCAAAAGTAAGCATCATGAGAAAAATACAAATAAGAGAAACCGGCTTATCTGCAGAAACTTCCGGAAGGATAAGATACTCAAGGTCTGTATTTACCTGGCTTGTATAAAGCTCTTTGATTGTGACATTGGCAAGGGTGCTGTACTGCATTGAAAGAGTTTCTATCTCTTCCATAATCTTCACATTTTTTGCAATTAAAGCTTTCTTTGTTTCTTCCGGAACACTATCATTAACATAAGAGTCGATTATCATTTGGTAGTAGTCAACAGAATGGGCTGCATCTGTTGTAACAACAGCTCTGTCAACATAGTTCAGAATAATGTCGTCATACGTATTGGTATAGTCCTCAAGATCATAGTCCCTTAAAACATCCTGGTCTTTGTTGTTAGTTGCTTCAACATTGTTTTGAACCTGTTTAGCCTGACGATAAAGACCTGACTGTTTATAGGAATCATAGAAGGTTGCTATTTCTGCCTTATATTTTTCTGCAATTTCAGAGTTAAGCTCGTATTCTTCTGTTAAGTCCTTAACCTTTGTCTGGTAGCTTTTAATTACCATTTCCCTGTCCTTTGCAAGATTACCTGCACGAACATTACCATAATATTTAGCATACTGAATTTCTCTTAAGTTACTGTATAGTCCAGCAAGTTCAGTAAAGTTATAGCCTGTTGCCAGAGAACGGTATTCAGGATAGTACCCTGCAAGCTCTTCCAACGAGCTTATAATTCTGTCTATGCTATTGCTCATAGAATCGGCAATTACTATGTATTCCGCATCGGAATCCTTAACTACCTTTGAAAAATCTTCTATGTTCTTTTTGTGATAATACTTTGCAAGCAGGAATTCGTCATATTCTTTAACGATATTGCTGAACATCTTCGGGCCGAATTCATCTCCCAACGATGCATCGTAGGTAAACTTCATTTCATATTCTGTGGCAGCAACGTCATACTTTTCACCAAGCAATGCCGCAGATTCGGAAACTTCCTTATCAAGCTCTGTTACAACCTTATTTATGGAAATATTCTGACGGATACCCTTAACAGAAAAAGTATCGTCGTTTTCTTCAACCCCAAAATTCTCAAGGGCTGCTTTTATAACAACCGGATTCTGTATTTCATAAGGGTCGAGCTTGCTCTCTCCATCAGGAGCAAGACCTTCCTGAGCTTCCGGATGGTTGTACTTAAACCCAAGGGTACAGGTATATGTCTGCATACTTGTTACAACAAATCCACTTATTACACCAACAACCATTGAAAGCGCAATAATCTGGAGAATGTGCTTTTTAAGAATACGAATTATTTCGGATAGCTTTAAAAGTCCCATTTTACTACGCCTCCTCTGCAATATTTCTTGCTTTAATCTTTTCTATAAGTTTCTTTTTCTTGTTAATCTTCATTCTATCTTCCAATGAAATTGCAAATGCTGCGATAACAAAAGCAAGAGCAACGCCTAAAAGGAAAGCAATTCCCATCTTTACAATAAGGTTTTTGCTTATAAGTCCTTTTGGAGTAATCTTTGTGGATATAAACTCTTCATTAACTTTGTTATAATATTCTTCAACCACTTCATTGGCAAGAGTTGAAAGTTCTTCATATTCCTTTTCGAATGCATCTATAAGTCCGTCACATTTTACAATAAGTCTTTCATGTTCTTCCGGAGTCATTGCAACATCATCATAAATGTCAAGTTCTTTTGAGAAAATGTTGATTTTTGACCTGTACTCGGAAACACTTTCATTTGATTCATGCTTTTGACGTGTTACCGTATCGAAAGCGGTTTTAGGACGTGCCTGATACAGTCCGTATTCGTCATTCTGAATTACGTTAATAAGGTTTTCAGTAAAGGTCTGGTCATAATTTTTCATTGCAAAATCATTGGTTTCTACCTTTGATGCCGACTTATTATGCTTTACTGTATAGTTTTCAATATTAACGTTAATTTTATTTGAAGTCTGGTCTAAATCTTTTGAAATTCCTGAAGATTCAACAAAGTTGTTTATACCATCAAGATTGTTTGAAATAAGGAAGTTGTATTTACCTCTTAAATCATTAATGGAAAGGCCATGCTTTTCAGAAACAAACCCTTGCTGCTTCTTTTCAAGTTCTTTAAGATAAGTAATTATATTGTTAATCTTTGTTTTATAAATATTTACCTCTTCAATGTAATCGTAGTTAACTTCATCCGGTGCATCTGTAAGGGTTTTGAATCCGTTTATTCCTCCAAGCTTCTGGGCAATTTTTGCCTTATTGACATCAATGAGAACCTGAAGGAACTCTTTACTGTCATCAGGGCTAAATAACTTTCCCATTATACTTTGATTTTTATAGTCATGTGGCTGAATAAAGGTAATCTTATACTCGTTGGCAACATAACTGAAGTCATTGCCCTCACTTCTTGCAGTAGACACTGAAGACACTGCCGAACCATCAAGATAACTGTAAATAAAGAAGTTGTTTCTTATATCATCAATGGTAAAATTCATATACTTGCCCCTGCTTTGCATAATTTTAAGGGCCTCTTCTAAATTTTCATCACAAGTAAAATCATAGTATGTAAATCTGCTTCCGTCAGGATACTTTGATTCAGCAATTCCAGGATAATTCAAAACCACATGGGCACGTGATACCGCATATTCCACATATACATATTTAACAAAATATATCACAGAGGCAAGAATACCTAATATAAGCATAAAAGTAATCAGCTTTTTAAACTTTGTGGCTCTGCTTTTATATAAAACTCTTTTAATAACATTTTTGCCGCGTCTGATATTACTTTTCAACTAGCTTCGCCTCCTTTTCGGTATTAACCGTAGTTTTTTCTTTAAAATCATCCTCACCCTCTGCCGCGGATTTTAAGAACATTGTCTTGCTTGTCAGCATAATGATTTTAAAATCCATAAACAATGAGTAGTGAGTTATGTAGAATAAATCATAATATGTTCTGTCATGTATGTAGGTTGAATATCTTCCGTAAACGTGAGATAAACTGGTAAGACCTGCTTTAACTTCGAATCTGTATTCATAGTTTTCAATTTCCTTTTCAAATTGCTCTACGAAAACTGCTCGTTCCGGTCTGGGACCAACTATACTCATATCTCCTTTTAAGATATTTAATATCTGCGGTAGCTCGTCTAATCTGCAGGCTCTTAAAATCTTTCCGATAGGTGTTATTCTTGGATCATCTTTCTCCGCAAATTTAGGTCCGCTAAGCTTTTCGGCATCAGGAATCATAGTCCTGAACTTATAAATTTCAAACTCCTTTTTGCCCTCAGTTAGTCTCTTCTGACAATAGAAAACAGGACCGGGAGATGTGATTTTTATAGCCAGGGCAATAAAAATCATCGGAATTGCCGCAATAACAAGACCCACAAGGCTTAAAACAATGTCAAAAGCACGCTTTAAAATTTTCTCTATGCTGGATAAGTTCTTTTCAGGCATATACAAGGTGAGAACGTCATCAAAACGAACAATCTTGGCATTGGTTTTACCAACATCTATAATATTCGGAACAACAAACAGGTCAATGTTTAGTTCCATTGTCTTTTTAACCATTATGGAATATTCTTTCTCGGCAATCCCATCTAAAACGCAGATTGCATCATATTTTAAAAACTGTTCATCAACAAAAGCCTGCACTTCTTCGGCAGACATTAGCTCAATACTTTCATACCAGGATTCATAATTCCTCAAAACGCCATATTTAATTCTCTTCATTCTGTTGAAGTTTTTGGAAGATACCCCGAGAATCAAAAGCTTTGGGGTGCTTCTTAACTTTGGATTAGTTCTTACCTTTTCAAGAATCAAATCCATTACAAGCAGCGCCACAACCTTGGCAACTGCAATAAATACGTCTGCAACAAACTTATCCATTGAGTTAAAGAAAATAAGGTTTATGAAAGATACAATAACAAATGTATATATATTGGTCAGTATGTTAATAACCGTTTTTTCATAAAGACCTGAAATAGTGACCGCATACTTTTCCATAATACATAAGAAAAACAATGTCAGGCATCCGTCAATTGCGTATAAAATAATCAAGGAACGAGAACCAATAGGCCCTGATATTGGAAATAAAAATTTCCCCAAAAGCAACACTACAAGCAAAACAAAGAAATCCCACATAAAAGAATATTTGCATTCGTTTCGCATGTTACGAACTTTTACTTTCTTTGACATATAATCTTTCCTCCTAATTATTCTTTCGAAAACATTTTTTCTTTAACCATTCTCAAAATCTTTGAAACTATTATAATATAAGGCCTTAATATACATAAAATCTTCAGTAGTGGCGTATCAATTCCGAGTTCTTTAACCGCTTTTAACATATCGCCGGAAACCCTTCGGTTTGCTTCAAGCTTTTCTCTGCCTCCAAGACCTTTGCCTGTAAGAGACTCCTCATTTCTGCAATAATGATAAAAGGCTCTGTTTATGAAGTAATAGGATTCCACCTTGCAGAAAAGTTTAGCGCAAAACTTCAAATCCTCTGCTGTTTTAAGAGTTGAGTCAAACCTGATGTCCTTAATAAGCTCTGTTCGAATCAGCTTCATACAAACATGATTCATATTGATTCCGGTTGCCATTTTATAATAAATTTTACTAATATGATTTTTGTCAATAGCTGTATCCTCTTTGAATACACCTTTGGGAAGCACCTGTTTGCCTCCTGTATAATCATAGAAGAATCGGCTTTGCACAACATCAACATTTTCACTTTCTGCCTTTTCAACCATAACCTCAAGCATATCCTTTTCCCAGAAATCATCAGAATCAAGAAATGCAGTATATTTTTCAGAAAGTTTTTCCAGGGCAAAGTTTCTCACTTTGGACACACCCTGATTTTCTTCAAAGTTGTAAATGGCTATGCGGTCGTCCTTTGCCTGATATTCCTTCATAATTTCGGGACTGTTGTCCTTTGATGCATCATTAACCATAATAGCTTCCCAATATGGGTAAGTCTGCTCCAACAAACTGTCCAGACATCTTCTTAAATATTTCGCCGAATTGTAAACAGGAATTACAATTTGAACTTTTGGTTTGCTCATAAAATTAACCCTCAATCCGAATATATTTTGTACTACCTTTTTAGTTGAAAATCACAGGTGACGTTTCTCATATCATCAAAACTAAAAAAGAGCATACTCCACCCATTAAAATTATTATTTGATTATACTATTTTTTTCAATATATGTCAATACTTTTAACGTTTACCGAACATCCCTAAAATCGCGGTTTAAACGGCATTCAAAAAACAAAAAGCCTGAAAAAAATTCAGGCTTTACTGTTGATATATTTTGGGCTCATTTTTCATAAAACAAGTCTATTTTTACAATTCAAAAAAACTTCCGCTTATTTGTACAAATTCTTTATCACATTTAGAGTGGTAGCCAAGGGAGATTTGCATTTATCAACTTAAGAACTCCATTTGATTCATCCCCCCTGTAATGACAATTATCATCCAATCACCAAATACTTATTTTTCTTTTCAACAATCTTTATATAAAGACTATATAATTTAGATGCCAATGCTTTTCAGTAATTGTGAGACATAAGATTTAGATGCAACTTCCAAAGGCTTCTCCTCGAGGAGCACCCCAGGGTGGCCTCTCTTGACCCATTGCCAATTCACCTTCAGGCTCCGCCGTAGGCGGTGGTGTGGTGTTGTAGGGAACGCCCTGCGTGGCGTTCCGCGGAATGACACATAGGTCATTCCCTACGTTTTCCACCTCATCCGTCAGCTATCGCTGACACCTTCCCCTCAAGGGGAAGGCTCTGATGCATTCCCTTACCTCACCGCTAAACCAAAATTTGTCGTGCTACGTGCGTAAAATGCCCTTAAACCGCGTGGCTACGCGGTTTTTATCTTTGCACACTATTGCACATTTATTTGTGCTACAATATATTTGAACCGGTTCGAAGGACACAAAATTCACAACACACAAGGAGGATTCCATGGACGAAAAACAAAGCAAAACTGACAATGGAAAGCTTGCGGATTGTTTGGCGGAAATCATGAAAAAGCCCGTTCCCACGCAGGAGGAAAACGATTTTTTAGAAAGCATTGGCGTGGAGCCGGAGAGCCGCACAAATCGCGTTATGATTATGGCGCGATTGGTGGAACGCGGAAAGAAAGGTGATGCATCTGCCATTCGCGAAATATGCTCCATTATGCAGGAAACGGAAAAATCCGACAACGGCGTGCTGGCTTCCTTATTTGAGGCGGTGAAGCTGGTTGAGTGACGGTATTTCTTTTTCCGAAAAGCAGGCGGGCGTGATTTCCTTGCTGAAGCACGGAAAGCTAAAGCGTATCAACCTTTTAGAAGGCTCCGTCCGCTCGGGAAAAACATGGATTTCCTTGGTGCTCTGGGCGTTATGGGTTGCCACCATGCCCAAAGACGGCGTTTATCTTATGGCGGCAAAAACCATGACAGCCCTGGAGCGAAACAACTTAAATCTTTTGGCATCCCTGGTGGGAAACGATAATTTCACCTTTTCCACTGCATCAAAAAAAGCAACCCTTTTTGGGCGATGCGTCTATTTAGAAGGGGCATCGGATGCAAGAGCGGAGCAGAAAATCCGCGGTCTTACCTTAACAGGGGCGTACTGCGACGAGCTAACGTTATTTGAAGAAGAGTTTTTCGCCATGCTGTTATCCAGACTTTCGGAAAAGGACGCAAAGCTTTTTGCCACCACCAAC
>JAZQAN010000012.1:0-12344 GCA_045545235.1 Clostridia bacterium | reverse complement strand
CTTGAAGAATGTGATGCAGACAAAGACCTTCTTAAGGCTGCTATTGAAGCAAATATCGATGAATTGATTCCAAGATACATCAGAACAGATGATATGTTAGCTTCCGTAAACTATCACATTAACCTTGCATATAACATTGGTGTAACTGACGATATCGACCATTTGGGCAACCGTCGTCTTCGTTCAGTTGGTGAACTTTTGCAGAACCAGTTCAGAATTGGTATTGCAAGAATGGAAAGAGTTGTTCGTGAAAGAATGACTATTCAGGATGCTGAAACTCTTACTCCGCAGACTTTGATTAACATAAGACCTGTTACAGCTGCAATTAAGGAATTCTTCGGTTCCTCACAGCTTTCACAGTTTATGGATCAGACAAACCCTCTTGCAGAGCTTACTCACAAAAGACGTCTTTCTGCATTGGGTCCCGGCGGTCTTTCAAGAGAACGTGCAGGCTTCGAAGTTCGAGACGTACATCATACACACTACGGTCGTATGTGTCCTATCGAATCTCCTGAAGGTCCTAACATCGGTCTTATTTCTTCACTTTCTACTTTTGCTCGTGTTAATGAATACGGCTTCATCGAAACACCTTACAGAAAAGTAGATAAGGAAACAGGCGTTGTTACACTTGAAACACATTACATGACTGCAGACGAGGAAGATGAATATATCGTAGCTCAGGCAAATGAATTGCTTGATGAAAACGGCAGATTCATCAACAAAAACGTTACTGCTCGTTACAGAGATAAAATTCTTGAAGTTGAAGCTTCAAAAATTGACTATATGGACGTATCACCTAAGCAGATTGTATCAGTTGCTACTGCTATGATTCCGTTCCTTGAAAACGATGACGCTAACCGTGCGCTGATGGGTTCAAACATGCAGCGTCAGGCTGTTCCGCTTCTTCGTACTGAATCACCTATCGTAGGTACAGGTATGGAATATAAGGCTGCTAAAGACTCGGGGGTTGTTGTTCTTGCTAAAAATGACGGTGTTGTTACAAGTGTTTCTGCTGACAAAATCGTTATTAAGACAAAGGACGGCAAGGAAGATTCTTACAAGCTTCTTAAATTCAAACGTTCTAACCAGAGTACTTGTATCAACCAGAAGCCTATCGTTTCAGAAGGCGAAGCTGTTAAAAAGGGTGACATCATCGCTGACGGTCCTGCTACTGACAACGGTGAAATAGCTCTTGGACGTAACATCCTTATCGGTTTCGTAACATGGGAAGGTTATAACTACGAGGATGCTGTCCTTATTAACGAAAAGCTTGTTAAGGAAGATAAGTTCACATCAATTCATATTGAAAGATACGAATGTGAAGCACGTGATACAAAGCTTGGTATGGAAGAAATTACAAGAGATATTCCAAACGTAGGTGAGGATGCTCTTCGTGACCTTGACGAACGCGGTATTATCCGTATCGGTGCAGAAGTGCGTCCGGGTGATATATTGGTAGGTAAGGTTACACCTAAGGGTGAAACAGAGCTTACAAGTGAAGAAAGACTTCTTCGTGCTATTTTCGGTGAAAAGGCACGTGAAGTTCGCGATACATCACTTCGTGTTCCACACGGTGAAGCAGGTATCATAGTAGACGTTAAGATATTCACACGTCAGAATGGTGACGAACTTCCACCGGGAGTAAATCATCTTGTTCGTGTATATATTGCACAGAGACGTAAAATCAGCGTCGGCGATAAAATGGCGGGTCGTCACGGTAACAAGGGTGTCGTTTCAAGAATTCTTCCTGAAGAGGATATGCCATTCCTACCTGATGGTACACCACTTGAAATTGTACTTAACCCACTTGGCGTACCTTCACGAATGAACATCGGTCAGGTGCTTGAAGTGCATCTTGGTTATGCGGCTAAAGCATTGGGCTGGAAAATTGCTACACCGGTATTTGACGGTGCAAACGAATATGATATTATGCAGACTCTAGAGTATGCAGGATATAACAAAGACGGTAAGACTGTACTTTATGATGGACGTACAGGTGAACCGTTTGATAACCGCGTAACAGTTGGTTATATGCATTATTTGAAACTTCATCATCTTGTTGATGATAAGATTCACGCACGTTCAACTGGTCCTTACTCACTTGTAACTCAGCAGCCTCTTGGCGGTAAAGCTCAGTTTGGTGGTCAGAGATTCGGTGAAATGGAAGTTTGGGCGTTGGAAGCTTACGGTGCGGCTTATACCTTGCAGGAAATCCTTACTGTTAAGTCTGACGACGTTGTTGGTCGTGTTAAAACCTATGAGGCTATTGTTAAGGGCGAAAACATCCCTACTCCGGGTGTGCCTGAATCCTTCAAGGTTCTTATTAAAGAACTTCAGAGCTTGATGCTTGACGTTAAGGTTCTTGACGAAAATATGGAAGAAATTCCTATTCGTGAAAGCGTTGACGAGGAAGATGACTATATGCCAAAACCACTTAACCTGGATGCAGAAATGCAGAGTCAGGATGAAGCTGACAAGTTTGTAAGCGGTGGTTCTTACACAATTGAGGATGACATTGTTAATCAGATTTTTGCTGATGAAGACAATGAATCTGCAGAAGCTGAAGAACCTGTTTTGGATGTAGCTATTGACGATTTGGATTTTGAAGAGGACGACGAATAATAACTTATAATCACTTTCAAAATTCAAATATTAAAGAAGGAGTTGAATACTTTGCTAGAATTTAATAATTTCGAAGCAATACAAATAGGACTTGCATCACCTGACAAAATCCGTGAGTGGTCTCGCGGTGAGGTTAGAAAGCCCGAAACTATAAACTACAGAACCTTGAAGCCTGAAAGAGACGGTCTTTTCTGCGAACGTATATTCGGCCCTACAAAGGACTGGGAATGTCATTGCGGAAAGTATAAAAAGGTACGTTATAAGGGTATCGTCTGCGACCGTTGCGGCGTTGAGGTTACTAAGTCAAAGGTTCGTCGTGAAAGAATGGGTCACATCGAGCTTGCTGCCCCTGTATCACACATCTGGTACTTTAAGGGTATTCCAAGCAGAATGGGTCTTATACTTGATATTTCACCTAGAATTCTTGAAAAAGTTTTGTACTTTGCTTCATATATCGTAATTGACCCCGGTAAGACTTTGCTTGAGAAAAAGCAGGTTCTTTCCGAAAAAGAATATAAAGAAGCCTATGAAAGATACGGCGATAAGTTCCGTGCAGGTATGGGTGCAGAAGCTGTTCGTGAGCTTTTGCAGGAAATTGACCTTGATGCTCTTGCTGAAGAGCTTCGCGAAGAACTTGCAGATTCTGTAGGTCAGAAAAAGGTTAAGATTATAAAAAGACTTGAAGTTGTTGAATCATTTAAAAATTCTGACAACAAGCCTGAATGGATGGTTATGGAGGTTGTTCCTGTAATTCCCCCTGAAATCAGACCTATGGTTCAGCTTGACGGTGGTAGATTTGCAACAAGTGACCTTAATGACCTTTACAGACGTGTTATTAACAGAAACAATCGTTTGAAGAGACTTTTAGAGCTTTCTGCTCCTGATATCATCGTAAGAAATGAAAAACGTATGCTTCAGGAAGCTGTTGATGCTCTTATCGATAACGGCAGACGCGGCAGACCTGTTACAGGTCCCGGTAACAGACCTTTAAAATCACTTTCTGATATGCTTAAAGGTAAGCAGGGTCGTTTCCGTCAGAACCTTTTGGGTAAGCGTGTTGACTACTCCGGTCGTTCAGTTATCGTTGTAGGTCCTGAACTTAAGATTTATCAGTGCGGTTTGCCTAAAGAAATGGCTATTGAGCTTTTCAAACCTTTCGTTATGAAAAAGCTTGTTAACGATGGCACAGCTCATAATATAAAAGCTGCAAAGAGAATGGTTGAAAGACTACGTCCTGAAATATGGGATGTGCTTGAGGAGGTTATTAAGGAACATCCGGTGTTCCTGAACCGTGCCCCAACACTTCACAGACTTGGTATTCAGGCATTTGAACCTGTTTTGGTAGAGGGCAGAGCCCTAAAGCTTCATCCGTTGGTATGTACTGCGTTTAACGCCGACTTCGACGGTGACCAGATGGCTGTTCACGTACCTCTTTCTGTAGAGGCACAGGCAGAAGCAAGATTTTTGATGCTTTCTGCAAACAACCTTCTAAAACCTCAGGACGGTCGTCCTGTTACTGTTCCTACACAGGATATGGTACTTGGTTCTTACTACCTTAACCTTTACAAGCACGGTGAACCCGGCGAAGGTAAGGTGTTTGCTTCTGAAGAAGAAGTTTTACTTGCTTACAATGCTAAGGCTATCAGCCTTCATTCTATCATCAAGGTTAGAAAAGTAGGCGAATTTGAAGGCAGAAAGGTTACTGCTATTATTCAGACAACCTGCGGTAGAATTATATTCAACGAGGTTGTTCCTCAGAACCTTGGTTTTGTTGACCGTTCAACTATGGAAAATGTTCTTGACTATGAAATTGACGTTAAGACAAGACCTGCAACAGAAGAAGAAGCTGCAAAGCTTGCTGAATATGAGCTTAAGGTTGCACAGGGTGAAAATCCTGAAGTTTATATGAACGCTGAACAGTATTCAAAGAAGGTTATTATTGACGAAGCAGGCAACAGAACTGAAAAATACTACATCATTACTGACAGAAATCTTGTTGGTAAGAAGATGCTTGGTAAAATTATTGACAAGTGTATCGCAGTTTACGATATGACAAAAACTGCTGAAGTGCTTGATGCATTAAAGGCACTTGGCTTTAAGTACTCTACAAAGGGTGCTATTACAATTTCCGTTAGTGATATTGAAATTCCTGAAGAAAAGGCTCAGTATCTTGCAGAGGCTGAAGAAGCTATTGAAAAGATTACAAAGCAGTACCGTCGTGGTCTTATGACTGATGACGAACGTTATGTTCAGGTTATCAATACATGGAATGAAACAAGTACAAAGGTTACTAATGCTCTTATGAGCAAGCTTGACCAGTACAACCCAATCTTTATGATGGCGGACTCCGGCGCCCGTGGTAGCGTTAACCAGATTCGTCAGCTTGCGGCTATGCGTGGTCTTATGGCTAACACATCAGGTCGTGCGGTGGAAATTCCTATTCGTGCTAACTTCCGTGAAGGTCTTAACGTTTTGGAATACTTCATTTCAACTCACGGTGCACGTAAAGGTCTTGCGGATACTGCTCTTAGAACAGCTGACTCGGGTTATATGACACGTCGTCTTGTTGACGTTGCTCAGGACCTTATCATCCGTGCTGAAGATTGCGGAACTACAGAATATATCACTGTTACTGCTATTAAAGACGGTAACGAAATGATAGAAAAGCTTGAAGACCGTTTGGAAGGCAGATACACTGCTGAAGACGTAGTTAACCCTCAGACAGGCGAAATTATCGTTAACAAGGGTCACCTTATGACTTTGGCTGAAGCTAACAAGATTGTTGCTTGCGGTGTTGAATCTGTTAAAATCCGTTCAGTTTTGAAGTGCGAACTTCCTGTTGGTGTTTGTGCTAAATGTTACGGTTCTAACCTTGCTGTTTCAGGCAAAATCAATATCGGTGAATCTGTTGGTATCATTGCTGCTCAGTCTATCGGTGAACCCGGTACTCAGCTTACAATGAGAACATTCCATACAGGTGGTGTTGCTCAGGCAGAAGATATTACACAGGGTCTTCCCCGTGTTGAAGAATTGTTTGAAGCAAGAAAGCCGAAAGGTCTTGCTATTATCGCTGAAATCGGCGGTAGAGTAGCTATTGAAGAAATTAAGAATAAGAGAAAAGAAATTAAGATATTCAACGACGAAACAGGTGAAGCTGTTTCATACCCAATCGCTTACGGTTCTCGTATTAAGGTTGAGGAAGGTCAGATTATTGATGCTGGTGACGAACTTACTGAAGGTTCAATTAATCCGCACGATATCCTGAAGATTAAAGGTGCAACTGCTGTTCAGAACTACCTTATCCAGGAAGTTCAGCGTGTTTACCGTCTGCAGGGTGTTGATATCAATGACCGTCACGTTGAAGTTATCGTAAGACAGATGATGCGTAAGGTTCGCGTTGAGGATCCGGGTGATACAATGTTGCTTTCAGGTTCAATGGTTGACATTTCTGTAATTAAAGAAGCTAATAAGGCTTTGGAAGAAGGTCAGACACCTGCAACATATACAGATGTACTTCTTGGTATCACAAAGGCATCTCTTGCAACAGATTCCTTCTTGTCTGCAGCTTCTTTCCAGGAAACAACACGTGTTCTTACAGATGCTGCTATTAAGGGTAAGATTGACCCACTTCTTGGTCTTAAGGAAAATGTTATCATCGGTAAGCTTATTCCTGCAGGTACAGGTATGGCTAAATACAGAAATGTTGAAGTTGAAAAATCTGTAACAGAAGCAGAAATAATTGAATAGTTTAAAAAGCTGTGATAAGTGATTATCACAGCTTTTTTTTAATGAAGAATTAAGAATGCATAATGAAGAATTATGGTTGAAATGCGGTACATTTCTTTGTTTATTTATATGTCGAAATATTTAGAAATTTGACGATGAAAAGGGGCTTGTATTTTATTTTATAATTTGGTATAATAATTATGCTACACATCTACAATATTGTTAGATTTTACACTTAATATTTATCAATACTTAGGGGTACGCTCTTTAAAAAAAGCGTACACTTTGTTTCACCATACCCTTTGTGTTGATAAAGTGTATTGAGTAGAATGTGTAGCAACATCAGAAACAGAGTCACTGCGTTTTTTTGCGTAGTCTCTGTTTTGAGGCTACGCTTTTTATTTTTATTACAAAGGAGCATATAAAATGGTAAAGGAAGAAATGTATTATAAATTGTTTAACAAGCTTACAGATATTTTAGAGAACATTAAGAAAATGGAGGAGGAAATAAAACAAATACAAATAGAAACTGAAGAAATGTACATAAGTGCAGAAGAACCTCAATAGAGGTTCTTTTTTTAATTGAGAATTGAGAATTGGAAATGAGAAATTGCGGAGAAAATGCTTTGCATTTCTTTGAATTTATATATTCATTAAAAAGAATTTTGTAGGGCAGGGGCTTGCTCCTGCCGTTAATTCATTATTTTTTTTCGGCAGGAGCAAGCCCCTGCCCTACGATATTAAAAAGAAACACGCAGTGTATCTACCACAATTATTCACTATCAACTACCAATTATCAATTGTATTTGTAGAAATGGGGTGTTTTTGGTGTTGAATAACCGTCTGGAATGTGGTATAATGAGTTCATTAAAAATCAGAGGCATCTAAATTGTTCACTGATTCTAGAATAGACTTGGCTATGGTAAAAGGGGAGGTTATTATTTTATGATAAAGCTTTTAACTTGTGAAGAACAGAAAAATTTTTACGAAGATATATTAAATATGCTTACAGACTCGGATGATGAGTTTTGCCCTCCTTTATCTGCACGTAATTCTACCATTCAGGCAGATTTATCAGCAAACACAAAATGCAAAAACGGTGTTATGAGTTATTTTGAGGAGCTAAAAAAACAACGTTTTGTAGTTGCCTGTGAGGGTGACAAGCTACTCGGTTTTGTTTCTTTTAAGGAAAATTTCACAAATGATGTAATTTTGGAAAGGGATTTGCCCGATATTTACATATCAACATTGCTTGTATCTGCCGAGGCAAGGGGGATGAGGCTTACATATAAAATGTATGAATTTTTATTTGAGTGTTATAAAAATTCAAATGTTTTTACAAGAACATGGTCAACAAATGCGTTACATATAAAAATACTCTCCTCATTTGGCTTTGATGTTTTAAAGATTATAACTGACGACAGAGGAAAAGGTATTGATACTGTTTATTTCAAAAAAAGTGTTCACTGAATTACTATGTGAATTTTAGTGTCCGTAATTGTTGTTATAAAATAAATTTATATAAAAGGGAGATTTTAAAATGAAAAAAGGAAATGTATGGGCATTATTGCCTATAGGAGTATTTCTTATTCTGTATCTGGGGCTTGGAGTTTTGTTTGAATACGTTATTAAAATTCCTATGGGTTTTTACAACATACCAATTGTTGTTGCTTTTCTTGTGGCACTTTTGGTAGCGTGTTTACAGAACAAAAAGCTTAACCTTGACAAAAAGCTTGAAATTATGGGACGTGGTGTTGGTGAAAAAAACATCTTTACTATGATACTCATATTTTTGGAGGCAGGTATTTTTGTGGGCGTTGTAGGAAGAGGAAGTGCTGAAAGTGTTGCATACTTTATGCTTTCAATTATACCTGCGCAGTATGCGGTTATGGTACTTTTTACCGTAAGCTGCTTTGTGTCACTTGCAATGGGCACATCTGTTGGTACAATTACTCTTTTAACACCAATTGCAGTTGCGGTTTCAAATGCATCGGGCTTTGATATGGCTCTTTGTGTGGCTACTGTAATAGGCGGTTCTATGTTTGGTGACAACCTTTCATTTATTTCCGACACAACCATTGCTGCCTGCAACGGTCAGGGTTGTCAGATGAAGGATAAGTTTAAGGAAAACTTCTTTATTGCCCTGCCTGCGGCTATAGTTTCTCTTATTATTATAATGATACTTTCATTTAACAGCGAAATAAGCGGTGCTATTGTAAAGGATTACAACCTTATTCAGATAATCCCTTACATACTTGTTTTGCTTGGCGGTATTATCGGTATAAATGTGTTTGTGGTTCTTTTAATCGGCATTGTTTCAGGCTCTGTTATAATGCTTCTTACAGGTGCTACACAGCCTACTGCCCTGCTTGCAGGTATGGGTGAGGGTGCTTCGGGAATGTTTGAAACTATTATTGTTACGGTTCTTGTTTCTGCAATTTGCGCACTTATCCGTGAATTTGGCGGTTTTGATGCCCTGCTTGCAGGTATTAAAAGAGTGTTCCGCGGTAAAAAAGGCGGTCAGGTTGGTATGGGTGTGCTTGTAGGTGTGCTTGACGTTGCAACTGCAAACAACACCGTTGCAATTGTTATGGCAAACCCCATTGCAAATGAAATTGCAAAGGATTACGGCATATCTCCTAAAAAAGCCGCATCAATTTTAGATACATTTTCCTGTGTGGCTCAGGCAATTATCCCTTACGGCGCACAGATGCTTGTGGCAATTTCTGCAGTTTCTGCCCTTGGTGCACAAATTTCTGCACTTCAGATTATACCTAAACTTTTCTATCCGTTCCTTTTGTGCATAAGCTCACTTGTTGCAATAGGATTTTCAAAAAAATGAATGTGATTGTAAGTTTTTTATTCTGACCTGATTTTGAGATAAAAAGATTGTCGAAATTTTAAGAAAGGAAGTGTAATAATGAAAAAAGATATCGACAAAAAATCATTGGAATCCGGAAGAGTGTTATTATATTTAAAACATGAATTTTTATCAAATCGAAGCAAAGAAACACTGTTTCCTTTGTTGAGTTGTCTTCGAGATTCAAATGTAATAGTGCCTGTGAATGTTACTATGAGTGATTTTGATAAAGAAAAATTTTTAAATTCTAAACAAGGGGATGTTGTAACCACAAGTGATGAAATCAGATGTAAGCCCGATATACTGAAAAATGGCGATAACTTCTTTTTCCCTATGTTTTCAAATGAGGAACAAATTCCAGAAGAGTACGGTAATAATTTTTCAAAAGTTGTTTTACCGGTTTTACGATGTATAAATATGGCGAAAAGCTATGAACATGTTTGCGGTATTGTAATTGACGCATTTACAGAACCATTGGTTTTAGAATATGAAATTGCTGATTTGATATTTGAATTTGAAAGCAGGCTGAAATCAGAAGATTAAATTTATTAAAAGCTTGGCATCTGAATTATACAGTCTTTATAAACGGAAAGAAGTTGAATTGTAACAAACTAAAAAATAAAATGTAGAGTAATTTATCTATTCTATAAAAAATAAAAAGGAGAGATTAAAATGAGTTTTTTAAAAGGTAAGACGGTACTTATTACTGGTGCAGGATATGCGGTTCTTTCGGATGGAAAATGCGGTTCCATTGGATATGGAATTGCTACCGCTTATGCTAAGGAAGGGGCAAATCTTGTTATTACAGGCAGAAATACTGCCAAGCTTGAAAAGGCAAAGGAAGAGCTTGAAAAACTATATGGCATAAAGGTATTAGCACTTCCTGCAGATATTTCAGAGGGAAATGATAATGAATCAATCGCAAAAGAAGTTGTTGAAAAAACGATTGAAACTTTTGGAAGGATAGATGTTCTTATTAATAATGCCCAAGCATCGGCATCAGGTGTCACTATTCAGGAACATACAACAGAACAGTTTAATCTTGCTATGTATTCAGGTTTATATGCAACATTTTATTATATGAAAGCCTGCTATCCATACCTTAAAGAAACAAAGGGAAGCGTTATAAACTTTGCATCAGGGGCAGGACTTTTTGGTAATTATGGCCAATGTTCGTATGCGGCTGCAAAAGAGGCTATCCGCGGACTAAGTCGTGTTGCGGCAACTGAATGGGCAAAGGATGGAATAAATACAAATGTTGTTTGTCCTCTTGCATGGACTGCCCAGCTTGAGAGTTTCGAAAAAGCATTTCCTGACGCATTTAAGGCAAATGTAAAAATTCCGCCGGCAGGTCATTTCGGAGATTCTGAACTTGAAATCGGCAGAGTTTGTGTGCAACTTGCTTCCCCTGATTTTAAATATATGAACGGAGAAACCCTAACCCTTGAAGGTGGCATGGGTCTCAGACCGTAAACTTTTTATTTATTTACATTTTTATCCCTGACTTGACAAAATCATAATGGATATGTCGAAAATTGTCGAACAGATAAATAAGAATTTGGGGAGGGTAATATTCTATGTGGTTTATACTTGCATTACTGTCTGCAATTTTTGCAGCGCTTACATCTATACTGGCTAAGGTCGGCATTGAAGGAGTTAACTCAAATCTTGCAACAGCAATCAGAACGGTTGTAGTGGTAGTTATGGCTTGGGGAATGGTATTTATTACGAATGCACAAAACGGAATTGCTGTAATAAGCAAACGAAGCTGGTTGTTTCTTGTCCTCTCAGGGTTGGCAACGGGTGCTTCTTGGTTGTGTTATTACAAGGCATTGCAAATAGGTGATGCATCAAAGGTTGTTCCTGTTGATAAATTAAGTGTTGTAATCACATTGGTTTTGGCTTTTGTTTTTCTGCACGAACAGTTTACAACCAAATCGTTGATTGGGTGTATACTTATCGGCATTGGTACTTTGGTAATGGTTCTGTAAAATTCAAATTTATATGTTTTTAGTTATAACTTGATATTAGCAGCTATCAAAAAGGCTTGCATCTAAACCTTATTCATCGCAATTAAAGACTGTCGAAAGGAAATGAATTATGCCAACATATTTTTAATTGGATAAATTATGGGAATAATATGTGTTGTTTTAGAATTTTTACATATCGAAATAAATTTATATAAATCATAATAAGAGGTGAAAAAATGATTAAAAAACTTACTGCATTAATTTTAATAGTAGCGTTAGCTTGTTTGCTGCTTTTTGCTTTTCCTTATATAAGCGAGTATTTTTCTCAAACGGATAAAGAAGGGGAAAATATTGAGTTTGTAATAGAGAGCGGAGAGAGCATTTCAAATATTGCATCAAGATTAAAAGAGGCAAATGTTATTAAGAACGAAAATGTTTTTAAGCTTAAAGTAAGAATTGATAATGTTGCCACAAAAATACAAAAAGGAATTTTTAAGTTAAACACCGGAATGAGTCTTAAATCGGTTGTAAAAACTTTAATAACTTCAGGGACTGAAAAAACCTTTACTTTAACTATCCCCGAAGGATATTCTGCCGAGCAGATTGCTAAAAAACTATCGGATTTAAATTTGTGCGATTATGATGATTTTATGAATGCTTTAGATGATGATTATGACTATTCCTTTTTAAAAAACATTCCCAAAAAAGATTATAAAATAAAGCTTCAGGGATTTTTGTTTCCGCAAACATACGAGTTTTTGATCGGTGAAACACCGCATAATATAATAAATACACTTTTAGGTGAATTTGAAAAGCAGTATTCAAAAATCGGTGATATAAATAATATTAATTTTGATACAATAACTATGGCATCACTTGTTGAAAGAGAGGCAAAGCTTGATAGTGAGCGTGACATTATTGCAGGTGTTATAAAAAACAGAATATCAAGTAATATGCCCCTTCAGATTGATGCAAGTGTTGTGTACTTTTTATCTGACGGTTTATATGATATAGACAGGGTATTATACAAAGACCTTGAAAAGGATTCGCTTTATAATACCTATAAATACAGAGGTTATCCTGTAGGACCAATATGTAACCCCGGTATAAAATCTTTAAAGGCGGTACTAATGCCAAAGCATCACGATTATTTATATTATCATACC
>JAZQAN010000011.1:0-1848 GCA_045545235.1 Clostridia bacterium | reverse complement strand
TTATATGTTATAAAACGTATTTTATTATTAATTGAACATTACATTATTAAGAATGCTCTCAAGGTATTCCTGTCGACCACTTTGCGGTTGGGTTGTTGAGCCAAGTTTTTCTGCATATGCTGCAAGTTCCTCTAAAGTTGTACCATTCAATATTTTCTTGCCTATTTCAGTTTCAAAGCTGCTGTATTTTTCCTTTACAAATTCATCAATTCGACCATCTTCAATTAAGGCAGCCGCTTTGATAAGTCCAAGGGCAAGCAGGATCTTACAGCTGAAGGTGCACGTGCCGAGCTTGTGGCAGACGGTATTAAAAAGTATGTGTTTGCAGATGATGTAAATAGTATTGTAAGTTCTGATTACACATTAGGACAGAAGATATATGATTACATAACAGAGATTTTATACAGACTAAATAAAAAGTTTGGTGATTTGTATAATTTTGATGAACTGAAAACCGCACAGCGTAAATACCGAATGGCACTTGATGAGGTTAAGAGCGGTGGTATGACCCTTGAC
Source organism: Clostridia bacterium (assembly GCA_045545235.1). Classification (GTDB taxonomy): domain Bacteria; phylum Bacillota; class Clostridia; order Monoglobales; family Firm-18; genus CAZNKU01. Next base: position 1,332 of record JAZQAN010000011.1, on the reverse strand, counting down.
AATAACAATTATAAAAATTATAATGAAAACAATAATAGGTTTATGTTCGACGGCAAAAAAGGAAAATCCGAACAGTATGGAGTTATGTGGACTATTGAGGAAGGAGTATTAGATAGGAAAGATGTGGCACAGTTCTATTCTAAAATATCAGAAACTCAAAATAACAAGTATCAAAATTATTTTCAAACAAATGATGGATATTTAGTCTACGAAGTAGGTAATAAACTTATTTATACGGATGGAGATTATAATCACCCTATAATATCGAAAGTAATAACATTTGACACAGATAATGATACTGTTTTGTATGATGCGAGGAGGTATGTATATGAATCAGAAACGGATGGAATCGGACAAGACGCAGCGTTCGAAATTATTAAAGTTATTTACGGAGAAACATTTGTTCGGTCAACAAGCTATGAAAATAGTAGAACCTATGAAGGGGAAAACGGAGGAAGAAAAGGAACAAATAGCGGAGAGGATAATCAGGGAACTTCAGTAAGTGATGTGAAATATTCCTTCGCATCCCAAAAAGACATAGAAAGTGAAATAGGTACAGGGTACACAAGGGTGGATGATATTGACGATTTATATGGCGTAAGAGTTTTGGAGGCGAAAAATGAAGATGGAAATGATGTGCTGAAAATCGAGGTGGATAATCCTGATGTTGATGCTGTAATTGATTCAGCAGAATACAAAAGACTTATTGCATTACTTAAACTTACACATAATGGCAAACAAGTCATTATGCCAGTTAGTATTGATGGTTTCGGAGTGCTAAATAGCAGGGAAGTAGATAGTAATGCGGTTGTGAGTGTTTTTGCGAAAGGTAATTCTGTTGAAAGTATGCTTAATGATGCTTTATTGGCCGAAAACTATGGAAATAAGTCGATGTTTTATTGGAATAAAAAAGAAGCCTTGTCTTTACTACAACGGGCAAGGGTCCAATACCCAAGGGCATTGCCTCAAGACGGCTTCATACGTAGTATACGCGAAAATGATGCTTTTGTCAACTATAGACTTGAAAATGTAACACACTCGAAACAATTTAAGGATTGGTTTGGTGATTGGCTGAAAAATTCCAAAAAGGCAAGTAAGGTTGTTAATGAGGATGGAACACCTATGGTTGTATATCGCGGAACGGATGCAAAGTTTGATGTGTTTGATATGAGTAAAGGAAGAGCCAATATGGACATTCAGGACCATAGGTTTGGCGGCATTATTCAAAGAACAGAATCCTGCCGCAGAAGAATACTTAAATACGTTGCAGGTAAGGTAGCTTCAATTCCCGAGCTTGAGGAAAAACTGCTTCCGTATCCCGGAGCAACCGAG
>JAZQAN010000010.1:0-118948 GCA_045545235.1 Clostridia bacterium | reverse complement strand
TCCAAACCAAAATAATCATCTATATCACGCTTGTTGATTGTAACAACACCTGTTCCGGGAACAAGACGTACTCTGGCGATTGATTTTTTTCTTCTACCTGTACCGTAGTATCCAGCCATTTAATTCACCCTCCTACTTAATTTCTCTATCCCAAACGATAGGTTTCTGTGCTTCGTGTGTATGTTCAGCATTCTTGAAGATACGACATCTTGTAAGAGCTGATCTACCAAGTGTGTTGTGTGGTAGCATACCCCAAACAGCCAATTCCATAGCCTTTTCTGAACGGTTAGCCATCAAGTCTGAATATTTAACCGCTTTAAGACCGCCTACATAACCTGTGTGACGGTACCACATTTTCTGTTCTGCCTTATTACCTGTAAGGATAGCCTTATCCGAATTGATGATGATTACATAATCACCACAATCTGCATGAGGAGTATAAGTAGGCTTATGCTTACCACGCAATATAGTAGCTGCAACAGTAGCAACACGGCCAAGTGGCTTGTTTGCTGCATCAATGATGTACCATTCTTTTTTAAGCTCTGAAGCTTTTGCCATATATGTGCTCATTAAAATTACCTCCTTGTCAAATTTACGACTTTATTATAATACAACAGGTTAAATGATATGTCAAGCACTTTTTTTGAAAAAATCAAACTATTTTTTGCAAACTCTAAAAATCTCTATTTTTCTCAAAAATACTCCATATTTCAAAAAAATGATTTTTAAATATTTTTGGTAATTTTATGGAATTTATACCATGAACATTAAAAAAAACGCCAAAAAAGTTTTTGGGTCTTTACATTTGAAGGGTTTTTTGGTAATATTATAAATAGGTATGTTTTATAAACAAAGAATTTTTCAAAACGGAGGATTACTAATGCCGAAATATAACAGAATTATATTAAAAGTAAGCGGTGAAGCTTTGGCAGGACCTAAAAAAACAGGCCTTGACGATGAAACTATAGGAAGTATATGTGAACAGATTAAAATAGCGGTAGGAATGGGCGTGCAGATTGCTATTGTGTGCGGTGGCGGAAACTTCTGGCGTGGCAGAAGTGGTGAAAATATGGACCGTACAAGAGCAGACCATATGGGTATGCTTGCTACCACAATCAATGCACTTGCACTTCAGGATGCACTTGAGCGTCTTGGTGTGGTTACTCGTGTGCAGACAGCTATTGAGATGAAACAGTTTGCTGAAGTATATATAAGAAATAAAGCTGTTCGTCATCTTGAAAAGGGCAGAGTAGTTATTTTTGCCTGCGGTTCAGGTAATCCGTATTTTTCAACTGATACAGCGGCAGCGCTACGTGCGGCAGAAATTGATGCAGATGCTATTTTGCTTGCAAAAAATGTTGACGGTGTATATGACTGTGATCCTAATACAAATGAATGTGCTGTTAAGTATGATGAACTTACATATCTTGAAGTAATAAGCAAAGGTCTTAAGGTTATGGATTCAACTGCATCATCACTTTGTATGGACAACAATATTCCGCTTTTGGTATTCGGTCTTGATGACCCTAAAAACATTATAAGGGTTTTAAATGGCGAAAAAATCGGAACAATAGTGAAATAACAAAATAATATATTGAAAGAAGGTAAAATTATGAGATCAGAATTAAAACAGTTTGAAGAAAGAATGAATAAGGCAATTGCCTTTTATACCAATGATATTAACACAATCCGTGCAGGCAGAGCAAACCCTGCTGTGCTTGATAAGGTTCAGGTTGAATATTACGGTGTGCCTTCACCACTTAATCAGGTAGGAACAGTTTCTGTACCCGAGCCTACAATGATTGTTATTCAGCCTTGGGATGCAACTCTTCTTCCTGAAATTGAAAAGGCTATTAACAAGGCGGATCTTGGCCTTACTCCTCAGAATGATGGTAAGGTAATTCGTCTTAATTTCCCACCTCTTACTGAAGAAAGACGTAAAGAGCTTGCAAAGACTCTTCACAAAAAGAGCGAAGATGCAAAGGTTAATGTACGTGGCGTACGTCGTGATGCTATGGACTTTTTTAAGAAAGCTCAGAAGAACAGCGAAATAACAGAGGATGATCTTAAGGGTCTTGAAGATGATATCCAGAAGCTTACAGACGCAAAGATTAAGGAAATTGACAATATCGGTGCGGCTAAAGAAAAGGATATTATGTCCATTTAAGGGTGATTTGAATGTTCTTTAACTTGTTTAAAAAGAAACAAAACGATGTGCATGAGATAGATAAAACCAATCTGCCCATGCACATTGGTATTATTATGGACGGCAACGGAAGATGGGCTAAAAAACGCGGTATGCCCCGAAATGTAGGTCATCGTGCCGGAGCCGAGGTTTTGAAAAAAATTACTACGTATGCGGACGAAATAGGTATAAAGGCAATTACTGCTTATACCTTTTCCACGGAAAACTGGAAACGTCCTCAGGCAGAAATAGACGGTATTATGGCTCTTTTGCGTGAATACCTTCTTGATTATAAGAAAAACCTTGGTGATAAAAATGCGGTAATTAAGGTTATTGGCGATCGTTCCGTACTTGATGAAGATATTATCGAGCTTATGGCGAAGACGGAGGAATTCACAAAAAATAATACAGGTGTTGTTTTGTGTCTTGCTATAAATTACGGTGGTCAGGATGAAATTGTAAGGGCGGTTAACAAGCTTATTGAAAATGGTGAAGAGGTTAATTCTGAAAATATTGGTAAAAAACTTTATACCAGTGACCTTCCGCCTGTTGATCTTATTATAAGACCAAGCGGAGAAAAACGTCTTTCCAACTTTTTGTTATGGCAGTCTGCTTATGCAGAATTCTGGTATGACGACATACTGTGGCCTGATTTTTCTATTGAAAAATTCAATGAGGCCATCATGGACTTCCAAAAACGTAACAGACGTTTTGGCGGAGTTTAATGAAAGGATTTGATTTTTTTGAAACAACGTGTAATTACAGGTGTTATACTTGTTATATTGCTTATTGCGATTCTTGCATTGGGAACACCTTTTGTTGAAGTGGCGGTTGTGCTGCTTGCGGCAGTGGGCGTAACAGAGCTTTTTAATGCAACAAAGCTTTCGGAAAATAAAAAGCTGTTAATATTGTCAGTTGCAGGAACCTTGATTATTGTAAGTGCTCAGTGTTTTGGAGCACAGTTTTTCAGACCTGCCTTGTTTGTGTACATAGTTGCAACATTTATAATGTATATGGCAAATATGAGTAAAATAGGTCTTAAGGAATTTGCAACTGCATTTTTCCTTACTGTTTATGTGTCTTTTATGTTTTCGCATATTATATTGGTACGTAATATGGACAATGGGCATCTTCTTATATGGCTCGTGCTTATTGGTGCATTTGTTACTGATACTGCGGCATTGTTTGCAGGAAAATATTTTGGGAAGCATAAGCTTTGCCCGGTGCTAAGTCCTAAAAAGACCGTTGAGGGAAGTATTGGTGGTATTCTTGGTTGTATAGTTGCTACTTTGATTTTCTGCCTTATTGGCCAGCTTGGCTTTAAGCTTGAAACAAACTATTTGTGGGCAATAGCAGTAGGCTTTGGTGCATCTGCAATTTCACAGGTCGGTGACCTTTCTGCTTCTTGTATTAAAAGACAGTTTGGTATAAAGGATTATGGCAAATTAATGCCGGGGCACGGTGGCGTCATGGACAGATTTGACAGTTTGTTTTTTGTGGCACCTTTTGTGTATTATATGTTGCAGATTATACCTATTTTCAAATAAGGAAAGGGCAGATAAGCTTGAAGAAAATATCAATTATAGGAAGTACGGGCTCAATCGGCACACAGACTCTGGAGGTTTGCGATAACCTCCAAAATGTGCAGATTATGGGCCTTTCTGCAAATAATAACGTAAAACTTGCAGAAGAACAAATAAGAAAATACAGACCAAAGCTTTTTGCAATGGTAAATGAAAACGCGGCAAAAGAGCTTGAAATTGCTGTTGCAGATACCTACACAAAGGTTATTTCGGGGACAGATTGTATGAGCGAAATAAGTACAATGCCGGAAATTGATACTGTTGTGACTTCGGTTGTTGGTATAGCGGGGCTTGTACCTACTATGAACGCCATAAACCGTGGTGTTAATATTGCACTTGCAAATAAGGAAACTCTTGTTACTGCAGGAAGCATTGTAATGAATGCGGCAAAGGAAAATAACGTAAGTATTTTACCTGTGGACAGTGAACATAGTGCTATTTTCCAAAGTATAGGCAATCATCCGCAAAGTGAAATAAACAGACTTATCATCACAGCATCAGGTGGTTCTTTTTATGGTAAAAAGGCAGAAGAGCTTGAAAATGTATCGGTTAGGGAAGCACTTAATCATCCAAACTGGAGTATGGGACAAAAAATAACCATAGATTCTGCTACACTTATGAATAAGGGGCTTGAAGTTATAGAGGCACACTGGCTTTTTGGTATGGATTATGATGATATAGATGTTGTAGTTCACAGAGAAAGTATAGTACATTCTCTCGTTGAGTTTAAAGATATGAGTGTTATTGCCCAGCTTGGGCTGCCTGATATGAAGCTTCCTATACACTATGCGTTGTGTTATCCGGAAAGAATACCATCAGATGTGAAACAACTTAATTTGTGGGAAGTCGGAAAGCTTACATTCGGCAAGCCTGATTACGACACATTCCGTTGTCTTTCTCTTGCAATAAAAGCAGGACGTGCAGGTGGCACATTGCCTGCTGTATTGAATGGTGCTAATGAGGTTGCGGTAGAACTTTTCCTTAAGGGGAAAATAAAATTCAATGATATTGCACGAATTGTAGAAAGTGCAATGGATAATCATAAAAATGTTTTAAATCCCACATTGGACGATATAATATATACTGACAGATGTGTCAGGGAAGAGGTATATTCAAAATGGCAACAGTAATTTCAGCAATTTTGGTGTTTTTCGTATTGGTGCTTGTTCACGAGCTTGGACATTTTGTAACTGCAAAGCTTTGTGGTGTTGATGTTCACGAGTTTGGTATAGGAATGGGCCCCGTGATTTTTAAAAAAGAATACAAGGGTACGGTGTATTCCTTGCGTTGCATACCTATAGGTGGTTTTTGTGCAATGGAGGGTGAAGATGAAGAAAGTGATTCACCCGGTGCATTTAATAATAAAAAGCCATGGCAGAGAATAATTATTCTTGTGGCAGGTGCAACAATGAACCTTATACTCGGGTTGCTTTTAATGGGGTTTGTTATGTTTAGCAGTAAGGCACAGTATGTTGCCGTTCCTGTTGTGGCAGGCATTGTTGAACATTCAGCAGCTGAAGAAGCAGGCTTGATGAAGGGTGACAGAATTACACAAATAAATAATACTAAAATACAGACTCAGGCTGAACTTAAATTTGAACTTTCACGTTATAAAGGTGGAAGTATATATGTGGAATATTTACGTGACGGCAAAAAGAATTCAGCAGAAATTGTACCCAAAAAAGGTGAAGATGGAATATATTATATAGGTTATGAGGCAAAGGTAGAACCTTTGAATTTTGGCGGACGACTTTATCACACCTGGCACTATAGTTTATTTTACGGCAAGGTTATTCTTTGTACACTTTTCGACCTTGTAACAGGAAACATCGGTATGGAGGCAATGTCGGGGCCGGTAGGTATAGTTTCTGAAATAGGCAAGTCTGCAAAACAGGGTATAGATTCACTGCTTTCTCTGGCGGCAATTATAACCATTAATATCGGGCTTTTCAATTTGTTGCCTTTGCCTGCTCTTGACGGCGGAAGAATAATTTTTGTTCTTGTGGAAATGATAACAAGAAAAAAACTATCTGCTGATAAAGAAGGTATGGTGCATTTCATCGGATTTATGCTTTTGATTCTGCTGATGATTTTTGCAACCTGGCAGGATATTTTGCGACTTTTCGGAAAATAAATTTAAAACAATGCAGAAAAAAGGAGACCTGGTTTTATGCTTACTTTAAGAGAAAATACAAAACCCGTATATGCCAAGGGCGTTAAAATAGGCGGTGGCGGTGTAGTGGTGCAGAGTATGTGCAATACCAAAACTGCTGATGTTTCTGCTACACTGGAACAGATAAAAGGACTTGTTGATGAAGGCTGTGAAATTGTACGCCTTGCAGTTCCTGATATTGAGGCGGCAAAGGCTTTTGATAAAATATGCAGCAGTGTGGATATTCCTGTTGTTGCAGATATCCATTTTGACTATAAGCTTGCACTTGAATGTGTGAAAAACGGTGCGGCAAAAATTCGTATTAATCCCGGTAATATTGGCGGTATGGATAGAGTAGAGGCAGTTGCAAAAGCGTGTCGTGAAAACAAAATCCCAATCCGCATAGGTGTTAATATGGGTTCTATTGATAAGGAAATGGAGAAAAAATACGGAAGAACGCCAAAGGCAATGGTTGAAAGTGCCTTCATGCATATAGGGCTTCTTAATAAATTTGATTTTGACGATATTGTTTTATCGTTGAAAGCGTCAGATGTTTTGAAAACGGTTGAAGCATACAGGCTTATGAGTGAAAGCTGTAATTATCCTTTGCATATAGGTGTTACGGAAGCGGGGACTGCCTATTCAGGACTTATAAAGTCATCTGTTGGAATAGGTACTCTTCTTATGGATGGTATAGGTGATACAATACGAGTATCACTTACAGCGCCTCCTGTTGAAGAGATTACTGCCGCAAAGTACATATTAAAATCTGTAGGGCTCAAAGAAGGCGGAATAGAGTTTGTTTCATGCCCATCCTGCGGAAGATGTAAAATAAATCAGGTAGAAGTTGCCAATAAAGTGGAAAAGGCACTCAATAAAATAGATAAGCCTATAAAGGTTGCTGTTATGGGTTGTGCAGTTAATGGTCCCGGTGAGGCAAAGGATGCCGATATAGGTGTTGCAGGTGGCGATGGCTTCGCACTTTTGTTTAAAAAGGGTGAAATTATACGAAAGATACCTGAAGATAAAATACTTGAAACTTTAATAGAAGAGATTGAGGAAATGTAATGAAATATTTATCTGAAATATTCAAACTGGTAGACAATGAAATACTTAAACATTCACAGGCGGTGAATGTTTTTGTTTATCCTGAAGAACGTTCCATGGAGGTTGTGGCAAAGTGTGTGCGTATGGTTCGTGCGGAGTCCTGCCATAATCTTTCAGACCAGATAATGGACGCATACAGGCTTAGGGATTTATCTTTGGAATTTGTATACGATAAAGAGATTTTTAATGCCAATTCCATAAAAACAGTTGCAGGGTATGTTAAAGAATACCCACAGCTTGTTCCCGTACTTAATAATGCGGACCTAAAGCTTGATGGCAACGTGCTTTCAGTAGACTGCCTTGGAGGCGGCATAATTGATGAAGAAGCAAAAACATTACTTGTTGAAAATGTTAAAAAGATGTTTGACCTTGATATAGAAATAAAATTTATTCAAAGTAAAACCGAGGAAGAAATAGAAGAAAAATTCGAGCTTGAAAAACAGGAAATTCTTGAAAATATAGAAAAAGCACGTCAGGCACTTGAAGAGAGCAAAAAGAAAACCCCTGTAATTTACGGACGTGAAATTAAGGGTACGCCTGATATAGAAATTGCTGATATAACCGAGCTTTCAGGCAGAGTTATAATAGATGGTTATCTTTTTAAAAAGGCGCCTGATATTAAGGAAACAAGAAATGGTGCACACATTGTAACCTTCAGTATAACAGATGACAAAAATGCTATAAACTGCAAGATATTTACTGATGATAACGCAGCATTTTCTGTGTTGGAAAGCAGGCTGAAAAAGGGAACAGCCTTAAGAGTACGCGGTCTTGCGCAGTTCGATAAATATGCAAGGGAATTGCTTATAAGCGTTAATGATGTTAATGTTATAGACTGGGAAAAACGTACAGACGATGCAGAAGAAAAACGAGTAGAACTGCATATGCACACAAAAATGTCTACTATGGATGCCATGACCGATGCTGAGGTGTTGGTAGAACAGGCAATAAAGTGGGGGCATAAGGCAGTTGCAATAACTGACCACGGTGATGTGCAGGCGTTTCCGGAAGCGTATCACGCTTCAAACTGGGGTAAAGATATAAAGATTCTTTACGGTGTGGAATGTTATCTTGTAAATGATAATGCCGATGCAGTTGTAAACCCCACCGATAAGAGCCTTGACAGCGAATTTGTAGTATTTGATATTGAAACAACAGGTCTTTCACCTGTAACAGAGGCAATTACTGAAATTGGTGCAGTAAAAATAAAAGACGGACAGATTGTGGATTCATTTAATACCTTTGTAAATCCAATGAAGCCTATACCTCAAAAAATTGTAGAGCTTACAGGCATAACAGATGCGATGGTGGAGGAAGCGTCACCAATATCCGTTGTATTGCCGCAGTTTTATGATTTTATAGGTGATGCAACACTTGTTGCACACAATGCAGGGTTTGATACATCATTTATAAAAAATGCCGCTAAAGAAAACGGTATGGAATTTAAATTCTGCTATATAGATACTCTCGGTCTTTCAAGGTCTTTGGTAAACGGAATTAAGAATTATAAGCTTGATACGCTTACAAAACACTTTAACGTAAAGCTTGAAAATCATCACAGAGCCTGTGACGATGCAATGGCAACAGCACACGTGTTTTTAAAGCTTGTTGATATATTAAAGGAAAAAGAAGTTAATAAAATTTGTGATATAAACAATGCTCTTGAAGGTGCAACGGATATAAAATCATTAAAAACACATCACGCTATTATATTGGTACAAACTCAGGAGGGTATGCAAAATCTTTATAAAATAGTTTCGGCATCACATCTTGATTATTTTTACAGACGCCCCCGAGTGCCAAAAAGCCTAATACAAAAATACCGTAAGGGACTTATTATAGGTTCTGCCTGCGAAGCGGGAGAACTGTATCAGGAAATTCTTAAAAATCCATATAACTTTGACCGTGATGAGGTTAATAAAATAGTGGAATTCTATGATTATCTTGAAATTCAGCCTCTTGGTAACAATGCATTTATGCTTCGCGAAAACATAGTTGAGGATGAAGCGACATTAAAGCATATAAACAAAACAATAGTCGACCTTGGTAAGGAAAGCGGCAAGCTTACGGTTGCAACCTGTGATGTTCATTTTATGAATGAGCACGATTCTATATACCGTGCTATATTGCAGGCAGGACAGGGCTTTTCCGATGCAGATAATCAGGCACCCTTGTATTTCCGTACAACACAGGAAATGCTCGATGAATTTGCATATCTTGGTGACGAGCTTGCATATGAGGTTGTTGTAACCAATACAAATAAAATTGCAGACAGTATAGATAATTTAAAACCCGTTCCTGATGAAAAAGCACCTCCTGAAATTCCGGGGTCGGATGATGAACTTCGTAAGCTTACATATGATAAGGCGAAGAGTATTTATGGTGATGACTTGCCCGATATAGTAAAGGAACGTGTTGATATAGAGCTTGACTCAATTATCAGTAACGGATATTCCGTACTTTATATTATTGCCCAGAAGCTTGTTAAAAAGTCCAATGATGACGGTTACCTTGTAGGTAGCCGAGGGTCTGTTGGTTCGTCACTTGTTGCGTTTATGAGTGGTATTACAGAGGTTAACTCCCTGCCGCCTCACTATGTTTGCCCCAAGTGTAAACATAATGAATTTTTTGCAGATGGTTCTGTGGGCTGTGGTTTCGACTTGCCTGATAAAAATTGTCCCGAATGTGGAGAACCGATGATAAAAGACGGTCACGATATACCATTCCAGACATTTTTGGGCTTTAAAGGCGATAAAGAACCTGATATAGACCTTAACTTTTCAGGTGAATACCAGCCTGTTGCCCATAAATACGTAGAAGAACTGTTTGGTGAAGGGCATGTGTTCCGTGCAGGTACAATAGGTACAGTGGCGGAAAAGACTGCATACGGATTTGTTAAAAAATACTATGACGAAAAGGGCATAATACCTACAAATGCACAGATAGACCGCCTTGTAGCAGGGTGTACAGGTGTAAAACGTACAACGGGGCAGCATCCCGGTGGTATTATAGTTGTGCCGAAGAAAAATGATGTTCACGAATTTTCGCCAATTCAGCACCCTGCTGATGATATGACAACAGATATTGTAACCTTGCATTTTGATTATCATTCAATAGATCAGAATCTTTTGAAGCTTGATATTCTGGGCCACGACGACCCGACTGCAATAAGAATGCTTGAGGATTTGACGGGCATAGATGCCAAGAAAATACCTCTTGATGATAAGGCTACAATGAGTCTTTTTACAGGTACCGATGCACTTGGTGTAACACCTGAAGATATCGGCTCAACTGTCGGTACATTCGGTGTACCTGAATTTGGTACAAAGTTTGTAAGGCAGATGCTTGTTGATACTATGCCAACCACATTTACTGAATTGGTTCGTATTTCAGGACTTTCTCACGGTACAGACGTTTGGCTTAATAACGCACAGACTCTTATTCAGGAGGGGACAACAATACTTTCACAGGCAATCTGTACCCGTGACGATATTATGGTGTACCTTATATACTGCGGTGTAGAAAAATCACTTTCCTTTAAAATAATGGAAAGTGTTCGTAAGGGCAAGGGATTAACTCCTGACTTTGAAGCCGCAATGCGTGAACAGAATGTTCCTGAATGGTATATAGATTCATGTAAAAAAATTAAATATATGTTCCCTAAAGCACACGCCGTAGCATATGTAACGATGGCATTTAGAATTGCGTGGTTTAAGGTTAATAAACCAAAGGAATATTACGCAACCTTCTTCAGTGTACGTGCAGATGATTTTGACATAGAAATTATGGCAACGGAAGGGCTTGCAAAACAGCACCGAAAGATGATAGAGGATATGGGTAACGACGCAAATGTAAAGCAAAAGGGTATTCTTACAATACTTGAGCTTGTTTGTGAAATGTTTGCAAGAGGAATAAAATTCCTGCCCATTGATTTGTATGAGTCCGACTCTACAAAATTCCGTGTAATTGGAGATAACCTGTTGCCACCTCTTAATTCAATTCCGGGTCTTGGTGAAAATGCTGCAAAAGCACTTGTTTCCGCAAGAGAGGAAGAAGCTTTTTGTTCTATTGATGATCTCCGCTCAAGAGGTAAAGTATCAAAAACCATTATTGATAAAATGAAAGATATGGGCATCCTTGAGGGACTTCCTGAAAGTAGTCAGATTTCACTGTTTGACCTTTAGTCAAACAGTGAAATTAATTAAGAATGCAGAGGGAAGAATGCAGAATTAATGTAGAAATGCTTTGCATTTCATTTTTTTGAGGAGTTTTGAAATGAATAATATAATTGAAGAAAAAAGTTTAGCGTTTGCAGTAAGAATAGTAAATCTTTATAAATATCTTACTAACGATAAAAAGGAATTCATATTAGCAAAACAATTATTACGTTCGGGAACGAGTATCGGTGCAAATGTAGCCGAAGCTGAACGGGCGCAAAGTAAGGAGGATTTTGTTTCTAAAATAAGCATTGCCTTGAAAGAGGCTAATGAAACGGCATATTGGTTAAAATTACTTTATAGAACTGAATATATAGATGTAAAGCAATTTGAAAGTATGGATAATGATTTGGATGAAATAATAAGTATTTTAGTGGCAATATGCAACACATCAAAGTCAAATTAATAGAAATGCGGAGCATTTCAACCATAATTCTGCACTCTGCATTCTTAATTCTTCATTAATAAGAGGTTGTTTTGATGAAAGAAAAAATAAAAATTAAAGAAGCCATAGTTGTCGAGGGTAAATATGACAAAATAAAGATTTCACAACTTTTTGATACCCTTATAATAGCCACAAACGGCTTTGATATATACAAAAATAAAAGTAAACTCAATATGTTAAAACAAGTTGCTGAAAATTGTGGTGTTATTATTTTGACAGATAGTGACAGTGCAGGCTTTCGCATACGAAACCACATAAGAAGCTGCCTTGGTGATATACCTGTTAAGAATGCCTATATTCCCGAAATAGGGGGAAAGGAAAAGAGAAAGGAAGCACCATCAAAAGAAGGTTTTTTAGGTGTAGAAGGCATAGATGACGAAATAATTATAAACGCCGTAATGTCACAGACCCGTCAGATTGAAGATAACAGTGAAAAAATAACCAAAACAGATTTTTTTGAACTTGGCTTAACAGGTGGTGCTGATAGTGGGCAAAAACGAGCAAAACTTTGCAAAAAACTTGGCTTGCCTGTTAAAATATCTTCCAATCAGCTTATTTCTGTTTTGAATAATTTATATAAAAAGGAAGATTTTGTAAAAATGTTAACGGATGATAAGTAATCATCCGTTTTTTTTGTGCAAATTTGACATATAAAATATGATATTTTTGCCAATAATGTGCATTTTATTTTCCGTATTTTGGTGGTATAATGTTAGCATTAATAATTATATCCAAAAATGGGGGGTAATATAATGAAAAAATTTTTATCAATGATTTTAGTGTTGACATTTATTGTTACAACACTAATGAGTGTGATGGTAATGGATGTAAGTGCATCAGAATATGCTTGCACGGTTGACGAAGCAACCGGTGAGCGCACATGGACACTTACTATGAGCAAAAATGGTAAATTTAAACAGAATATTGCTACAGGTAAGTACATTGTTAAGCCAAGTGTACAGCATGCCAATGGCCTTGCAGAGTACGACCTTGGTAAAATCGAACAAGTTCCAAACCTTGGTAAGACATATTGGCATATTGATTTTAATGCCATAGATTATAAAGAAGGTTCAACAGATACAACAAATGTACTTGTATCTGCCAACTATGTGCGTTTCCGTACAGATATGGAAGACTCTACAGGTAAAACACCGGGTGCTACAGCTGAACTTTCTTCGTTAACTCCTGCAGAATTCAATGCTGCAGTAGGCGGTAATACCGTAGAGGGTGTTACAACATACGGCGGTATGGTAAAATATACATTTTACGCTTACAGCAAGGATAAAAACGCCACACCATTTTCGGTTCAGTTTTCAAATCCAAGCTCTACTTTAAATTCAGTTGACTTAAGTGCAAGTAAATTGTATAGCGAAAACGGAATACCGCACAAAGTAGATATGTACGTATGGTCAGACAGTAAGGATGCTACTGTTATTGGTGATACAACAAATACTGCTTCAACAGAATATATATATTACAGTGTTGTAGTAGATGGTGTTACTGTGCTTACGAAAACTTCTTATGCTGAAAATAAGCCTAATGCATATAAGGCAACAAAATTCTATCTAACGCCATTTGTTCTTTTCACACCTACAACTAAAGCTGAATATTCCTTTAAAGGTAGTGACTGGTACGTGTCACATGATGGTAATCTAAGCCATGAATTAGTGACAAGAGAAAATGCAGATGACGCGACATTTATGAACATTACAGTTCCCGATGCGGGCGGAGACCTTAAACTGACAAAGAAGTCGGATAATATTACAGGTGTTAAGCCTTGGGTTGATACAGCTCTTGAAGCTGCGGTTTTAGTAGCGGTTAACGGTAACGACAGAAGTGTTGAACTTTACGAAAAGTATTATAACAACCCTGCAAGAATTTTTACAGGTGAAGAAACAAACGTTAAGCTAATAGACAGAACAACAGGTGCGGAAGTTGCAGTTGCTGATGCAACAGGTACAATGGATGATTATTACTTTATGGTTAACGGCATATACATTGTACCTAACAAAATTGCAGACCCTGCTCCTTTTGTAAAGCATAAAAATGATCCGTTTACAGTTGGTGCTTCTAAACACAACACAATTAACACACGTATGTTGTGGGAAGATTATGAAGTAAACACAATTCCTGAAAGTGAACCTGCATTCGGCGGTTTGAGAAACGGTTTCTTAAGAATCACAAACGAACCTCGTGGTTCCTTCTACTACAGCGGTGGTGTGATTTATTATAATCAGGAAGGTTATTATAACATTAAAATGCCCGGTATGGTTGAACGAGCAACTTATGCAAATAATGATTTTGATAAAAATATGGTAACACTTCAGTTTGACATATATGCTCCTGAATATTCTTACGCAAGCGGTGATAGGATTTCGCTTAATCTTTCAGGATACAGATGTGATGAATCTACAAATAATGAGCCTGACCGTACAAGTTTGCCGGCTATGATATTTACAACAAATAATAAGATAACAAGTGGTACTCCTACAAATCAGGTTGACCTTGTGGGTAATGCATGGAATACAGTAGCGATACAGGCTGATTCTACAAATACTCCTGAAACAGGTAAGGTTGTAATAAACGTATATGTAAACGGTGAAAAACAAAGAGAAATATTGTCCTCCGTTGCAACATACGGCGAAACAGCAAAAAAATACATTTCATTCCTTGAATATGCACGTTTGTATGTACCTTCATATTCATCAGTAGGTATTATGAATGACGCATGGTATATTGGTGATTATGTGCCAACAACTACTGCTACAACAGAAAATGAAATTGACTCTGCAAATGTTTCAGGCGTTACAGTAAGCGTTGATAATGCAAATAACCTTATTGCTTATGACAATGCAGATGACGCAGATTATTCAAAATTGATTGCTGCTATGGCTGTGGCAGGCTATAACCCTGTTTACGAAAGAGTTGTTAATATAGACCTTGTTAACGCTAAGTATGACGAGGTTGACGGTCCTGACACATATGAAAAGACAAAGAAAGAAACGGGTATACTTATAAAGAGATGGATTGAATCATCTGCAACAGATCAGCACATTGTTAATAAAGGCGATACAGACCTTGATGGTAAGAATGAATACGAAATCAAAAATAGTGCCATTATATCAGCGGTAGATAACGGTGACGGCACTGCTACTATGGAGCTTGGAAACTTCTCAGATCAAAATGTTTACGAAGGCGTTGCAACAAAGGCAAATGACATTATAAATATGCTTATTGAGGAAGGCAGAACAGATGCTGCAACACAGACATTAATAGGCTTTACATCTGTTAACGAAGCAGGTAAGTTCCCAAGAGTTTATTCTTTGCAGGCAATGGGTACAGAGCTTTATACACTTGATTATGATGAAGCTGCAAAGGTAGCTACTCTTAACTACAGAGAATTCGGTGGTACAGATACTATTCCTTTTGTTATGGTAGTTGCTGCATATGATGCTAAGGGAAAAATGCTTGCTATGGATGTAAGTGACATAATTACTATCAACTCTGCAAGCGAAGCAGACGGTGTTAAAACAAAGACATTCACAGCAGATTTTGGCGAACTTGACCTTACAACAGTAAGAAAGTATAAAGTATTCGCTTTCAATAGCATTGAAGCACGTTTGCCGATAATGACTAATTATTCAATGATTAACCCTGCATACGTTGCTCCTATAAAATAAGTTTCATAATAAAATTTAAATAAAACCCCAAAAGAGAATGCAGACAGAAATGTCTGCATTTTTCTTTTTGAAGGTGAATTCTGTTGTCTTTCGAAAATCGTTAACACACCAATGTGTGGGTACAGAACAATGTTTTTATAATAAAATTTGTAATTTTCCAAAAAAATTTTAATTTTTTTCAATAGAACACCTTGTGGTAGCTCTGTTATGTAAACCACTACATATTCCGGATATTGTCATTTTTTGAAAAAAACCCTGATTTTTCCTTGATTTTTAAGGGTTGACAAAAAAATTTCACTATGCTATAATACCCAAGACTTATTTTAACGACATACTAAGTTACACTAATCCGACATTATGTGTGAGGAATAAAATTCCTCAAATTGTATATAATGTCAATGAGGTTGTAAATTTAAAACAATCTCAGAAAAGGAACATGTCAACGCAAAAACATATATGTTCCGAACAATAAGGAGGTAAATATGCGACTGAAAGACAAAGTCGTAGAATGCTCCCACAATCCAAGATTTGTCGCTTTGGCAATCTTTATGGCTTTTATGTTAGTTCAGTTTGTGTGTGGAGTAGTTTACGCAATGTCAAAACAGGTTAGCATTGTGGACGACAAGGGAGAAGAAATAAGCTTTATTACGTACGCAAGTAACACTGCTGAAGTTTTGGCGGAAAAAAATGTAACGTTGGGGGAATGTGATGAAACATCAATTCCTATGGACTCTAAGGTTAAAGACGGTGATATTATTTATGTTTACCGTGCCGACTCTGTGACCTTTGTAAACGGTAAGGAAACTTCCGTTATGGTAACGGCTAAGCCTGATGTTGAGTCTTTCCTGACAAGTCAGGGGGTTGACCCGGCAGGTTCAATTACTACTAATGTTGCATTAAACGAAAAAATAACAGAGAATATGGAAATTTGTGTTACCTATGTAGAAGAAAAATTGGTAAACGCTGAGGAAGTTATTGAATATAACACTCAAAAAATTGCAAACAGCGATATGGTGTTGGGAACAACTAAAGTTGTTCAGGAAGGCTCTGACGGACTTGTGGACCGTGTTTATCGCGAATATTACGAAAACGGCGAGCTTGTAAGCCGTGATGTTGTTGAAGAAACTGTTAAGGTTGCGGCTGTAGATTCTATTGTTGAATACGGTACAAAGCCAAGACAATCTATTTCATACAACAGAACAAATGTTTCCCGTGCATCTCAGTACAGATATTCAAAGTGTATTGATGTTACGGCAACTGCATACAGCTGCGGCACTACAACCGCTACGGGTATGAGGGTGCGCTATGGCGTAGTGGCAGTTGACCCAAGGGTTATACCACTTGGAACAAGACTTTATATTGAAGCCGCAAACGGTACGTGGATATACGGTACAGCTGTTGCCGCAGATACCGGTGGTGCAATAAAGGGAAATAAAATAGATTTGTATGTCGGTTCTTACTCTGAAGCTATTAACTTTGGAAGAAGAAAAGCAAAAGTATATATATTAGAATAAGTGTATAACCCCGTGGAAATATTTATTTTCCACGGGGTTATTTTTTATTTGAGTTAAAAGTCTTTATAATTCAATTTTTCGGTGCTGCTTTGTATTGCATTTTAATTATTGCTATGATATAATTGTCTAATAAAATAATGTATTTCCAAAAATTCAATGTGAGGTGCTTAAGATGGGTATTATTTTAACAGACAAACGTAAGGCGGAAATTAAAGAGCAAATCAAAACAGATAAGCGTTTTGCTCAACTTTGGAACGACTATGTTGCAAGAGTAAAAACTTACACAAGCAATGAAAAGAACGAAATTGCACCTATGTACGACCGTACAAAGTGGTGGCATTATATATGGGAACGTGTTGGAGATGCCGCAATGGTATATGCAGTTACAGGTGATGAAAAAATAGGCGGATATGTTCATGACGTGACTATGCAAATGTTTTCGGGTAAAAAATATGATGAATGGATAGGACCATGGTTCAGAAAGGTTCAGGACCCACCTGTTGGTATGCTCGAAACAGCACATATTTCCTGTGCTATTTGTGCTGCGTATGATATGTGCCCTGAATTGTTCAGCGAAGAAGAAAAGAAAAAGATTACAGATTCACTGAAAGAAAGAATTTTGCCGTGGTGTAAGAGATTTACCGATAATCTTGAAAGCTTTGCAAACTGGAAAATGGTCCTTCACAACGGGTTTACAACTGCTGCTTGTATTTTAGGTGATGAAGAAGCAATAAAGTATGCTGTTGATTACTTTAAACTTGCAATCAAAGCATATAACAAGGATTCATATGGAGAATCTGTTCAGTATTCAAACTACGCAAGCTTGAATCTGGTACATTCTTATGAAATGTTGGTTGCTTACAATCCTGAGCTTGCAAGTGAACTTGATTCGTCATTTGAACCTAATCTTATGAAATGGTATGCCGCAAGCTTTATGTATATGAAGCCTATGAATGACCCTGACTGGGGAGATAAAGCGTATCCGAGAACAATGAACTTTGGTGACAGTGCGGCTGTGTTCCGTCCTACGGGTGACGTTTTGATGCACGTTGCAAAAAGATTTGCCGACACACGCAAGGTTGAAGCGGGTCTTGCAATGTGGCTTTTTGAAACTACATATAAGGAAGATTTAGGACCTTACGATAGCTCGACTTTCGGATTTTTCAATCAGTATCACTATCATACATTTATCAACTATGTTTCAACAGATGAGGTTAAGCCTCTTTCACCAAAAGAAGCAGGTATGCCTTTGGTAAATACATTTGAAACAGGTACAATAGCATACCGTAACAACTGGGATAATCCAAAGCTTATTTTGGGTATTCAGGGTGGGTATGTGCCAAATCAGGCTACAGGCCACAGACATCAGGATCAGAACAGCTTTATTCTTGCTTATGATAATGAAAGAATACTCGCTGACCCCGGCCATTGTTGTTACAGACTTTACAGCTGGAGATTCTCCAAGACAGATGATTCTCATAACACATGGACTTTTGAAAAGGAAAACGGCGAAATTCTTCATCAGACAGTTGTTACAAAATCCTTCATAAGTAAAGAAGGACCAATGCCTTCAATGAATAAGCTTGAAAGATGCGAAGTTATTGACAATCTTTTCATATGCCAGAGTGACTGTGCAAAGGCTTATGGTGACGATATAGAAAAAGCACAGAGAACATGGCTTGCATTTGGTGAAAACGCAGTATTTGTTGTGGACAGAATAAAGTCTAAAGTTCCCGTTAAGCCTATTACACACTTTGTCTTTAACAACAGAGGAGAAAAAGACCTTACAGATGACAGAGTATTTTATGGCAAGCGAGTAGTATTCAGACGAAATGGCATAGGTGTTAAATTCCTTCCGATGGATGTTGAAGGTTATGAAAATGAAATGAAAATGGCTTGGGGCTTTATGCACGATTGTTATCATCCTGAACCAAACAGACTTGGTCAGGGCAAGGAAGGTAGTGCACTTATATACGACTACAAGCCTACGGAGTTTGTAAACGAATATGTTGCTGTTTATGCAATTGTATTTGATACTGCAGAGCTTATCGGACATTGGCATACTCCTGATGTTGGTACAAATACATATTATATGGAACCGGGTGATAAAAAAGGCGGTTACAAGCTGTCAATTGAAGCCGATGGTTCTTTAAAAGCAACAGATTTGTACATTAATAAAGATTACATTATAAAGTAAACCCTGAAAGGTAGTTGCTATTGAAAAAATTAAGTTACTTGAAAAAAGCATTTCATAATTTCGGAATATTTATGATTTTCATTCTTGTTATGTGTATTTTGCTTATACCTTTTTATTCTACTTTTCTTGCATCTGTTAAGGAAAGTACAAAAAATAACTTTGACAGTAAAATTCAACAAAAAGTTAAAACAATAGAAAATGAAATAAATATCCAGATGAATGTGCTTAAAAACATTTCCGGTGGAAAGGAATTTAAGATACTTTCCAACCCACCGGCATATGGGGTTGATATAAACGATACACAATGGTATGAGAGTCGGGAAAGTATACGCGAATCCTATTCTGTTTTAAAGTCGGTTGTTGCTACGCAGAGTAAATCCTTTATTTTATTCAGAAACAGTGATTTGCAGATTGACTCAAACGGCGCAACAGATAATTTCCGTACAAGCTATGATGTAACCTGGCGTTTTACCAACGAGGGTGAAAATTGCTCTATGGATTTTTCGCAGCTGCAGCTTTTCCACAAAAGACACGCAGGAAGATTTGAGAGTAATTTCGCATATACTGATATATCAAATGGTCAGACTCAAGAGCTTGTGTATCTGTTTACTGTATTTTCTGCAGAAGAGGATGTTGCGGATTGTGTATTTGTGGCTTGTTATGATGCTGAAAAATTTGTAGAAAGCCTGGGAATAGAAAAAGATACATCTTCTGTACTTATAACAACAGCTGAAGGAAAGAGAATATTTAACACCGGCGCGCTATATAATGTTGATGTATATGATTCTTGCTATTCAAGCGAAAGTACGGGAATGAAAATATACTACAGTATTTCGGATGAGGCTTTGAATAAGCAGATGAAGCCCGTGTTGCTTTTCATTACTGTTGTAATGTTATTGTTTGTTTTACTTGGATTTTTGTTTACAGTAGGATTTGCAGTAATAGAAAGAAAAAGAATAAAAAAACTTCTGGCTGTTACAAACGGGGTTACGGATATTGAATATTCTGAAGATGATGACCATATTGCATACCTTAATGCGGTTTTTTATGAGCTATTCAGAAAAAACAAGAAATTTTCAACTATGTTAAAAAATTTACTGTATACAAAGCTTGTGTGCTTCAGGTTGTCAGAAGAGGAAAAAAATGTGATTGCAGAGGATTTTTCAACTCCAAACTGTTTTGTTATGCTAAAAAACAGTACGCCGGAATACAGTGATGTCAGGATTGATGCTGAAAGATTTTTGAAAAAGAATGGAATTCCGGTTCTTCAAAGTCTGACTTTGAATGAATACTATAATATTTTCTTTGTTAAAATGACAAGTGCCGTAAAAGATACAGTCGAGGATGCGGTGTTGCAGATAAATAAGGAACATCATACAGATGTCCGGGCGGTTATCAGCATTTGCGAAGATACTAATAGTATGGTAAGCATATTTGAACGGGCAAAAAAAACCATTCAGTATCTGGAATATGGCAATGTAAAAGTTTTAAAGGAATATGATGAAATTACAGAAAGTGAAGATATAAGCTCATTTATGGCAAAAAGCAGACAGCTTTATGAAATTATTAAAAGCGGCAATGAATTTGAAGCAAAAAGAATTGTATATGAGCAGTGGTACAAAATAACTCAAGGTGAAATGAGTACACACAATATTGAACCATTGTTTTTTTCACAGACAACGATTCTTTCGCAGATATCTGCCGAATATAAGCTTAATGTAACGATTCCTGTTTTTGATTCACAAAAAGATGCGGTTTCAATTGCCTTTGATATAACCGGGTGTATAGAAGCTATTTGCAGCAAACTGAATGGTGATTCGAAAAAAGAGGATGTAAGAAGCAGTCAGATTATAGAATACATAGAACAAAGATATACAGATTCTTCCTTCTATATGCCAGAATTGGTAGGAAAGTTTGAGCTTTCAGACCGTGCCATTGTTACTATGCTCAAAAAGACAACCGGAGATAATTTTTCAAATTACCTCAGCAAGCTTCGACTTTCAAAAGCGCAGGATTTGCTTGGTAATACAAATATAGCAATTTCTGAAGTTGCTGCTGCATCAGGTTTTGATTCAGCAAATTCTCTTTACAAAGCATTTAAAAAGGTTTTTGGAGTGTCTCCTTCGGTATACAGGGAAAACAGAAAAGGTGCAATCGACAAATAATCACAAAAAACCTTTTGTTCGTAATTTTCACTATAATATTAAAAAATCACGGTGTTTTTACGAAAAAAACGGTGAAAAATTCAAAAAAATCACTATGAATTCGGAATTTTCACTTTACAATTTATTAATAGTTTGTTATAATATGTTTATAAATTGCCCTGCCTGTGCAGGCGGGTTTAAAATTTAAAATTGGAAAGGATGGTTGTTTATATGAACAACAAAAAGAGAGTTATTGCTCTTTTAATCGTTAGTGCAATGTTGATAATGGCTACATTGTCAGGTTGCGGCGGCAATGGTGCAGGCGGCGGTTCTGCAAGCGGAGATTATGTTATGGATCCTGTTTTGAATCCTTTGGGTTCAGACGTTATCTGTAAAGAACCTGTTACACTTGAATTTATGATGTCTCAGAGCGGACAGGTTACTGACTATGACACAAACAAGTACACAAAAGAACTTGAAAGAAAAGGTAATGTTGATATTAAATTCAACTTGCTTCCTGCAGCAGATGCTACTACAAAGGTTAATCTTACACTAAGCTCTGGTACAGATCTTCCTGACGTGTACAACGGCGGTATTGAAGTTTCCTCAATTGCTACATACGGTGAAGCCGGTACAATTATTGCGTTGAACAAGTATTATGAAAACTCAAGCGAATATCTTGTTCCTCAGATGGAAAAGTTGAAGGAAGATATCGGTCTTGATATTTATGACTACGTAACAATGTCAGATGGTAACATCTACGGTGTTGTTAAGTACAACGAATCATTACAGAATGAAATTCCTACACTTTTGTGGATCAACAAAGCATGGCTTGAAAAAGCAGGTATGAAAGTTCCTACAACATTGGATGAATTTGTAGCTGCACTTAAGGCTTTCAAGGCTCAGGATATGAACGGTAATGGTAAGCAGGATGAACTTCCTATTATTGACCATGCTACAGGCGGTATGTTGGAAGTTGTTGAAAATGCTTTCGTTAAAACAGGTATGGACAACATTACAATTAAAGAAGATGGCACACTCGATATGGCTTATGCTACAGAAGGTTACAAAGAATTCCTTGCATTTATGAATGGTATTTATAAAGATGGTCTTCTTGACAAGACAACTTTCTCTCAGGATCAGGCTACACTTAAAACACTACTTAATGGTGAAATAACTCGTGTAGGTGTATACGCAGGTACTTCAACATCACTGTTGACAGCTGGAACACCAAGACGTGAAAATCACGAATATGCTCCAATGTTCCTTGATAACACAGCTAAGGCTGGTTATTCAACATTCAGATATATGCAGACAATGCCTGACCAGGGTATGTTCATTACAAGTGCTTGTGAACATCCTGAAGTAGCATTCCGTATTGCTGACTATATGTGTTCAGAAGAAATGACAGTATGGTCACGTTGGGGTGAAAAGGGTACAGACTGGTTAGAACCTACAGCTGATACAGTTTGTATGTATGATTTCATGGGTTACGAACCATATCTTGAACCTGTACTTCAGTGGGGTAGTCCACAGAATTCACATTGGCAGAATGCTACACCTGGTTTCAGAAGAACAAACATTTCTTTAGGTATGTCTTCAAGTGATACATCTCAGGAAGCTAAGGCATTTGCTATCAATGAACTTTACACAAGATATGGTGAAAACTTCATTCAGGATGTTATAGACGATAGAGTATACAGACTTGTATATACAACTGATGAACTTGACGAAATCGCTGATTTGAAGAACGCTATCGACAGTTACGTTAAAAATGCAAGATTTGAATTTATCACAGGTGCTAAGAACCTTGATTCTGACTGGGATGCATACATTAAAGAACTTAAGGGTATGAATCTTGACAGATTGGTTGAAATCAATAATGCTGCATACGACAGAATGAATTCAAAATAATTTAAGTTACGGACGGTTTATTCCGGGTTTTCCGGAATAAATCGTCATTTAACGAGTTTATTGGTAAATATAAAATTAAGGAAAGGCTTAATCGGTATTAACCGAGTGGTTGGTGAATATTATGGTTAATAATTCAGTTGCTACGGCTAATACGTTCGTAGAAACTAAAGAAATGCGTAAGAAAAGACGCACAAGTACAAGAAAACAAATATTCAAATCATGGCAGTTGTACCTTATGGTAATCTTGCCGGTTGCGTATTTGCTATTGTTTTCTTACTATCCAATGTATGGTCTTCAGATAGCTTTCAAGGACTATACACCTAAATTTGGTATGATCGGCAGTGAATGGGTTGGTATTAAACACTTCGTTGAGTTTATCAACAGTCAGGTGTTCTGGAACTTGTTCAAAAACACATTGATTATTTCAATGTATTCATTACTTTGCAGTTTCCCACTGTCAGTTGTTCTTGCTCTTTGCCTGAACGTTGTACGTGTTGAGAAATTCAAGAAAATAGTGCAGACAGTAACTTATATTCCACACTTTTTCTCAATAGTTATTATCGTTGGTATGATGTTCCAGATTTTCAGTCCTCATATCGGTATCTTCAAGCAGTTGGTTGAATTAGTAGCCGGTGAAGGTGCTGCTATACCTGACCTTATGGGTAATCCTAAGGCTTTCTATCATACATACGTGTGGTCTGCAATATGGCAGAACCTTGGTTTTAACTCAATTATTTACATTGCTGCTTTGTCTGCTGTAGATACAGAATTGTATGAATCAGCTCAGATTGACGGTGCATCAAGATTTAAGATTATGTTGCACATCGATATTCCTACAATTTTGCCTACAATCGTAATTATGCTTATCCTTCGTTCAGGTCACATCTTGAGCGTTGGTTATGAAAAAGCATTGCTAATGCAGAATGATGCAAATATTAAGTATAGTGAACTTATTTCTACATACGTTTATAACGAAGGTATCGTAAGAGGTTTCAAACAGTACTCAAGTGCTACAGCAATTAACTTCTTTAACTCCATAATCAACTTTATTTGTATCTGGAGTGTTAATAAGTTCTCACAGAAAGTTGGTGAAAGTAGCTTATGGTAAAAACTAACGGTACAAACAAAGAAATGATGGATAAAAAAGCTTTAAGAGCTGAACGCCGTGAAATGGATAAGGCTATCAAAGCTAAAATGAAAGCTTCACGTAAGATTAATGATACTGTGGAAGATAAAATTTTCTATACTATTATTAATGTAATTCTTACTATATTGCTATTAATTGTTGCAGTTCCAATTCTGTATATAGTTGCATGTTCGTTCTCAAATGCTGATAACGTTATTGCCGGTGATGTTATTGCATGGCCCGTTAACTTTACAATGCAGGGTTATGAAGCTATTTTCAATAACGGTACATACAACGTTATTCAGGCATTCAGAAACTCAATTTTCTACACAGTTGTTGGTACAGTGGGTTCATTGTTCCTTACATATATGGTAGCTTATCCGTTAGCAAGAAAGAACTTGCCTGGCGGTTCAAAGATTATGATGCTTTACACAATCACAATGTTTATAAGCGGTGGTTTGATTCCTTCATACTTGCTTATTACTGATACACTTAACTTGGGTAATACAATCTGGCCATTGATTCTTGTTGGTGTAAACGTACAGAATATGATTATCGCAAGAACATTTATGTCAAACAGTATTCCTGGTGAATTGCTTGAAGCATCACAGATTGACGGTTGCGATGACTTTGGTTTCTTTGTTAAGATTGTAATGCCTCTTTCAAAAGCAAGTATTGCGGTTTTGACATTGTATTATGCAATTGCAAACTGGAACAGCTTTATGACTGCTTTGCTTTATATTCAGAATGATGCTTTGCAGCCACTACAGATTGTTCTACGTAATATCATTATTAATAACGAAGCTGCTACTCAGTCTGAAGACTTTGCAGAAGAAGCAGAACGTATTAAACAGTTGCTTAAGTATTCAACAATCGTTGTTTCGGTTATTCCGGTACTTATCATCTATCCTTTCGTTCAGAAACACTTTGTTAAAGGTGTAATGATCGGTTCTGTTAAAGGTTAATAAACAATCCATCCAATTAAATAATAAAAGCCTGTCTTATTTAAGACAGGCTTTATTTTTTGTGTAAAAAACTCTTGACTTTTTTAAAATTTATTGTTAAAATAAAAATAACAAGAATTATTACTGATATTAAAGGAGGGATTTAATGGAAAGAACAATTAAGTATAGCCGCCAAAGAGAGGCAATAATAGAGAATCTTAAGGGCCGTTATGATCATCCTACTGCAGAACAATTATACATAGACTTAAAGAGGACTTATCCTAAAATAAGCCTTGGTACAGTATATCGAAACCTTGCTTTGCTTGAAAGTATGGGAGATGTTGTTAAAATTTCAACTAATGGTGAAAGCGACCATTATGATGGTAATGCGAATAACCACTATCATTTTTCCTGTATAAACTGCGGAGGCGTCAGTGATGTTGATATACCGGTGAATGAAAATCTTGAATCCAGGGTTGAAGAACTTATGAAGGCAGATATTAAAACACACTCGTTGATTTTTTATGGAACCTGTGAAAAATGTAAGAAAAAAAGCTTGACAAACGAAATTATTATGTTATAATAAATATAGTAACGATTACTATTATTAAAATAAAACAATAAAATAAATGGAGGAATTAATAATGAAAAAATTTGTATGCTCAGTTTGTGGATATGTTCACGAAGGAGATTCAGCTCCTGAAAAGTGCCCTGTATGTAAGGTGCCTGCTGAAAAGTTTAAGGAAATGGTAGAAGGTGCTGCCCTTGCTGCAGAACATGAATATGGTGTTTATGCTAAAACAGTTAAAAATAATCCTGACATCAGTGAAGAAGATAAGAAATATATTTTTGAACAGTTAATGGCTAACTTTAATGGTGAATGTGCAGAGGTTGGTATGTATCTTTGCATGGCTCGTATTGCACACAGAGAAGGTTATCCGGAAGTAGGACTATATTGGGAAAAAGCTGCTTATGAAGAAGCAGAACATGCTGCAAAATTTGCAGAACTTCTTGGCGAAGATTTAGAACCAAATATGAAAGCTACTACAAAAGATAACCTTGCATGGAGAGTTGACTGCGAATATGGTGCAACTCAAGGCAAATTTGACCTTGCTGCTTGTGCAAAGAAAAATGGTCTTGATGCTATCCATGATACAGTTCATGAAATGGCTCGCGACGAAGCTCGTCATGGTAAAGGTTTAGAAGGACTTTTAAACAGATATTTTAAATAAGATGTTTTTTACAATACCTACTGTTTAGGCAGTAGGTATTGTTTTTTTTATGAATCGTGTGTTACTATAATAATATAAATACAAAACGATAAAAATGATGGAGGAATATGTCCCTGGACATTGCGATGATAATGAATATGTATCTGAAAAATTTGGTTTTAGATTTGTGATTGATGAAAATTGGGAGTTTTGCTCGGATGCAGATTTGAAGGCATCATCAGAAGCAGTTAAAGATACTACAACAACATCAGCACTTGCTGCATTAAAAAAAGAAGATGTACCACAGGAATTACATGAAAAATTTACAGAAACAATATATGCTGAAACCGAGATGGGCGCACTTTATAAAGCAGATGATACGTATGTCGGTGAAGTAATTGTCGGTGTGATGAGTGCATATGGCATTGAAGATATATCTGTTGAAGACTACATAGGCGGAATTAAAAATGGTTTAAACGCAACTGCGCAAGTGACTGATGAATATATTGCGGGCAGCACATATAAGGTGTTAACTGCTAAAATAACTGATGTTAACGGGATTGATACAACAGTTAAAATGTATGTAAATATTAAAGACAACATGGCTTGTATGATTACTTGCAAAGCTATGTTAGGTTATGAGGAACAACTGTTTAAAGCGTTTGAGGACAGAATTTCAGCTTATAAATGATTTCGGTGCGTGAAAGAGTCATAAATAATAAAGTAACAGGCATAATAAAAACTTCATTTTATGTCCATATTCCTTAAATGGTGGGTACAAGAAAAAGGTGGCAAAATGAGATTGAAAATTGTAGAACCCTCGATTTTAGTGAGTAGCCCCATTGTTAAGCTCTTCATAGAAAAGGTTCAGAAGTGCTTTTGAAGAAATTTTTTACAATTCTTTATTGCTCGGTAGTTGGTATTGATTTTTTGTATGAGATATGATATAATATAATAAAAGAAAATTTTTGGAGGTTGAGTAATATGACTGAAAATTATATGGTATGCAATTGCAAGCAGGTAAGTTACAATGACATTGCGGATGCTATACAAAAAAATGACAAGTTTGATAATGTATTAAAGACTTTTGAGAGCGTTCAGAAAATAACTAATTGTTCTACAGGTTGCGGTGGATGTCATCAGAAAGTTTTGGATATTATATCCAATATAATGAATGGAGCAACAATATAAATTAGAATAACTTGAGTGATTTTGGGTATGGCTGTAGAAAAAGTATTTTCTCTACAGCCTTCTTTCAAATAAGTAATGCCATAAAATACAAGCATTAATTTCAAAAAACTATTGACATATTATATAAATGTGTTATAATAATATCAGTATTAATTACTATTATTAAAATTTAGGAGGTTTTAACATGAAAAAATTTGTATGTCCATGCGGATATGTTTATGACCCTGAAATAGGTGATCCAGATAACGGAGTTGCTGCAGGCACAGCTTGGGAAGATGTTCCTGAAGATTGGGTTTGCCCTGTATGTTCTTTAGGGAAAGAAGTTTTTGAAGAAGAATAATTTCAAAATAAAAGAGTTGTCGTAAGACAACTCTTTTATTATTTTATTTCTTCAAAAGCTTTCATCCATTCGCGGGCGATAAGCTCGTGTCCTGGATTTGCAGGATGTACACCGTCACCTGTCCAATATGGTTCGGCAACTAGTTTTTCCATTTCGTCAAATTTTTCCTGAAGAGGAATAAACTTAAGATTATGCTTTTGGGCAACTCTTTTTGCCGCAGCAGCTTTGGAAAGGACATCTGCTTTAAAACCATCAAAATATTCTTCCGTTGCGGTACCAAACATTACATATGGTTCTAAAATCATAATTTTAATATTGGGAAGAGCTTCTTTTACTTCTGTAATCAACATATCATATATTTTTTCAAATTTTTCTGTTGCAACACCATTTTGTCTGCTGAATTCGTGCCATACATCATTGACACCAATAAGGATACTCATATAATCGGGTGCAAGGTTTATTATATCACTTTTAATTCTTGCGTAAAGGTCAACAATTCTGTTGCCTGAAATACCGCGGTTTAGAAATTCGTATTCACCCGGAAAGTCAAAGCCTATGCACTGGGCTACATTTGTAGCATAGCCTCTGCCCATAAGGCGATCATTTTCTCTGTCACGTCCGCAATCTGTAATTGAGTCACCCTGAAATAGTATTTTTTTCATTTTCATTCTCCTTTTCAAATTGATAATGGTTATTGTTATTAGTTGGCTTTAAAAGTTTTATTCCCTTGGAAATAACTGAAAATTCAATTTTTTCAGCGTCATATATTTCACCGTCTACACACAGGCGCATTTTGGAATTTGGAGTAATTACTACATTTTTACATTGTAAGGTAGATGCAAAATGTTCGTATTTATCAGTTTTGAAAAGTGTGCCATTCATATATTTTGGAAGGCATGGAATAAACATATGCCGTGGAACATCCTTTATTATATTAACGTCCATAAGACCGTCATCGGTTATTGCGTAGGGGTTGCTCTTTATACCTCCTCCGCAGCATTTGCCGTTTGCTATTGCGGTTAAAAGTAATTTGCCGTTATGTATTTCTTTACCATCAATTTCAAGACGTATGTCTGCTCCTTTTTTCTTTATGAGCATTACGAATATACTTAAAAAATAAGCAAGCGAGCCTTTGATTAGAGGATATTTTTTCAGCTTTGTGGTTGTGTCGGCAACATTGCAATCAAAGCCGATATTAAACATATTAGCGCAGTATCTCGTAACTTCTTTTCCGTCAACAATGCCTTTGTAACAGATAACATCGCAATCTGTAGGAATTCCACAAAATTGCGCATATATATTTTTAAAATCTGCATCTGGAAAGTTTTTGCAAAAATCATTTCCCGTACCTGTTGGCAGAACGCCCACAATAGCATTTTCAAAACCATAGGCACCATTTACAACCTCATTGAATGTACCATCACCGCCACATGCTATATATGCAGTAAGTTCACGTTCGTTATTGCATTTCTGGCGCACATATCTTTCAGCATCACCCACGGATTTAGTTATGTATATTTCGTAATTATTATTAAATTTTTCTGCGGCTTCGGTAATTGATTTTTTTAATTTTTCAATATCGTTGCCTTTACCTGCCATAGGGTTGATTAAAAAAATAAACTTCATAGCAATTCACCGATTTTCGTACATTTGATTACATTATACATTTATTGATGAAAAAAGGCAATAAAAAATTTTAATAGGGATTGTTTTTTTTCTAAAAATATGATAAAATTATTTCATGTGGATTAAAATACTAATATTTGACAATAAACTGGAGGCTATTATGGAACGTACTTACATTAATGAAGTAAAAAACAATCTTGGCAATACCATTACTATTAAGGGTTTTGTTGACAGTATCCGAGACACAAAATATGTTGTGTTTATGACAATTAAGGATATTACAGGCACGGTTCAGGCTACTGTTGAAAAGGAAACTAATGCTGAACTTGCAGCAAGCCTGGAAGGACTTACAAACGATTCTGTTGTTACAATTACAGGTAAGGCCGTTGAAAATGAATATGTAAAACTTCACGGTTATGAAATTATTCCTGATGAAGTTATTATTGAAAGCATTGCAGATGCTTTGCCTATTAACAGAAAGGAAATTCCTGCAACAAAGAAGAAGAAAGCGGTTGAACGCTCAAGCATTGACCAGAGAATTGACTACAGATGGATTGACCTTAGAACTGATGAAAATCAGACAATGTTCAAGGTGCAGACTGTTATGGTAAATGCTATGCGTAAGTTCCTTTTGGAAAAGAATTTTATAGAAATTCACACTCCAAAGCTTATAGGCACAGCAAGTGAAAGTGGTTCAGATGTATTTGAAGTTAAATATTTTGATCGCAACGCTTATCTTGCACAGAGTCCTCAGTTCTATAAACAGATGGCTATGGCAAGTGGATTTGAAAGAATTTTTGAAGTTGGTCCTGTATTCCGTGCAGAAAAATCCTTCACAAGTAAGCATACAACAGAATTTACAGGCTTTGACCTTGAATTTTCATATATTGATTCTTTCTATGATGTAATGAAGATGGAAGAAGAGCTTATTGCATATATGCTTAAAGAAGTTAAGGAAAAATACGGTGATGAAATTAAAGAACTTTACGGTCTTGATGTAATTGTTCCTGAAACACCATTCCCTATTATGAAACTTGCAGACTTGTATGACGAACTTGAAAAGGAATTTGGTTATACAGTTGACGATTCAGAAAAGGGTGACCTTACGACAGAAGCTGAAAGACTAAGTTATGACTTGGTTAAGAAGAAATATAATCACGAATTCCTGTTTGTTACAGATTTTGATGCCGAAAAGCGTGCATTCTATCATATGCGTGACGAAAATGGTATTCCTCAGGGTTATGACCTTATCTGGAGAGGCGTTGAAATTACAACAGGTGCTCAGCGTGAACACAGATACGATGTTCTTGCAAAACAGGCTGCAGAAAAGGGTCTTGAAAAGGATGTTGAATTTTATCTTGAATTTTTCAAATACGGTTGCCCTCCACACGGTGGCTTCGGTATCGGTGTAGACAGACTTACAATGCTTATGCTTGGTATGCATATTAAGGATTCTATGTTCATATTCCGTGGTCCTAACAGATTGAATCCGTAAATTAAATACTAAAAATACGGCAGACATTTTGTCTGCCGTATTTTGTTAAATTAATCTAAAGTACGTAAATATTTAATGCAGCGTTCAACCTCTTCCAAACCTGATGGATTTAGTCCTTCGGATTCTACAACCATAAGCACATTATTTTCTATTGCCCATTTGCGAATCAATTCAACAGGCGCCACACCCTCACCTATTGAATAACCTTTTACATTATCGTGAACGTGGTCGTAATTTTTATCTTCGTCAGCTGATGGTACGCCGTCTTTTATGTGGATAACCTTAATTCTGTCTTTGTGTTCATCAAGGTATTTTATAACATCAATTCCTGCATTAAAAAGCCAGAATGTATCTATCTGTATTTCGACATCTGTGCGTTTTAAAACTTCATCTTCAAAAATTATTCCGTCTGTAGTAGGCAAAAATTCTTTTGAGTGGTTATGGTAACCGAAGCGAATACCGTTTTGGGCAAGTTTTTTGCTTGCGAAATTAAATAGTTCAATAGTTTCATCACACTTTTGAGGTGTTGACCAGTCACAGCCGGGAACAATAAGGTTGTCGCATCCGATTGCTTTATGATATGCTATTGTTTCATCAATTTCTTCAGGTGTTATTTTGTCAACGCCTGTATGTGTGCCTGAACAAACAAGGCCATATTTGTCAAGCCAATCCTTAACATCCTCTGCAGAGTTGTCAAAAAAACCTGCAAATTCAATATATTTGTATCCCATTTCCGCAACTTTTTTTAAAGCCTCTTCCAAAGAATCTTTTGTTATATCTCTTACGGAGTACATCTGTAAACCATATTCTGTTTTTGCCATTATAACCAACCTCCAAATAGGATTTTTATAAGTATATCACACGTATTTGGTTTTGTCTATAATTTGTTGGAATTATTTTAAAAACATTTTTATAAGCTTATCGTTTAACTTGTTATACGGCTGATATCTCATTGGTAAATCTAAAAATGTCTTTTTGTCCATTATGCTTTTATAATGAGTAAAGGTATCAAAGCCCTGTTTTCCGTGGTATGAACCCATACCGCTTGCACCAACACCGCCAAAGCCCATTTCAGTAGTTGCAAGGTGTACAATTGTATCGTTTATGCAACCGCCGCCGTATTGGATGTGACCTGTTACATATTTTATAAGTTTTTTATCCGATGCGAAAATGTATAGTGCCAATGGGCTGTCCATGGAATTTGCTTTTTCGGCAACATCGGTGATGTTTTCAAATGTAAGAATTGGCAGTACGGGACCAAAAATTTCTTCCTGCATAACGGCGTCGTCCCAGGTTACATTGTTCATAATTGTGGGTTCGATTTTTAATGTATCTTTATTGGATTTGCCACCGGCTACAACTTTTTCCTCGTTTATAAGACTACATATTCTTTCAAAGTGTTTTTCGTTAATTATTTTTCCGTATGTTTCGTTTTCAAGTGGGTTTTCACCATATTGAAGAGTAATCTGTTTTTTTATTTCTTCAACAAGCTGTGGTTTTACATCCTTGTGGCAATAAATATAGTCGGGAGCAACGCAGGTTTGTCCGCAGTTTATAAATTTGCCGAAAACTATGCGTTTTGCCGCAAGTTTGATGTTTGCACTTTTGTCTACTATGCAAGGACTTTTGCCTCCAAGCTCCAATGTTAAGGGGATTAACTTTTCTGCCGCATTTGACATAACCTCTTTTCCGACTGACTTACTTCCCGTAAAGAAAATATAGTTAAAATCACCCTTTAAAAGATGCTGATTTTCTACTCTGCCACCTTCTACTAGTGCAACATATTCACTTTCAAAGGATTCTTCAATAATTTTTTTAATAATTTTACTTGTTTCAGGTGAATATGCACTTGGTTTTATTACTACAGTATTACCTGCCGCAATAGCATCTGCCAAGGGATCTATTGAAAGCAAAAAAGGATAGTTCCACGGACTCATAATAAGAACATTTCCGTAAGGAACAGGTTTTACAAAACTACGGGAAATCCAGTTTGCAATGGGAGTTTTTACCCTCTTTTCTTTAGTGAATTTTCCAATGTGCTTTAGCATATAGGAAATTTCACTTTTTACAAGACCGATTTCACACATATAACTTTCGGAATTGCTTTTGCCAAGGTCAGCTTTTATTGCAAGCGATATTTCATCTTCGTATTTTTCAATAGTAGCTTTAAGTTTTTTCAGGGCATCAATTCTGGATTTTACATTCAATGTTTTACCTGTGTTGAAAAATGCTTTTTGATTTTTTATTATATTTTTGATTTCAATTTCTGTCATATTAGCACTCCATTACATCGTAATATAATTGTTCAAGCTCCTTTGCATTCCAAAGTACCGGTACAGGATAAAGTGGATTACCTTCTTTATCTGCATACTTTGCCATTTCGGGAATATCTGCTTTTTTTATTCCGCTTAATTTTTCGGGAATACCAAGTTTTTTGTTGAGTTTTTTAATTTCTTCAATAAACATTTTGGCTAGTGTATCTTTTGGCATTTCTTTGTTTCCTAAACCTGCAACCACAGCAAGCTTTGCCAATTTTTTATATACAACACTGCCGTATTTTTCAAGACCTATTGGTAAAATAACAGCATTTGTAAGGCCGTGGGGCATATTGTATTTTCCGCTTAGTGAATGTGATACTGCGTGAATGTAACCAACATAAGAACGGCTGAAAGCTCTGCCTGCCTTATGAGATGCTACAAGCATATTTTTAAGAGCGGTCTCATCTTTTTCAAAAACGGCTTTTTCGATGTTTTCGAATATGAGCTTTACTGCATCTTCAGCATCTTTTCAAGATTTTCGGCTATTATGTCAAGTGTGTGGTAAAAGGCTTCGCGTTGTTCTTCAGAAAGCCCGTTGCCGCCTATATCTACAGCTTTTTGTATTTTTACGTCTATTTTGTCTAATGTTTCAAACCCTTTTGTTGTAAGATGCAGTTTTGTTCTGTAGTCTCTTTTGCCTTCGGTAGAATCTGCCTTTACAATGTCTAAATCTATCAATTCGGAAATAGTGCGTGATATTGCCGCTTTGTCTTCCTTACAAAGGTTGCAAAGCTCTGATGATGTAAGGCCGTTTATATTTCTGCCCAGGTAGTAAAGGCACATTGTGTGATTGCCCTTTAAGCCTAAATCTGTCATTTCCATAGACTTTATTTTTTGTACATATCTGTTAAGTTGTGCTATAGATATAGAAAATTTTTCAAATCTGTCGTACATAGTAAAACCTCACTTGTTGATTTATCAACATCTATTATAAATGCAAGATGTTGATTTGTCAACATCTTTTTGAGGTTGAATAAAAAAGCTTGTTATGATAGAATATTTACAGGATGTGATTTTATGGATGAATTGCAAAAAAATCTTTTTGAAATGCAGGATATGGAGTACAAAAAATTTCACAGCAAGCTTATGCCAACAGTTGATGAAAATAAAATTATAGGTATACGTACACCTGTTTTGCGAAGGTTTGCAAATGAATTTGCAAAGTCAGAAAAAGCAGATGGTTTTCTTTCAAAACTTCCTCACAGATACTATGAAGAAAACAATCTTCATGCTTTTGTGGTTGAAAAAACAAAGGATTTTGACCTTGCGGTTGAACTGACGGAAAAATTTTTGCCCTATATAGATAATTGGGCAACCTGTGATATGTTTTTTCCAAAGGTTTTTGGTAAAAATAAAAAAATGATGTTGGAGTATGCAAAAAAGTGGATGAAAAGTCATCATACTTATACCGTTCGTTACGGCATAGGGATTATGATGCGGTTGTTTCTGGATAATGATTTTAAAGATGAATATTCAGAACTTGTTGCTTCGGTAAAATCTGATGAATATTATGTGAATATGATGATTGCGTGGTATTTTGCCACAGCTTTGGCAAAGCAATATGATTGCACGGTTAAATATATTGAACAAAATAAGCTTGATGTATGGGTGCATAATAAAACTATTCAAAAAGCAGTGGAAAGCTACCGTATTTCAAAAGAAATAAAAGAATATTTAAAAACATTAAAAATTAAATGAAGTTATTAATTGACAATATATTTTAAAAGTATTATCATACTAATAAAGGGAGAGGATTTATATGACAAAAATTGATATTTTTTCAGGGTTTTTAGGTGCGGGTAAAACTACACTTATAAAAAAACTTGTTCAGGAAGCCTATAAAGGTGAAAAGATAGTAATTATAGAAAATGAATTTGGTGAAATTGGTATTGACGGAGGATTTTTAAAAGAATCCGGCATACAGGTTAATGAAATGAATTCGGGCTGTATATGTTGCAGCCTTGTGGGAGATTTTGCCGTTGCACTTAAAAAAGTTCTTGATGAATATTCTCCGGACAGAATTATTATTGAACCATCAGGTGTGGGTAAGTTAAGCGACGTTATAAAGGCTGTTGAAGATGTTGAGATGAGTGATGCGGCTCTTAACGGATATGCAACGGTTGTTGATGCAAATAAGTGCAAAATGTATATGAAAAATTTTGGTGAATTTTTCAATGACCAGATTGAAAGTGCAGGATGTATAATCCTTAGCCATACAGGCAATATAAACCACGATAAAATTCATAACTGTGTTGAAATGATAAAGGAGCATAATCCAAGGGCGGTTATTGTTACAACACCTTGGGAAGAACTTGACGGAAAACAGCTTCTTGAGGCTATTGAGCGCAGTAATTCTCTTGATGCAGATATAGAAGAGTTGAAGCACGAACATCACCATCACCACGACCACGATGAAGAGTGTAAGTGCGGCCACCATCATCACCACGACCACGATGAAGAGTGTGAGTGTGGCCACCATCATCATCACGACCACGGTGAAGAATGCGAGTGCGGCCACCATCATCATCACGCAGATGAAGTATTTACAAGCTGGGGCGTTGAAACAGTAAATAAATATACTGTTGACAAAATCAGAAAATGTCTTGATAAACTTGCTGATGAAGATAAATATGGTATGATACTTCGTGCCAAAGGTATTGTTGCAGGTGAGGATGGTATTTGGATACATTTTGACTATGTTCCCGATGAACCTGATGTTCGTACAGGCGGAGCAGATGTAACAGGAAGAATATGTGTAATAGGTTCAAAAATCAACGAAGAAGAAATAGCAAAGCTATTTGCTGTATAACGGAGGGGATATTATGCAGGAAACTCCCGTATATTTATTTACAGGTTTTTTGGAAAGCGGAAAAACAAAATTTATTCAGGGTTTTTTAGAGGATGAGCGTTTCAATTCAAAAGATAATACTCTGCTCCTTGTTTGTGAAGAGGGTGTAGAAGAGTATGACAGCAGTAAGTTTAAGGTAGATAACGTTTTTGTTGAATACATTGATGATGAGGACGAGCTTACAGAAGAAGCTTTGAAAAGATTGCAGAAAAAATACAAAATAAATCGCGTTGTTATAGAGTACAACGGTATGTGGAGTATGAATACTCTTTTTGACGCAATGCCATATGGATGGCTTATATATCAGGAAATGATGTTTGCGGAGGCAAAGAATTTTATAACCTACAACAAGAACATGCGTCAGCTTACTGTAGAAAAATTACAGGGTACTAATATGGTTATTTTAAACCGTTGTACAGATGACCTTGACCGTATGGAAATACACAAAATTGTGCGTGGTGTTTCAAGAGATGCTGATATTGCCTACGAATTTTCTGAAGACCGTGTGGAATATGACGATATTGAAGATCCGTTGCCTTTTGATATAGATGCAGATGTAATTGATATCAAAGATGAAGATTACGCAATATGGTACAGAGATTTATCTGAAGAAATGGAAAAATACGTAGGAAAGACTGTTCGTTTCAAAGGTATTGTGGCACACGACAATTCTTTCCCTAAAAATACTATTGTTGTGGGACGACACGTTATGGTATGCTGTGAGGATGATATAACCTACAGAGGGCTTGTGTGCAAGGGAGTTGTTGTAAGCGGACTTGCAAAACGTGACTGGATTATAGTGACCGCAAAAATTGAAAAGGAATTTCACGAAATGTATGAGGATGAAGGTCCCGTTCTTCACGCAACTGAAATTAAGAGAACATCAGAACCTGAACAACAGGTTGTAACCTTCTATTAAAAAATCACTTTACACAAATAAAAGTCGTTTTTGTTAAATAAAAATCGCATTTATCCATTGATTTATAAAAATAAGTATGGTAAAATATAATAAATTTTAGAAAATGGAGGTTTTTAACTATGAAACCAAGCATTATAGCAAAAAAAATATGGGATCGCGCAGTAAGTGTTCAGAACGAAATAGGCGCAGCTTCAACATATGGTGCTGCACCGCTTTACAGTTATCCCGGTATTTTGACAATGTGGGCAGCAGCTCAGGCTGCTGTAAATTCAAAGGATGAGGAATGGATAAAAGAGGTTAACAGCTATTTGTCCAAATATCCTTTTGAATTTGAAGAACCGGGTACTAATTTCCATTACAATTTCGAAAACTATCGTGTAGGTGGTCTTGGTAAAGGCTGGATGATGATGCATGGCTACTTTAAGGATCACGAAAATGTTCTTAGAGAGTATGCAGAAAAAACAATCAATGGTCCTCATAGCCATGACGGTGTATTGTGTGGTATACACGATCCTAAACAGGTTAAAATATGGATTGACGTTGTGTTTTGCGTAACTCCTTTTATGCTTTATGCAGGTTTGGTATTAAACGAACCTAAATACATAGATTATGCAGTAGACCAGTGCTTTAAGATGTATGACATCTTTATGGATGAATCTTGCGGTCTTCTTCATCAGGCAAGAGGCTTTTTGGCTGATCCTGAAAAGATTTCAGAAGATCATTGGTCAAGAGGTAATGGATGGGGTATTATCGGTATGGTAGAGCTTGTAAGATACTTGCCGAAGGATCATCCTAAATACAACGAAGCAGTTGAAAGATTCAAGGCTCACTGTGCAGCATTGATTAAATATCAGGATTTCAGAGGTCTTTGGAGACAGGAAATTACAGAAAAATACGCTTGGGAAGAATCATCAGGTACAGGTATCATTTTGTATGCTATAGGTCTTGGTATGCGTCTTGGTATTCTTGATAAAGAAACTTATATGCCTGTTTTCAAAAAGGGTATTGACGGCCTTTATCAGTTCTGTATTAATCCTGACTATTCTGTCGAAAAATGTTGCCGTGGTTGCTTGTGTCCTGGTCAGGGAGATATGAAGGGTACAATTGAAGCTTACATCGTGGTGTCTCATCCTACAAAGGATGACAGTCATGCTTTCGGTCCTATCATTATGGCTATGATGGAAGCAGATAAAAACGGTATTGAAAATATAGTTAAATAAATAAATTTTTTGGGAGGATTTTAAAATGAAACCAAGTATTATCGCAAAAAGACTTTGGGAAAAATGTGTTGAAATCCAGGATGGATTGGGAACTAACACATCATATGGAACTGCTCCGCTTTACAGTTATCCGGGCATACTTACAATGTTTGCCGGTGCTCAGGCAGCAAAAGTTTCAGGGGATGAAGAAATGCTTAAGGAGGTTAATTCCTACCTTGACCTTTATCCATTTTATTTTGAAGAACCCGGTGTTAAATTTAACTACAACTTTGACAACTACCGTGTAGGTGGTCTTGGCAAAGCATGGATGTTTATGAAGGGTTACTTTAAGGATCACGAAAATATGATTCGTGAATATGCTGAAAAAACATTGGCTGCTCCACGTAGCTGGGACGGCATTATGTGCCTTGCTCGTGATCCTGAATCAGAAAAAATCTGGATTGACGTTGTATATGCAGTAACACCTTATATGCTTTATGCAGGACTTGCACTTAACGAACCAAAGTACGTTGATTTTGCTGTTGAACAGTGCTTTAAGATGTATGACGTATTTATGGATGAATCAAACGGCCTTCTTCATCAGGCAAGAGGCTTTATGGGTGACAAAACATCTATTTCTCACGACCATTGGTCAAGAGGTAACGGTTGGGGTATTATAGGTCTTGTTGAACTTGTAAGATATCTTCCAAAGGATCATCCTAAGTACGAAGAAGCTTGTCAGAGACTAAGAGACCACTGTACTGCTATTATCAAATACCAGACAGTAAGAGGTCTTTGGAGACAGACAATGGCAGAACCTTTAGCATGGGAAGAATCATCAGGTACAGGTTTAATGCTTTATGCTATGGGTATTGGTCTTCGTCTTGGTGTTCTTGATAAAGAGACATTCTTCGAACCATTCAAAAAAGGTATTGAAGGTTTGTATCAGTTCTGTGTTGAACCTGATTATTCAGTAACAAGATGTTGCCACGGTTGTCTATGCCCTGCTTATGGTGACCAGAAGGGTACAATTGAAGCTTACATTGTTGGCGTAACTCATGTTAAGAATGACAGCCATGCTTTCGGTCCTGTAATTCTTGCTATGATCGAAGCTGAAAGAAACGGTATTGAAAATATTGTAAAATAATACATATAAGAGGAAATGCAAAACTATTGTTTTGCATTTCTTTTTTTGTATAAATGATTTGTTTTTTTGCTATAATAATGACTGTTGGGAGTTAATTGTTATGGAAAAAACAGTTATTTTTTGTTTTGGTGCAATAAATTATATGGCAATAGAAATACTGTGGCGCGGATATACTCATTGGACAATGGCTATTGCAGGGGGTATTTGTGCGGTAATACTTTATGTTATAAACAGGAAATTAAAAGGTGTAAAAATACTCTATAAATGTATGTGCGGAGCGGTTTTTATAACGTTAGCAGAATTGATAACAGGAATTATTATTAATAAAATTTTAAGGTGGAATGTATGGGACTATTCAGAAAAAGCCTTTAATTTATGGGGACAGATATGCCCGATGTACTTCCTTTTATGGTTTTTACTTTGCATACCTGTTTTTAATTTATTTGAATATTTGCAGAAAAAGATTTAGTTTATTGACACAGTAACTTTGGTGTGTTAGAATCATTGTATTAGGAGGGAGTATTATGAGTGATACAAATATAATGTTTTTAGGTACAACAGCTTGTATTTTTGATAAAAATGATGATGACCCGTGTTTTTTGATAAATAAGAAATATTTATTTGATACGGGTTTTGCTTTAGTAAATAACCTTGTTAATAATGATATTGAACTACTTGATATTAAATATTTGTTTTTTACACATATGCATCATGACCATTATATTTCCTTACCTGCCTTTTTGTTTTATTATATTCAAAAGGGCGGCAATTTATCGGAGCTTAAAATTATAGGACCTGCCAATGATGTAAGACGTATAGTTAAAAAAGCAATGGATTTTTTGGAATTCAAAAAGCCCGAAAGTGAATGGGTGCAGGTTATAGAGCTTGAACCCGACGAGACATATGAAACAGAAGATATGATTTTTGAAACCTGTAATTCTGTTCACGGTGTTCAGGGGCTATGTTACCGTATAACGGATAAAAATACAAAGGCAGTTATTTGTGCAACAGGAGATACACAGTTAAATGCCAATTTGAATACTTTCTTTAAAGGGTGCGATTTACTTGTGCACGAAATTTCTCTTGGTTTTGAAGAAAATCCTGTTGTAAGACACGGTCATTCAACGGTATATGAAGCAGTAGACCTTGCAAACGATGTTGGGGCAAAGCAGTTGTTTTTTGTACATAACAGCAGAAAAATTTCAGAAGATGTAATAAAATATGCTGATGCCAAATTTAAAGGTAAGGTTGCTTTGTGGCCTGAAATTGGAGTGTATTATAAAGTGAAAAATGGTATGTGAATTATCACATACCATTTTCTTATATTAGATTTGCAATATCAAGAATAAGCTTTTCGGATTTCTCCCAACCAAGGCATGGGTCTGTAATTGATTTTCCGTAAATGCCGTCACCGATTTTTTGCGAGCCGTCCTCTATGTAGCTTTCAATCATAAAACCTTTTACAAGCTTTTTGATATCGTTGCTGTGGCGACAACTGTGCAATACCTCTTTGCAAATTCTTACCTGTTCAAGATACTGTTTGTTTGAATTTGCGTGGTTGGTATCTATGATAAGTGCTAAATTTTCGGTATTTCTTTCTGAATAAGAATCGTATAATCTTATCAAATCCTCATAGTGATAGTTGGGGAATGACTGCCCGTCTTTATCAACATAGCCTCTTAAAATAGCATGTGCAAGTGGGTTGCCCTGAGTTTCAACTTCCCAACTGTTGTATATAAAGGTGTGGGAATGCGTTGCTGCAACTATTGAGTTTAGCATAACTGAAAAGTCACCGCTTGTTGGGTTTTTCATACCTACAGGCACGTCCATACCACTTGAAACAAGTCGATGTTGTTGATTTTCTACGGAACGTGCACCTACTGCAACGTATGAAAGTAAGTCTGAAAGATAACTGTAATTTTCAGGATAAAGCATTTCGTCAGCACAGAAAAAGCCTGTTTCCGAAATAACCTGAGTATGTAAATTTCTTATTGCCATTATTCCCTTTAGCATATCGGGTTTTTCATTTGGGTTTGGTTGGTGCACCATCCCTTTATATCCGTCACCGGTTGTACGAGGCTTATTTGTGTATACACGGGGTATGATAAGAATTTTATCATTTACTTTTTCCTGAATTTTTGCAAGCCTGTGCATATAGTCCATAACAGAGTCAGTAGAATCTGCAGAGCAAGGTCCTATTATAAGAACAAGCTTGTCGGATTTTCCTGTAAATACATCAGCAATATCCCGGTCACGTAATTTCTTTTTTTCTGCCAGGTCGGAAGAAAGAGGGTATTGCGCTCTTATTTCGTCACCTGTCGGAAGCTTTCTTTCAAATTTCATATGCATTTTAATCATTCCTTTTGCTAATTGTATTGTTTTAATTTTACCATATTTTTGTTTAGTTTACAATACCTTTATTCGTCTTTTGTAACTGTTGAAAGTGTTGCGGCGTATACTGCAAGAGCTCCGTTTCGTTTGAGTATGCGTGCACATTCATTTATTGTACTTCCTGTTGTGAATACATCATCAATAAGAAGTATTACCTTATCTGTAAGCAAATGACTGTTTTTTACAGTAAAGGCATTCTTTATGTTTTGTACACGTTCTTTGTAGTTTAGACCACTTTGAGTTTTTACTCCCGGGTTTTTATAGAGTATTTTTGTGTTTATGGGTATTTTTAACTCTTCAGATATTATTTGAGCCATTTCGAATGATTGATTAAACCCTCTTTTTAATTCATTAAGGGGTGACATCGGTACATAAATTATAAAGTCAAAATTTATGTCTGAATATTCCTCTTTAATAGTTTTACATAGTGTTTTACCGAATTCAAAGGCAATCCATTGACGTCTTTTGAACTTCATATTGTGAATACCTTCTTTTATGCAGCCTTTGTACAAATACCTTGATACATTTTTTGCGTAATAGATTTTTGTATCTTTGCAAACAGAACAGGTGTTGTCTCGATTTATATTTATCGGTTTTCCGCATATATCACAGGTTGCCTCGTTGTTAAGATGATAGTTTTTGCTACACTCATAACAAAATAAGGCAGATGACTGCAAAGGTATAGTACAGTTGCATGATATACATTTTTGCGGAGCTATTAACTTAATTAAATAATCCTTTAATTTCATTTTTTCTTATTTTTTCCACAAGACCGGTATAGCGGACTTGCTTTAATTTGTTATCTACCATTGTTTTTATTGTGGCTTCCCTTCCTACAAGCACTACAAGCTTTTTTGCCCTTGTAACTGCCGTATAGAAAAGGTTGCGGTTTTGTAGCATTGGAGCACATGGGTACATAGGAATAATTACAACGTCAAACTCACTTCCCTGACTTTTGTGAACTGTAATTGCATATGCAAGCTCAATATCTTCAAGCTGAGAAAATTCATATGCACACACTTTGTCATCAAATACTATTGTAACAATTTTATCCTCTGTGTTTATTCGGTGAATATAGCCTATGTCACCGTTGAAAACACCACATCCCAGAACTTCGGGATCGTCATATTTTACCCATTCAAGTTCGTAATTGTTACGGGTTTGCATAATTTTGTCGCCTTCTCTGAAGGTTATGTTTTTAAACTGCTTTTCAGCTTTCTTTTTGTCAGGCGGGTTTATAACATTTTGTAAAGCATTGTTAAGCTCGTTTATGCCTGTTATCCCCTTGCGTGTTGGTGAAAGTATCTGTATCTGATAAAGGGGATTGTATTTGTACGCAGCAGGCAGTCTTTTGATAAAAAGCTCAATTATTGACTTTGATATATCGGTTGCAGAGTCTTTTTTTACAAGGAAGAAGTCTGTTCCCTGCTGATTGAATATGGGATATTCTCCGTTGTTTATTTTATGAGCATTTACAACAATTGCACTTTCTTTTGCCTGACGAAAAACCTCCTTCAGCGAAACTGTGGGAATTATGCCTGAATTAATTATATCATGCAAAACATTTCCTGCACCTACCGATGGTAACTGATCGCTGTCACCTACCATTATAATTCGTGTGTTCATTCTTATAGCTT
Source organism: Clostridia bacterium (assembly GCA_045545235.1). Classification (GTDB taxonomy): domain Bacteria; phylum Bacillota; class Clostridia; order Monoglobales; family Firm-18; genus CAZNKU01. The sequence continues at coordinate 75,418 of JAZQAN010000010.1, read as the reverse complement.
TAAGAACAGCTTCCATAAGTGAAATATCAACCATACTCATTTCGTCTATTATAAGCAGGTCGCAATCGAGAGGATTGTGTTCGTTTTTACCAAATAGCATTCTGTCATCATTTGATGAAAAAATGTATTCAAGCAAACGATGTATAGTTTTGGCAGGGGTGTTGCATACTTCTGACATTCTTTTTGCGGCACGACCTGTTGGGGCAGCAAGAAGAACCTTTTTTTCTAAAGTATCCATAATTTGTATTATGGTATTTATTATTGTGGTTTTTCCGGTTCCGGGGCCACCTGTTATTATTATTGCGCCGTTTTCCATAGCATCTGTTATTGCTTTTTTCTGCAATTCGGCAAGCGTTATATTGCTGTTTTTTTCAACAGTCTTTATAAGGTTTTCAATATCTATGTTTCCAAGACTATCTGTGTTTTTTGCAATTTTTGCAATTTTTTCCGCAACGTATAATTCGGCATCGTAAAGCTGTGGTAAATATACATTTTGCAAATCGCCATCTGTGTTTTCGGTTTTAAGGTCAGAGGTAAAAATCATTTTAATTACAATGTTTTCAGCCTCTTCAGGGGTTATTTTGATCATACGGCATATTTCTTCAACAAGAATATTTTTCGGCAAGTACGTATGACCATTCATTGCAGCAGTGTTAAGAGCATAGTATGTTGCGGCACGTATTCTTATGGGGGCATTGGTTTCAACCCCCATATCAAGTGCTATTTTATCGGCGGTTTTAAAGCCTATGTTGTAAAGTGATTCTGAAAGAATGTAAGGATTTGATTTTATCTTTTCTACAGAATTACTACCGTATCGTTTGTATAATTTAATTGCACTTTGTGGTGTGATGCCAAATTTTTGCAGGTACATAACAATATTTCTTATGCCCTGTTGTTTTACAAAATCGGCACCTATTTCCAAAGCTTTCTTTTTTGAAATTCCGTTTATTTTAGAAAGTTTTTCGGGCTCGTGTTCAAGAATGGCAAGAGTTTCTTTTCCAAACATATCAACTATTTTTTTTGCAGTAGCCAAACGTACTCCTTTTATAGAACCGCTTGCCAGATATTTTAAAATGTCATCAACTTCAGATGGAAGAGTTCTTTCATAATATTCTGCCTTAAACTGCGGACCATAGTCCTGATGAAAAGTCCATTCACCAAAAACGGTTACACTTTCCCCTTCGGCAATTTGTGGCATATATCCCACAGCGGTAACGGTATCATCTTCGGTTTCAATATCACAAACCGTGTAACCGTTATCGGAATTATAATATACAATTCCAACTACCTGACCTGTTAATTTTTCTTTTTCCTGTTGTAAATTTTCATTCATTGTTTCACAGTCCCCGTTGTTTTAATTCTTCGATATAATCCACGGTTGTCATGAATCTTATATGTGGATAAGCTTCGGCTAATTTTTCAGTAATATAACTGTTGTTGTCTGTAAGAGCAATTATGGAATGACAATCTGTAGAAAGTATGGCACTGCGTATAATACCTTCAATATTGTCTTCGGTTTCTTCACAATGTACAACCATATAAAAGTCGGCATCAAAATTTTTAAAATCAGCATATAAAAAGCGTATAAATTCAAACAAACCGAATGCACTGAAAAAAGCAAGTAATGACCACAAAATAATATCTGACATAATTATATCACCTCATTACAAAATATGCAATGAGGTGATTTGTGTGTTAATATTAAATTTTAAAGCACTTTGCTTAAAAATGCCTGTGTTCTTGAGTTTTGTGGATTCTCAAAAATTTCTTCAGGTGTGCCTATTTCCATAATCTGACCTTCGTCCATAAATATTACGCGGTCCGCAACTTCTTTGGCAAAGCCCATTTCGTGAGTTACAACAACCATTGTCATACCCTCTTTTGCAAGTTGTTTCATAACATCAAGTACTTCGCCTACCATTTCAGGGTCAAGTGCTGATGTTGGTTCGTCAAACAACATTACCTCGGGGTTCATACAAAGTGCACGTACTATGGCAACACGTTGTTTTTGTCCACCTGACAACTGTGACGGATAAGCATTTGCTCTGTCCTCAAGACCAACCCTTTTTAAAAGCTCCATCGCCTTTGATTCAGCTTCTTCCTTTGAAAGATTTAAAAGCTTCATAGGGGCAATAGTCATATTTTTTAGAATTGTCATATGAGGGAACAGGTTGAAATGCTGAAAAACCATACCCATTTTCTGACGGTGCAGGTTGATATTTACTTTAGGGTCAGTAATATCCACACCTTCAAAAATAATGTTTCCTGATGTTGGAAGCTCAAGAAGATTCAATGAACGCAAGAATGTGGATTTACCTGAACCGGAAGGGCCGATAACAACTACCACCTCGCCGCGCTTTATTTCTGCACTTACGCCGTTTAGTGCTTTTATTTTGCCGCCACGGTAAAATTTGCATAATTCGTTAGTTTCTATGATGTTATTAGCGTTCACTCTTTCTCAACCTCCTTTCAAGCAAGGCTATAAGCCAAGTGAAAAGCATTACCATAACAAGGTAAACTATAGCAACCAGCAAAATAGGGTTAATCTGGTCGTATGTAGTATTTTTAATCTGATTACCTGCTTTTGTAAGGTCTATTACCGCAACATAACCTGCTACAGATGTTTCTTTTAAAAGTGCAATCATTTCGTTACCTATTGCAGGTAGTATATTTTTAAATGCCTGAGGAAGAATTATAAGCCACATTGTCTGAAGGTTTGAAAAACCAAGAGACCTTCCGGCTTCCATCTGACCTTTATCAATTGCCATAATACCTGAACGTATGGTTTCGGCAACGTAAGCACCTGAATTTATACCAAATGTAAGCATGGCAACCCATGTGCCGTCTTTTGCAGATATAAAGATTATGAAAAAAGAAATCAAAAGCTGAACAACAACCGGTGTTCCTCTTATGACTGTAAGGTAAATGTTACATATTACCTCAAATATTTTTAAAATTATTGATTTTGGATTGTTTTGTGCAAACACTTTAAGCATAGCAACTATTGTACCGATTATGACACCGATAACAAGTGCACCAAAGGTTATAATCAGAGTTTTTTCAAAACCCTCGATTAACGTCATATAACGATCGCCTACAATAAAGGTTTCGTATAATTTATCCAACCAATTATTAAACCATTCCATATTATAATTACCTTCCCTTTGAATTAAAGAAGCGACGCATAAATACGTCGCTTCGTCAATAAGTTTTAATTATTCAGCATCGTATGGCAATTCGTATTTTTCGAATATTGTAGCAAGTGTGCCGTCTGCTTTAAGTTCTTCAAGAGCTTTGTTGATTTCTGCTGCAAGTTCAGCGTTACCTTTTTTCAAAGCAATTGCGTAAGCTTCTTTTGTCAAAGCTTCGTCAAGAACTTTTGTTGCGCCGTTCTGCTTTGATGAAAGAGCCTTAGCAACAGCATCATCAATAACAACTGCATCAACTTTACCTGATGTCATAGCTGTAACAGCTTCAGCACCTGTTTTGAATGACTGAATAGCATAGCCTTCGTCCAATAGGAACTGTTCGCCTGTTGTACCTTCCTGGCAAGCAATTGTTTTGCCTTCAAGGTCTGCAGCTGCAGCAATTGCACTGTCAGCCATAACGATAATAGCCTGAGAAGCTGTGTAGTAATCTACAGAGAAATCCATATTCTTTCTTCTGTCATCGTTTGCAGTAATACCTGCAACTGCCATATCGTACTTGCCTGTTGCTGCGCCTGTTAAAGCGGCATCAAAGTCGATGTTTGTGATTTCAAGTTCTCTGCCCATTTTAGCTGCAATTGCCTGTGCAATTTCAACATCGGCACCAACGATTTCACCATTTTCAAGATATTCAAATGGTGGGAATTCTGCGTTTGTAGCCATTGTAAGTTTTTCTGTTTTTTCGCCGCAAGCTGTGAAAAGGCAAAGAGCCATAACACATACAAGCAATAATGAGATAATTTTCTTCATATTAATTTCCTCCTAAATATATAAATAAAATATTTATGCATATATTATACATTCATATTTTAAAAAAGGCAAGTGTTTTAATAATAATTTTTGTTTTTTATACATATTTATTATTGAATGGAGGTGTATTATGCAATTTATTGTTATAAATAAACGTATGTTACTGTTTCTTGGAATTCTTGTTTTTGGTGTGCTTTCTTTTGCTCTTACGGGAGTTGATGCAGTAAAAAAAACCGATAATTATGATAATTTGCCTGTTTACTGTGTAAAAACAGATGAAAAGAAAATAGCAATAACTTTTGATTCTGCATGGGATGATAATGACCTTGCGGATATTTTGACAACTCTTGAAAATTACGGATGCAGGGCTACTTTCTTTGTAGTTGGAGACTTTGTTGACAAATATCCGGAAAGAATAAAGGAAATGTACGAAAAAGGACACGAAGTAGCAAATCATTCCGATACTCACCCTCACACAAATTCACTATCCCGTGAGCAGATGATTAAGGAAATGGATAATTGTGATGAGAAAATAAAAAAACTGACAGGACAAAATGAAGTACTTTTCCGTGCACCCTACGGAGAGTATAATGATTTGCTTGTAAAAACCTGTAAGGAGACAGGCAGATATTGTATTCAATGGAGTGTAGACAGTCTTGACTGGAAAGGTCTGACGGCAGAAATGATAATAAAACGGGTTACCGATAAAGTGAAAAACGGTTCAATAATACTTTTGCATAACGGCACGAAAAATACTGCAAAAGCATTACCCCAGTTACTATGTGACCTGAAAAATCAGGGGTATGAATTTGTCGGTGTATCGGATTTGATTTATAAAGATAATTATTATATGGACCATACAGGGATGCAGATTCCCAAATAAAAATACAGGGTGTAAAAACACCCTGTATTTTTATTAATATATACGAATTTCGTTTATTATCGCCACATTACTGTCGGCTTTATTTACAGTAACTTTTACTTCATCAGCAGACATATTTGAAAAATCGCTGCGTATCTGACGTACAAAATTATCTGTTATTTCTTTTTTTTCCATACATTTTCCGTCTTTTAACAATTCTATTGTAATATCATTTGCGGTATCATAGAAGGGAGGAGTTTCCCAACAGGAAAAGAGTGGATATGTCAGGTCTGTTTCCACGGTAATCTGCACACGGGATATGTCCATTACATTGTTGAATTTAAGAGTAATGCTTTGTGGTAAACCGCTTTCACTTATCCAGGAGTTGCACTCATCTGCAGTAGAACGTATTTTACCGTTTATAACATTTTTTGCAAATCCTTTTTTTGAAGAAGCCTCACTTGTTGCGTAAATACTTGCGTTTTTTGCTTTGTCATCAGTATCTTCGTTGGATATTTCAAATATGGTCTGGTCATCCTTTAAAAGCTGTTGCTGAAGCTCTTTGATGTGGCTTTCGTATATTCCTCGTGGTAATGTATTGTATTTTTTACAAAAAGCTGCCGCAGTTCCAACTGCCTGCCCCATAGTTGCAATTGTGCTTTCTACACGCGTAGAACCAAGTGCAAGATGTGAAACTGATGAACATCTTGAGGCAACAAACAGATTTCCTATGTTTTTAGAATATAAGCATCTGTATGGTATTGGTGAAACAGGAACTTCGGTATTAAGATGGAAGGGTCCTTCTTTTCCTGAAAATATTCCTTTAGGGTGATGGACATCTATTCCCCATCCGTGGTATGATATAACATCCTCGAATTTTTTACCATCCATGATATCTGTCATTGTAAGTACATAGTCGCCTATGATTCGGCGGTTTTCTCTTTTTGAATTGTGCAGACACAGATATTTTAAACTGTAATTTGCAAATTCGTCTTTTTGGGGAGAAGTTGTTTTCAACCACCCAAAATACCCTACATTAATCGCTGCCAGAGTATCTCTTGTGTATTCCTGATTCCACAAGTCATCATAGTCGTTGGAGTTTTCAAGCCACCATTCGGGCGAGTGAGGTTTTTTCTGATATCGTTGGGTTTCTGTCCCTTCGGGGAATGAAGGAGTCCATTCAGGGGCTTTAAACTCTGTTTTTTGCGGTTCTTCTTCCATATAAAAACCAAGTAACTGAAAGCCCAGATGTGTTTTTGTATTGCAACCGCTCATTGTAAGAGTATCGGGACTTTCCGGTGCAAATTCCTCGTTGTATTGGTGCTTTGCTTCTCTGCCTACTCTGTATGCGGCACCTGCGTAGTAGCCAAGCCATCCATCTCCTGTACAATCTGCAAATAAAGGGGCACTTATAACACTTTTTTCTAAAGTGAGTGTATTTGTTATCTCTACGGATGTTATTAAGTTGTTTTCTGAAACTGCATCGGTACACATACTGTTTGTGTAAAGTGTAAGAAGCGGTTCTTTTTCTATCAGCATTTCCAAAGCCTTTTGCCAGGATGTTTTGTAATGTTCACGGTATCTTTTGATTTCGTTTGCAATACCTGTTTCGTGATTGCCGGGATTTTTACCACCTGCACCATCAAAGCCTATTGTGCCCTCTTCGCTTGCGTTTCCTCCTACATATGGTCTTGCGCATATAAGTGCAGTTTTGAGACCTGCACGTGCAGCACTTATTGCAGCAGGCACACCACCCGGACCTGCACCCACAACTACAAAATCCCAATTTCCAAGGTCTTTTATTTTTGTGTCAATGTTTTTTGCCTGTGCTCTTTGTTTTAAAAGCCTGTTTATTTCCGGTGATGGAGTATAATCAAAATCATTTGTTATTATTACAGTTGCACAACGGGATAACCAGCCTGTTTTATCGCAAAGCTCAAGTTTGTGATTCCCTGCCTTCAGGTATACATCACCGGCAATTTCCCAGTACCAGTCAGGGGAAGGCATTTTACCACACGTGTTTTCAAGCTCGCTATTGTCCACCGCAACCTTAAATTGTCCCGGAGCATATGGAAGCCTCCAGTTTTTTGTACGTACAAAAATTCTGTAATATCCTTCGGTTTTTACGGAAAAGTCTGTATCTGCATTTTCTACAGGAACACCGGGTATATGATTTGCAATAAGGTATGGCTGTCCCATTTCCTTTACAAACTGTGTTTCTGTTTGCCATCCACCATAAGTTTTGAAATCATTAGCATCTAACCATATTATTTCCAAGTTTGTACCACCTCTTGATTTATTTGTATACATCATTTATAATAAATTATAGCATAGTTGTAATGTTAAAACTTTGATTTTATGCTATGTAATTTAATTATGGTGTGATGTTTGTGAAAATTAATGGAGAATTTATAAAAAAATACATAAAGCTTGTCACTGATGATATAGTGGGAAGACTTATAATTTATGATGACTTGTACATATTGAGAAATAGCGGGGATTTTGATGATGTTTCGGAAATTTCCCGTTGGCATACAAATGAATACTGCATGGCAATAAAGGATAAAGGCGGATTACATAGAAGGTGCGTAGCTCTTAAGAAAAAATTCAACAAAAAAGTGTTTGATAAAAAAAGTGTGTGTACACTAACCTGTTATTGCGGAGTCAGGGAAATTGTTGCTCCGGTAATTGTGGATGGTAAAATGCTTGCAATGGTGTCTGTATCCGGACTTATGGGAGAACTGTCAACCGGTATGAAAAAGCTTTTGTGTAACCGTATAGGCATTAGTGCAAAGGTGTTTGAGGAATTAATGAAAAATTCTCTTGTTTGTGAAGATAACAGAGAAAGAATTGAAGTTTATGTTGAAAGTCTTGCGTTTTTCATAGGTGAATATTTAAAACAAAGCAATGTTTTGAAATTAGGGGAAGAGGTTTCAAAAAGAGACAGCGAAGCATTTGGATATATAGAAACAGCAATTAAATATATTGATGAGAATTTTACAACCGATATAAGTGTTTCGGATGTGGCACGAAAATGCAATTTGAGCGTTTCTCATCTTCAACATATTTTTTTGAAGGAAACAGGCACGGGGATAGGTGATAAAATCAGAAAAAACAGGCTGATGTATGCAAAACAGCTACTTCGTAATAGTAACAGAATGGTAAGAGATATTGCTTTGAGATGTGGGTTTAAGAATGTTGATTATTTTTCTTATGCGTTTCATAAAGAGTATGGAATTACCCCTCTTAATTATAGAAAAAAGTAAGTGGTATTCGCCACTTACTTTTTTAATGTTTTATTTATTCATATATTCTTCAACTGCAACTTTAACCTTTGACAGAATTGTTTTAGCACTGTCTTCAGTATCTGACTGTATAAGGAAATAAAGCTTTATTTTAGGTTCTGTGCCTGATGGTCTTGCAACGAAGCTTGCTCCTTCGGTAAGTTCAAAATAAAGAACGTCAGATTTTGGAAGAGTCAGTTTTTCTTCCGTGCCGTTTTCAAGGTCATATTTAATACTTGTTTTGTAATCACGGATTGCGTTAACTTTGAATTCACCAAATTTTTCGGGCTTGTTTTCACGCATATCTTCCATAATTGCCTTTATTTTTGCTATACCGTCGCTGCCTTCCATAGTAATGCTTATTGTTTCTTCCGCAAAGCCGCCATAGGTTTTGTAAAGTTCCTGCATTACATCGTAGAGGGTTTTGCCCTTTTTACTGTAATATGCAGCCATTTCAGCTATAAGCATACTTGCAACCACGGCATCCTTATCCCTTGCGTGCGTACCTACAAGGTAGCCATAGCTTTCTTCAAAACCTAAAAGAAATTCGTTGCATCCTGTTGTTTCAAAACGGTGAATCTGTTCACCTATAAACTTAAATCCGGTCAAAACCTCAATGTATTCCATTCCGTGACTTTCTGTCAGTACCCTTGCCATTTTTGTAGAAACTATTGTGGAAATAACAGCTCCGTTTTCAGGGAGTGTTCCGCGTTCTTTCTTTGCAGAAATAATGTAGTCGGCAAGCAAAGCACCAACCTGATTTCCTGACATAGGAATGTATTCACCTTCGTTGTTGCGAAGCATAATTCCCATACGGTCTGCATCCGGGTCTGTACCAATTATAAGGCTTACATCATTTTCCTTTGCAAGCTCAACTGCTTTTGTAAAGCATTCCTTATTTTCCGGGTTTGGTGCAGAAACAGTGGGGAATGACCCATCCGGTTCTTCCTGTTCTTTTACAACAATAACGTGCTTAAAACCTGCTTTTTCAAGTATTGCACGTACAGGCTTGTTGCCGCTGCCGTGAATAGGTGTGTATACAAGCTTGAAGGTATCTGCAACTTCCTTTACAACATCAGGATTAATAGCCTGAGTGTAAACGGCGTCGATATATGCTTTATCAACTTCACTTCCGATTATTGTAAGAAGACCTGACTTTTCTGCTTCTTCTCTTGTGGTTGTTCTGATGTCAAACATATCGAGTGCATTGATTTCTTCTAAAACCTTGTCTGATACTGCAGGCGGAAGCTGCCCTCCATCTTCCCAGTATGCCTTATAACCATTATATTTTGCCGGATTATGAGAAGCTGTAATTGCAATACCTGCAATGCATTTTAAATGTCTTATTGAAAAAGAAATTTCAGGTACAGGTCTTAATGATTCAAACAAATATGTTTTAATCCCGTTGGCACATAGTGTAAGGGCTGTTTCAAGAGCAAATTCCGGAGAAAAATGTCTTGAGTCATAACCTATAACAACACCACGTTTTTTTAATTCTTCTCCGTGTTTTGAAATGTAATTTGCAATACCCTGCGTTGCACGGCGTACAACGTACTTGTTCATACGGTTTGTACCCACGCCTATAACTCCGCGAAGTCCGGCAGTACCAAATGCAAGTGTCTGATAAAAAGATTCTTTTATTTCTGATTCGTTATTTTCAATTTCTTTAAGTTTGTTTTTATCTTCAGCATCAACGGCATCTGAATTCAGCCATTTTTTATATTCGGTAATGTAGTTCATAGTTTCACTCCTTGTTTTTTGTATGTTAGTATTATATAATAAATATATTAAATGGTCAACTTATTTATTTTGTTAAAAATAAGTTGCAAAAATTTTTTTAATGTGATACAATATAATAAGGTATATATTAAATTTTTATAAAACAATATAGTAAAGGGGTATGTTACCATTGGAGAAAGAAATAACTATTCAAGGATTATTGCAAGAACTTTTTAAAAGATGGTGGTTGGTTGCTATTTGTGTAATATTGTGCGGTGCGATTTTCTTTACATACAGTAGTATGTTTATTCCGGAGAGATTCACCTCTGTTGGTTCCGTTTATGTTGATAATAAAGCAGATGTTGTTATGGGAGATGTTGAGAATAATACTGCAAATCTTTATGACCTTACAACTGCGGAAATGCTTGTTGATACATATATTGAGCTATTCAGCAGTTATGGTTTTTATGAAATGATACAACAAAAAGCCAAACTTGAGTATCATCCTAAAGCTTTGCGTGCTATGACTACTTTTTCAAGAGTAGAAGAGACAGGTGTAATTTATGTAAATGTTGATGCACCTACTCCAAAGGATGCACAGAAGATTTGTGCTGCAATTTTGAGGTATGCAAATTACCACATTAAAAACATTATGGAAGTTGGGTCTGTAAAGGTTATAGACAATGCAAGTCTGCCTGATAGCCGTTCATATCCGAGTGTGACAAAAAACACTTTGTTGGGTATGATTTTAGGAATGCTTGTAGCCTGCGGAATTATATTTGTAGTAAATTATTTTGATGTTCATGTAAAAACTGTTGAAGATATTGAAACAAAGTATGATTTAGTTGTTTTGGGAACCATACCTAATATGTTTGATAAAAAGTCATCAAGCGGAGGTGCCAAATATGAATAAGTTGTTCAAAAAGAAAGACAAGATTAACTTTAAATATGATGGGGTTCAGAATAAGGAACACACAATTTTAAATGCTGATAGCAGTTTTGTTATGTCAGAGGCATATAAGACACTGAGAACTAATATTCTTTTTTCAACAGGAAGCTCTTCAGGTTGCAGATCTTATGCAATTACAAGTGCAATTCCGGGTGAAGGAAAAACAACAACAGCTATAAATCTTGCAATTTCATTTGCACTGACTGAAAAGAAAGTTGTTATAATTGATTCTGATATGAGAAAACCTAAACTTCACAAGTATTTTGACCTTGAAAATAAAGTTGGTCTTTCAAATGTTTTGTCGGGTGTTTTTGATCAGAAAAAACAGGACTACATACAAAAAACACGTGTTGAAAATCTTGATTTGATAAGTTCAGGACATATTCCTCCAAATCCTATTGAACTACTTTCTTCAGAAAAAATGGAGGAACTTATTAAGAAATTGTCTGAAAGCTATGATTTTATAATTCTGGATACTCCTCCGGTAAATATCGTTTCAGATGCATTGGTGCTTTCCAATAACATCACAGGTTATATTATGGTTACAAGAAGTAATTATACTGAATATGATGCACTTAGTGCGGCTATGTCCAATTTTGAACTTGCAAACGTGAAACCGCTTGGGGTTGTACTTAACGATTTTAACCAGAAACAGCAGAAATACGTAAGCAGAGGCAAGTACAGATATAAAAATTATTATAATTATTATCGTTACGGTAATTAATTTGCGGAATTTTATATGGTAGATATACATACACATATATTGCCGGGAATCGACGATGGAAGTAAAAATGTTGAAGAAACTTTGAGGATGATTGATGAAATAAAAGGTTTTGGGGTAAATAAAATAGTTGCTACACCTCATTTTTACGGAGAGTTTACTACTATCGATGAATTTCTTGCTAACAGACGGGCATCTTATGAATCTATAAAAGGCTATGTGCCTGAAGATGTTGAAATAATACTGGGTGCAGAGGTTTTGCTTGATTATGAACTTCATAAGAAAGATATCCGAAAACTTGCTATAGCCAATACGGACTATCTGCTTCTGGAAATGCCTTATTGCCGTTGGGAACCATGGGTTTTTGAAGAGATTTTTAAAATTTCAGTATCACACAGTCTGGAAATCATTATAGCCCACCTTGACAGATATATTGATTTGGTAAGTGCTGAAAACATCAGTACACTTATGGGTATGGGGCTTAAACATCAGGTTAATGTTGATAATCTCGGAAATTTTTTAAAGAAATCAAATTCGATGACTTTAATGAGAAACGGTGCGGCACATTTTATAGGGTCTGACTGTCATAATATGGAACAAAGACCGCCCTGTATGGGGTATGCTGTAAATAAAATCAGAAGCAGGCTTGGGGATGAATATATTGAATACTATATGTCCAATGCTGAAAAAATGTTAAAAAATTTAAGTATTAATTAAAATATTTCACAAATGCGGCTCGGAAGTTTGCTTCTGTGCCGCAAATTTTTGTTTTAACCTAAATGTTATTGGTAATAATTGTATTAGAGGTGATGTTGTGTTTCCTGAAACAAATTTTACAAAAAGTGCAGAACGTGTTTTGATGTATGCTAAAGAAAGTGTTATTGAATTTGGACAAAGTTATGTTGGTACAGAACATATTCTTCTTGGATTAATACGTGAGGAGGATTGTGTGGCAGCAAAAATTTTGCAAACGTCAGGAGTTTCTGAAGAATTAATATATTCTGCCGTTGAGGATATGAGCTTTAAAAGCAGTGATGATGATCCTCCTTATGTGGGTATTACTCCAAAAACACGCGAAATTATAGAAAATGCATATAAAATAGCTGAAAGAATGAAGCAAAAATCGGTTGGTACAGAGCATATATTTCTTGCCATACTTGATGACGAATTCAACCTTGCAGTACAGGTATTGAAAAAACTCAATGTTAATCTTGGCAGAATGCAGGATAAAGCAGTTATCGCATGTTCATCTATGGGTAGTGAGGTTAAGCCTGTGAAAAAAACACCTACTCTGGATAAATATTCCCGTGACCTTACAAAGCTTGCAACTGAAGAAAAGCTTGATATGGTAGTTGGGCGTGAAAAGGAAATTCAGCGTGCGGTGCAGATTCTTTCAAGACGTACAAAGAATAATCCTTGCCTTATAGGTGAGCCGGGGGTTGGAAAAACTGCTATTGTTGAAGGTATTGCAATAAAAATATGCAATCGAGAAATAAGCGGTAATCTCATTGGTAAAAGGCTTGTATCATTGGATATGTCATCTATGGTTGCAGGAACAAAGTACCGTGGAGAATTTGAAGAGCGTCTTAAAAAAATTCTTGACGAAGTTATTGACGCAGAAAATATTATTTTGTTTATTGATGAATTGCATATAATCATCGGAGCAGGTGCTGCTGAAGGATCAATAGATGCTGCTAACATCCTGAAACCGTTGCTTGCAAGAGGCGAAATTCAGCTTATAGGTGCAACAACAATTGATGAATACCGTAAGCATATAGAAAAGGATTCTGCATTGGAACGCCGTTTTCAGCCTGTAACAGTAGAACAGCCTACTGAGGATGAGTGTTACAAAATACTTGAAGGACTTAAAGGCTATTACGAAAAGCATCATGGTGTAAAAATAACCAACGAGAGTTTAAACGCGGCAGTAAGTATGTCAGTAAGGTATATTCAGGATAGATTTTTGCCCGATAAAGCCATAGATCTGGTTGATGAAGCCGCATCAAGAATAAAAATAAATTACGGTGATGATAATTCAGAAATAGTGCGGTTGAAAAAACGTATTAAACTTGAAGAGGATAATCTTGATGAAAGCCTTAAAAATGCTGATTTTGACAAGGCGTCACAATGCAGGATGAATGTGCAATCACTGAAAAAAGAACTTTCATTTGCAAGAAAAAGCGAAAATGCTATTAATGAAGAACTTACGCTTATGCCTGAACATATTGCGGAAGTTGTGGCACAATGGACAGGGATACCTGTAACAAAACTTTCGGAAAAAGAAGAAAACTCTTTGCTTAATATGGAAGATTTGTTAAAGGACGTTATTATTGGTCAGGACAAGGCAGTTTCCGTAGTTTCAAAGGCAATTAAACGTGGCAGAACAGGACTTAAAAATCCTCAGCGACCTATGGGAACATTTGTGTTTGCAGGTCCTACCGGAGTTGGGAAGACAGAGCTTGCAAAACAACTTGCAACTGTAGTGTTTGGCAGTGATAAAAATCTTATAAGAATAGATATGAGTGAGCTTATGGAACAACATTCCGTAGCCAAGCTTATAGGTGCACCTCCCGGATATGTAGGGCATGAAAGCGGCGGCAAGCTTACGGAAAATGTACGCAGAAAGCCATATTCTGTAGTGCTTTTTGATGAAATTGAAAAGGCACATCCCGATGTTCTTAACATTCTTTTGCAGATAATGGAGGATGGTATTCTTACTGATTCTCAGGGCAGAAAAACCGATTTTAGAAATACAGTTGTGATTATGACTACAAATATTGGCGCCGCTGATATTCTGAATAAAAAAACTGTTGGGTTTGATAATGGTGAAAGAGAAGAATCTTTTGAAAAATCAATAAATGATGCACTCAAAAAAACTCTTAAACCTGAATTTGTAAACCGTGTTGATAATATAGTTGTTTTCAATACTCTTTCAAAAGAGAATATCAAGGAAATATGCAAAAAAATGCTTGCTGAAATTTCTGTAAGATTAGGTGAAACCGGTATTTTTGTAAAATTTGATGATTCGGTTGTTTTGCACATTTCTCAAATTTCTTACGCCCCTGAATACGGTGCAAGATTTTTAAGAAGAAATGTTCAGAGTACTGTTGAGGATTATGTTGCGGATGCAATTTTAAAAGGTGAAATAAAAAAACATACAGAGTATGAAATAGTGTTTGACAATGAGTTAAAGATAAAACAACTTACGGTAGTGTGATAATTAAAAGGGTGCAGAAACTAAAGTTTTTGCATCCTTTTTTTGGCGGGATTACCTGTATTTGAACATTGAACAGGTTTACATAATGTGATATAATTTTGGGGTAATTGACATTAATACGGAAAGGAGAAAGAGATGTTAAAAAAACTTTTTACTGTTATGGGTATTGTGTTTTTGCTATTTATAATGGCTATGATTTCGGTGTATGCCAATAACAGTATGCCAATCAGTATTTATGTTAATGAAAAGGAGATTAGTACAGACTCGGGTCCGTATATAAAAGACGGAACAACGTTTATTCCTGTGCGTGCCATCTGTAATGCCTTGGGGGTTACCGACATAGAGTGGGATAATTCTTCTAAAAAGGCGACAATAAGAGGTTACAGTAAGCTTGAATTTTATATTGGAGAAAGCTACGCCTATGTAAATGGCGAAAAAAAGGAAATGCCTGAAAAAGCAAATATTAAAAATGGCAGGACAATGATTCCGCTTAGGTTTTTTGCAGAAAATTCGGAGGCAAAGGTGGAATGGGACCAAATTTTATATGCGGTAAAAATAAGTAAGGAAGGGGTTAATGTGCCTGTAAAATACAGGGCAAATAATTATTCTTATGATGATGTTTTGTGGCTTTCAAGAATTGTGCATGCAGAAAGTCAGGGAGAACCTGTAAAGGGGCAGATCGGTGTTGCAAATGTAGTGCTGAACCGTGTTAAAAGCAAAGAATATCCCAATTCAATATATGGTGTGATTTTTGATCGCAATTATGGTGTTCAGTTTCAACCTGTTGCAAATGGTACAATTTATAATAACCCATCACTAAAAAGTGTATATTCGGCAAAACGTGCAGTGTACGGCGAAAATTATGTAGGTGACTGTCTGTACTTTCTGAACAAAAAAATTGCAACAAATTTCTGGATAGTAAATAACAGAAAATATTATACTACTATACACAATCATTCTTTCTATTTATAACAAATGAGAGGGCTTTGTACCTCTCATTTGTTATAAATACCATCGTATATGCATTGTGCAAGCTTTTTCTGATAATTGGTGTCAGAAAGCAGTTTTTCTTCTTCAGGGCATGACAAAAAGCCACATTCCACAACTACGGCTGTTGAATTACAGCCTTTGAAAATATATAGGTTTGAAGGGGCTGGCTTTGCAATTCTTTTGTTTCCGTCTGCTAGTCCGCTTATAAGTGCAGCCTGAATTTTGTTTGCGAGAATTCTGCTTTGGTCATTATCGGCATAAAAAACTTGTGAACCTCTTACTGTTTTGCTGTCATATTTATTCATATGTATGCTCACAAAAATTCCATTATTATTGGTTTGTAATATTTGCCGTCTGTTTTCAAGGTCAGACCTTTTCTGATCACGTACCCTGCTGCTTTTAGTTGTATGTAATGACACATCCTCATTTCTGGTAAGTATTACTTTCTTACCGTTTTTTTCTGCAATTTCTTTTAGATATATTGCAACTTTTAAATTGACGTCTTTTTCAAGTGTTCCTTCATTTCCTACGGCACCTCCATCCATACCGCCATGACCTGCGTCCACAACCAGAATGTTGGCGTTGGTTTGTGGAGATGGTTGGTTTGAAGCATAATTATATGCGGTAACAGACAACACAAAAATAAATATGATGGCACACGAAAGAAAAATTTGAGTTTTTCGGATTATAAACAGCATAAAAACACCTCTTAAATAAAAGAATCAATATTAAATTTTATGTGTGTTTGTATTGCATTTATTACAATTTTTATATATAATTGTTATAAAGTAAATTATGGGGGTTGTATGATATGACAATAAAAAATCTTGGTGCAACAGGGCACGCTTTTAAGGCTGAAACTTTTGAACAGGTTGCGGCTAATTTAAAATCAAATAATATAGATCGCATTCAGCTTACTCCCGGTAAAATATCAACAGAATTTGACTGGGGTAAAAATTGTTATACACCAGCACTTGGAAATTACATTAAAAACAAGCTTGAAGGAATACATATATCTTCTTTGGGTTGCTACATAAATATGGCGGCAGATGGGGATTCTGAAGCAGAAAGATTTATGAAAAATACAGAATTTGCAAAATATGTAGGGGCAGATATGATATGCACCGAAACAGGCGTTCGTGATACCCTGGAAGAAACACGTTCAGCAGAAAATTACAGACGTGTTGTGGAAACCGGTAAAAAAATGGCAGAATGTGCTGAAAAGTTTGGGGTAACTGTAGGAATTGAGGTGTGCTATCATCACTCAATATGGAATATAGATTTGTTCAGAAAGTTTCTTGATGAAATAAATTCGCCTAATATGTGCTGTGTTCTGGATTTTGTAGGATTGTTAAGTGCCGAAAATATAGACAGACAACAGGATATTCTTGATTTATATATAGATAATTTCCGTGATAAAATACGTCTTGTTCATCTTAAGGATATTGATATTGCTGAGGGCAAAAAAAAGGTGGTTCCTGCAGGCACAGGTGTTGTTGATTTTGACTATCTCTTTAAAAAGCTTGATGAGAATATATGTGTGGTGGATATGATAGTAGAATCTGTAAATTCAGAATATGTGCTGAATGGTATGGAATATTTTAAAAAATATTTGTAGAATTATGCGATGTTATACCTATTGAAAAAATTTGATTTATATAGTATAATAAATTGTTAATTATTTTGAATATTTAGGGGTTAATATATGTGGTACAGTAGTGATTGGAAAGATTATGAACTTTTAGACGCAGCAGATGGTCAGAGACTTGAAAGATGGGGTAAGTACGTTTTTGTAAGACCTGACCCTCAAGCCGTATGGGGAAGTAAAAGCAACAACCCATTGTGGAAAAAAGCCGACGGCAGATACAACCGCAGTAACAGTGGTGGCGGTCAGTGGCAGTTTTTTAAGGATTTGCCTGAAAGCTGGACAATTTCACAGGGGAATTACAAATTTAAAATAAAGCCTATGAACTTTAAACATATGGGCTTGTTTCCTGAACAGCTTGTTAACTGGCAGTGGGCGGATAATTTAATAAGAAATGCAAACAGACCTATAAATGTTCTCAATTTGTTTGCCTATACAGGCGGGGCAACTGTTGCAGCATCCTGTGCAGGGGCATCGGTTTGTCACGTTGATGCTTCTAAAGGAATTGTTGCGCACGCAAAAGACAATGCTCAGCTTACAAATATTGCAGACAGACCAATACGATATATTGTTGATGACTGTATGAAATTTGTTCAGCGTGAAATACGCCGTGGCAGAAAATATGATGCTATTATTATGGACCCTCCTTCATATGGACGTGGTCCGGGTGGTGAAGTATGGAAAATCGAAACAGAGCTTTTTGGTTTTGTTGAACAATGTGCAGAGGTTTTAAGTGATAATCCTTTGTTTGTTCTTTTGAATTCATATACTACAGGGTTGAGTGCTGCAACTATGGCAAATGTACTTACCCTTACTGTTGGTAAAAAATTCGGCGGTGAAGCTACTGCTGATGAAATTGGTATTCCAATGAAGGATAAAGGTTTGATTTTACCTTGCGGTTCATCTGCAAGATGGGTGATGAAATAAATGATAAAAGCAGAAAATCTGGTTTTTCGTTATGACGGGGAAGCGGATTCAAACATTCTCAAAAATATTAATATTGAAATTCACAAGGGTGGGTTTACGGCTATTCTGGGACACAACGGCAGCGGTAAATCGACCCTGGCGAAGCATTTTAATGCCATAAACCTTCCTGTAGGGGGAAAGGTTTACGTTGAGAAAATGGATACATCTGACGAAAAATTGCTTTATGATATAAGGCAGACTGTGGGTATGGTTTTTCAGAATCCCGATAATCAGATTGTAGCTACTGTGGTAGAAGAAGATGTGGCATTTGCTCCTGAAAATATGGGTGTTCCATCAGCAGAAATACGTCGTCGTGTTGATGCTGCTCTGGAGGCTGTAGGTATGTCTAAAGCTAAAAAACGTGCCCCACATCTGCTTTCTGGGGGGCAGAAGCAAAGAATTGCAATTGCAGGAATACTTGCTATGGAGCCTAAGTATATAGTTCTTGACGAGCCTACTGCCATGCTTGACCCAATAGGCAGACGAGAGGTTTTATCTACCTTGAAAAGGCTGAACAGGGAAAATAATATGACTGTTGTGATTATAACACACAATATGGATGAGGCTGTTCTTGCTGACCGTGTAGTTGTAATGGATAATGGCAGAATAATAATTGATGATAAGCCTGAAAAAGTTTTTGCAGATGTTGAAAAAATAAAAGAAATAGGACTCGATGTTCCTCAGGTTACCGAATTTGCATACAGGCTAAAAAAATGCGGTTTTGATATTAAAAATGATATACTTACAATAGAACAGGCTGTGGCTGAAATAAAGCCGTTTTTAAAATGCGGCACCGTTGCTTTTGATGCTGAAAAAAAATCCGTAAATGTTGAACCTGTTATAGAACTAAAAAATGTTTCTTATGAATATGCATCTAATTCTCCGGCTTCGAAAAGTGCGGTTAACAATATCAGTCTTAATGTTAACAAAGGAGATTTTCTTGCAGTTATAGGGCATACGGGAAGCGGTAAATCCACTATGCTTCAGATGTTCAATGCACTTGCAAAGCCAAGTAGCGGAGAAGTATGGGTAAAAGGAAAAAACATTGGTGATAAAAATACAAGTCTTAGGGAAATAAGAACAACTGTTGGTCTTGTTTTTCAGTACCCCGAGCACCAACTTTTTGAAGAAACTGTACGGCTTGATATTGCTTTTGGACCTAAAAATATGGGGCTTACCAATGAAGAAGTGGAAGAAAGAGTTAAATATGCCTGTGAAATAGCAGGGGTTGATGAAAAATGGCTTGAAAAATCGCCATTCGAACTTTCGGGT
The DNA here is from genome assembly GCA_045545235.1 of Clostridia bacterium. Classification (GTDB taxonomy): domain Bacteria; phylum Bacillota; class Clostridia; order Monoglobales; family Firm-18; genus CAZNKU01. Next base: position 55,837 of record JAZQAN010000010.1, on the reverse strand, counting down.
GGTCAGAAACGCCGTGTGGCAATTGCAGGTATTCTTGCGATGCAGCCTGAAGTTCTTGTACTTGACGAGCCTACTGCAGGTCTTGACCCTATGGGCAGAAAAAAACTTTTGAAGCGTATAAGAAAGATGCACGATGAATATGGAATTACCATAGTGCTTGTTTCTCACGATATGGAAGACGTTGCAGAGTGTGCAAAACGTGTTGTAGTTATGAATGAGGGAGAAATTTTTGCAGACGGAACGCCTATAGAAGTTTTCTCGGATTATGAAAGTCTTGAAAAAATAGGGGTTACCGCACCGCAGATAACACGACTTATGGATAGACTTTGTGGTGTGAAAGTATGCACAGTTGAGCGTGCGGTAGAATATATGGTTAAGATGAACGGAGGTGCTGTAAATGCTTAAGGATATAACCTTGGGACAGTATTTTCCCGGCGAGTCGTATATTCACAATATGGATGCAAGAATTAAAATTGTGCTTGCTGTTGTTTTTATGATTGTTATTTTCTGTATAAACAGCATATATGGTTACCTTGCACTTGTTTTGTTTACGATATTTATGATTGGAATTTCGAAAATACCTTTCGGATATATGCTAAAAGCCGTTAAACCTGTGTTGTTTTTTGTTGTATTTACTGCAATACTTAATATACTGTTTACAAGAAACGGCGAGGTTTTATGGAATGCGGGATTTATTGTTGTAACAAAAGATGGTGTAGCAAACGCAATTTATATGATTTTTCGCATAACCTTTTTGGTTATGGGTACATCATTGCTTACTTATACAACTTCACCTATTGAGCTTACTGATGGTATGGAAAGACTGTTGAGTCCTTTTTCCAAAATAGGATTGCCGTCACACGAGCTTGCGATGATGATGAGTATAGCGTTAAGATTCATTCCTACAATACTAGAGGAAACCGATAAAATTACAAAGGCCCAGACTGCAAGAGGTGCAGATTTTGAAAGCGGAAATGTGTTTAAACGTGCAAAGGCGTTGATACCTTTACTTGTTCCGTTGTTTATAAGTGCATTCAGACGTGCCGATGAGCTTGCAATGGCTATGGAATGCCGTTGTTATCACGGTGGAAAAAACAGAACAAAAATGAATGAACCGAAGCTTGGCGTACGCGATGGTGTTGCGGTTATGGTTATGTTGCTGTTTGTGGCAGTTGTAATTTTTACAAATATTTTGAGGTGGTGAGTACCTTGAACTATAAGCTTTGTCTTTCCTACGACGGAACTGCGTATCACGGTTGGCAAAAACAGAATAATGCCGTGACTGTATGTGAGGTTGTGGAAAATGCAATAGAAAAAATATTTAAACAAAAGGCAGAAGTTACAGGATGCAGTCGTACGGATGCAGGCGTCCACGCCATAAACTATGTATGTAATTTTAAAAGTGATTTATCTATTCCTGCTAATAAGATTCCGTTGGCTTTAAATACAAAGCTTCCGGGGGATATAAGAGTAAAAAGTGCTGCGGAAGCAGATGAAGATTTTAATTCGCGGTTCAGTGCCCATTCTAAAACATATATATATAAAACCTGTTGTTCTGAAATTTTAAATCCTTTTCTTAGAAACTACGCTTATCACTTCCCATATAATGTAAATGTTGAAAATATAAAAAAAGCAGTTGGCTTTTTTGAGGGGACTCATGATTTTTCGGGTTTTATGACTCAGGGGAGCAACCAGAAAACAACAGTACGTACCATAAATTATCTTAATGTGCGAAGCTATGAGGATATTATTGAATTTGAAATAAATGCAAATGCATATCTTTACAATATGGTACGTATAATTTCAGGAACATTGTTATACGTCGGAATAGGACGCATAAGTTGGGAAAGTATTCCGGAGGTAATAAAAAGCTGTGACCGCAGACGTGCGGGTATTACAGCGGAACCTCAGGGGCTTTATCTTAAAGATATTTTATACTGAGGTGAATTTTATGGAAACAGTTGAAAATAAAGGTGTTGCAACTAAAAAGATGGGGATAATTTTTGGTATATGCGCATTTGTAATTTGTGTTTTTCTGCTTTTATACAACCTTAGCGGGTGCAGTAAAAATCCTGCAGAAAGCATATATGATTTTGAAAACGATTCCAATTATCAGATAGATGAATATAATGGTAAAATTTTCGCGTTAAGTTATGAGGGAATACGTTTTCTTAATTTTAATGGTGAACAGACTGATTACGTTGAAATGCATATGGCTTCTCCCCATTATAATATTTCGGAGAATATGATTTTGCTTTATGATAAAGGTGATAAAAAGCTGTCCGTATATGACAGTATAAATAAAAAATATTCATATGAATGTGACCAGCCTATAAAAAGCGCAAAGGTGAATAAAAACGGATATGCAGTACTTATAAGTGATGAGGTTGCATATAACTCGAAGGTGTTGGTTCTTGATAACAGCGGAAAACCTGCGTATATTTGGAAGATTGGAAATGAATATATAGTAGACGTTGATATTGCACCTGACAATAAAAGTCTTGTTGCAGTAACTATATCAACAGATACAGGCGTTATAGTACAAAATGTGGTTATGGTAGATATAAAAGCCGCAAAGGAAATCGGCAGAACTAAAATTGAGGGAGATATGCCTGTAAGTGTCGGCTTTGTAGAATCCGGAGGTGCGGTTGTTGTTTCGGATACGGGGTTGGGTATGTTTGACTCAAAAGCAAGAAAAAAGTGGAATGTTTCTTTTGAAAGCAACATACTTCAGTCATTTAAAATTGATTCAAACGGTAATACGGTGGTTGCACTTAAGGGTATAAAAAATAATACCATAATAAGAACTTATACAAAAAGCGGCGGTAAAGCGGGTGAGTATGTTACAGATACAAAAGTATCTCATATAGATGTAAATCAGCGAAATATTGCGGTATGCGAGGAATCATCAGTTTCTGTAATCAATTATTCCGGAAAGGTTCTTGAAACTACTGAAATAAAGAAAAAGGTTAGAGGTATTTCTCTTGCAGGAAATGATAAGGTGCTTGTTTTGTGTGATGATTGTATTCAGTTAATAAGGATATAAGGTGAGTTTATGGCAGACATTATTGTTGGCAGTATTGTTATAATTTCGGCAATTATTGGTTATATACGTGGTTTTATAAAAAGTATATCAAAGCTTTTATGTTGGATTATAGCAATTACAGTTGCAAAATTTTTGAACCCTGTGATAAGCGGATTCGTAAAAAATTCAGTTATAGGTGAAGCCATAAATAAAAACTTTAACGAAACATCTCAGGCTATTATACCTGCGGAAATATCTTGGCTTGTTGCAGATGCAGGTGAAGAACTGGCATCGGGTATGGCTGATGTTGTTATAGATGCTTTGTCGTTTTTGATAGTTGTTATTATAACTTACATAATTGCAAATTTGTTAGTAAAATCGCTTAATCTTGTTGCAAAGCTTCCGATGATTTCGTTTGTTAACAGAACTCTGGGGTTGATTACAGGGTTTGTCATCGGTATCATAATTGTATATGGTTTGCTTGCAGTAGTTGAAATTTTTGATATGAGCGAATGTAAAGAATTGATAGATATGTCGGTTGTTGCATATACAATGTACAGACATAATATTTTTGCGAATTTTATTTTTTGATTTGAAGGAGTAATTTGATGATTAACAAAACTTTGTCCGAGCTTAAGGAAATTGCAAAAAAATATGAAATAAAAAATATATCCAAGCTGAAAAAAGAAGAGCTTATTTTGGCAATTCAAGAAAAAATGGAGGAAGAAAGTTCTGTTGTTACTGAAGATAACGGCAAGGTTCGTACCGAAACCGTAGAGGTTGAGGGTATACTTCAGCTTTGTGAAGATGGATTTGGCTTTTTAAGAAGCGAAAACTATCTTTCCGGTGTTGATGATGTTTATGTTGCACCTGCACAGATAAGAAGATTTCGATTAAAAACAGGAGATATGTTAAAAGGTATTGCACGTTTGCCTCGTGAGAATGAAAGATTCAAGGCACTTTTGTATGTAAATTCAGTAAACGGTGATAAACCTGATGTGGCTATAAGAAGAGTTGCTTTTGAAAATCTTACGCCTATTTACCCTACTGAAAGAATGCATATGGTTAACAAACCTACTGATTATGCAATGCGTCTTGTTGATTTGATTGACCCTGTTGGTAAGGGACAGCGAGGAATAATCGTTTCTCCGCCTAAGGCAGGTAAAACAACAATGCTTAAACAGATTGCCAAAAGTATTGAAACAAATCACCCTGATGTGACTTTGCTGGTGCTTTTAATTGATGAACGTCCCGAGGAAGTTACTGATATGAAACGCAGTATAAACGGTGAGGTTATCTACTCTACTTTTGACGAAGAACCTGCACACCATATACGTGTTTCCGAAATGGTTCTGGAACGTGCAATGCGTCTTGTAGAGCATAAAAAGGATGTTGTTATATTACTTGACAGTATTACAAGACTCGCAAGGGCGTATAATCTTACAAGTACTTCTACCGGAAGAACACTTTCGGGTGGACTTGACCCTAATGCACTTCATAAACCCAAAAAGTTTTTTGGCGCAGCACGTAACATTGAAAACGGCGGAAGTCTTACCATACTTGCAACTGCCCTTATTGATACAGGCAGCAGAATGGATGACGTTATATACGAAGAATTCAAGGGCACGGGAAATATGGAGGTGCACCTTGACAGACGTATGCAGGAAAGACGAATTTTCCCTGCAATAGATATTTATAAGTCGGGAACAAGAAAGGAAGAGCTTTTACTTTCTCAGGCTGAAATGGAGTGCGTATGGACAATTCGTCGTGCACTGCATAATCAGAATTCTGCGGACATTACGGAAATGCTTGTAAATGAGCTTGTTGCCACAAAGGATAACGAGGAATTTTGTCAGGAAATTGTCAATAAATTAGGCAAAAGATAAACGGAGGAAATATGAAAAAAACAGCAGTACTTGTTATTTGTTTTTTGCTCTTTTCTTGCGTGAGTGTTCTGGCAGATGCACATATTCCGGTGCTTTTGTACCATGATGTGCAGTTGACACACACTCCCGACAAGGCGGCAACAACAATAACACCTCAAAAATTTGAGGAACATATAGTAACACTTTTAAAAAGCGGATATACTCCCGTAAGCTTTGAGGATGTATATAATGCTTCAGTTGGAAATTTTACTATGCCATCAAAGCCTATTATCATATCCTTTGATGATGGGTATGATACAAATTATAAATATGCTTTTCCGATAATAAAAAAGCATAAGGTAAAAACTACAATTTTTGTTGTTGCAAAAACTGTGGGTAAGGTGCTTGATACAAGTGTTCATTTTGGTTGGAATGAGGCTAAAATTATGCAACAAAGCGGGCTTGTAAGTATACAGTCACATACATACGACCACAAGAATCTTGCAGAGCTTGACTCTTTTCAGCTTGAGCGTGAGTTGAGACTTTCAAAGCTTATTATTGAAAAAAATCTTGGTACGAAATGTAATATTGTTGCATTTCCATACGGAAGCTGCAACCAAAAGGTTATAGATGCAGCAAAACGTGCAGGATACAAAGTTACTGCACAGGTTGGAGAAACAGGAACAAACAGTGTTTCAAACGCGGGAAAAGTGCCTTTTAAAAGAATTACGGCATACGGGTCGTGGTCTGGGCAGGATGTCCTTCGTATTATAAAGGAATACGCAAAAATGTGATTTTTCGTGATATCGCCATTTGTGATAACGGCGTATAATAAATTGTGGAGGTGAGTTTATGAAGGTAGAAAAAATATCGCCTGACAAATTCAGAATTATGTTTTCAGATGAGGACTTGAAGGATTTTGGAGTGGATTTTGAAAACTTGAAATATAATTCAGATGAAGCCCAGGAAATTTTCTGGGATTTAATAGAACATGCACAGATAGAAGACGAGTTTTTCGGTGATGGTGCACAGATTGTTGTAGAAGCAGTTGCCTCAAAAAATGACGGACTTACAATGACGGTGACTCGTGTTTCAGATGCAGAAAAGCTGCCTAAAATAAAGCACAAAAAGACTAAACAGAGAAAGCCGAAAGATATATCACCTGTTATATTCAGCTTTTCGGATTTTGAGGACCTTATAAAGGCATGCAAATACATTGAAAATATTTTTGTTGGTGTAAGCAGGCTTTATAAACTTGATGGTGAGTATTATCTTGTTATGGATGCAATACACGAAAGTGTTGCTATGAAGGTTGATTCTTTATTGTATGAATATGGAGAAAAAATTTTGAACAGTGCTATTGCCAGGGGTAAGCTTGCGGAATATGGAAATCTTCTTATAAAAAATACTGCTATAGCAAGTATTTCTGCAAATTTTTGTGAATTTTAAACCAATACAAGTATTTTTTGCATATATATAAAAAATACTTGAAAAATATGCAAAACTTATGTATAATGTAAATGAATAGATAATTATATTATTTTTTTGAAGGGATAGGTGATCATATGAAACTTATTATTGCGATCGTAGGAGACGAAGACAGCACAAAGTTGACAGATAAATTGAGTAAAAATGCAATTCCTGTAACTAAACTTGCATCAACAGGTGGTTTTTTGCGTGCCGGTAATGTTACTCTTATGATTGGTACTGATGATGAAAAAGTAGAGGAAGTAATAGAAATTATCAAATCAGTATGCAAATCACGTAAAGAAATTGTTGCACCTACATCTGTTAGTATGGCGGCTGCAATTACATGGCCTATTGAAATTACTGTAGGCGGTGCAACTTTGTTTGTGCTCGATATTGACAGGTTTGAAAAAGTATGATTTTTGAAAATGTTATAGGGCATTCAGGCGTGAAACAACAGCTTGAAACAGCTGTGAAAACCGCGAAGGTATCTCACGCCTATATTTTTTCGGGCAAACGGGGTGTAGGTAAAACTACTATGGCAAAAGCTTTTGCCGATGTTTTAACTGATTCAAGTGTTGCCGATGTTACAGTGGTTACAAATGAACATTACGGTATTGATTCTAAAACCGATATTGTTTCGGTAGACACCGTACGTGTCGCATCTGCTGATATGTATATGAAGCCTTATCTTGCAGATAAACGTGTGTTTATAATACCTAATGCAGAAAAAATGAATGCTCAGGCACAGAATGCGCTTTTGAAAATTTTTGAGGAACCGCCTGCCTATTGTGTAATTATACTTGTTACCCAAAATGACAATATGCTTTTGCAGACAATAAGGTCAAGGGCTATTACTGTGCGGTTTGGTGAGCTTACTGATAATCAGGTAAGAGATTATATGAAAAGTTGTGGTGCGGATATACCCGAGGTTATAGTAAGAATTGCGTCGGGAAGTATTGGTATGGCAAAAAGTCTTTGTGAAAATGAAGAACTTGGTAATGTGCTTAACAACTTTGTAGATTTGTTTGGGGCCATTGGTAAAGGGTCTGCTGTAAACACATATTCTCTTATAGATTTTATGCAGAAAGAAAAAAATAATTATGAGCCGCTTTTTGACATAATGCTTGTTATGTTGTGTGATACTTTGCACAATAAAGAAGGCGGACTTAAAATTGACGGACTAAATAGCAAAAAAACTGTAAGATTAATTGAGTTAGTCGAAAAAACTCGTAATTCATTTTCATTTAATGCCGACTACAATATGGCAATAAGTGAAATGATGTTGAATATACTGGGGGAAACTAATGGTTGAAGTAGTTGGAATTCGTTTTAAAAGCGTTGGTAAAATATATTATTTTGCACCGGGCAATATTGAGTTTGTAAAGGGTGATTTTGCCGTTGTTGAAACTGTACGAGGTACAGAAATCGGTGAGGTTATGCTTGCAAACAGAAAAATTCCGGAGGAAAATATAGTATCTCCGCTTAAGCCTGTTCTTAGGAAGGCAACAAACGAAGATATTAAGAAAATTGATAAAATAAAAGAAAAAGAAAAAGAGGCTTTTGGAATTTGTATGGAAAAAATCAAATTTCATAAGCTTGACATGCATCTTGTTGATGTAGAATATACTTTTGATGAAAATAAAATATTGTTTTATTTCACTGCTGAAGGAAGAGTTGATTTTCGTGAATTGGTTAAATCGCTTGCTTCTGTGTTTAAAACAAGAATTGAACTTCGTCAGATAGGTGTGCGTGATGAAGCTAAAATGCTTGGCGGTATAGGTGTTTGCGGAAGACCAATTTGCTGTAACTCTTTTTTGGGTGATTTTCAGCCGGTGTCTATTAAAATGGCTAAAGAACAGAATTTGTCTCTTAACCCTACAAAAATTTCCGGTACCTGCGGCAGACTTATGTGTTGTCTTAAATACGAACAGTCAACTTATGAAGAAATGCTCAAATTTGTTCCCAGAGTTGATGCAATTGTTGACACTCCTGACGGTAAGGGAACAGTTATAGAAAATAATGTTCTTGCAGGTATGGTTAAGGTAAGAGTTGACCGTGGTGAAGATTCAATGGTTAATGTTTATGATGCAAAAGATGTTGTGATTTTAAAGGCGGCATCTACAAAATTAACTGCAGAAGAGCTTAAGGAACTAAAAAAACTTGAGGAATAATTATTAATTTTCGGCAACGAAAAATAATATAACTAAATTTAGGAGGTGTAAACTATGGCTTATAAGATTACAGATGAATGTATTTCATGCGGCGCATGTGCAGCAGTATGTCCTGCTGAATGTATTACAGAAGGCGATGACAAGTTTGTTATTGATGCAGACAAGTGTCTTGAATGTGGTGCTTGCGCAGGAGAATGTCCTGTTGGCGCTCCGGTAGCTGAATAATTTAAATTATTAATTAAAAAAATTGCTCGCTTTATATAAAGCGAGCAATTTTTTTATGGCAATTTTTTCGAATAAATGTCTTTGACAACACCGGTTTCAAGAACCAGATATCTTTCTGCAGTAGTTGATTCATCGTTATACCTTACGGTAATAATGTTGTCAGTTCGGGTATATTTTCCGTTTTTAATTGTGACATCTTTACCCCAATGTATTTCGTGGGCCATTGTTCCGTCTTTAAAGAATAGTACAACAGTACTGCGGTCTTCAGTCTCTTTAAGCAGGTATCTGTTGTTTAAAAGTTTAGCGTCCGATGTTTTTCCTTTGAACACTTTGTTTTCCCTGTATAAATAACCGTCTTTTTCAGCCAGTATAACAGGAGTATCGTTGTCTGAAAAAGTCAGGGTTATTTTATTTCCGGACTTTTTCCATGTGCCGTTGGTTAAAATTTCTGCCTGCACGTTTGATTCTGCCTCTTTTGCATTATCAGGATTATAGGCAAAAGAAAAGGTTTTGTCTTTGTTGAATTGTAAGTATTCACCTGTTTCCTGCTGTGTATAATATATACCGTTTCCGCCGTATATTTGCTTGCTGTCGTAAATATAGAATATTGCTGCAATAATAATACATAGAATAACTATACCGGCAATACCTATTTTGAGTGTTTTTTTGTTTTTCATACATCTCATTCCCTTCAACAAAATTATACAATGTTTAAGGAAGTTTGTCAATCTGAGTATTTGGCAATTTTTTTATACGACACAAAATATCTGCAAGCATTCCGCGGGTTATTTTAATATATGGTCTGAAGCTGTTATCATCGTAACCTTTAATTAAATTGCGTTCTGTAATATTTTCTACTGCTGTTCTTGCGTATGTGGGAATAAGATATTCATCACTGTAGGAGAGTGGTTTGCTATTTTTAGCAGGCTTGAAAATATTATTAAGAATAAGCGTACATTCAAGACGAGATATTTTTTCATCACCATTAAAAAAAAGACCGGTTTTTTCAAGATTTCCTTTAATATAACCTTTTTGGTACATTAAACCTACTGTTGGATATTGCCATGATGGTATCAGCTTGGTGTCATTAAAAGGCAGGAAAACCTTATTGCTGTCTGTCGGTATATTTAAAACTGCATTCAGGTACAACAAAAATTCTCCACGTGTGACAGGTTCGTCAGGCATAAAGTAATAGTTACCACCTATTTTTATACCTTTGAAAACATCGTCTTTGAATAATTCTTCTGCAGATTCCTTGCACCAATGTGCGTTGATATCACAGTATATTGATTGATTTTCCTCAATGGATGACACATTGTTCTTTTTTGTTTCAGTAACATTAAATGAGAAAGCATACGCGTTTACGGATGTTATATTTAAAAATAATAAAAATATAAAAAAATTTCTTTTCATGAAAAAACCTCCCTGTTTTACTATTTTAATCATTAATATTGCTGTTATACAGAAAAAAATGCCGTTTTTTGCAATTAATTCATATAGACGGTAAAGTTAAATATAAATAAATTAAGGGGTGATTTTATGAATTTTTTTGTTAAAGAAAGTTATGGAGTTATATGGAATTTTTATCATAATTCTCACGGAATATGTTATTGTAAAATGACTGATGATAACATTACAGAATATAATGTGCTTATCCCTGACGGACAAGAGGATTTTGATGTTGCAATAGATGATTCCGATTGTATACATATGGTTTATCAGAATAAGGATGGTGATATTCTGTACGTAAATCATTTTGAAAACACATGGAGAAAAACCGTGTTGATGAAAAGCAAAAGTAAAAGAGCTTACCCTAAAAATTTTGTCATAAGGGTTGGAGATGACGGTCTTTATATATTATACTGCCTTGAATATAACACGCGGAAAATGCTTGTGCACCATGTTGTTAACGGCGAGTACGAAGAACCTTTTGTTGTCGATTGTATAAAAAATGAATTTTGTACAGATTGTGACATTGAAAAAAATCCTGTGGTTTTTTATTACAGCATGGCAGAAAAAAGCTGGGGGATAAAAAAATATATGCATAATGAAAAAAAGTGGGGGGATTTTCAAAATATAGAGATACCTTCGGATATTAAAAATCCATTTTTGTATATTGATACAGAAGGTAATGAGCATATTGTATATGAAAATGATATGAGTATTCTTGAATATTTTAGAGGCGAAGAAAAAGTGGTTGGAACAGGTAGAAAGCCTGTTATGTTTTTCCAAAATGAAGATATTATAACCTGGGAAAGTGTTGTTGACAATAAGGTTTATATACGAAAGCAAAACGATAAATCACCTACAGTAATTATGACGGGAGGTTTTTCGAGTCCTCGTGAATTCGGAATAAGGTATACCTGCTATGAATCTTTACTGAAAGTGCGGTGTTGTAAAGGTAATATAATAAACGGGAATGTGAGGCTTTATGGAGTAAATAATTTTTTTGCAATTTCAAAAGCACCGCCGTCTCTTGCTTGCGAAAATAAGACTTCTGATGTAGAACGCTATATTGATTTTAAAAAAATGAAGATAAAAATAAATCAGCTTGAAGGAGTAATAGAAAAACTGCAACGAAGAATAGAAGAGTACGACAATGTAAAAATAAACCGCCGTTTGCAAGATCTTGAAACGGCGGTAAAAAATAAAATTTAATTACTTAGCTGTACACTTAACCAAATATCAGAATATTTTTCTGTTACCTTTTGAGAATAGGTAAATGCTTCGCAATTTGCGAGAGTTTCAGGAAGAGGGTAATATACTTCTGTATCAGATTCCTCTTCCGGATAAGTGCCAAGAACAGGGGAAACATAACCAGTCTCTATCATATTTTTTTGTGCAACCTCTTTGCTGCACAGAAAATTTATAAACTTCATTGCAAGTTCTTTTTGCTTTGCGGTTTTTAAAACCACAAACCCGTCTACCCACTTGTTACTGCCTTCCTTTGGCACTGCGTAGGTAAGACTTTCGGTTTCGTCAAGGCTTAATGCATATGCAGCTTCACCTGAATATGCAAGTGTTAAAAGTCCTTCACCTGCAACCATTTTATCTACCATTTCGTCGGTGATGTAAGCCTGAACAAGGGGCTTTTGTTTGATGAGCAGTTGCTTTGCCTGTTCAAGCTCGTTTTCGTCGGTAGAGTTTACACTGTAGCCAAGGTGAATAAGCGCGGCACCTAAAGCATCACGCACACTGTCAAGCATAAATATCTGACCTTTATATTTTGGGTCAAAAAGCATACCGAAGGAAACGTCTTTTTCGTCTACCCCCGTTTTGGCTTTGTTGTACAAAAGACCTACTGTTCCTACCATATAAGGCACGCTGTAAACATTTCCTTTGTCATAAACAGGGTTAAGGTATTGTTTATCCAGATTATTCATATTGGGTATCAGAGATTTATCGAGCTTTTCTGCCCTACCCTCCTGAATTAATCTGTCAATGTAATAATCGGAAGGAACTACTATATCGTATGTGTAGGTGTTGTTTGAAATTTGCACATACATACTTTCGTTACTGTCAAATTCGTCATATATTACCTTACAGTTGTTGAGTGCTTCAAATTCTTCTAAAACCGTAGGGTCAATATATTTACCTGCGTTATACACTTTTAATACCGGTGTTGAGTCTCCGCAGGAACAAAGAACAAGTGTCATAATGACTAAAATTAAAAGTAAACTAATTTTTTTCAATTTTCACATCTCCTTTGTCTGACCTTCTGTTAATAATAAGGAGAAGCAGCATAACTACAGCAAACATTATGGTTGAAAGTGCGTTTATGCTTGGTACTACACCTCTTTTTGCCATGTTGTAAACGTGAACTGAAAGTGTGTTTACACCGGGGCCTTTTGCAAACAGACTTATTACAAAGTCGTCAATTGAAAGTGTTACGGAAAGCAAAAATCCCGATACAATACCCGGCATTATTTCCGGAAGTATTATGTGGAAAAATGTGTAAATGCTTCCTGCGCCAAGGTCCTGTGCGGCTTCGAACAAATGCTCGTTCATCTGTTTTAGCTTTGGCATAACAGATAGTATAACATAAGGTATGTTAAATGAAATATGCGCTATAAGCAAAGTCCAGAATCCCTTTTGGATGTTAAGTGTAAGGAAAAGCATCAAAAGCGAAACACCTGTAACAATATCAGGATTCATAACAGGCAGATATGAAACTGCCGACAAAACTGCCCTTGGAGTTTTTTTCATATAATGCATACCAAATGCAGTAACTGTACCCACAACTGTTGCAATTACAGCAGACAACAATGCAATAAGCAGAGTTGTTTCGAGTGCGGCCATTGTTTCCGCTTCCTGAAACAGTTCTCCGTACCATTTCAGGGTGAATCCGCCCCACTTACCTCTTGAGCGTGAATCATTGAATGAATAAAGCATAAGAATCAGTATGGGTGCGTATAAAAACAGGAATACAAGTCCTATATAAGCTTTTTTTAAAAATCTCAAAACAATCCGCCTCCTTCCGAATTATCGTCAGGATTAAGCCTGTTTGAAATTGCCATAGAAACAAGTATAACAACAATAAGAAGAAGTGACAAAGCACCGCCAAATGAGGATGTGCTGCTTACCTCCATAAATTGTTTTTCGATAATGTTTCCTATAAGCATTTGCTGTCCGCCGCCCAAAAGCTTTGAAATAACAAATGTTGTAACTGCAGGCATAAATACCATTGCTATACCCGAATATACTCCGGGCATACTTAGTGGAAATTCAACGCGCATAAATGTCTGCATTTTGTTTGCACCAAGGTCATAGGAAGCCTGTATTACGCTTTTATCCATTTTTGAAAGTGCTGTGTAAATCGGCAAAATCATAAATGGAAGGTAGTTGTACACCATACCTAAAAGTACAGCACCTTCGTTGTACAGAAGCTGGTATGGACCAAGGTTGAAAAAGCCAAGTATTTTGTTTATTATTCCGTTGTTTTCAAGAATTGTAAGCCAGGCATAAGTTCTTAAAAGAAAGTTCATCCACATAGGCGCAATTACAAGAAACAGCAATGTATCTTTTTGTTTAAAGGTTGTTCTTGCAAGTATCATTGCAACGGGATATCCGATAACAAGACATAAAACTGTGCAATAAACCGCAAGCTTGAATGAGTATAGTATAACCTTAAGGTACAAAGGGTCAAAGCATTTTAAAATATAGTGCATTGTAAATGTGCCGGTTGCCTGGTCATATATACTGTAAAAAAGAACCATTACCAACGGAATAACTGTAAAAAGTACTGCCCATATTACGTATGGGTAAGCTGATACAGATTTTTTCATTCCGCCATTTCCGCCTTTCTCATAATGTGAATTTCGTCGGGGAAAATGTTCATACCCACATAGCTTCCTGCAGGTGCCATAGCTGTGGAGTGTACAGTCCATACATAGTTGTCGGAGGAAATTTTCATTTCGTAATGTACACCTTTGAATATTACAGAATCCACATGACCCGAAAGCATACCGTCTTCAGGATTATCAACTATTTTAATATCCTCGGGACGTATAACTACGTCAACTGATTCGTTTTTCTCAAAGCCTTTGTCAACACATTTAAAATCTCTGTCAGCAAATTTAACGAGAAAATCCTCTTTCATAACACCGTCTATAATGTTACTTTCGCCTATAAAATCAGCAACGAACGCATTTGTTGGTTCGTTATATATATCTACAGGAGTTCCCATTTGCTGAATTACGCCGTTTTTCATAACAACGATAGTATCAGACATTGTAAGAGCTTCTTCCTGGTCGTGAGTTACATATATAAAGGTAATACCAAGTCTTTGTTGTATTTTTTTAAGCTCCGTCTGCATACTTTTGCGAAGCTTAAGGTCAAGTGCCCCCAAAGGCTCATCAAGTAAAAGTACCTCGGGTTCATTTACAAGTGCACGGGCTATGGCAACACGTTGTTGCTGACCACCACTAAGAGAAACTACAGAACGCTTTTCAAAGCCTTTAAGATTAACAAGAGCAAGCATTTCCTTTACCTTTGCATCTATTTCGTCTTTCGGCATTTTTTTGATTTTTAAGCCGAATGCTACGTTTTCATATACATTCATATGTGGAAAAAGTGCATATTTTTGAAAAACCGTATTGAGGTTTCTTTTGTTTGGAGGCAAATCGTTTATATTAACTCCATCAAAAAAAACGTTGCCATCGTCGGCTGTTTCAAAGCCTCCGATAATTCTCAGCATAGTGGTTTTTCCGCAACCACTTGGCCCAAGCAACGTGAAAAATTCATTCTTTTTAATTGATAGATTTACTGAGTCCAAAACCTTTTCGTTATCAAATGATTTTGTTACGTTTTCTAAACGTATAACATCTTGTTTCATTTATCAAACCCCTTCCTTTTATTCAGTACAATCATAGTATAATTTTTTTGATGTTTTGTCAATATTATTTTTGAAATTTGTAAAAAATAATTTCATATTAATAATAAAAAAATGAATGTATTGAAATTACGCAAAGTTAGTGTTATAATCATATGGTAAATTTAATTAAATACGGAGGAAAATTATGTTTTTGGTAGCGGCTTTGACATTTTGCGTTCTGCTCATATATGTCATAAATAACAGAAGTAACATTTTAGCATCAATAGCTCAGTACAAATACGGGTTTGGAAATGCAGATGGTGCACTTAAGCTTTATGCTTTTGCAAATAAGTTCGGCAAGATGAAGTTTGACCATCGTGTAAGATATGCATACCTTACTTTGAAAGAGGGGTATGTTGATGAGGCAAATAAGCTTTTTAACCTTATTGGACTTGATAAATTAAAACCTCACGAACGCGCGAAGTTAAAAGGTTCTCACGCTCTTGTGCTATGGAAAAAGGGTGAACTGGAAGAGGCTATAGAAATGCTTGAATATGTTCATGCACATTATCCGTCCACCACCATTTACGGAAGTCTTGGGTATATGTATGTACATCGAGGAAACCTTGAAAAAGCACTTGAATATAATCTTGAAGCGTATGAATATAATAATACAGATGCCATTATTGTTGATAATCTTGCATTTACATACCTAAGAATGAAAGATTATGAAAAGGCTGAAAAGTATTATCTTGAACTTTTTGAACTTTCTCCTACTTTTCCTGAAGGATATTTTGAATTTGGTAAATACCTTATAGAAGAAAAAGGCGAAAAGTCTGAAGGTATAGATTATATAAAAAAGGCACTGAATGGCAGATATTCATTCCTTTCTATGTTTACAAGAAGAGATGTGCTTGACTATCTTGAACAATGCGGTGAAGATATTTCAAAGTTAGTTTGATGTTTTAAAAATAATTAAGTATAGCAGTTCCTTGCAGGGGTATAATTAATAATGAATACTCTTGAAGGGACTGTTTTTTTGAAAAAATATGTAATATACGGAGGAAGACCTTTAAACGGAGAAATATGTGTCAGTGGCTCTAAAAATGCGGCTTTACCAATACTTGCAGCAACCTTACTTACAGAAGAATGTTGCAAAATTTTCAACGTTCCCGACCTTTTGGATATACGTAATATGTGTGAACTTTTAAATTGTCTTGGGTGTAGAATAAATTTTTCAAAAGGGATTTACGAATTTTGCTCAAAAGAAGTTAAAAGTGATGTAATGAGCTATGAAACGGTAAATAAATTAAGAGCATCATTTCTTGTATCCGGTCCTTTGCTTACAAGAAACGGCAGAGTGAAAATTTCCCTGCCCGGCGGATGCCAGATAGGTGCAAGACCTGTTGATTTGCACCTTAAGGGATTTATGGCTATGGGTGCCAAAATAGAGCAGGGAAACGGTTATGTGGAAGCAACTTGTAAAAGACTTAAGGGTTCAAAAATATATCTTGATTTTCCAAGCGTAGGGGCCACTGAAAATCTTATTATGGCGGCATCCTTGGCGGAGGGGATTACGGTTATAGAAAATGCGGCAGCAGAGCCTGAAATTACGGACCTTGCTGAGTTTATAAATTCTATGGGAGGAAAGGTAAGCGGGGCAGGTTCGGATACAGTTAAAATTGAAGGTGTCACAAGACTTTATGGTGCAACTCACGGAGTAATTCCCGACCGTATAGAAGCAGGAACTTATGCTTTTGCTGCAGCGGCTACTCAAGGTAACATAACTATAAAAAATATAATTACCGACCATATCAAGCCTGTTATTGCCAAGCTTGAAGAATGTGGCGTAAAAACGGATATACAAGATGGTAGCCTTATAGTTAACGGATGTAAAAGAGCCTGTGCAGCAGATATAAAAACCATGCCTTATCCGGGATTTCCAACAGACCTTCAGGCGCCTTATGTTGCACTTATGAGTGTTGCAAAGGGTACCAGCATGGTTGTTGAAACGGTGTTTGAAAACCGCTTTATGCATGTGCCTGAACTTGGACGTATGGGTGCATCAATAAAAATAGACGGAAGAACTGCAGTAGTGGAAGGACAGGAAAAATTAAGTGGAGCTACGGTAAGGGCAACCGATTTGCGTGCCGGTGCCGCACTTGTGCTGGCAGGGCTTGTGGCAGACGGAAAAACCTATGTAGAAGATGTGGGTCACATTGAAAGAGGCTATGAAGACTTCGTAAAACGTCTTGAACAGCTTGATGCACAGGTTAAAATAGAACAATAATATTGATTTTAAAAAGATTTTGATGTATAATATTCATCAGTACAGAAAAAAGGAATTATGTGTAATGATATTAATTAATACGTCAAATATAAAAAAAGAATTCGGAACAAGAACTTTGTTCGATAAGGTTTCACTGAGCATTGAACACAATGATAAAATTGGTTTTGTGGGTGCAAACGGAACAGGAAAAACCACATTGTTTAAAATATTTACCGATGAAATAAATTATGATGGCGGTGAATTGTATAAAAGTAGGGATTTGAACCTTGGATATATGCAGCAGCATGCGCAGATGAATACAGAAAAAACATTGTGGGCAGAGCTTATGACTGTATACAAGCCGCTTGTTGATATAGAAAACAGGCTTAAATCTATAGAGATGCAGATAATAAACGGTGTTGGCGACCTTGAAACACTTACTGCAGAACAGCATCGCCTTAATGAAGAATACGAGAGCAAGGGCGGTTTTGTGTATAAAAATGTGGCTAAAGCGAGTCTGCTTGGGCTTGGTTTTCGTGAAGAAGAATTTGATATGGATTTTTCCGCACTAAGCGGTGGTCAGCAGACAAGGGTTATTTTATGTAAGCTTTTGCTTGGTGAAAGTAATCTGCTTCTTCTCGATGAACCTACAAATCATCTTGATATTGAATCTACCGAGTGGCTTGAAGATTTTTTACGTGACTACAAGGGCGCTTTTGTTGTAATTTCACATGACCGTTATTTTCTTGACCGTGTAACAAATAAGACCTTTGAACTTGAAAATAACAAGCTTACGGTGTACAACGGAAATTATTCAACCTATGTTAAGCTCAAAGAAGAACGTGAAAAAACGCTTTTGCGAAATTATGAGAATACAACTAAAGAAATTCAACGTATAGAAGGTATTATAGAACAACAAAAAAGATGGAACCGTGAAAAAAATATAAAAACTGCCGAAAGTAAGCAAAAACAGATTGACCGTCTTGAAAAAGACCTTGAAAAACCTGAGATTTTTAATGAAAATATAAGGTTTAATTTCAAAGCTGTAAATATGGGCGGTACCGAAGTACTTCGTTGCAACAACCTTAAAATGGGCTTTGATGGTAAAATTCTTTTTGAAAACACAGATGTCGAAGTCAACAGAGGCGAAAGAGTATTTTTGCTTGGAGCAAATGGTTGTGGTAAAACAACTTTGTTTAAAATTATTACAGGCGAATACGAGGCACTTGAGGGCAATACTAAAATAGGTGCAAATATTCAGCTTGGCTATTTTGACCAGAAGCAACAGAACTTATCACTTGATAAAGATGCTATTGATGAAGTGTGGGATGAATATCCTTCAATGACACAGACTGAAGTGCGAAATGCAATGGCGGCATTTTTGTTTAAAAATGATGACGTTCTTACTCCTGTAAGAAGCTTAAGCGGTGGAGAACGTGCAAGAATCGCCCTTATAAAGCTTATGCTTTCGGGTGCTAATTTTCTTGTGCTTGACGAACCTACTAACCATCTTGATATTCGCTCAAGAGAGGCACTCGAAGAGGCTTTGTTAAATTATGACGGAACAATGCTTGTTGTTTCTCACGACCGTTATTTTATAAACAAGCTTGCTACTAAAATATATTATATGGAAAAATGCGGAGTTAAAAAGTACGATGGGGATTATACATATTTTTCGCAGAAGAAAAAAGATGTAGCAAACGTACGGGAACGTACTGTATCAGAAAGTGAAGCAAAGCTTGACTATAAAGCACAGAAAAAATACGAGGCGGAAATACGTAAGCTGAAAAATGCAATAGAGAGAACAGAAAAAGAAATTGAAGAAACTGAAGAACGTATTGCAGAGCTTGAAGAGCAACTTATGCTTCCCGAAAATGCAACTGACTATGAAAAGAGTATAACTATATCGAACGAGCTTGAAGAAGTAAAATTGAAATCTGAAAATCTGTATAGCCTGTGGGAGGATTTATCTTCTCAGCTTGCGGAAAAATCCTAAAAAAAAGGCTGTGACAAAAACGAATTGAACTTTCGCTTTGTCGCAGCCCTTTGACGCTTTATCAGAAACCGGGAGATTACATATTCCTTCTGTCTCTGAATAAAAATGTAATTGCCCATAATCCGGCTAATCCTACAAGAGTAAAAATAATTCTGCTGATTATAGACCCCTGACCGCCAAAAAGCGCGCCTACTATATCAAATCCGAAAATACCGATACTTCCCCAGTTGATTGCACCGATAATTACAAGCAACAGCGAAATAAAGTCCATGTTTAAACACTCCTTTTTTATGTTTATAATCATATTTTTACGTAATTTTGTAAAAAATATTCCGGAAAATTATGCCATTTTAAAATTTGTAACAAAATTGTAATATTTCTGTAATATAAATTTTGCCAAAAATGTATTATAATATAAATGAGGTATTATAAATTTATTCCGTGACAGGAGGTTTTATAATGGTTAAAAAGATAATTGCTTTAATATGTGTACTTACAATTGTATCAGGTATGGCGGTAAGTGCGGCACCTAATGTGTTGTACTCATCATCTGTGGGTAATTCAAATAACATCATTGTTATTACCAATCCACCAACTGATAAATCTGCAACTTTTGATATGTCCTATATTATTTCAGGATATGGACGTCCGGGTGCTACTGTTACTATTTATATTTATGACGGACGTGTGTACAAGAAGTCTGCTTATACATGGACAATTGGAGCAAGTGGTTTGTTCTTTAAAAAGATTACACTTGCAAAGGGCAAAAATGCGTTGATTTGCTATGCAGAAGCAGGCAGTTCAAACCAGACGGTGCCGTTGGAAATAACTTACCTTGGTTCTAATTTTATGAACACACTTAATAATGCGGTAATTAATGTTACACAGGTGCCCAAAAGATAAAATATTGTTTTAAAAGCTGTGTAGCCTATGGCTGCACAGTTTTGTTTTTAAAGGAGATTGCATTAATTTTGAATAAGGAACGTATAAAGTTATTTATTTTAATATTGCTTATTTTAAATAGTATTCAGCTTACAGGGCAGTTGTGGTTTGACAGTAACCTTTGGCCAGATGGATTTGGTGAATTTGCAAGAAATATTCCTGTTCTCGGAGAAGTTGTTTCGTTTTTTACAGATAAAAATGACGAATATACAAGTGAGGACTTTTATGCACAAACCGTAAAGCCAAGACGTATTGTAGTCAATGGCGGTGGTGCAAGAGAGGTTTATCTTAAAGAATCTGAATATTACAACGAGTGTATGAATTATATAGAAGCCTTGTTTAATGAAATTGCTGAACAGAATGTTGATGTGGCAGAAATTCCTTATGATGAATGGAAAAATTATTTCAAGGCAAAATCTGTGTATGTGGATTATGGTTATGCTATGAATGGTGAAGAACTAAACAGATTTTTCGGAATTGGTGGTTCGGCAAATGTGTTTGGTGACATTTCGGATTTTTCGGGGTTTATAATTACTCCAAATACCGCTACAGATACATTTAGTGTTTGTACATATAATGAAAAAGAAAATAAAGTCAGCCGGTTTGAGTTTGGTGCTGATGTTGATAATTTGTTGACTTTTATTGAGGACACAACAAACCAAAAACAACAAAACCACGCATTTGCTTTTGAAATTAATCTTGATGTTATGTCTGCATCGGATGAGGAGGTAGAAAGAAAGGTTGCATTTTCTCCGCTTACTTTACTTGAAATTTCCACAGATATAAAAAGCGAACCGGTGATTTTGTCGGATAATGTTTTTAAGGATTATGAAGAATTTGAAAGATTTTCAGAAAAAGTTCTGGGCATCTTCGGATATACTGCAAGCTCACTGCGAAAAACCGTGCAAAATGACGGAACAATAACATTTGTGGAAAATAATGCAACAATTAAATTTTTCTATGATGGAACTATTGAATACAATGCAGTTTCAAAGGAAAAAGGATTAAAACTTTCCAGTGGAAATCCAAACAGCTATCAGGCAGTTTGTGATGTGCTTAACTGTGTGGGGAAAATATGGGGTATGTCTGATGCTGATAACAGCAATTTTGATTATCATCTTTCATCTGCCCTTACAGATAATAAGGAAAATTTGTATGAGGTTAAAATAGACAGTATGTATAACGGAACCACCATACATTATTCAAATGTGTGCGAAAATGCAGTTTACGGACAGGTTGAAGAGGGTTATATTACCAGACTTGTAGTTCACTTATCCGATATATCGGAAACAGAACAAAGCAGTACTGTTACACCTGTGCTTATGGGAATAGATACAATTTACGAAAAATATCAGGATGGCGGTATGGTTATAGAGGATGTTTACAGGTGCTATGATTTTGATTCTTCGGGAAAGGGCAATTCTAAGTGGATATTTAAACTTGATGATGAGTCCTTGGTAGTTGATATGGGAATGTAACAAAAAGGATTGATGTTATGGAATGGAGCAGAATAAAAACAATTTTAATATGTGTATTCAGCATAGTTAATTTATTTTTGATAATTGTATACCTTAATGGTGTGTATCTTGATAATAATCTTGGTGATGAGGTTGTTTTAAATACGGTTGAAGTGCTTAAAAAAAACAATGTGATAATTTCTGCTGATATTGTGCCGAGAACACATAATTCTGTAAAAATTTGCAATGTTGAAAACAGATACGATTCTATGCTTGCTGTACTTGAAGATGCAAAGAAAACTGCCGTCGAAAATGGTGCTGAATTTTATGTTGGCACCGATGCGGAAATAAACGGAAATACGTTCAGGTATATAATGAATGAAGATAAAAATATTGCAAATCCGCAAAAATATGCTAAAAAGCTGATACAAAATTCCGGCTTGCTTGGTAATACGGATTATATAGCGGTAAAAGATAAAAGTTGCATATGTTTTTATATGAGTTTTGATAATAAGATTTTCTATGATTCTTATATAAAGGTAAAGGTTGATGAAAAAGGAATCAGCGAAATTACGGGTAAAAACTGGCTTGGAGATTACATTACCGATGGAGGAGTGGCAAATACCGTTTCGCCTGTGGAAATTCTTGTGGATTTTGCAACTCAGAACAAATTTGACAAAAGAGTTACTGTAAAAGAAATGGAGAGCGGATATTATATAGGAAACAGAGACGAAACTGTAAAAGTTACTGCATTTCCCGTATGGCGCCTGACCCTTGATGACGGAAGAATATTTTGTTATGATATGAGAAACGGAGACCTTGTTTACAGTAAATGATAAGCTGGCGGAGGAAGAAAAATGATATATTTTTTGGAAGATGATAATAATATACGTGAACTTGTTGTCTATACGCTCAATAATTCAGGGATAGAGGCAACAGGGTTCGGATTGCCGTCAGAATTCTGGAAAGCAACGGAACATAACAAACCATCCATGATCCTTCTGGATATAATGTTGCCTGAAGAGGACGGGCTTAAAATATTGAAAAAGGTACGCGGTATGCACGATATGAAAAAGATACCGGTTATGATGATTACGGCAAAAGACAGTGAGTATGACAAGGTTGTGGGGCTTGATATGGGTGCTGACGATTATTTACCAAAACCCTTTGGTATGATGGAACTTGTTGCTCGTGTTAAGGCGTTGCTTCGGCGTACAGATACAGAAAATCAGGATGAAGAATTTCACTTGGGAAATCTTTACGTATGCCCAAGCAAGCACGTTGTACGTGTTGATGGTGAAGATGTTTTGCTGACACTTAAGGAATTTGAGCTTCTTTGTATGCTTTTAAAAAGCGGTGATATTGTTCTTACACGTGACACATTGTTAAATGAAATTTGGGGATATTCCTTTGATGGTGAAAACCGTACTGTAGATGTACACATACGAACATTAAGGCAAAAACTCGGCACAGCAGGAAATTACATAAAAACAATAAGGGGTATAGGGTACAAAATCGGAGGAGACTATGAGGCATAAGATATTCGGGAATATTTTTGCCGGTTTTATGGCAGTTTATATTGTATGTACAACAGTTGGTATTTGGGCAATACAGAATTTTTATGGCGAAAAGCTTTCTGCTGTATCTGTTGTGATAACATTGCGATATCCACTTCTTATAATGTTTGCTTTATCCGTAATTTTGTCGGTAGTAGTGGCTGAACTGGTATACAGAAGTGTAATAAAGCCTATTAACAGCATAAATATTGAAAATCCTGACAGTGAGGTTTTTGAAGAAATACTTCCTTTTGTAGATAAAATAAATGACCAGAACAGGCAGATAAAACAACAGATGGATAAGCTTAAAACCGAGCACGAAAAACAAAACAGGCTGCGAAGGGAATTTACTGCAAATGTTTCTCATGAACTTAAAACCCCGCTTACGTCAATATCGGGCTATGCGGAAATTATGCGTGACGGACTTGCTAAAACTGAAGATATAAGCAGATTCTCAGGAATAATATATGACGAAACTCAACGCCTTATAAATTTGGTTGGTGATATAATAAATCTTTCAAAGCTCGAAGAAAAAGAAATACTTCACGAAAAGAAAATGGTAAATTTATATGAGGTTTCCCAAAATGTTATATCAAGACTTTCTGCAGTTGCTTTAAAAAAGGGGATAAAGCTTCATATTGAAGGTACAAAGGAACAGGTGTATGGCGTAGAATATATCATTGATGAAATAATTTATAATTTGTGTGATAATGCTATAAAATATAATAAGGATAGCGGACTTGTAATTATAAATATTCAAAAGGTTGACGGTATAATTGAATATACCGTTACCGACACAGGCATAGGAATAGCTTCCAACGAGCTTGACAGGGTGTTTGAAAGATTTTACCGCGTTGACAAAAGCCATTCCAGAAAAATTGGCGGCACCGGTCTTGGACTTTCTATTGTAAAGCATGGGGTTTCTTATCACGGTGGAGAGGTCAGTATAAAAAGTGAGCCGGGAAGCGGCACATCTATAAAAATTCGGTTTACCAATAAGATTTAACATAGATTTAACATAAAAACAGTTTCAAATTTAACAGTTGTTTGCTATTATTGTGTATGTTGAGAGAAATATGAATATTTACGGAGGAATTTTGAATGGACGTTTTTTCCATAATAACACTTTTGGGTGGGCTTGCATTCTTTCTTTATGGCATGAATGTAATGTCACAGGGGTTAGAAAAAATGGCAGGCGGTAAGCTTGAAACCATTTTGCAGAAGATGACTTCTAACCGTCTAAAGGCTCTGGGTCTTGGTATTGTTGTTACGGTTGCAATTCAATCATCATCGGCAGTAACTGTTATACTGGTAGGTCTGGTAAACTCGGGTATTATGCACTTTGGACGTACCATAGGCATCATTATGGGTGCAAATGTAGGTACTACCGTTACTGCGTGGCTTTTAAGTATGATTGGTATTGAAAGCAGTAATGTTTTTATTAGGCTTTTAAAACCCGAAAACTTTTCTTTGGTTTTTGCACTTGTAGGTATTATGCTTATTATGATGTCTAAAAGTACAAGAAAAAAGGATATCGGGTCAATTTTAATAGGCTTTGCAGTTCTTATGTTTGGTATGGAGCTTATGAGCGGGGCAGTTGAACCTCTTAAGGATATGCCTGAATTTACAAACCTTCTTATAATGTTTGAAAATCCGCTGTTTGGTATCGTTGCAGGTGCTGTGCTTACAGGTGTAATACAGTCATCATCTGCGTCAGTAGGTATTTTGCAGGCACTTTCTATGACGGGAAGAATTAATTTTTCGGTCGCACTTCCTATTATTATGGGGCAAAATATAGGTACTTGTGTAACTGCACTTATTTCAAGTATAGGCGTAAATAAAAATGCAAGAAAGGTTTCTGTTGTACACGTTACATTTAACCTTATAGGTACTGCAATATGGCTGTTGGTTTTTTATGGTGTTGATGCAATAGTTGATTTTGCTTTTGTGAATCAGTCTGTAAATCCTTTTGAAATTGCTGTTATACATTCTATATTCAACATAACTACAACCATAGTGTTGTTGCCATTTACAAAGCAACTTGAAAAGATTGCAAATTTGGTTATAAAAACTGGTGATACTGAAAAAGAAGAAAAGAAGGATTTTATCGATTCTCGTCTTCTTGCTACACCTTCTGTTGCGGTAGCTGAATGTAAAAAGCTTACTTATAAGATGGCTCAGGTT
Source organism: Clostridia bacterium (assembly GCA_045545235.1). Taxonomy (GTDB): domain Bacteria; phylum Bacillota; class Clostridia; order Monoglobales; family Firm-18; genus CAZNKU01. The sequence goes on along the minus strand of JAZQAN010000010.1, from coordinate 30,364 downwards.
TCACAGGATATTATTCACCGTGCATTTAGTTTGTTTGATAAGTTTAACGAAGATGTAGCAGTGAAAATGTTTGATAATGAAGAAGAACTTGATATGTATGAAGATAATCTTGGAAATTATCTTATAGCAATTTCAAACAAAGGACTTTCTGATGCAGACAGCCGTGCGAAGTTTACAATGCTTCATACTATAGGTGATTTTGAACGTCTTGGTGACCATGCACTTAATTTGTATAAGGCTGCAAAGGAACTTGATACTAAAAAACTTGCATTTACTGATGACGCGGAAAATGATTTGCTTGTCCTCAGACGTGCTGCAGAGGAAATTGTTGACAATACGATAAATGCATATATCAATAACGACATTTCTCTGGCTGTAAATGTTGAACCTCTTGAACAGGTTATAGATAAGCTTACATCTGAAATTAAGACTAAACATATAGAAAGACTTCAGCGTGGAGAGTGTACAATAGAAATGGGCTTTATTCTTTCCGACATTCTGACTAATTACGAAAGAATTTCTGACCATTGTTCGAATATTGCCGTTGCAATGATTGAAATTAATCATGGCGGGTTCGGAACACATAAATATCTTAATAATCTTAAAAGTTCTAATGATATTGACTTTAATGCAACATATGAACTATATGAAAATAAATATTCATTAATTTAAAATTCGGATGTAAAAAAGTCCAGAACGCAAAAAGGAAATAAAATACAAGTATGAAAAGAATATATTAATAATTTGTGTTGTTTGAATAATGATGAAAAAACTCAATTTTGAGTTTTTCTATAAATTAATCCTTTTTGCTACAACCAAACTTCACCGCTCGACGTACCTTTGTACGCCTTCGGGTAACCCCTGCGGGTTCAGTTTGGCTGTTCTGAAGCATTTTTTCCTATCCTCACAAAAATTGGGACTGTAAAAAACAATTGTTTTTTACAGTCCTTATTTTTCATATCAGCAGCATTCGTTATCGCAACCGCAACTGCTTGTTACGTTTGAACTGCCGCAACCGTTGTTGCAGAAAATAAGCAAGAAAAGAATGATGAACCACAAAATAGTGTCGTTGCCGCCAAAAAGGCCGCATCCGTTGTTAGAGCTGCAACTGCAACCGTTACCAAATAAACTCATAAATGAATCCTCCTTAATTATTGTTACACTATATATTATGTTGAGCAATTTTTTTTGTTACTGTTGTTAAATGTGTGAATTTGTAGTATTATATAATAAAAGGAGGTGACGGCTTGAATATTGCAATACCTGATTATGTAAAAAAAGTTATAAATACACTTAATAAAAATGGCTTTGAGGCATATGTTGTAGGTGGAGCCGTGCGTGATGCTATGCTTGGGCAAAATCCTGATGATTGGGACGTTACAACAAATGCAGTCGCCAGCCAGATAAAATTGTGCTTTGACCGTCACTTTGATACCGGTATAAAACACGGGACAATAACTGTACTTACTGATAAAAAATCTGTAGAGGTTACAACATATCGCATAGATGGTGACTATAAGGATAATCGCCGTCCTGAAACAGTAAATTTTACTACCGACATAAAAGAAGATTTAAAACGACGTGATTTTACGGTAAATGCAATGGCGTATAATGATGTAGCAGGGCTTGTAGATTTATATGGCGGAGCAGATGATTTGAAAAATAAAATTATCCGTTGTGTAGGAGAAGCAGATGCACGGTTTAATGAGGATGCACTTCGTATCATGCGTGCAATACGATTTGCAATAAGACTTGGTTTTAAAATAGAAGAAAATACATTTGAAGCAATCAGAAAAAATTGTCACCTGCTTAAAAACATAAGTGCAGAAAGAATACAGGTTGAGCTTTTGAAAATGCTTGAAACCGACAATGAACTTAATTTGCTTTTTGAAAGCGGAGTTTCAAATGTTGTAATTCCTGAAGTGGATTTTTCAAAGGTTAATCTTAAGGTGTCCTGTGATAAGGAAATTAAACTTTCGGCTTTGCTTTATAACGTATGTGATGCACGAAGTTTTTTTACACGTCTTAAATTTGATAACGTCACAAAAAATAATGTTTTGAGAATTCTTGAATGTTCACATACAGAATTTGAATGTAATGATTATAGTGTTAAAAAAATGCTTGGTATATATGGTGAAAATTTGTTTGTAAAATCTTTGGTTTTGCGTAAGGCTTATGGTGAAGATGTTGCTGATTATCAAAGAATTTTTAATAAAGTGAAAAATGAACCTTACAGTTTAAAACATCTTGCAATTACCGGTAATGATATAATGAAGTTTGGTGTAAGCGGAACTGAAATAGGAAGAGTGATGGGCATACTTCTCGATATGGTTATGGAAAATCCTGTGCTTAATGAAAAAGAAAAACTCGAAGATTTGGTTTTGAAAATAAAATAATGTTGCAAATGATAGTTTTTTGTGATAAAATTTAATGTGGAAGGGGTGTGAGCTTATGAACGCTTTTGTTGTTGTATGGCTTTTGGCAGCTGTTGTATTTGGTATTTTAGAGTTGATTACCGCACCACTTATTTGCATATGGTTTTGCGGAGGGGCTCTTGCGGCAGCTCTGGTGTCTGCATTTATTCAGTCGGAATTAATTACTGCTACTGTTTTTGTGGTGGTGTCGGGATTGTTGTTGCTTTTTACCCGTCCGCTTTTAAAAAGCAGAATTGCACCCAAGGTTCAACCAACCAATGCCGACCGTATTATCGGCAGGGAAGCGGTTGTTGTTGAAGCTATCAATGGGATTGAAAACAAGGGGCAGATTAAGGTTGACGGTCAGGTCTGGTCAGCTAAAAGTGATTCCCTTGTTGATGTGGGAGAAACTGTTGTTGTTTCCTCAATTGAGGGTGTTAAGGCAGTTGTAAAAACAGTTGTTAAAAATTAAAGGAGGAATATGATTTATGTTTATACTTGTGATTTTGGTACTGGTAATTGTTTTAATTATTTCAAATATACGAATAGTCCCTCAGGCGGAAGCCTATGTTGTTGAAAGACTTGGTGCCTACCATGCTACATGGAATGTAGGACTTAATGTGAAAATTCCATTTATTGATAAAATTGAAAAAAGGGTTACTCTTAAGATACAGGTTGTAGATTTTAAACCTCAGCCGGTTATTACAAAGGATAATGTTACAATGCAGATTGATACTGTTGTGTATTTCCAGATTACAGATCCTAAACTATACACTTACGGCGTAGATTATCCTATGAGTGCCATTGAAAATCTTACTGCTACAACATTGCGTAATATTGTAGGCGACCTTGAACTTGACCAGACGCTTACATCCCGTGATACAGTAAATACAAAAATGCGTTCAATTCTTGATGAGGCTACTGACCCATGGGGCATTAAGATAAACAGAGTTGAACTTAAAAATATTTTGCCTCCGAGAGAAATTCAGGATGCAATGGAAAAACAGATGAAGGCAGAACGTGAAAGACGTGAAGCCATTCTTCGTGCAGAAGGTGAAAAACGTTCCGCGATACTTGTTGCAGAAGGTCAGAAGGAAGCGCAAATTCTTAGCGCACAGGCAGATAAGGAAGCTGCAATTTTGCTTGCTGAGGCAAAAAAAGAAGCACAGATTAAAGAGGCAGAAGGTCAGGCTGAGGCTATTTTAAAGGTACAGGAAGCTACGGCAGAGGGTATCAGAAAAATTAATGAAAGCAATCCGCAAAATGGCGTATTGACTATAAAAGCACTTGAAGCACTTGAAAAAGTTGCGGACGGTAAATCAACTAAAATTATAATTCCATCAGAGATTCAGGGTATAGCAGGGCTTGCCACAAGTCTTAAGGAATTTGTAAAAGAAGACTAAAGAAAAGGAAGTAAAAAGATGTCAGGACATAGTAAATGGGCAACAATCAAAAGAAAAAAGGGTGCAAATGATGCACAAAGAGGTAAAATTTTCACAAAATTGGGAAGAGAGCTTGCTGTAGCTGTTAAAACAGGCGGAAGTCCGGACCCTACAATCAATTCAAGACTTAAGGACGTTATTGCAAAGTGTAAATCAAATAACATGCCTAATGATACTATTATGAGAAGTATCAAAAAAGCTTCAGGGGAAGGCAGTGCAAATAACTATGAGGAAAATATCTATGAGGGTTACGGACCAAACGGCGTAGCTGTTATTGTTGAAACTCTTACAGATAATAAAAACAGAACTGCGGCAGACATGCGTCATTATTTTGATAAATTCGGAGGTAATCTTGGCACAAGCGGTTGTGTAATGTTTATGTTTGATAAGAAGGGTATAATTCTTATTGAAAACAATGGCAGCATTGATGAAGAACAGATTATGATGGATGCGTTAGAAGCAGGTGCCGACGATGTAGAAGCAAATGAAGATGGCTTTGAAATTACAACAGACCCTAACAATGTTTCAACTGTAAGTGAAGCTTTGGAAGGTATGGGTTACGAAATTGCACAGGCTGAAGCACAGTATGTACCACAAACTGAAACTGCTCTTTCTGATGAACACGATATACTTATGATGAACAAACTTATCGAACATCTTGAAGACAGTGATGACGTGCAGAATGTATGGCACAACTGGGAAAACCCAACAGATGAATAATTATACGGGAATGTAAAAAACTAATGTTTTTTACATTCTTTTTTATTTTTTAAAACCGCGATTTGAAAAAGTGGCATATTATTATATTAATTGGTAGGTGATATTTTAAATTACATTGATTTTTTTTTAACAAATGATACAAAAATGAATGAAAAAAATTGAAAATTTCTATTCAAGTAGTAAAAAAGTACAAAAAACCTTAATTTACTATTGAAATATGAAAAAAATAGGTGTAAAATATTCATAATGAAAGTGGAGGCGTATAAAATGTTTAAAAATGAATATTTGGAAAATTTAATGGAAACAGTAGTTAAGCGTAATCCTGCTGAACCTGAATTTCATCAGGCAGTAAGAGAAGTGCTTGAATCTTTGGAACCTGTTATAGAGGCTCATCCGGAATATATTAAAACAGGTGTTATTGACAGTCTTGTTGAACCTGAAAGGTTGATTTATTTCAGAGTTCCATGGGTTGATGATAATGGTAATCCACGTATTAATCGTGGTTTTCGTGTACAGTTTAACAGCGCTATTGGTCCTTATAAGGGTGGTATCAGATTCCATCCGTCTGTTTATTCAGGTATTATTAAATTCCTTGGATTTGAACAGATTTTCAAAAACTCACTTACAGGTCTTCCTATAGGTGGCGGTAAGGGTGGTTCAGACTTTGACCCTAAAGGCAAGTCAGATAATGAAGTTATGAGATTCTGCCAGAGTTATATGACAGAGCTTAGCAAGTACATCGGTGCAGATACAGACGTACCTGCAGGTGATATTGGCGTTGGTGCCCGTGAAATTGGTTATATGTTTGGTCAGTACAAGAGACTTCGTGATAGATTTACAGGTGTTCTTACAGGTAAGAGTCTTACTTACGGTGGTTCATTAGCTCGTACACAGGCAACAGGTTATGGTCTTTGCTATTTCACAGAAGAAATGCTAAAAGAATCAGGTAAAAGCTTTAATGGTGCAACTGTAGCTATTTCAGGTTCCGGTAACGTTGCAATTTATGCTTGTGAAAAAGCTATTGCATTGGGTGCAAAGGTTGTTACAATGAGTGACTCTAACGGTTATATATATGATCCAAACGGTATTGATCTTGATGCTGTAAAGGAAATTAAAGAAGTTAGAAGAGCAAGAATCAAGGAATACGTTGAAACTCATCCTAATGCTGAATATCACGAAGGATGTTCAGGTGTGTGGGGTGTTAAGTGTGATATAGCTCTACCTTGCGCTACACAGAATGAAATTAATGAAGAATCAGCTAAAAAGCTTATTGCTAACGGTTGTTATGCAGTAGCAGAGGGTGCAAATATGCCTTCTACTCCTGATGCTATCGCTGCATTCCAGAGTGCAGGTTTGTTGTTTGGTCCTGCAAAGGCTGCAAATGCAGGCGGTGTTGCTACATCTGCTCTTGAAATGTCACAGAACAGTATGAGATATAGCTGGACTTTTGAAGAAGTTGATGAAAAGCTACACGATATTATGGTTAACATCTACAAAAACACAAGTGCCGCTGCTGCAGAATACGGTATGGCAGGCAACTTTGTTGCGGGTGCTAATATTGCAGGCTTCTTAAAGATTGCGGAAGCAATGAAGTCTCAGGGTCTTGTATAATTAATAAATTAACAGGGAGTGTGAATTTAATCACACTCCCTGATTTTTATCTGTTTATTCTTAAATCATTTCCGAAAAAAGGTATTAGTTCAAAATTACCCAGAATTCTTGAAGATATTCTTTGTGAATAAGTGGCTTCAAGCTGAGGCGGCATAAGATTTGTACTTATAATCATATACTTGTTTTCGTTTGTACGGCTATTGATTATGTCAAACAAAATACTGTCTATATATTGTGTGCGGAATTCGGTACCCAAATCATCAATTATAAGCAGGTCAACATCTGTAATATAGTCGATTATTCTCTTTGCTTCGGCGGTTGTATTTCTGCCGAATTTGTAGTCTTCAAATACTGAAAAAAGTTTAGGGGCAGATGTATAATATACGTCTTTACCTTTTTTGATAAATTCTTTTGCAATACAGTCGGAGGTGAAGGTTTTTCCAAGGCCTGTACTTCCGTAAAACAAAAGCTGTCTTGAAACAGAATCATCAAGCTTTGCATACTTAACGGCAGTTTCATAAATACTCTTTGCGTTTTCACGTGGAGTTGTGTTGCCGTATTCACTGTCAGGAATATCAGGATATAAGCTGATGTTAAATTTATCAAAGCTGTGCATTCTGTCTGCACATATGTTTGATTTTTTTTGCATTATTTTCTGAACTTTTTCATAATAACAAGTACACCACTGATTATCTGTTACGCCTTTATCTTTACATTTCGGGCAGGTATATATTTCATCCAAAAAGTTTTCAGGCATACCTGCATCTGTTAAAAGCTTTGCTTTTTCTTTTGAAAGTTTTTCTGTTTGTGTTCTTAATTTTTCAATTATTTTTTCATGGTCTGAACCGCTTTCCAATAGAAGTTTGCAGGCTTTTAGAGAAACCTTTGAAAGCATTTCGTCAATTTCTTTAATTCTTTGAATGTGTATATATATCTGTTCTCTGTTATTTTTGTATATAGCTTCGTTTTTTGAACGTATAATTTCGTATTCACGCATTACTTCGTTATGAATATCACTTCTGAAATTATCCATTTGTGTCACCTTCTTTACTTCTTGCAAGTCTTCTTCTTAAGGCTTCAAGCTCAAGTTTTTTGTAATCTATATTTGAACGTGGTTCAAAGTTGTTGAATTTAGTTGCCTTTGGGGTAGGGACAGTTTCTCTTGAGGAGGAAACAGGTGTTTTTTGTTCCTTCCAGTTTTCCAGAATTGCATTGATATATTTTGCAGAAAATTTGCCCGTTCTTTCAATGCATATTTCGTAAGCCTTAATCAGTTGGTCTTTCGTGGGTTTTAAATTGTTACACCAATTTGCTATTATAGGCTTTTCTGTTGAAATAAATGCCCTTTCAAGACTGAATAATTTTTTCAGTCTTGCCTCATAGGTTTGTTCACGGTCAAGGCTGTTAAAATAGCTTTCTGCCTCTTCAAATGTGAAAATTCCTTTTTCTGAAAGGTCAAAGGCAAGCTTTTCTATGTAACGCATATTGCATTTGTCTTTGGATTTGGCATAATTGAGCATTAAAATAATCATTGCAGAGCTCATACCAAGGTCGTTATATATCCAGTACAGTGTTTGCTGATTGTTTGGTGAAAGAACCTTGCACATAAGCTTTTCTGTTTCCTCAAACAGGATTTCAAGTTCTTTGTTTTGTGAGGTAAACTGCGCAATTTCACCTGAAGAATATCTGCTTTTTTCACATTTTGGCGGAAATTTTTTTGTTGTAAATATATCATGACCCAATTCGCACCAATATGCTATGGCTTCATTTACGGTATCAGTGTTTAAATTTAACGCAGAAGCAATAGCATCCGCATCAACAACTTCTGCTTCATTTTTGTGGCGGAACGCATACAGATATACCATTGCATATTCCGGCTTTGATTTTAATATGTAATTGTCCACAAAATCCAATGGTAATTTTAATTCCTGCATATGTATCCTCCTTTGAAAAGTGTCTTATTACAGTTTATCACAAATTTTGCATTGTGTAAATAACAACTTTTATATTGCATTTTTTTGACTGTATTGTATAATATAATTTGTCGAAGGAGTGAAAAAAATGTACTTTTATGTATTGTGTATATTGTGCATTTTGTTTGGGTGTTTCTGTTCACTGACTTTTGAAGTGATAAATGTACTTGGATTTTTATTGATGTTTGGCTTTGTTTTTGTTATAAAGCTTGCGATTTTCAGAAAAAAGACTATTTTGACTTTGGTGACAATGATTTTAATTGTATCGTTTTCCTTTGGTGTTTTTATGGGTATGTTACATAATTGGAAAACCTTTAAGGATGTTGATTCGCTTTATGGCACAATGGTTGAATTTGAGGGAACAGTTACACATACCGGTGATAATTTTTTTGAAATAAAAGTTGGTAAGAATAAGTATACAGTATATAATTTTACCGGAAATATGCCTGAAGTGAATGATTGCGTTTTTGTAGACGGAATTTTGCAAAGACATTCTGTTTCTCCATATCCCGGTGCCTTCAATAGCAGACTTTATAATGCACTTAAAGGAAATGTAGGGCATATTACCTGTAATAATATTAAGATAACGGAAAGTAAATATAACCTTGATTTCGGTGACGTTGTAAGAAATTATATTAATAAAAAGGTATTTTCTTTCAAAGCAGAAGATGATGTTAAAGGGTTTATAATAGCCGTGCTTACAGGTGATAAAAACTTTTTGGATGAGGATACTGTTAATGCGTTTTCAATGTGCGGTATATCACACATTATTGCAATATCAGGGTTGCATGTTGGGATTTTTCTCTCATTGTTCCTTGGACTTTCCGGAATATTCGGCAAAAAGAAAATAGCGAGGTTTGTATTTGCCGTGTTGTTGGTTATGTTTTATACTATTTTAGTGGGAGGAAGAGCATCGGTTATACGAGCAGGTATAATGGCAATTATGGGCGTTGCCTTTTTATGTTTGCGAAAAAGAAGTGACCCTCTTATAAATCTTTCAACTGCAGGGTTGATTATTTGTATGACAAACCCCTTTTATTCAGTTGATGCTGGCTTTATTTTATCCTTTGCGGCAACCTTTATTATAGTCTTTTATGCGGAGTTTTTCAAAAGAAAATGGATTGCCGTACCTTTTATTATTTGGGTTTTTATGTTACCGCTTAGTGTATATTACTGTAATGTGTTTTCGTTGGAAACTGTAGTAGTCAATTTAATTGTTATACCACTGATGCCGTTTTTGATATTTTTTGGTTATGTAGGGTGCATCATACCGTTTGTTTCGAAGTTTGGGTGTGCTGTGGCTGTGATTATAATAAGAATAGCAGAATTTTTTTCATCCCTTGAATTTTTGCACATTTACTGTCCATCTACAAGGATGTATCAGTTTGTGGTGTGGGGAATTTTATTAATGGTTTTTTATGCCGTACTCAGTCGCAAAAAGATGAGTTACATATATGTGGTATTGCTTCTGACAGTATGTGGTTTTGTCAACTGTACATACATAAACAATGAAGATGATAAAAACAAAATAAGGGTCAATTTTATAAATTGTGGAAATTTTAATATGCAACATATAAAAACCGATGAGGGTAAAAATATACTCGTAGACTGCTCTGAGGATACAGTAGAATATGCTAGGAAAAGTGGCATAGATGATTTTTACAGTATCATAATTACTAAAAATACACAATCAAGAAAAGATGGACTTGAAAAGCTTTGTCAGGTTTATAATGTGAAGTATGCTCTTTTGCCTCATGGGATGGATACGGAAAATTTGAATCTTGAAAAAACTGAGGTTTTGTACTATAATTATAATAGTTGTAATTTTAAAACAGACAATGTTGAATTAAACTTTACAAAACGCGGAAAAACACGTTGTTTGCTTATTAGGCTTTTTGACGACATAATTGCAGTACCTGCTGATAAATTTCTTGATAATATAGGAGCATATACAGCTGTAAGTTTGCCTGATGAATATGAAGGCATAGTTGAAAAAATATCAGATTATTACATTCATCCATCTGAGAAGAAGGCAAATTATGTATTTGGTAATAAGTTTATAACATCTGTTGACGGAATGGTGCAGATGAATTTTGAAAAAGGAAAAGCACCTTTTGTTAATATACATTGAATGGTGGTGGAAAAATGATTAACGTAACAAAATTAAAACAACAGTTAAAAGCAGGGGATGTAAAAAACCTTTACCTTTTTTGCGGAGAAGAAAAGTTTCTTGTTGATATGTACCTGAAAAAAATAACTGATATGGTTATAGATGGTGGTTTTAAGGAGTTTAACTACTGTTTCTATAATGAAGATAATGAAAATTATGAATCTTTTGCAAATGACGTTGAATCATACCCCACTATGGCAGAAAAGAAAATTATAATACTCAAAAACACAAAGTTTGTAAAGCTTAAGGAATATCAGAAACCCCTTGCGGAAATTTTCGAGAATATTCCTGAGTATGCGGTTGTTATTATTGTGGAGGAAGAGGCATCAAAAATAAAGAAAGCACTTTCCGACATAATAAATAAAAAAGGTGAGATTGTTGAATTTAAAAAGCAAAATGTTTCAGATTTACGTGCATGGATTTCAATACAACTATCATCAAAAAACAAGCAGATTAGCAATGAAGATGCAGAATATCTTATAAACTTGTGTGAAAGGTCTATGGAAAAGTTATCTGTAGAGTGTGAAAAATTAGGTTCATCTACCGATGAGGCTGTGATTACAAGAAAAATGATTGACGGACTTGTGAAAGTGCCGGTGCAGTATAAGGTTTTTGAAATGGCTGACCACCTGCTTCAGGGTCATGCCGAAAGTGCTTATAAAATTCTTAATGGCTTTAAAATAAACAGAGAACAGCCTATTGTCATATTTATAAATATATATAAACAGCTTGCAGACTTGTATATGTTTCGCATTATGGGTGAAGAGGGGAAAAATGCAGCTGATTTTCTTGCACCTAACAGAAAGTGGTTGGCTTCCAAGCTTTCTGCCGAGTCAAAACGCTACCCGAAGGAAAAAATACGACAGGGTATGAAAATTTGTGCGGAATATGATTTGAAAATAAAATCAGGCAATCTTGAAGGTTTTTCTGCACTTGAAATGATGATGGCGGAATTTTTTTGATAAATTTGTAAAAAGTACTTGCTTTTTTAAAAAATATATGCTAAAATATAATGCGGTTTAAAACGGATAGTCCTCTGTATACAGAAAGTATGCATGAATGTCTATGAAGAAAGGAAGATATATCGATGAATATCTTGAACGAAATCGGTAAGGAACAGCTTCGTACTGACTTGCCACAGCTAAACATTGGTGACACAGTTCACGTGTACATCAAAGTAAAAGAAGGTACAAGAGAAAGAATTCAGATGTTTGAAGGCACAATCATTGCTAAAAAGCATGGTGGTATTGCTGAAACTTTCACAGTACGCAGAGTATCATACGGCGTAGGTGTAGAAAAAACATTCCTTGTTAACTCTCCTAACATTGACCGTATTGATGTTATTCGTAAAGGTAAAGTTCGTCGTGCTAAACTATACTATCTTCGTGATAGAGTTGGTAAGGCAGCGAAGGTTAAAGAAAAACTTTAATACGAAATTGAATTGGCGTAGTTGCAGCGTTAGCTTCAACCACGCCTTTTTAATTTTTTGTAAAAAATTTCTTGTTTATATGGTAATTTTATATCATATGTGATAGAATATATAATATATTGTTGAAAGGCGGATGTTTATAATGGAAAATAATTTTGAGAACGAAAACATAGTTAATGAAATTTCGGAAGAAATAACAACAGAAGAACCAAAAAAATTCGACTGGAAAAAAGAAATTAAAGAATGGGTTGTGGCAATTGTAGTTGCTGTTGTAGTTGCATTTGTAATACGTACTTATTTTTTCGAGCTTGTACAGGTTGACGGACCTTCTATGGAAAGTACAATGCATACAGGTGACAGACTTGTTGTCGTAAAGCTTGCTTATGAACCTAAACAGGGAGATATCGTGGTTTTCAGACCGGATATGCACAAGGATACTCCATATATAAAGCGAGTTGTTGCTACAGAGGGGCAGTCTGTTTATATCGATTTTGATTTAAATGGTCAGAATGGTGTTGTATATGTAGATGGTGAAGTTTATGATGAACCATACATCAAAAACCCTACCAACAGAAATGGTGATGTAGACTTTGGTACAAAGTCAGACCCTCTTGTAGTTCCTGAGGGATGCGTTTTTGTAATGGGCGATAACCGTATGCAAAGTCATGATGGAAGAAGTCTTGATGTTTCAAGTATAAAGGAAAACGGTGAGGAAGGTGACTATCATTACACTTATGCAGATTCCAAAACCGGAGAGGTAATTGAAGCACCTATTTATTACGGATGTGTTGATGAAGAGGATATAATGGGTAAGGCTGTTCTAAGAATATGGCCATTCGGTAAATTTGGTATGTTGAAGTAAAGGTGGTTAATTTATGAATATACAATGGTTTCCGGGGCATATGGCAAAAACCCGCAGGCTTATAACAGAAAATCTGAAATTGGTTGATGTTGTTGTTGAGCTTAAGGATGCACGCATCCCATATTCGTCAACTAACCCTATTCTGGAAGAAATTGTGGGTAATAAACCACGCGTTATTGCACTTAACAAGTGTGATATGGCAGATGAAAATATGCTAAAGCAATGGGTTGCATATTATAAGGGTAAGGGTATAACAGCAGTTCCTGTTGACAGTATTAAAGGGACAGGTATTGGGGCACTTAAAAATGAAATAAAAAATGTCCTTAAGGATAAAACCAAAAAAGAAACTGAAAAAGGTATGAGAGAACGTGACCCTCGTATGATGGTTGTGGGTATTCCAAATGTTGGTAAGTCATCTTTTATTAACAAGCTTTCAGGCAGGGCAGGCACTAAAACAGGTGACAGACCCGGTGTTACCACAACAAAACAGTGGATACGCATAAGCGGTGGATATGAGCTTCTGGATACTCCCGGTATTTTGTGGCCAAAATTTGAGGATGAATTTGTGGGTAAAAATCTTGCATTTACAGGTGCTATACGTGATGAGGTTTATGATATTGCAGAAGCGGCTTGTGAGCTTTGCACTTTGTTGGCACAAAAAGCTCCTGAAGCACTTTGTGAAAAATATAAGCTTAACTCTGTTGAGGGGCTTATGGGGCACGAAATTCTATTTGATATAGGCAAAAAAAGAGGTTGCTTAATATCAGGCGGAGATGTTGATTATGACCGTGCGGCAAGGATTTTGCTTGATGAATTCCGTGCTTGTAAGCTGGGTAAAATTGTACTTGAAACACCTGAGGATGTGAAGTAATTATGAATGATATAGAACGTGTAAACGAAATGTGGGAAATTGAACAGGGGAAAAAAGCTATGGGCTATAACCTTATAGCAGGCGTTGATGAGGCAGGCAGAGGTCCTTTGGCAGGACCTGTTTGTGTTGCGTCTGTTATACTTCCTGAAGGGGCATATCTTGAAAAGATAAATGACTCTAAAAAGCTTACAGATAAAGTCAAGGATAAGCTTTATGATGAAATTAAGGAAATTGCAGTTGCCTACAGTATAGTTTTGGTTTCACATGAGGATATTGATGAACTTAATATTTTAAACGCAACCTTCAAGGGAATGTGTGATGCGGTTAAAGGGCTTTCTGTACAGCCTGATTTTGTACTTATAGACGGAAACAGAATAAAGGGCATGGATTTACCGCACGAATGTGTAGTAAAAGGAGACAGTAAAAGTATTTCTATTGCTGCGGCATCTATTCTTGCCAAGGTAACAAGAGACAGATATATGATGGAGCTTGATGAAAAATATCCCGAATATAATTTTAAAAAGCATAAAGGTTATCCTACAAAAGACCATTATGAGGCTTTGAAAAAATATGGTGCGTCCGAAGTTCACAGAAAATCTTTTAATTTGAAGCTGGATGAATAATTATGGAGAAATATAAAAAGACTATAGGTAATCTTGGTGAAGATGCTGCGGTTAAATATTTAAAACGAAAAAGATACATAATATTGGAGAGAAACTTCAATGTTCATGGAGGAGAAATCGACATAATAGCAAAAAAAGGCGATTATGTCGTTTTTGTTGAGGTTAAAACACGAAGCACAGACGGATACGGAACCGGTGCAGAGGCGGTTAATTATGCAAAACAGCAGCATATAATCAGAGCTGCGCAGGTTTATATGTTGAAGCTTGGGAATGTGAACGGCAGGTTTGATGTTTTGGTTGTAAATGGTACAATGAACGGTAAGAAACTGAAAGTTGAAAAAATAGAACATATTGAAAATGCTTTTTGAGTATTTTGTTTGTGAATTTTGCAAAAAGGATGCTATAAATACATATTTTAATGGGTATTTTTAATAATTTTTGAAAAATTCAAATTAAAGTGTTGCATTTTTGGGGTTTTTAGTGTAATATATAGTAAGAATTTGAAATAAGGGGTAAATACTATGGAATTATCAAGAAAAGCATTACAGGTAAGCGCATCACCTACACTTGCTATTGATGCAAAATTCAAAGCTATGAAGGCAGAAGGCATAGATGTTATAGGTTTTGGTTGTGGCGAACCTGATTTTGATACACCTGAAAATATAAAGGCAGCAGCAATTAAGGCTATTGAAGAGGGGCAGACAAAGTATACACCTGCTTCAGGTACAGTTGACCTTAAGAAAGCTATTTGTGAAAAACTTAAAAGAGATAACGGGCTTGATTACACACCTGCAAATATTGTGGTTTCAAATGGTGCAAAGCACTCTTTGATGAATGCATTTGATGCAATTATAAACCCGGGTGATGAAATTATTGTACCTGCACCTTATTGGGTAAGTTATACTGAAATGATTAAAATGGCAGATGGAGTTCCTGTTATTATCGAAACAAAGGAAGAAGACGACTTTAAATTTACTGTACAACAGTTAAAGGATGCAATTACTCCAAAGACAAAGGCTTTGGTACTTAATAGTCCAAGTAATCCTACAGGTATGCTTTATGGTGAAGATGAACTTCGCAAAATTGCTGAAATTGCAGTAGAAAATGATATTTTTGTAATTGCTGATGAAATTTACGAAAAACTTATTTATGACGGTAAAAAGCATGTAAGTATTGCATCTTTCAATGATGAAATCAAGGAAAGAACTATTATTATAAATGGTGTTTCCAAAAGCTATGCAATGACAGGCTGGAGAATCGGTTTTACTGCTGCAAATGAACAGGTTACAAAGGCTATGGCAAATATGCAGAGCCATGCGGCATCTAACCCAAGCTCAATTTCTCAGGCAGCCGCTTTGGAAGCTTATAACGGCGAACAGGAAACTGTTGAGAAGATGAGAAAGGTATTTGAAGAACGCCGTAACTATATGGTAGAACGTATAAATAGCATAAACGGAGTTTCATGCAGAAAGCCGGAAGGCGCATTTTATGTAATGATGAATATAAAAGACATATTCGGCAGAGAAATTGGCGGAAAGGTTATTAACACATCAGATGATTTCTGCGAAGTGCTTCTTGAAAAGAGCCTTGTTGCTCTTGTGCCGGGTTCAGGATTCGGCATTGAAGGCTACGTAAGATGGTCTTATGCAACAAGTATGGAAAATATCGTAAAGGGTCTTGACAGACTTGAAGAATTCTTGAAATAAGTTAATAAATTTTAAAACACCACAAAGTATATGACTTTGTGGTGTTTTGCGTTTGTTGGGCGGATGAAGGGACACGCCTGTTTCACAGGCTAATTGCTTGCCGACCCAAAGGCTACGCCTTTCGGTACCCATCTGCGCACCTTTTTGCTACAAAACAGTTCGCAGGACTGTTTTGTTTAACGCAAAAAGCCCTCTTAACAGTCAACACATGCCAATCAAACTTCGTATAAACTCGTTTTCTTGGTGTGTTTTTGTATGGGCGTTATTCTCCAAATCAAAGATTTGGATAACGCCACAAGGGTTCAAGTCCCTATCCAACAAAAACAAAAAAGAGAATACCAAATGGTATTCTCTATTTTGTGGTGCGGATGAAGACGAAACGTCGTAAAAACAATCCGGTGAATTGTTTTTACAGTTGAGAGTCCCTTCCAAAGAATACGAGCCAAAGGCGAAGTATGATTTGAAAAGTAACAAATAGCACAAGAATAAAAAAAAGAGCTACCTTATCGGTAACTCCTTTGTCGTGGTGCGGATGAAGGGACTTGAACCCCCACGTCGAAGACACTAGATCCTAAGTCTAGCGCGTCTGCCAATTCCGCCACATCCGCAAGCGACTTATAAATAATAACATTAATTTTTATATTTGTCAATAGTTTTTTTAAAAATTTTTAAAAAAATATTGCAATTTAATGAAATAAATGATATATTGCAAATAAGTGGATAATAGGGAGGATTTATAAATGGTTTTTGATGAGATAATTCACGGTACGCAATATTACCGCACACCAACACCGCTTCCCCATGAGTGGGAGGAGGATATTCCAAACCTCGAAAAATATAATATAGACGCTTTTCAGATAAGAATGAACTGGCGCTGGAATGAACGTAAGGAAAATGAATATGATTTTTCGGACGTGGACAGACTTTTGGAACTTGCAGAAAAAAACGGAAGAAAGGTTATAATGAAGTTTCTTTTGGAATGTGCACCGCAGTATATTTATGAAAAATACGAGGGCACAAGAATAGGTCCAAAGGGAGAAAAGCTTCGTCCCGGTTCACACGGTGCATTTTACGGCGGTTGGCTTCCCTGCTTTACCAACCCCAAGGTGCTTGAAAGAGCATTGTTGTTTGTGGAAAAAGTTGCAGAAAGATATGCAGGCAATAAAAATATAATTTTATGGAATGCATGGAACGAGATCAGGCATAAACCAATTGAAGAATGCTATTGTCCTCATTGCAGAAAGGCATTCGGTAAATATCTTGAAAACAAATTCAGAACCGTTGAAAATTTAAACAAGCATTACGGCACAGCAGAGGAAAGTTTTGAAACAATTAATCTGCCCATTATGCCACACGGATTCTGGGATGTTTACGAATTTAAAAAGTTCAAAGGAAGTCACGAGCTTCACAGGTTCTTAAAGGAAATATATGCAGTTGTAAGAAAATATGACCAAAAAACACCTATAATGAGCCACGCAGGTTTTTGTTCGGCATTTCAGACACACGTGGGTGATGTGGTTGATGACTACACTGTATCAAAGGCAGTTGATTTTTGGGGAACAAGTCTTCCGTTTGATACCGATATGGATAATTTGGATAATCGAATTTCCATGATGCTTCTTGGTGATTTTATGAGAAGTGTAGATAAAAACTACTTTAATCACGAAATTTATCCCGGACTTGGTATGTTTAATGATTATGATACACCGTTTGATTTGAAATTCAAGCTTTATACCGCTCTTGCAGGAGGTGCAAAGGGATTGGTTTACTGGCAGTACAGAGCGGAAAGAGTAGGTATGGAGCATGATTGTGCAGGTATTATGCGTGTGGACGGCACACCTCGACCTGTTGCCTTTGAAGTGCAGAAATTCGGTGCAGACATACATAAAAATATGAAATATCTTGCAGGTGCAGAAGTTGAACAGGGTGAGGCTGCAATCGTATTCGATTTTGACAGTATGCTTATGTCGGAAATTGAAGAAGCTACGGGCACTGACTTTAAATATAAACTTGATAACGGCATGGTTTATTACGGAAAATCTCATAGAGGAATGTACACATTACTTAAAAATCTCGGATATAATGTGGACTATGTAGGGGTTAACAATCCGGAACAGTTCGAAAATTACAAGGTGCTTTATTTTCCGTATTACTCTATGCTTGATGAAAAAATTGTGCCTTATCTGCAAAAATTCCTTGAAAATGGCGGTACAATAATTGCAGACGAGGGCTTTGGACTTCGTGATTTGAACACATGGATGAGAGTGGGGGATATAAATGCAAAACCTATTTTTAATGCCCGACTTTCGGAAAGAAGATGCACTTCAAATTCTGAGGAATACTTTGAACTTATGGGCGAAAAAACAAGGATTCTCCCGTATAAGTCTGAAATCAATGTGGAAAATGCCGAGGTTGTTGCAACCTTTGAAAACGGCTTGCCTGCAATTCAACGTATTAACGTTCATAGTGGTAAGGTTTACCTTTTGGGTATTTCAATGGGTTACAGCTATAATGAAACAAAAGCAACAAGTATTGAAAAGTTCATTGAGAGCATAATGACCGACGCAGGAATTAAAAAATATAAATATGCAGATTTTAAAAACGGAATATATGAAAAGCGGCTTAAGAATAATGATAAAACTATTGTTTTCATATTCAACAATTCCGATGCAGATAAAACATTTAAACTTGAAGGTGAAATTTCAGCCTTTGGTGCCGATGCTGTTGTAGAAGAGAATAAGATGACTGTGAAATCCGGAGAAATCGGATATGCGGTAATTAAAAAATAAGGGCGGATATGAACTGGACCGACCCCAAAAAAAGTTAGACCAAAAATCTAACGATTTGGAGGCCGGTTCAATAATTATTCGCCCTTATTTTTTAGTAATTTTATAAATTGCATCAACTGTATAATCTATATGAGATTTTGTGTTAAACCATCCTGGGCTTAACCTTACAAGACCGCTTTTTATTCCAAGTGACTTGTGAGCAAGGGGGGCACAGTGAAGTCCTCCTCTTGCGGCGATATCTATTTTATCAAGTTGATTGCAGAATGAAACGCTATCTATATTGTTATGAGAAAAAGCAATTATGCCAATTTTGTTGTCGTTACCGTAAATTTTGATGTTTTTTATGTTTAAAAGTTCATTTTTTAATTTGTCAGCAAGTTCTTTTTCATGTTTATATATCGCTGATGTTGAGTTTTTAATTATAAATTTTACACCTTCTGCAAGACCTGCTATTCCTACGATATTTAAAGTGCCGCTTTCGAATTTGTCGGGCAGAAAATCAGGTTGTTCTGAACTTTCGGAAACAGAACCTGTTCCACCGTAAATTATTGGCGAAAGGTTTGTATGGGGTGCAATATATAGTCCTCCTGTTCCTGTTGGTCCCATAAGTGATTTGTGCCCTGCAAATGCAAGCATATCAATATAATCTCTTTTTACATCAATATCAAGTACACCTGCACTTTGTGCCGCATCTACAAGAAAGGCAATACCCTTCGACCGTGCAAAGGCACCTACTTCGGCTATGGGGTTTATTGTGCCTACAACATTGGAGGCGTGAGTCAATGCTATGAGGGCTGTATTTTCACGAACTTTATCCTTTATGCTTTTAAGAGTTACAAGACCTGTTTCGTCAGCTGATGCTACTGAATATTCACAACCGCTGTTTACTATTGGGCGGTAGACCGAATTGTGTTCCATACCGCTTATTACTACGTGCATTCCTTTTTTTAGAAATCCGTTTATGGCTATATTCAACGCCATTGTGGTGTTTAAAGTGAAAATTATATTTCCCGGATTTTCTGAGTTGAAAAGTTTTGCAATAAGCTCACGACATTCAAAGGCTTTTTCACTTGCGTTTATAGAAAGCTTATGACCGCCTCTGCCCGGATTCGCAGAAAATCTTTCAAGCCACATATTACAGGCATTTATTACAGTATATGGTTTTATAAGAGTTGTTGCAGCGTTGTCAAGGTATATCATCGGGGGAACTCCTTTTCAGTAAAGATACCATTATTTTTTTGGAAAACCCCTTTTACTTTTACACCGTATTCTTCCGACGCCTTCAGTATTTCAAGAACCTTTTCGTAGCTTTCTGTTACAAGGCAATAAGAACATCCTCCGCCGGAAATTTCCGAAGGTGTATGCATAATGCTGATTTTTTCTCTGTCGTACCTGAATTTGTTTTTTATACCTGTTGCAAAAGTAATTGAACTGTATACAATATAAAACATTTTGACACCTCCTCATAAATTATAATATGATTACGGAGTCTTGTTTGTTAGTGTAAAATTTTGTCGAAATAATCTGTAGTTTTAGTATATGGTGGTCGTATAAATCTTTTTAAAAGGTAAAGACTTTGAGGATCTTTGGTTATTTCGGCTACACCTTCCTCACAGGAAAAAGATGCCTTGAAACCAAGGTTTTTAATTATATCATAAGAGTGTTTGCTTATTTTTCCAAATGGGTATGTGAAAGCAGTAGGTGAAGTACCCGTCTTGCTTTTTAAAGTAGTTTGTAAAAGGTTCAAATCGTCATACAACAATTTCTGATATTCGTATACGGTTTCTTCATTTGACTTCATACAACCCATACGGCTTTGGGATATATTGTGCATAGAGTATGTGTGATTTTGAATTTCTGCATACCCGGAATTCTGAAATTCAGCAAGTTGGTGCCATGTAAGGTAGGAGTAGTTTGGGTTAGACGGGTCAGCTTTTGAAAATTGTTCGGTGTATTCTCCAACTACTGATATAACCATTTTCATATTATATTTTTTCATAAGAGGGTAAGCATAATAATAGTTGTTGTAGTGCCCGTCATCAAAGGTAAGCATAATCGGCTTTTCGGGTAAGGGTTTGTTGTTGTATACATAATCTGTAAGGTCTTTTACAGTAATTGCGGTAAAGCCGTTTTCTTTAAGATATACAAGGTCTTTTTCCAACAAGTCAGGGCTTACGATATAATTTGAATTATCGGGATTATTTTTTAATATGCTGTGATACATAATTATAGGAACTTTGATTTTTTCATCCGTTGTATATGCTATGGTTATAAGAAATAAGCTTAGTGTCAACACAATTATCAAACCTATGAGTTTACGTAATTTAAAAATAAAAAACACGATTATTTCCCCACTTTATTAATTAATATCATTAAAATATATGCCAGTTAAGTGAATTTATAAGCAAATATAAACAAAATTTGCAAATATACTTGATAATTATGGGAATTTGTGATATTATTTTATAATGTATTGATGTACACTTAGGAGGAAATTATGATTAACGTAGCAGTTTTGGGATTCGGTACAGTAGGTTCCGGAGTAGTAGAAATTATTAACAACAAAGATTTTTCCAAAAAAACAGGGAAGGATATCAATGTAAAAAAAGTTCTTGATATCCGTACTTTTGATGACAGCCCTTACAAAGACCTTATTACATCAGATTTTGAAAGCATTTTAAATGATGATGAAATAACCGTTGTCTGCGAAACAATGGGTGGGACCAATCCTGCATACGACTTTACCAAAAGAAGTTTGCTTGCAGGTAAAAGTGTTGTTACATCAAATAAGGAACTTGTTGCAACACATGGTACTGAACTTTTGAAGATTGCAAAGGAAAAAGGCGTTTGCTATATGTTTGAAGCAAGTGTTGGTGGAGGTATTCCCATTATAAGACCTTTGGGTAACTGCCTTGCAGCAAATGATATAAACTGGATTATGGGTATTTTAAATGGTACTACAAACTACATCCTTACAAAAATGATTAATGATGGTGAAAGCTTTGAAAATGCTCTTGCAGATGCACAGGCAAAGGGTTATGCAGAAAGAAACCCTGCAGCTGACGTTGAAGGTACAGATGCCTGCAGAAAGATTGCTATTCTTGCATCATTGGCATTTGGCAAATTTGTAGACAGCCGTAAAATAAGCACAGAGGGTATTACAAACATTTCTCTTGATGACGTGAAAAATGCACAGAGCATCGGATACAGCATAAAGCTTATAGGACAGTGCAAAAAAGTCGGAGACGAGGTTTTTGCAAAGGTTTCTCCTGTAATGCTTCCTCCTGATAATGCACTTTCTGACGTAGAGGGCGTATTTAACGGTATATTGGTTAACGGAAGTGCAACAGGGGACGTAATGTTCTATGGTAAGGGTGCAGGTAAAATGCCTACGGCAAGTGCTGTTGTAGCAGACGTTATTGATATAGTAGGTCATCAGGGACTTGGAGCTCCTTACTGGGAAGATGGTGGCGTTCTTACAGACGTTAACCCTGACGATACAAAACTTTATGTGCGTGTTACTTCAGCTGATGCAAAATCTGCCGTTGCAGAAATTTTTGGTGATGTACAGGTTATTAAAGATGCTGACGGTGAATTTGCTTTTGTATCACAGGCAGCAAAAGAATGTGAACTTAATAAAAAAGCAGATGCACTTAAAGCAAAGCTTGGTGCAGATGCAGTTGCAAATACAATTCAGGTAATTTAATTAATTTTTTTAGTGGAGGTAAAGCTGTGGTAACGGTAAAAGTTCCTGCGACAAGTGCGAATATGGGCAGTGGTTTTGACAGTGTCGGTGTTGCGCTGCAGCTTTATAACACAGTAAGTGCAGAAGAAACTGACAACGGTCTTAATATTGAGGTTACCGATGAAAGTGCGAAGTATATTCCGCTTAATGAACGTAACCTTGTTTACAGGGCAATGATGGCTACCTTTGAGCGTATAGGCTATAAGCCAAAGGGGCTTCATATTGTACAGACTAACAATATTCCCGTAACAAGGGGTATGGGCAGCAGCAGTGCCTGTATTGTAGGTGGTATTATTGCCGCCAATAAAATAGGAAACGGCAATATGGCTGAACAGGATGTAATTAATCTTGCATCTTATCTTGAAGGGCATCCTGACAATGTTACCCCTGCGGTGACAGGTGGTATGGCTGTGGCGGTAAAAAATAAAGGTATAAAGTACCTTAATTTTCCTGTTAGTAACGAAAAACTTTCTTTTGCAGTATATATTCCAAATTTTTCTTTGCGTACAAAGGTTGCCCGTGCGGCATTGCCTGAACTTTTAAGCTACCGCGATGCAAGCTATAACATAGGGCGTGCAGCAATGCTTACAAGTGCAATGCTTACGGAAAATTATGACCTTTTGTCAACTGCTCTTCAGGACAGAATGCATCAGTATTATCGTAAGAGATTAATAGGAGGTTCTTCCAAAATTTTCTATGAGGCTGAAAAATGCGGAGCTATCGGGACTTATATAAGCGGGTCGGGTTCCACATTGGTTTCAATTGTGAAAAAAGAAAATGAAGAACAATTTTTTGAACAAATGAATAAATATATAACAAATAATTTCAGAAACTGGCAATTTGAATTTGTACCTGTGGATAATGAGGGTGCGGTTATTGAGGTGTAGTGTGCTGAAATATTATGAGGGAGAGATATAAATGAGTTTAATTGTACAAAAGTTTGGAGGAAGTTCTGTTGCAGACGCACAGAAGGTTGAAAACGTTGCCGGACGTGTAACAGATACCTACAAGGAAGGAAATTCCGTTGTAGTAGTTGTTTCTGCTCAGGGTGATACAACAGACGACTTTTTGGAAAAGGCAGCTGAAATAAATGGAACACCTTCCAAAAGAGAAATGGACGTGCTTTTGTCAGCAGGTGAACAAATTTCTATGTCCTTGCTTGCTATGGCAATTGAAAAGCTTGGATATCCTGTTGTTTCTCTTACAGGTTGGCAGGCCGGAATTAAAACAACAAGTAATTACAGCGATGCAAGAATAACTACAATTGATACTGAACGTATTGAACGTGAACTTGATGCAAAGCGTATTGTTATTGTAGCAGGTTTTCAGGGTATCAATAAATATGACGATATTACAACTCTTGGACGTGGAGGAAGTGACACAACAGCTGTTGCTTTGGCTGCAGCACTTCATGCTGACAAATGTGAAATTTATACAGATGTTGATGGCGTTTATACTGCAGACCCAAGAATAGTACCTGATGCAAAGAAGCTTACAGACGTTTCTTATGACGAAATGTTGGAACTTGCAAGCCTTGGTGCGAATGTACTTCATAACCGTTCAGTAGAGCTTGCACTTAAATATAATGTAAAACTTGAAGTAAAATCAAGTTTCCAAAGAGTAGACGGAACAGTCGTTAAGGAGGTAAAAAACGTGGAAAAAATGATGGTAAGAGGTGTAACAAGAGATAATGATGTTGCACGTATTTCAATAGTAGGTATAGACAACACACCGGGCAAAGCATTTAAGGTATTTTCATTGCTTGCAAAAGCAAATGTTAACGTTGATGTTATTTTGCAGTCAATCGGCAGAAATGACACAAAGGACATTTCTTTCACAGTTGCTGAAAAACAGCTTGAAGATGCTGTTAAGGTTATTAACGATAATCTTGAAACTATTGGTGCTGAATCTGTTGAATTCAACAAGGAAATTTCAAAGGTTTCTATTGTTGGTGCAGGTATGATAAGCACACCGGGTGTTGCTGCAAAAATGTTTGAGGCTCTTTATGAAGCTCACATCAACATAAATATGATTTCTACATCTGAAACAAAGGTTTCTGTACTTATTGACCAGATTGACGCTGAAAATGCAGTTCGTGCAATTCATGCTAAGTTTATGAACCATGAATCAAGATAAGATAGAGGGTAGAAATCCGGTTACGGAGGCTATAAAGTCAGGCCGTGAAATTGATAAATTACTTGTTTCCGCAAAGGAAGGAAGTATCAAAAAAATAGTTGCTATGGCAAAGGAACGTGGCATAGTAGTGCAGGAGGTTGTTAAGTCTAAGCTTGATGAACTTTCCGATACAGGTGCACATCAGGGGGTTATTGCCCTTGTTGCCGCACATAGCTATGCTACTGTTGAAGATATTTTAAAGCTCGCTGAGGATAAGGGCGAAAGTCCGTTTATAATTATATTGGATGAAATTACCGATCCTCACAATCTTGGGTCAATTCTTCGTACTGCAAATGCAGTAGGTGCGCATGGCGTTATAATACCAAAACGAAGAAGTGTTGGTCTTAGCAGTGTAGTGGCAAAAACTTCTGCAGGTGCTATGGAGTATACTCCCGTTGCAAGGGTTACAAACCTTGCGCAGACAATTGATGCCCTTAAAGAAAAGGGTGTGTGGTTTTTTGCTACTCATCAGGATGCAAAACAAGACTATACGGAAGTTGACTACAAAGGCGGTATAGGCATTGTTATAGGCAGTGAGGGAAGCGGAGTAAGCCGTATTGTTGCCGAAAAATGTGACTTTTTAATAAGCATACCTATGAAGGGCGAAATCAATTCACTTAATGCTTCTGTTGCGGCAGGAGTAATTATGTACGAGGCTTTAAGACAAAGAGGTTAAAAGGGGTTAATATAATGAAAGCAGTTATTACAGTAATCGGTCACGATAAAGTTGGTATTATTGCAAGAGTTTCTGCACTACTTTCAGAAAGTAACGTAAATATTTTAGATATTACGCAAACTATTATGCAGGATATTTTTACAATGGTTATGATTACAGATGTTGCAAATGTAAATATAAAATTTACAGACCTTGTAGATAAACTTGCGGATTTAGGCAAGGATATGGGTTTGGAAATCAGATGCCAGCATGAAGATATATTTAATTCCATGCATAAGATTTAGGAGATACCGCTATGATTAATTACAATGAAATTATGGAAACTATCAAGATGATCAGTGAGGAAAATCTTGATATCCGTACAATTACAATGGGTATTTCCCTTATGGACTGTATAGACAGTGATATAAATAAGCTGTGTGATAACATTTATGATAAAATAACAAAAAGTGCCCAGCACCTTGTTTCAACAGGTGAAGATATAGAGCACAAATATGGTATTCCCATTATAAACAAACGTATTTCCGTTACACCTGTTTCGTTGGTTGGCGGTGCGTGTAAAAATGCGGATAACTATGTTGAAATTGCAAAAACATTAGACAGAGCTGCAAAAACAACAGGCGTTAATTTCATAGGCGGTTTTTCTGCTTTGGTACAAAAGGGTTACACACCCGGTGATAAAAAGCTTATTCAGTCTATTCCTCAGGCACTTGCAGAAACTGAAAGAGTTTGTTCTTCTGTTAATGTAGGGTCTACAAAAGCAGGTATAGACATGGATGCTGTTTATGAAATGGGCAAAATAATCAAGAAAACTGCAGAGCTTACAAAGGATACAAAGGGCTTTGGTTGTGCTAAATTGGTTGTTTTCTGTAATGCAGTTGAGGATAATCCGTTTATGGCAGGTGCTTTCCACGGTGTTGGCGAGGCAGACCGCGTTATAAACGTGGGTGTATCAGGACCCGGCGTTGTTAAAAAGGCACTTGAAACTGTACGCGGTGAAGATTTCAGCGTAGTTGCAGATACAATAAAGAAAACGGCGTTTAAAATTACCCGTATGGGTCAGCTTGTTGCCCGTGAGGCATCTGACAGGCTTAATGTACCATTTGGTATTGTGGACTTGTCACTTGCACCTACACCTGCAATTGGCGATAGTGTTGCTCATATACTTGAGGAAATGGGTATAGAAAAATGCGGTACTCACGGTACTACGGCGGCACTTGCGCTTCTTAATGATGCAGTTAAAAAAGGCGGTGTTATGGCATCATCTCACGTTGGTGGCTTAAGTGGTGCGTTTATCCCTGTTTCGGAAGATGCAGGTATGATAGATGCGGCATCATGTGGTTGCTTAACACTTGAAAAATTAGAGGCTATGACCTGCGTATGCTCGGTAGGTCTTGATATGATAGCTGTTCCCGGTGATACATCTGCAGAAACTATTTCTGCAATTATTGCGGATGAAGCGGCAATAGGTATGATAAACTGCAAAACAACAGCAGTTCGTATTATCCCTGCTCCCGGCTGTAAGGTTGGGGATATGGTGGAATTTGGCGGACTTCTTGGTACTGCTCCCGTTATGCCTGTTAACTGTTACGGAAGCTGTGACTTTGTAAAAAGAGGCGGCAGAATTCCTGCTCCTATGCATAGTCTGAGAAATTAAAAAATATATCATACAACTCACCTCTTCATACTGTTAAGAATATAATATAAAAAGCGTGTTTTGCAATTTTTTGCTGCAAAATACGCTTTTGCTATTTGATGAGCAAAACAGAAATACTCCCAAACCGATTCCTGTCAACTGCATACCATTGAATTTATCTTTGAAATATAATTTTGAGACAATTACACTGCAAATCATTGAAAATACTGATATAATCGGGAATAAAACAGTTGTATTTACTTTTGAAGAAAGTACTAAAGACAAATAATTCCCAGCTCCCATTAAAACGCCTGAAAAAACAGCATATCAGTATTAATGTACATTGAACCGCCTGTTTTTTGTTTATTGATGCAATTTTTGTGAATGTAGACTGCCCGACGGTACGCATACTTGCAAAAATCGCTTATAAAATCCACATCATAATCCCGCACCGGTCATTTTTTCTGACCAACCGCATTTTTCGTATTCACCGTATGTCGGCAATGCCTTTCTTGCTACTGAAGCACAATAAAATCTACGTATGTCATTAAGACTTTCTTTGCTTGTGCCATAAGAAATAACACCGGCATAAATCATTTCCCGGAATCCGTGAAACAGAGTGTGCCATGTTGTGTGAATAATACCGAAAAGCTCATTTGTGGTGACAGTATCTACTGCTTCTGTTATGTTTTTTCTATTATCCCACGGACAGCAAACTACATCAAAGCCATTTTCTTTGAACTTTTGTGATGTTCTCCAAGTTTTGTTATGGCATGAATATTGCCAGTCTGCAATTATAATGTTTTTATCTATATTTTGAATAAGTATATCAGATATTTCAGGGCTTGAGTTTGCAACATATCCTTCAAATTCTTCTTTGGAAAGTAACATATCGTGCCACATTATTGTACGGCGCCCTTTTGATTGCAGGTCATTGGAAATTCTATTTAGATATTCCGCCATTTTCAGGGCTTCTCCTATGTTTCTTCCGACAGAATATGCTTCGTCACATCCGATATGAAAATAACTTCCTTCTCCACAAACTTCTATCAGTTCATCGCGGATTTTGCTAAGTAATTCGTATACATCATCTCTTTTAAAATCCCAAATCCATCCGTATGAGTTAAACATATATTCATAGCGTGGATTCTGATCTAAAACAACGTGTTTTCCATTGATTTCACGGCACGCTGAAGCATGCCCGAGATGATTAAACATAGGTATAATTTCTACACCTAAAGTATTTGCTTCACTTACAATATTTTTTATTTCTTCCTTGCTATATGCAAACGGCCACGATAATTCTTTCATACAATCAAACTTCAACATACCCCAAAATTCAAATATTATATGTGAAAATTTTGCGATTGCACAGGAACGTACACACCTTTTTAAAAAATCAAGCTTTGTTTCGGGGAATATACATAAATGAACACATCTGAAATCAATTAACGGTTTTTCGGTTATGCAGCAGTTTTCAATGTAAAAAAAATCGTCTTCTGCAGAATATTTGATTTTTTCCAGAAGTGCCAAAAAACCGCGCAATGTTGAGGAATAATCGTAGCCTTCTACATATACTCCATTATCGGTAACATTTATAACATACTCCGCATTCCCGCGATTTGATTCCTTATAATTTCCTATAGTAATACAGTTGTTCAAGTTATACATAATATTCCATTTTGCACCGTATGTATAATTTTGCAAAAGCTCTTCTATTACAGAGTTATTGACATTTGTCGGCATATTTATTGTTGGCGTAGTTTCTAAAACATAACTCATATATGGGCACCTCTTTCGTTGCTATATATGGCTATTTTATTATATATTAATGTAATGTGCAACCGTTTAATCAACACAAAAAGTGGATTTTTTATAACTTTACTTTTATCAAATATTATGATATAATGCACTGACGGGGGGATGAACTATATGTCTATTATAAATGAGAATATTAGCATTAAAATCAGTGAAGTTCGGTTTATGTCATGGGATATTGCATCCGTAAGTGTAGCAGCAAGACCATACCACGCATTGGCATTTCGTCTCTGCGGTAGTGCTTCGTTTTCACATGGTAATCTAAACTCCAGCACTAATATAGGTGATGTGTTTTATATGCCAGCAAATTACTCTTATAAGGCAACATATCTGGGAAAAAACGAAATATTGGTCATACATTTTAAATCTGACCTGATTTCAAAAATGGAAAATTATCAATTAAATAATTCTCATATAGTTTCAATGCTTTTTCATAGACTTTATGATATTTGGAACAAAAAGGAAAACGGGTATTATTATTCTGCGTTATCCGTAATGTGTGAAATTTTAGAAAATATATCGCTTCAGCAATCATCTTCTTTGCGTATTGAAACAACGAAAGCGTTTAATAATGCTGTTGAATACATGGAAAAAAACTATACATCTGTTGAGTGTTCAGTAAAAGGAATAGTTGCAAAGGCACATATGAGCAACACATATTTTCGTAAGCTTTTTTTTGGAAAATTTAATATGAGCCCTATCAAATATTTAATATCGAAGCGTTTGATTTATGCTGAAAAACTCCTTTCAACCGGAAAATACTCTATAAAGGAGGTAGCTGAAATGTCGGGGTTTTGTGATGTCAAATATTTCAGTCGTGTTGTAAAAAAAGAATATGGAGTGCCACCATCTAAATTATATTGTCAAATTAAAAATACTGATATGTCCGACACTGTTACAAGCAGGGAAGATGTATCGCATCTTCCAAATATTTAGGATAGACCTAAGCCCTTAAAAACGGGCGATTTGTGAATTACCTCTACGATAAAGGGTGAGCGAAATCAATCGTTCAGCCTTTTTAAAAGTAAGCCTCATAAATTATTTTACCCACTTAAATAATTTCATATTACCCAAACGATAGTCATCGTGCGAAAAATATGAATCATTTCCGGAATCATTGTGGAATTTAATTACAAACTTTTTACAGTTATTTAATTTGACTTTGAAGTTTATAGGATAACTGGTTTGTATTAATTTCGGATGACGTGTAGACAGGTTTGTTGTTTGTATGTTCGGTATAGTGGATTTGTCACTTGCACCAATGCATAGTTTAAGAAATTAAAAAAGAAAAAATATACCTATGTTTTAGACAACTTATTCCCTTGTTTGTAGGGGTGGGTTGGTTTATTTTATTATTAGAGGTGAAAATTCTATGATAAAAAGAGAATATGTTGTTGCAAAAAGAATTGTGGCTGAAGAAAATGTTATAAATTCTGAAGCTGTGCTTAAAGATGCACCACGTCAGGTAATGGTTGTTACATCTGTTGATGATGTTAATTGCATAACTGTAAAAAAAGGCGGTTATATTGTACTTGATTTCGGCAGAGAATTGCAGGGGGGAGTTGTTCTTTCTGTATTGGGAGCATCACTTGGTGATGAAGGTGGTGCAAAGGGTATGCCGATTCGCCTGACATTTGGTGAAAGTGTTATGGAGTCTTTGAGCAGAATTGGATACAAAAATGCAGTAAATGACCATTCTATACG
>JAZQAN010000009.1:0-35167 GCA_045545235.1 Clostridia bacterium | reverse complement strand
TAAGCTTTTCCTCCTGAACATTTTTAAAGGTTTCCACAGAAATAATAGCAGGGTGAGAATTTGTTGTCAAATACTTATCTTCAAAACCTTTATTGACAAATTGAACACCACATTCAGAAATGGTTTTCTGCAAAATGACTGCACCAATATATTTTTCATTAGAAAGAATTTTGTCTATTGCCTCTCTATTCCACTTATCTTTTCCTGTCGGCGACTTAATATTTAATTGGTATAAATCATCTGATATTTGTCCTAAACTAAAACCTGATAAATAACTTTCAAATATTTTTTTAATAATTATAGCTTTTTCTTCATCTATTATTAAATTTCCTTTTTTGATCCTGTGTATATCCATAGCAAATTCTTTTTGCCATTTTTGATGTACCTTCCATAAATTGATTTCTTATAGCACTTTTAATTTCAATGTTATATTTCATATTATAACCTTCTTTCTTATTTTTTTATATTTATTTATGAAAAAACCATAATAATTTTTCAATTACTATGGTTTAATGAATGTCTATTAAATTATTTATATAAAAAGCAACAAACCTGTTTCTTTTTTGAAACAGGTTTGTCAACTTATCTTGGCATTGGACTTAATGTTTAATACAATACACCTCGTACAGTATTAATGGGGTGCATTTTAACCACTTTAAAACGCAATAATAAATTTTAAAATAGCTTTATTAATTCGCATATAACCTTTGCAGCTTCTGCTCTTGTTAAATTATCGTTAGGTCTGTATTCATTGTTATAACCTTCGATAAGACCTATGGATTTCATAAATGTTACTGCGTCCTTTGCATAGTCTGAAATTTTATCTTCATCTGCAAAGCCCGATACATCAGTCATGGTAATTTCAATACCTGATTTTTCTATTGTACGGCTTATCATAACAGCCATATCCTGACGTGTTATGTTCGAACCTATGCCAAACTCGGTATCGGAAATACCGTTTACTATACCAAGGCTTTTAGCCTTAAGTACATATTCCTTATACCATTCGTCAGCAACATCGGCAAATGTGTTTTCTGCCTCTTCTGTCTCTATTCCCGATGCTTCAATTATCATTTTAAGGAACTGTTCACGGGTAACATTATCATTTGGTGCAAAATTACCGTTGCCCACACCTGATACAATATTCCTGCCTGCAAGCTCTGTTACATATTCAAAATACCAGTCAGCTTCCTTAACATCATCAAATTTTGGTGCCATCACCACCGGTTTTTCTTCCTTTTCAGGTTCTTCAGGTGGGGTTACAGGCTGGGGTTCTTCTTCCCTTACAGGAGGCTTAATAACTGCACCTCCTCCACCACTGCCCGAGCTTCCTCCGCCGTGTGTCGGCTTTTGTGTAGATGTATTATCCGATATTTCTTCATCCTCGGTTGTGCCTTCTACTATGGGTTCACCGCCGAAGTAAGCATATTTACCTGATTTTTTTGTATCAAGTAATTCACCGTTAAGCTTTATTGAAGACACATTTTCTGCAAAAACAGTTACATTCTTTACGCTTTCGCTATCAAGAGTTGAGGAATAAATATTCATTCCCTGTCCTTTTTTCTCATAAGATATTGCTTCTGTTTCACCGTTGCTCTTAAAAAGTACAGGTTCAGCTTTAGTTGTGTCCTCAAGGAAGGCAGCATCCGCAAGGAATGTGGAAAGAATATTTCCGTCCTCATCTGTTTCTATAAGCAAGGTTGATGCATCTGTTTTAAAGTGAGCAACATTTACAGTTTGTTTTAAATCTTCATTGTTAAGATGATAGAAATAGTAATATCCTGTTTTTCCCGTAAGTGTACTTTTCACCTTTGCGGCAAATGCATTTGCACCCTCTATACCCGTGTCTATAAGCTCGGATTCCACTTCAAAATCCTCGTTTATATCCCTGGGCAAAATAAGTGTATTATAATTTACAACACCATTTTGTACTCTTTGAAGAACAGCCTTTTTATTATCCGAGAACGAACCTGCAATAGGTGCAAACTTTGTATCTTCAAGGTAAGATGTCATACCATCTATGCCCACAGGAGCAACAAGCACGTTTACATCCCCGAAGTCACTGCGTACTTCAAAATCATCCTCATCTATTTTTATGCCTGCTTCAGGAAGCATCTGCCAGTTTTGTTCATACGAATGAACAGTTTCCTTATCTTCGGGATTCAAATAATCCGCAATAATCCAAAATCCCTGATTTTTAAGGAAAAGTACACTTCTGTGCTGGTCATAGCCTGTGTAGTAATTTCCGCTGTATTCTATGAAATCATAGTATTTATTACTTTCAAATTTTTCTGTTACTGCATTTGATATATCATCATAGTTCCTGCCGTCTACGGTTACAAGGTTGTGCATAGGCACACTGCTCATAACAGTATGGCTGTCGTCAGTAAGTGTTGAACCGTATGCCGGGTCTATAAGAAGATACCTGCTCTTATAGAACATGGAAACGGAAAGCATATCCTTATGTCCGTGTGAACCGCTGCCAGTAGCTATAAATGCCATCCATCTTGCATCCTTATCCCATGATTCACGCATAAATGTACGTGCTGTTACAGGATAGTTTGTTGTTGGATTTTCAGGCATCTTCCCTGAAACGCCGTTTGTGGCAACATATTCGAACATAGGGTTATCACGGAACATATTGTTATACCAATATGTTATTCTTGAATGAGCCGTAGCCGTATAGTCATTTGAGTCACCTATATTAGTGCCTCTGAACCCCGGAGCTGAGCAATAAATATAGCCTTCCAAAAGTGTGTATATACTGTCATACACATCCTGGTTATAGGGTACATCAATTCCCGTATACTGTGCAATTTTCAAAGGTTCTTCAAGAGAACTGATAATTGTATTAAGATAACCCTGTGCAAGCTCTATGGGAAGACCGTCTTCCTGAATGAAAACTTTACAAAGTCTTTCGTTTTCCCTGCTCGTTATTTCATACCATTCGTCAAATACTTCAAGTTCAGGGAAACGTGCAAGTAGTGAGTACACCCCCTGTGTAGCATAAGTGCCCCAGTTATTTGTAGCTGTTCCGTAGTATATGTTTACAAGGTAATCTGTCATAAGCCACCATGTTTTTAACATAGCGGTCAGATATTCACCGGTCATATACTCGCTGTCAATTACCCAGAAAAGAGATTTTGTTGCATTGGCAATATGCCTTGAAGTATCAAGAGCATTATACACACTGTTGTTAAAGCCTACGTTATATACAAGTCCCATTTGCTGTCTTATAAAAGTATAGGCATATCTCGGTTCATGAGTATAGCTGTACATGCTGGCAACATATGAAAGCTCGTCACCTCTGTGATAAAAGCAGGCTTTCCCCTTAACAGCGCCGTAATTTGATGTTATATAGTCCCATGTGTCATTGTCATTTTCCGACCACAGCATACAGTCGGAATAGTCATTGAACTTTATTGACGTTTCATCGAATGACATATCGAAAAGGCAATATACACCAAGCTCCTTTTCACCTGTGCCCGATGCATTACGCCCTGTCAGGATAAGTGTAGCACCTGAAACAATGTCAGTTGATTTAAGATTCGAAATATCAAAGGCAATATATGCACGCTTTGTATTTTCGTTAAAATTCTGATATGTACCGCTTTCACGGACATACATAATTTCATCACTACCGAAATTGTTTTCGCCGTATATACCGCCCTGCACCATAGCGTCCTTTGTAGATGTATATACAACAGGCATACCATTCACTATAAGTTCAAGACGCGGTGCGTATTGTGATTCACGGGAATATATTTCCGCCTCTGTATTAAATTTATCAATAGAGTTAATTACAAAACCTCGTGTCTGTTCAATACCCACAACTGTTTTCTGACTGAATGCCGCAAGAACGTCAATTCGGTGTTCCTTAAATTCATTATCAACGTTGAAAAAATTTATTATGCTACCGTTCATGGCATTTACATAATACATATTTTTTTCAAGTGCAAGGCTGGACATACGTTTTACTTTACCGGGATGTGTAGCCTGTGCCTCGGAACGGTCAGGTGCAACGTACTGATAGTAAATTAAAAGTTCATCCTTCGCACGTTCATAATCGCCTTCCATTACAGCTTCCTTTACAGGAAGCATATCAGCAAATTCATCATAGCGGAAATATGGCTTTGAGGTCCATTTTTCCAAATCCTTATCCCATACACCGAAAAATTCTTCGTCGGAAATCTGCATAGGGTCGGAATCTATTACATAGTCATCCCAATTATCTGGCTGGTCATATGTAATAAGTTCGCTCAAATCTGCCTCCTGTGAAGCGGAGGCAGATATAGGTGTAATTGTAAGTAACAAACATATAAGAAGAGCAAATGTAATTAGTCTTTTCATTTTAAACTCCTCCCCTTTATTTCAACAAGTCCAAAAGTTTTATAATAACTGTTGCAGCCTCGGCACGTGTAAGAGAATTTTTCGGATTAAACATACCCTCATAACCCTCTATAATACCTGCTGAACGTACTGAGTAAACTGCATCTTTAGCATAGTCGGAAATTGATGTATCGTCTTTAAATTCGCTGTCGGATACACTTGTTTCTACATTCTTCATATTAAGAACACGAAGAATCATAACAGCCATATCCTGACGTGAAATTTCAGAACCTACGCCGAATGTTTCCGA
Source organism: Clostridia bacterium (assembly GCA_045545235.1). Lineage (GTDB taxonomy): Bacteria > Bacillota > Clostridia > Monoglobales > Firm-18 > CAZNKU01. The sequence continues at coordinate 30,528 of JAZQAN010000009.1, read as the reverse complement.
AGTGATACCGTTTATAATACCTGCATCTGTACCTGCCGATACATAAGATGCATACCATGCATTTCCGTCAACATCAGCAAATGATGTTTTTGAATATACAGGTGTTATACCTAAAGCTTCCACAAGCATTTTAAGGAACTGTTCTCGAGTTACATTTGATGATGGATTGAAGTTACCCTTTTCATCACCGTTTACTATACCAAGTTCTTTAAGCTTTTTAACATTTTCGTATGCCCAATGGTTTTCATCCATATCGGCAAATACATTTTCTTCAGGAGTCACTGTTACTTCTTCCTCTGCTTTCGGAACATCTGTTACCGCGAAGCCGGGAACTGTTGAAGTACCTGTACCACCTACGCCACCTGCAGCACCGCCGCCACCACCTGCACTGCCGCCTGCAGCTTTTTTACCACTTACATAAAGAGCAAAATCCCTTGTGTATTCCACACCGTCACATACTGCTTTTACGGTAAGTTTTACTGTCGTACCCTTTTCTGGTCTTGTAACTTTACCATCTGCAGATATGATTTCTGCATTATTTGTTGACCATACCAAAGATGTACCGAATGCACCGACTTTCGGAAGTTCAAGGTCGGAAGTAACAGTACTTTCAACGCCAAGATCTATAAGGTCAAGTTCAAGTTGTACCAAATCCCCGCTTGTACCGAAAAGGTATGCTTCTATTTCATTAAAGTATACATCTTTTGTATATGCGTCTGTTATTTCAAGTTTGAAATAACGTGCTTCAACATTTCCGAAAGCAATTAAATAATCCTGTGGCTTTGTAACTGTTCCTGTTTTGATAACATTCCAGCTTTCACCGTCTTTTGAATAGCTCAGAACGTATGACTTCAAGCCTTCGCCTGCATTTGAAACATCTTCACTCAGGTAAATGCTGTTTACATATTTTACACTGCCCATATCAAATGAAACAACAGGCTTTTTGGCAACATTTGAAACACCGTATACTGTGTTTACGTCATTGTCTGTTGCATACACTATGGGGAATCCCGGCTTATCCATTGTAGTAGCCTTTGCATCACTTCCTGCAAGGATATTTTTAGCCTTATCACAAGCTACTGCGAAAGTCACGGGAACTGAAAGTTTTACATCTTCATTTCCATTTACGGAAAGTGTAAGTGTCATTGTTACAAATTTATATGTATCAGGTACTGTAACTGTACCGTTGTCTGACATAAGTGAAGCATCAGAAGATACCCAGCTTACATTACATGGAATTACTGTTTCATTTACCAGAGCTTTGCTTTCTTTTACAACACCCTTTGCAAAAGGTGCGAAATAGTCAACATTCGAAAGATTAATTCCAAGCATGCCGTAAAGGTCTGTTTTTACAGAAGTGCTGTTAACGGCAATATCGTCACCTACCACGTCAAATCCTGCAAAGTCGCATATTTCGGATACTGTATCAACATAATCGGCAATTCTTACATCACCGTCCCATACAGCAACCTTTGAAACTTCAGGTAAAAGAACTACCTTAAGCTCTTTTGATGTATTTGCAGCCATAGGGTATTTTTCAGTTGTGCCGTTACCGTAAATCACATAATATTCGTTGTTATTCACAACAATTTTTACTGCCGCTTTGCCATTTGAATCTTTAATGATAACTGTGTTATTCACTGCACCGTTTTGCGAGAAATTGACTGTCGCAGTCACATTATCCGTAACCTTTATGTTTTCTGTTCCGTTTACTGCAAGTGATGAAGGAAGTTCCCTGCCTGAGTATACAGTATATTCATCTGCGAATGGCAAAACTGTATATTCATATTCTTTCGGAACTGTTGTACCATTTATGGATATATTCGCAGTCAAAGTAACTTTTAAAGGTTCTGTAATTGTTGCAGATGTATTCAAAACACCATTTTGTCCTATTACATAAGGGTGCGATGATGTCCATTTAATATCAAGTCCGTTATGTTTTGACGGAAGATTGATATCGTACTGAATAGCATCGGCAGGCTGTGATGTTATAGTCTGAGGAAGATCGGAAATATAGTATTCCAACTGTTCGTCAAGACTTCCTGCGGCAACTACATTCAGGTAAAAGTCCTTTTTGGCATATATGCCGTCTTTACTGATTACTGCGGATACTATAACAGTTTCATCTTCATTGCCGTGGTAAATGTTTCCGCTTTCCACGTCTACAAGATTGCTGTTACTGCTCCATTTGATTTCATATCCGTCTGCATTTTCCTTAAGTTTCTTTAATGACTGTGTATTTGTTGCACTGTCTGCTACATCTGTAAAAGTAATTTTATCAAGTGCATTTTTAAGCCCTGACTTTATTTCTATTTCATTTCCCACATATTCCGTAACAGTAATGTTATTTACCGAAACACCGTCGTTTTCACCGCATTCTTCGGGAATGACAACATCCAAAAGACTTACAAAATAGGATACAGGGTTTTTAAAGAACTGAATGGATGGTGTTTTAAGTTCACCGTTTACAAAAACCCAAACCTTACAGTTTTCAGTATCTGCACGAAGAGTGATATCATAAGTTTTGCCCTTTGTATCTTCTTTTACCAAGGCTATATTTTCACCGTTTTCACAGTTCAGGCTTATTTTATTATTGGCTGCTTCAAGTCCGAAGGCTGAAACATCGTCATTGTCTATATTTACGTAAACAGGCTTATCATCCGAAACATTTGGTGTAAGGCTGAAGCTTACATCATAAATACCGGAATATCCTGTCATGGACAAGGATGAATTTGTATCAGCACTGTAAGGGATTACATCGCCGAAAAGCGGATATTTAACGCTGTATTCACCTGCATTACCTACGGTTTTTACAACATTAAGACCATTTTCGTCTACTTTATATTCACAAGCTACCTTGTCACCTGAAACAATAAGGTTTGAAATTTCTTCCCCGCTTACGGATGAAACTTCCCTTGAAGCCACGTTATCCATAGCCTTTATGTTAAGGATATAATCCTTATGCATTACAGTATGTCCCGTACCGTATGTAGCAGTCAAAGTAACTTTTCTGTCGCTGTACCATCTGTTTATGTTACCGAATTCGTCACAGATTTCGCTGTCTGATGTTGTCCATTTTACGTCTGCGATTTCAGGTAAAACAATGTTTTCCGTAACAGCATTTGGGTCTGCTACCAAAGATGCAGGAAGGCTGTCAATTTTCGCAACCACATTGTTGTAGTCATCATTTGCCTCCAAAAGCGAAATTTCAACTTTTTTAATGTTAAGGTAAGAACCAACCTTCATTCTGTCCATACCTGTAAGCCACAAAGCATTGAAATATGATGAAAGCTGTGCTTCACCTTTAGACTGTGTACCGTCAATATCCGTTACAGCTTCCTTGCTGTAAGTGTCTACAACAGTAGATATTTTATGATCAACTTCTTTTTCATAATATATTGTATTGGGGCTCATGCTGTTGTCTGCCGCCTTTGTGGTATTAAGAACGGTGGCACTTGCAGTCCTTAGTCTGAAATATATATGAGCAAATGTTGTATAGGTTTCACTTCCCAACGAGGGAGAATATCCGTACATCATTTCGTAAAACGGTGTGCTTACGGTTACTCCATCCACAGGTGCGGAATAGCTGTCACACTTTACTGCCATGTCAATATCTACACGAAGTTTACCGCCGAATTTACTTATACGGCGTTGTGTGTTGTTTTCCTTATCCTCATCTACAACCCCCTGGAAACCAAGGTACATTGAAGGTGATTTATTTGTGTTTGATGAACCGTTTACAACAGGCAGGCTGTTTGTCTGTATAATTTCAAGTCCCTTACCCTTTGTAACTTTAACATCTGCATAGGTTCCCAAAGTTGTGGAAATATCCTGTATTTCTGTTATATCATTAAGCTTTGTATAATCTATAACAACATTATAAAGTGAAGCATCAGGTACCTCCGGTTCTTCCGGTTCTTCAGGAACATCGGGAATAACAGGTGTTTCTGCCTTCGGAACGGTCATTGTGTATTCCTTTGTGTATGCGCCGCCACCGTTTCCAAGGTCAACAGTTACAGTCATTTTAACTTCCTTATCTTCAGTTCCTCTTGTTACAGCACCGCTGTTTGAAATAACTGAAGTATCGGAAGATTCCCAAGTAATACCTGTTACTTCAGGAAGTACAAGGTCTTCTGTTACATTATCAACATCCTCAGCAAGTTTTGCAGGAAGACTGTCTAAAACTGCGTGTGTTGCATTTCCTGCTTCGGATTCAAGCTCTTTTACTGTCACTTTTTTAACTTTGACAAAAGAACCAACGTCAAAGCGTTCCATATTCTGAATTACAAAGCCGTTTACAGCATCAAGAGGATACATTGTACTTCCTTCACTGATGTTGTCAGTATCACCGTTAATTTCGACTTTAACCTTATCGTTTATTGTATCGACTGTGAATTTAACAGTATTATTACCGTCGGCTGACTTACTGTGTGTCGCAACGCTCATAGAGTTTGCCGCTGCGCTTTTAGCATTGAAAATCGCTATGTTACCCTTTGCAAGGCGTACCATTACGCCTGTGTTTTTAAGCTTATCGGTAAATGATGTGCCATCACCAAGATCACCTACGGTAATGTTATAATATGCCGCAAGGGATGTGAGAGGATTATATTCAACATCAAGTGTTATATCATAAACACCCTGAAGTTTTACTGCCTTTGTTACAGTTTTATTTTCTGCATCAACTTTTTCGTAGTTAAACTTTGCATAAACCTCAGGTGCCTGCACACCGTTTCTTGTTGTCCCATCCGCCTGATAGGGTATACTGCCGGTCTGGATTATGTTATAGCTTCCGTCGGAAAGTCCCGGTGTTGAAGTAGTGGAAGTTTTATTCACTCCCCATTCCAGAACAAAATCGCTTTCCGAGGTATAGTTACTGAAATCTTCCGTGATTTCCACCTTATCTGCACTTACGCCAAGTACAGGGAGGTTAATCATAGAAAGACAAATTAAAACTGAAAGAATTCTTATTAATATTTTTTTCATTTTTCATAACCTCCTTATCTTTTAATTACAACTGCACGAACGTTAAAAGTTTCAACATCCTGTATAACCGCCACTTTGTCACCTATCTGAATATCGTCAAAAGTACCTGTGCGGTATTCCTTACCTTCTATTACAAATACAGGTGCAGGATTTTTCACCGTAAGTTCGTATGTGTAACCTATATCGGAACCGTTGCTTATATCCAATATATTTACCCATCTTACCTTTGTGTTTGAAATATGCATATATTTTAAATCAGTAACATTTGCGCAAACCTTACCGTTTTCATATTCGTCATAATCTACGTAATTGTCATTATCCTGAAGAAGAGAGATTGTGTTGATTTTATCAAAACCGTCAAGTGTATATGCAACAAGGTCACCTGCTCCAAGATTCTTTATCGAACTTTGGTTTGTTCTCTGTTCTGCCACAACATACTTCTTTTCACTGCCGTCTGCAAGCATTGTTACAGCCTTTGACTCCACACCTGTGCTTTCATCAAGAACGTCAGAAATCTTTGTTATAAGTCCCACTTTTGATGTGCCCATAACATCAATTACCTGATTTGAATTCATGCTCTTTTGAACAACAAGCAAGTCTGCTATGAAAGTATTTTCATCCTGTTCATATCCGTTTGTTTCATATCCTACACCGTTTAAAAGCTCTGCAAATACCAAAAGGTCGTCATCACTTACATCAGCTTTATTTTGCTGTTTGTAAAGCGGTACGCAAAAGGCCATGGTATAATCTTCCTTAATACCGAAAGGACTTCCCTTACCGCCACCGAAAATCTGTTCACTGCCGTTATACTTTTTATTGTTTAGTGTCACGCAGTCGACAGCATTATCAGAAGCCTTGATTTTTATATCGTCAACACCTTCCAAAGTGTCGATTTTTGTAATTTTACCGTTAGCTCCAATCTTATATGAAACAGGGCAATCAAGAACCTGTTCCAAAGCCTGTTCTGCACTAATCTTTTTGCCGTTGAACATTATTTTGTTTTCAATCTTGAATACCACAACACCTCTGTTACGTACAAACAAGGAATTTGAAACATCAGCCACACCGCTAAGTTCGTCAACCTCTCCCTCTACCTGTTTGACAGAGATATATTCTGGCATAAGCATTTTTACGGAATAGTCACCAAAGCTACCGCCGCTTCTGCTGTATGAGTAAACATATCCGTAAGTTTTTTCGTACTTTTCTTCTTCAAAATCCACAAGTATTCCTGCGAAGTTAACGTAACCTATGATTGTTGAACCGATTGTTATTTCTTTTTGAAGAACTCTGCTGTCACAAAAATATTCTCTGTTATCAATCATAAGGTATTCTCCGTCACGTGACAGGATTGTAGCACGTACAGGTTCAATTCCTATAACTATACGGATAATGCTTCCGTCTTTACTTTCCGCAATACTTAAAACATCATCTTCCGAAATATCGCTTATACCCTTTTTAACACCCTTTGCATCAAAAATCTCAAAAGAAATTTTTTCATCATCCAATGTTAAATTTCTGCGGTTTTTAAACTCAAAACCGTTTTTTAGCGTAACAACACCTGTTTCTTTATAAATTGTTTCCGCTATGCAGTCTGTATATTCATATACAAAAACAACATCGGAAACTTCGTCATCGTCATTATCCACAGTTCTTACAACAAAGTTATCTGTCTGCTTTATGTCAGTAAGCTTATAATTAAGGTCAATTCTGTTGTTGTATATAATTCTTGTTTCATAATCAGTTTTTACTGTGTTTTTAACATTGTTGTTATCAACAAAAACAAGTTCGTTTTTAGAAATCTTATTAATCTGTGAACCCATAAAGTCGTTTACGGTATTCTTATTTGTAGGAGCGAAAGCTATAATCAATTCTTCACCATTTATGTTCTCTGTAACATAGTATTCAACAGTCTGTCCAACATATCCGCTTGGTGCTTTTCCGTCATAGTTATAGACCTTATCTTCTATAACAATCTGTGTATCCTTTAAATTAGGTCTAGCATCGTAAAGATATGAAGATGTGTCTGCTGTTACAACACCCGTAAGCTTCACAACACCGTCACCGTAACGGCCGTTATGATAACTTCTGAATGTTCTTGACTCGTCCACTTCATAGGATGGAGCGATATTTTCGTTATAGTACATAGGAACCATAAGGCCGATATCAAGAGCGTTGTCTATCATCTTCATTGAATTTTCAAAAGTAAGGTATTCATCACTTGAGCTTATATTTTTGGAAACACCTATATTTCCTGCCACTGCCATATATCCGAAAAGTGACTTGTCACTTACAATGGGGTCGTAACCCAATGCACAAACAAGAATTTTGCAAGCTGCACCATAGCTTATATAACCTGAAGGGTCAAATTCCCCCGATCCGGTTCCTGCGATGTATCCCATTTTTGCAAGTAAATTTACGGCACCCTTATATTCAGATTCGGAAATATCCGTAAAATATGTTCCATTTTCCAATGTTTTTGCAACATCCTTTTGCATAATCATGCCTACTACCATTTGTGCAAATTCATCTCTGCGGACATATTCGTTTCTTCTTGCTCCTGCATCCATACCCTCGGTAATTCCAAGGGCATCCATGTCAAAAGCCAGGCCTTCATTTGATGCATACACAAATGTCATTGAGCTTGCAAGCATCGTCAAAACGCAAACCAAGCCAATAATGTGTTTTAATGCTTTCTTCATTTGATTTCCTCCTTTTACAATTCAAGACCTGCTGCTTTAAATTCAGCAACAATCTGTGCTTTTTGTTCATTTGTATATCTCTTCATAGGGAATGCGGCATTACCCACATCATATCCCATAGCTTCCACAACAGCCTTTGTGGCAGGTATTATCTTATATTTAAGTAAAACGGAAATAACCCTGTTTGCCTTTATCTGAAGCACTTGAGCCTTTTGGACATCACCGTTTTTGAACGCATTATAAATTCCCTTTATTGTTTCAAGCTGGAAGTTGTATGTTGTACCGATACCGCCGTCAGCACCTGCGTTAAGACCCATCAAAAGCATTTCGTCAGGACCGTTTATAATATTCATTTCGCCGTGAGTAATGTCTTTAAGCCTGCTCATTTCAAAGAAATTAGGACTTGTCCACTTAATTGCAGTTACGTTATCTATTTCAAACATTCTTGCTGCAAAGTTTGCGTTCATATTAAAACCTGCAGCGGGATTATAGTAAACCATAACAGGAAGAGAAGATGCTTCAGCAAGAGCCTTGTAGTAATTATAAACATCGTCCTCATCATACTGGAAGAAAAGAGGCGGTGTTGCAGAAATAGCATCTGCACCTATTTTTTCTGCATGCTTTGCAAGTAAAAGAGCATCGTTTGTATTCATTGATGCAACCTGTATAATGGCAGGAACTCTGCCTGATATTGCATTCATGGACTCTTCTGCGAGAATCATTCTTTCTTCCGTGCGGATTTTTAACCCTTCACCCGTTGCACCACCGATATAAAAACCCTCTGCACCTTTGTCAATCATATCATTTATAAGTTTTTTAAGTACTTCTGTGTTAATGCGTTCGTCTGCTGTAAGAGGTGTTACCAAAGCAGGCATTATTCCTTCAAATTTAATCATTTTTCAAATCTCCATTTCTGTTGCTCTATTGTGCAGGGTTTATCTTCTGCTGTTCGTGCATAAAATACCGTAAGCAGACTTCCGTCTTCAAGCTCTACCGTTGAGGGGTAGCCTATGTCATCGCTTACATAGTTTATATAAAGGTCATGGTCAGTGTCCCATGTTTTTCCGTTATCTTCACTGAACATAACTTTTATTCCGTAAGGGGTCTGTCTGTAACCGTATGTACATATAAGCATTCCCGAGGAATGCCTTATAATATGTGGAGGTGCACCGCCCTGCTGTTTAAGAATCTGTCCGGGCTTTGTCCATGTTTTTCCGTTGTCCTTTGATTCCGACTGAAATATAGTGAATATGGTTTTCGGATCTTTGCCGAAATAGAATGTCTGTACTCGTATGTGTACAAGAATTGTTCCGTCATCGAGAACTATTGCATGAGGCTCGCAGGAAAGAGTTTTTGTTCCTTCATAATCAATATTTTCAATCTCTCCAACAAAATCCATTGTACAATCGGGATTTATAATATAAGCCCTCACGCATTCGTCATCTTTTTCTTCAATATCCATCGGATTAAAGGTTCTACCCACCCACAAAAGTCTTCCGTCGGGAAGCTCCACAGGTCCGTGAGGAGAAGTTACGGGACTTTTATGTATTTCACCGAACGTCACACCGTAGTCATTACTGATTCGAAAGGTTGCACCGAGATATTTTTCCTCTTCCTCCGCCGTTATTGTATCAAGGTACGCATTATCAAGGGAATCCGCATACTGTCTTTGGAAAACGACCTTATTGTTAAAAGACGTTACAATTACGTTTTTATCACCAAATGGCACAATACCGCCGTCTCGGTCATCAAGAGGTGTGTCTATGACAGGTGCCGGTAAAGTGTAAGTTTTACCCTCGTCGCTGCTGTATGCTATAACAGTTTTCCCAAACGGACAAATGTGCCGTCTTCTAAAACCCGATGCAACAACTGCAATTTTCCCGTTTTGCAATCTTGTGGCAGTAGGCCATGCAAAATAGTTGTTTTTGCTGTCAGCATTGCTCATTACTGTGGTTAAATCACCAATTTTCACTATTTTCATATTAACCTCCTTGACATTAAGGCATAGTTTGATATAATACAATTATAAAATATATAGTTAAACCAGTCAATAAAATACACAGACAAACACTAACAAAAAATGTCAGAAAAGGAAATACATATGTATAATGAACTTACAGTATCAATAGGTACACAACAACTAAAAGCATTTTTGAAGGGCGGCTTTTTTCAACCTAAGGTTATAACTCCATTCCTTCACAAGCATAATTATACTGAAATTCATGTAGTTACAGGCGGTACAGCCACTTATACTATAGAAAACAATATCCACAAACTTCAAAGCGGTGATATGATTGTTATACCCCGCAATGTTTTTCACAGTTGTGAGAAAAAGGATGAAGAAACTATGTTTGCCGCATTTCAGATAAACTACAATATGGAAAAAACCGAGATTTTTCATATAGGAAATAACATTTCTGCAGACTTTTTAGGTGAAATTGAAAATGCAAAACACACACAGAATTACACAAAGCTTTCCGCATACATATCGCTGTTTTGCAGTTATTTTTACACCGCTGACAAAATTTCCACCCAGTCTGTTACTGATTATCCATTTTTAATATCCGAATTTTTCTCGTCAAATTATGCAGGTAATTTGCGCCTTAGTGACTTAGCGGAAATGCTCCATCTTTCGGAACGTCAGACTGAAAGGCTGGTAATTGAACATACAGGCAGAACGTTTAAAGAAGAGCTTGTATTCATCCGTATGAATATGGCAAAAAAACTTCTTGAAAATTCCAATATGCCACTTACCAAAATTGCACAATATGTGGGATATCACTCCTATGCCGGATTTTGGAAAGCAATGAAAAAATCCGATATAAAGCTTAATGATTAATTAAAAATGTCTTTAAATATCATCTTTGATGAAGTCAATTATATACAAGAGCAAGAAGTGCAATCAAATACCTTGTTGCCGATGGACGTTGTGATTTCATCGAAACAGGCTCACTAATATCCATAAAAAGAACGTAAAAGATATTTTGATTCCATCTGAATAAGATTCCACAAATATGTACCTTATATATTTATAAAAATTTTTTGGACAAGAAACTTCAATATGTGCTCATTACTTTAATACAATTTTATCATAATCCTTATTATAAAATCTTTGGAAATTTATACCTTAAATCATTGAAAGCAACAACATACAAAGCTCAAAGAAACAAATATAAAAATATATGGGGAGATCCCCAAACCTTTCCGGCAATGTTATTGGCCGTTGGTTTGTATAAAGAAAGGTTATATAAGACAACAACGCTATGGATTTAATCCATAGCGTTGTTTATATTTTACTGATACACTAAATATATAAATCTATAAGGGGGTTATATCATAACAGCCATATCCTGACGTGTTATGTTTGAACCTATGCCAAACTCGGTATCGGAAACACCGTTTACAATACCAAGGTTTTTAGCCTTAAGTACATATTCCTTATACCATTCGTCACCAACATCGGCAAATGTGTTTTCTGCCTCTTCGGCTTCTATGCCTGTTGCCTCAATTATCATTTTAAGGAACTGTTCTCTTGTAACCTTTTATCTTACAAAAACCACATCTGACAATTGATTTTCATAGGGGGATAAAAATCGGGTGTTTAATTATGAAGTCAAATGTGGTTTTGGTAAACTTACGGAAGTGTTATTTTAACACTACTTATATATGGAATTGCCGTGGTTATACCATCAAACAAAAATGCCTTTGCTGTATATCCTGATTTTACAAAATCAGAATCATTGGTTGTAAATTCAATGTAACCGTCTTCCAACATATTGCTTGTGTACATTTTTTCAAGCTTTCCGTTGGTGTTATACAAAGCCACAACCAAACACAATTTATTTGTATATGTACCCTTTGAATTATCTATTTTAACATTTGCTGTTACACCTGTTTCAACATCATACGTAAGTGACAATGGATAAATATAATCCTTTGTCCATGCATTGTAATTATATGTATCCTCCTGCCAGTTTGAAATATGCTTTAGTGAAATATTGTCATATTTTGTTTCAATAGATGAATGTTCATTGCCTGTTCCATATATATAGTATCTGTTACCGCAGATACCAAAGGCATCGCCGTACACAACATATTCATTTGTGAAACAGCAGTTGCCCTTATACATTCCGTACACCTTAACATTATACAGGGAATTTTCAGCATCCTGAGTTATCTTAAGTACATATTCAATAGTATTCCATGCATCCGACTCTATTGCAACCTCTTCACTTCTGTTCTTTCCATATACTGCATCAGAATTTTCGTAATATGTATTTGTATAAAAGCTAAGCTTACCATCTTTAATTTGAGAACCTACATAAAATCCACCATTTGCGTACTTTGTGGTTGTTGTACCCAGAATATCTTGTCCAGCAAACAAAACCTCCTGTTTTCTTGAAGATGTCTCTGTACCCGAAGGAATAAAAATATCGTATGAATATTTAAGTACTGTTTCTTCTTTTGTGTTAACATATGATGCAAGAGAACCTCTTGTAACCTGTATCAGGTATAATCTTTGTTCACTTGTACCGTCAGCAGTAGTTACAACATCCAAAACAGGATTGCTGTCCTCGGCACTTTTAGCTACTGCCTTATATTTTGTTGTACCCTTAAATGGAGCAGCTGAATTTGAAGATTCCTGCAAAACTACAGCTGCTGAAAACATACCCTTATTGGCAGCCTTCAAGATTGTAGCCTCGGTTTCTGGCACATCTGAAAAATCTATACCAATAATATCATTTACAAGTGAAAAATCTGTCGGTGCATTTTCAGTGCCAATTGCAGCAATAGTTATATCATCATAATCTGTAGAAAATGTGGTAGTAGCACCTGTAGAGTCCTTGTAGGTACTCTGTTCAAAAAACATCTGATTTATAGCAAGGTCACCTGTATATACCGCCGATGTACCTTCACCGTAGAAAATCTGATTTTCGTCTACATAAACACCAATTTCCAATGTGTTTCTTTCAGTCCTGTATCCTCTTATCTCAACAGTTGTCCATTTTCCAACAGTATAAGGTGCCGTTGTGGATGTTCCTGTAATTGCAGTGGAATCCGATGTTTCACTTACCGATACCGAAAATTCTCCATTGGAAGCCGTTACCTTAACAGTTGTAGGATTTACAATTGCAGACCCAGATGAAGTAGTAAAATTAAAACGTACATTGCGGGGTTTTTCACTGTAATCATCTTCAGGAATTCTTATATCATATTTAACTGATGCTACCGCTGTAGTATCTTTCACCCAGGTAGAAATCAGAGAACGATAATTACAAACAAGTGACGAATGGTTAACTATCAGATATGAGTCAGCATTTTCTGTCGCTGATGTTACACCCGGACCATAGCCTGCTGTTCTCACACTCATAGATCTATTGGTAGATAATAGGTCTGTGGTAGATGCAAAGGCTTTTCCCTCCACCACAGTTGTTCCGTTTGAAGGTATTGTGCCATCCCATTGTGTTATTATAGTAGATGTCTGTGTATCATCTGCCGATACCGTTACCAAGCACAAGGAAACCAGTAACACCACAACAAGAATATTTGCCATAATTCGTTTTAACATTTTTAAAACCTCCTAAAATTTATTTATAAATGTACAATGATTTTACTCTTGAATAACCTATATTCATAACCACTGTGCACTTAAACTCATTTATTTCCTGCGGGGTTATTCTTTTTACCTTATAGCCCTCACGTGCAGTTGAATCAAAAAGCACAATGTCTGCATAGTGAAGTGAATACACAAGTTCATCATCTTCTAAGGAAGGATAAACCATTGTTCCGACATTTTCAGCATCGCCTTCCTCCGCTTCAACGCTGCCCTTTACAAAACCGATAACAGTATCCTCACGATCTGTTATATAACCAAAGGAATATTCTACTCTTGCACCCAAAGTACCGTAATTGCAGAATTTTTCTTTACTTTTGTCATAAATATAGCGAATGCTCATCACTTCATTATTTGCATTGGTGCTGTACTGAATTACATCACCCTCCTCTATGGAAAGTGCAGTTTTTTGCACTTCGGGGTCTACAACAATTACTTCCGTAACAGTTTTGTTAGTGTAAAGGCTAAGCTTTACTGCCTCATTATCATTAACGAGTGCCTTGGATACTTTTTCAACCATAGCAAAAGCATTGTCGTAGCTTACTTTTTTAAAGTTATCTGTGCCTTCTATTACCAACGCATCAGCACTGTATTTTGAATTTACAGAGTATGCAATGTAGTCGTAATATGTGGAAGCAGCCATTCGCGACGCTGATGTAACAATGTAGTTGTCCGTATCCAATTTGTCATCAGGCACTACAAAAACCATGCATCCGCCCACATAAACCTTACCATTCATAGAAGCCGCATTATCCCTGTATATAGCATTACCTTCGGAAATAACCTTCATTTCACTTTGCGACTTTGATGCATTGGGTGAATCAATTGCCACGATTTCACCATTGTCGTTAAGCTTGTAACGGATAAGTGTGGGAACAATGTTGCTGTCAGCATTTTCCGCACCTAATACAACAAGTGCATTCGATACTCCTGCAGATTTAGGGCTGCCTGTTTTACTGTATTTATCACCGTCAAGTGTAAACATATTCGCCGCACTGAATACCACTACTGTGCCATACTGAGTAACAACCTTAAATTTCAAAGTATCATCAATACCGCCACCATTTCCCACAGTCACAAGGTAACCGTACTGATATTCAGTTTCCTGATATCTGTAAAATACAACATTACCCATAAAATCCAGGTAGAAGGTGCCGAACGAATTGGAATTCACCTTATCCTTCAATGTTTCAGACACCTTATAGAAGTTTTCATCATTTCCGATATTCACCCATGTTTCAGCATTTTCTGTTTCGTAGCTTGCAATCTTACCTATTCTGTATTCATCACACACAATAATTTCTGTGTATTCACCGTCAAGTGAGCCTGCAACAGAAAGCACATCACCTTTTGTAATATCTTCAAAGGAAATTAGATCACCTTTTAAATCGTATATCTCTACATTTTTTGAAACATCTAAAGCATCACCGTCGGATGTATAAATCAAATCAAGCTGGTAGTCATAATACTCAAACTGATATGCTGTGTATGAAGTTATAAACACCGTTTCATAAACTCCGTCTCTGCCGTTGTCAACAAGTCTTATATAACCTGTTTCAAAATCAAACACATCTGTCGGGTAGCCGATATAGTTTTTGCCGTTATAAATTACATCTGCAACATTGGAAATTTCAACCGTTCTTGTAACACCGTATTCATCTTTATATTCAAACTCTCTGTTTGATTCTGAAAATTCGAAATATGACGTAGCAGTATCAAGCTCAATTACAGAATTTTCACTACTTGGAACTATACATACAATTTCATTGTCATTGTTGATGTAAAAAACCACCTTAATTCCTAAATACTGTGATGCAAAGCTCGTTAAATCCTTATACACTATGTTGTCAATTTCCACATAACCTTTTGCAACATGTCTGTCTGCGGAAAGGGCTGTTTCATCTGTTGCATTCATTAAACCAAATTTCTTTGTTAGACCAAGCATACCTTCCGCAAAGGTTTTGTCCTGGGAATATTCAGGAAACTGACCGTAAACACTTTGATAAAATATTTCACAATCCAATACGTTACAAAGTATTCTATCAAATTCGTCGCGTTTAACAGCACCTTTGTTATCTGTAATTGTTACACCGTCGAAAATACCTGTATTACCCGCAACTATCATATATCCGGTGGGAAATCCCCCATACTGATTAGCCTGGCTTTCGTAACCCATTGTTACAAGGAGCATTTTAGCAAGCTGTTCGTATGTAATGGCGATATCGGGATAAAACATGCCCTCTGGACTATAGGATATAATACCCAAATCATATGCTATATTTATATCTTCCAAAGCCCAGTAAGTAAGCGGTACATCCTTGTAATAGGTTTTGTCACCTTGCTCGGAAACAGGTGCGGCAAGCTCCGATTGCCCGATAAGATTTATTATTGATGCTACCGCATAAGCACGTGTTACAGGATTATCCTCATCTATGGGAATCAATACATCAAGCTGTGTGAGTATATCCTCTGCACGCTCGGATCTATCAGCCATTGTATACAAAGGAGCGGCAGACAAAATCATTACAAGAACTAAAAATACCGATATTAACTTTTTCACATTATGCCCCTCCTTTATTTATTTTCGTATGCAGAAAATTCACTTATCATATACATATAATTTCTGCCTTCGGGAATGTTGAATTTAACTCTTATAAACGAAGCCTCAACTTCATTTTCAAAGGGATAATATTCCGCTCTTGTAGTAGAAACATCTTCCTTTCCCGCAAATACGGTTTCATAATTTTCACCGTCTGTTGAAACCTGAACTTCAAAATCAATAAATTCGTCTACACTTTCTTTCCACGCAATATCCACACCACAGATTTTCTTTACTTCACCAAGTTTATAATCAAGAGTGTGCTCAGGCTTGCTTGTATACCAGAAGTTAAGGTAATTTCTGTCAAGAGCTACCGACGGATAGAATTTATCCGACCCTTCGGGGTTATAGTTATTTACAGGAGTAAGCGCAACTCTTGAAACATCAAAGTCTGTTTTGGTAATATTTACGTTATATGTGTTTGTTCCAAGTGAATTTGAAACGTAAACCTTTACAGTACCGGGTATAGCTTCTGGATATTCTATTTTAATTTCAACATCCTCACCCGCATACTTCGGTGTTGCATATACATCTGCTTCCTTAACTCTTACATTGTAAAAATAATCATCAAGATTAACATTGTAATCATAAACATCTTCTTGAAGCTCTATTGGATTGCCCTCCACAGACAAGCCACCTAAAACAGGCAGGTGTTCTGCAACCTCAACGTCCTTTGCCGTTACGGTAAAGGTTTTATGGTTCAGCGAATATTCCTTGCCATTTACAATAAACTTATAAACATCTCCGTCAACCTCGCACTTAACACGCTTTGCAACACCATCTTTATCATTCCAACTCAGCGCAGTTACATTTACAAGCTCGTCTGTTGTAGCCTTTGCGGAAAAACCATTGTGCATTTTTCTTAATGTTCCTGCCTTGTTGTGGAATATATCAAGCTTATCAAGACCAAATTCCATAGCATCGGGAGTTAAAGATTCCATATACAGAATATTTTTGTCACCCTTTGCGGTGTAGCCTGTTGTAACATCACCAACAATTTCGGACTCAGGGAAAAATCTGAACTCTATATCAGATTCTTCCAAAAGTTCAACATCATCAAGTACAATAAGGACATCCGGCTTTATAAACAGCATATGTCTGTCATATTTTACTACGCCCAGATTATCTTTGTAAGCATTTGCACCTGCACCTACAAAGTAGTCAAAATCCTCCGTTGATTCCGACTTTTTAATATACGGAATTTCATCATAAATTGATGTGTCGTTAGGATTGTTGTAATAAACAGTACCATCACCTTTTTGTCCCTTGCCGTTTATAATCATGGTATTATGGCTTTCAGTTGTTTTAAATACGTATGAATCGTCCTTTAAAAGCAGGTCACCGTTACCCCATAACAGGAAGTGGTTATTGTCGGGGTGAGCATGTGCACTTCCGAAGTCGTATAAAGGACTAAAAAACTCATATTTAACAGTATCCGCTTCAATATTAGGTCCGCATTTGAAGTAAATTGCAGACTCGTCACCACTCCAGTCACTTCTTGAGCTTACAATACCCAGTTGACTAAACACATGAAGTGTGGGAAGATCAAGCTCTTCTGGCGACTTTGCATTTTTGCTTAAATCGGCATTATAATATGCCACACTTAAAAGTTTGTCTATAGTGCTTCTTGCATCTCTTGCTTCCATTTCATCGGCAAGCCACACATACTCTGTATTACCGAATTCTCTTGCAAGAAAATACATCATAGAATATATGTCACTGTAATCATATCCGTATCCGTCACCAAGGTTTGCCGCTGTGTAACGTTGAGTCCAGCCGTTTCTTGGATAAGACATATACAATCTGTATGTACCTGTATTTGCAAGCCATTCTACATTGTCACATGGGTCATAGCCCCATAAATCACGGCTGAATTCAATGTAAAACATCATATATGCAAAGCCGTATGTCCAGTAGCCTACACCTTCCTGACTGGCACCGTCTTCCCCAAGCAGGAAGAATGCCTTTGACATATAGTTAACTGCTGTATCAATCCATTCCTTTGCAGGCTCATATTCATCATATATTGCATTAGTAGTTGCCGCTATTGCCGCCATGTTTATCCAACCCTGGTTAATTGTAGGCTGATAATTCCACGCTTTACCACCTGCAGCTTCAAGCAATGTACCATGAGTAATCATTTTTTCAAGCATTTTTGCCTTTAAATCCTCAGGTAATTCGTCATACAGCCAGTCATAAGTCAGTGCAAGACCAATAAGCAAATGTCCTGCCGCAATACTTACGTTATCAGTACCGAATTTTTCAAGGTTTAAAACAACCTCTATCCATTCAAGCAAACGGTTAAATACTGCCTCATCCCCTGTAACCTTGTATATCCATGCCAACTGATAAAGTGTATTACCAACACTACGCTGATGGTCAGCAATAGCTGTATCGGTTGTAAAATCGTATAGAGGTTTTGCCATTAACGTTTCTTTATAATCAAGAAGCATTTCAAGCTTATCCTCGTATTCGGGAGAAAGAATATTCACCAAAAACTCTTCCCATTCTTCCTCATACATCATTATTCTCGGATGCACACCCTCATATTTTTCAAGCCCTGCCTGAATCTGTTCCTCGGTAGGTCTGTATTCCGCCAGCATTTCGTCTGTGATTTTTATTTTCTCAACTGTTATATCATCAAATTTATCATCAGGGTCAACTTCTGTATTGTTTTTAATTGCAGAAATTGTTTCACCTCTTGTAATCCACGGTGCTTTTACACCTGACAGATAGTTTGGAACAACAAAATCATTAGGCTTTGAAGGTCTGTATTCACCATTATAAACGTTAATATAGTCTATGTGAGAAGTACCTGAATTGTTTGTTGCAACAAAATATATGCGGTTTACAGAATCACATTTTACGGGAATATCCGCAATCTTCAATATGCCATCATCAAGCGAGCAATGCTCGGCAACAGCACCTGTGTATGTGGTTGTCGACTTGTTTTTAACATAGACGTCGCATTTTTTAGCTACCATGTTAAAATTAAACCACATTTCTGTTTCATCTCCAACATTCGCCTTTAAAAGTGCCGCAGGTCTGCAGTACTCTGTTGTACCATTATAGGCATACAAAATTCCGCTTGCGTTAGCCAAAATTCTTACGCCGTCAGTATAGGTTGCACTTCTTGCATCAAAAAAGTCAAACCTGAAGGCATTACCAGGGGTAAGCTTTACATTAACTACAAAGTTGCCTCTCATACTGGGAATATCCACAGCCACAGTTGGTCCTGCACTTGTGGTCATTGTATCTTCAACCGCAAGTTTCTTAACTCCATCAACATCTGTGACCTTAACATTTCCGTTAAGAGGAACATTAACAGTTCGTATTCCGTAAGGCATACCGGATTCATTTAAAACATTGGGATTTACTTCAAAAATCGGTGTATCAGCATACACAACAGGAACCATCTGAAAAACCATAATTGCAGTAACTAAAAAAGCTATTAATCTTTTACTCATAATAAACCACCCCTTACAGTAATCCGATATTTGCCAGAGTATTGTAAACCATAACTGCCGCCTGTGCTCTTGTTGAGTTTTCGGCA
Source organism: Clostridia bacterium (assembly GCA_045545235.1). Classification (GTDB taxonomy): domain Bacteria; phylum Bacillota; class Clostridia; order Monoglobales; family Firm-18; genus CAZNKU01. Next base: position 11,080 of record JAZQAN010000009.1, on the reverse strand, counting down.
GGCTTAAAGCTACCGTCTGTAAATCCTGATATTACTCCGCCCCTTGCCATATTTTCAACTGCATCAACTGCCCAGGTTGAAATGTTGTCAAGGTCTGTAAAACTTGTTTTTGCATCGCCTGAAATATCATAGCCTTTATTTATTACGGCTCTGTACAGAATAACTGCCATTTCCTGACGTGTTATTTTTTTACCCATTCCGAACTGAGTATCCGACACACCGTTTATAATCCCATTGTTTACGGCTGTCATAATATAGGGATACGCCCAGTTAGCGGAAGATAAATCCACAAATGTGTTTCCGGTATCGGTAGCATTTTCATATCCGAAAGCTGAAATTACAATCTTAACAAATTCTTCTCTTGTAATGTTGGTGTTCGGTTTGAAGGTGTTATCCTCATAACCGTTTATAATACCTTTATTACAAAGTGTAAGTATTGCATTTGAAGCCCACTGTACATTTGTAATATCGGAAAACCCAAGCTCCTGTACTATGTGATTTGTCACCTTGTTTTCACCCGTTTCCGGTATAGTGGAGTTAATACCGATTATGCCGGCACCTCCGCCTCCACCGCCTCCGCCTGAAGCAGGTTTGTTATTTATATGGTTTTCCTTTACTGTTTTTACAACACCGTTAAACGCAGAAATTAAAAGTTCTGTAGTTTCGTATGACTTATTAGCAATAAGCTTGTCAACTTCTCCCTTATAATCTTTCAAGGCATTGTAACCTGAAACGTCTGCACCTTTAAGGTAAGCAGAATTTTCAGTTATGGGCTTGCTTGCAAACGCCCAGTTTGACACCATATGAACGCCTTTTAAAATTACACCATCATTAAATTTGTTATAAAATTCTTCAAGACTTTCGTATGTATTCCCCGTAAGTGTTGCTAAAACTGCGTCCTCATATCCGTCCTTAAAATAGTCAGATGTATATGTAGTGTACGCTTTTGCATTACTAAGCTTAACATAGCCTGCATAATCTTCGAGCAGGGCTGTAACTTCTGAAGCATTTTCTGCCTGACCTATAAGATTTATCGCACACAAGCTATTGAATAAATCAACAAATTCATTCCAATTTTCCACGCTTGCGCTGTCGCTGTCCAGATATGCGTTAAGCCCCTTTATTACATCCGATGTGTTTTTTACTTTCTTATAGTCTGTTGTATCAACAAGAATTTTTCTTGAAAGGTCGTCATCTGCCAAAACATCTTTAACAATGATTTCACCATCTATAAGCTTTTGAGCATAGCTTTTAAATTCATTTATATCAGGAAAATAGAATGTTTTATATATTTTTGCTTCCGTAAGTGTTTCACCTACAAGATATATTGTAAAGTCCTTGTCCGTATTGCTGACAGGAACAGTAAGCGTAAACATACCCTTTTCGTCAGTATCAAACTGACCTGCATTTTCATAATAGTCTGTACCATTGCTGTTATACATTACCTTGTAGGCACCCATACCGTTTTTTTCAAGTGAACCGCTCACGGTAAAATTCATATTTTCCATATCAACTTCCAAGGTATCTATTTTTGCGGCTGATACAGTCGAGCATGCAAATACAGCCAATGCCATTAAAGTACATAGAATTTTTTTCAACTCATCACAACCTTTCTACTGAACGATTATTTTTGCAGGACTTGCAAGCGGATGCATTGTATCTTCGCCATCCCACACCATTATTTTAACAAAGTCTCCCGCTGTAACATTCTGAGGCAAAGTAAATCCGATGTTTTCAAAGATTTTGCCTGTAACTGCGGGAATAGTTTCGTTCATAATCTGAGGCTGTGCCTTTAATCTGCCATCGGCTGAATAAAGTACGCACATAATAACAACACTTTTATCATCCGAGTATTCATTGTTTATCTTAAGTGTAAAGTTTCCTGCACCTATAACATCCGTAAACTCTGCTGTAAGAGCTGATTTTGTTGTTGTAAATGTAAAGCCATCTTCAAGCCCTATTACATTATTTCCGTTATTGTCTGTAACATTTTCAAACACAAGGCTGTATTTTTTAAGAGCTTCAAGTTCAGGTAAGTTTACTCTTAAAACATTACTCTCTACCATTTCAGTTTCCGTTTTTTTTCCGTTCACGGTCACAACTGTTCCACTTTTAACAGGGTAATCAAAGGTAAAGTCAATGTATTTCATAAGCATTGAGCCTCTGCCGCCGTATTCAATCTCAACACCCGAATAAGTGCTTACTGTCTGCAACACCGACGGTTCATATATTTTCAAATCGGTTATATCTGTAGTACACTTACCCTCTGCGGTAAGCTTATTTATGTAAAAATCAAGCTTATCAATTTCATATTCCGGAATTGCAACATTTTTAAGTGTAATGGTATTCGCATCCTTATCAACAACAAATGTATTTTCAAAATCAGCATTTGTTCCCATAACATAGCTTACTATGTTTGGATTTGTAAGTATAACATCAGCAATGTGATTTCTATTATCTATCACGGCCTTAAGTGAATATGTACCCGTGTAAAAAACCACAGCTGAAGACGGTACTGTATATATCTTTCCATCAATCACTATGTTTATCTGTCTGAAGGTGCTGTAAATATCCATAATTACATTGTCACCGGACATAAGTTTTGTGCCTGTTCTTTGAGCTGTAGTAGGCTGACCTGCGGATTTCCATGTGTATTCAACAACAGTCATACCGCTTTGATGGTCAAATTTAACAATTTCAGATACTCCTTCCTCCTCGGATCTGTTACTTACCTGCATACTGTCTTTTGAAACATTAAGCTGAGTTGCCTGTTCAACCGCAAAGTCAATTGTGCCTCCGTCTATTGCAAATTCATTTGCATCCCGTAGGTTGGAATATACTAACTTGTAATCACCCACAGGCATAGTACCAAGAGTGATTATATAGCTTTTCTTATCTTTACTTATGTCATAAGTGTATTCTACTTCATAGTTATACTCATCATAAATTTTTACGTTATCATCATTAAGAAAGGAAGTATCCATTGCATCGTCAAAACACAGTTTGATTATCTTCTCTTTTGTTGTAACAGTCTCAAGCTTTTCTCCGTTTTCCCTAAAAGCACCTATGCAGGTAGTCTTAACATAAGTGTACGGTGTAATCTTAACAAAACTAAGACTTGCAGGTCTTACTGCGGTTGCGTGGCTCGGAGTTACGTACATTGTAAAACTTCCCGGAACAGCAATTCCACCATCTACCATTTCAAGTGTATAAGGCTCACTTCTTGTTACGTTGTATACACCATCAACAATTTTTGTTGTAAGCTTTTCATCTTCATCTGCCCATGAAGCTTTACCGCCACCCTCAAAGTTAAGGTCAATATCCAAAGTGCCTTTTTTTACATCAACAGTAAATTTCATATTATAAGTGCCGATTACATTTTTGCTTCTGTACATATTCTGCACTTCACCGTTACCAACCTGAATTCTGAAATAGTTACTGCTGTCCTTGTACATTGTAACTATGTTATTGCCGCTTGCATCCGAAAGTGTAGTGTATACGTTTGCCGTATATGTATTACCGCCATAGTATTCTATTTCTGCTACATATCTACCGTCGGCGGAAACTTCAGGAGAAACCGTTTTAACAATACCGCAGGATGTACCCTTGCCGGTAGCAGAAATATTAAGATACTTTTTGCCGTCAATTTCCTTTACAGAAATAACATCAGCTGATGAGGGTGTATCGCCTGAATATAGGCTCCAGCCCTCACCTAAAATATCTGTAATCTTATCTACGTTATCAGAATATACAACTGTACCATCTTCCTGTTCGGCAAGAATACTGTTTAAATCAACAGTTACAATATTTGTATCATCCTCTGTAAATCCTGCAAAAACAACAGGTATATTTACAAGCACAAGACATATAATAAGTGCAATGCTAAATAACTTTTTCATAATAAATTCCTCCTATAGTTTTTGTTTTCTGTATTGCGTAGGTGTAATACCAAATTTCTTTTTAAAAATATTGCTAAAATATGCCGGCGGTTCAAAGCCTGTTTCATAAGCAATTTCCAGAACTGTTTTATCGGTGATTTCAAGCAATTCCTTTGCCTTTGAAAGCTTTAAATCCAAGATATACTTTTTAGGAGTGGTATTATAGCATCGTTTGAAAGTCCTGATAAAACATCCCACACTCAAATAACACATATCCGCCAGAACCTCATTGGATATTTCTTTAGTATAATTCTGCTCAATATACTCAATCGCCTTTGAAATATTGAGAAATTCCGAACACGCGTAATTTGTACGTCTGAAAGCATAAACTGCATCCGTTATAATGGTATATGCCAGCATATGTCGTTTAGGATAATAAATTATCGGCATAAGATTGATATCATAAAGTTTTAAAAAATTACTTTCAAAAGAGTGAGTGAAGCTTTCCGGCAAAGGCTGTGTTTCTTCATTGCACATAATAACAACACCGTCTGCATCTCTTAGCCAGAAGTCAAAAACATAAACCTCAGAATTTTTAGAACAGCTTGTTATTTCAAGCTTATACCTTAAGCCGCCGGGAATATATACAACCTGATCTCTGCAAACAGGCATGATTTTACCGTCATGTACCGTTAAAATACCGTCACATCTTTTCAGTAAAAGCAAACCGTTTCTTAAACGTCCGCGTTCCCAAAATCTATCTGATACATATCCCTTGCGCCACGACATACGACTGAGTTGTATCCATTCAATGTAAAAATTATGATTAAAAAGCTTATCAAAACCTACAATTTTTATAGGTTCATCAGGTGACCATTCGTTCACAGTAACACCTCCAATTTTATTATATTCTAAAATAAAAATATTACAATGTGTTTTATAACCGAATTATATAGTTTTTGTGATTGTTTGTTATACATTTAACAATGTGATTTTGTATACACAATCAATCAAATAAGTCTTTTTCCAAAAATTTCACAATTGTTTTTTGATAATCAAAAAATTAACTTTTATTTCCTATTTTCTTGTGAATATAAAGAGCACATCATAATATTTTTTTGAAATTAAGTGCAAAGTTTTAAAAACACCCTCTCGTATTTAATATATAAGATATATAAAATACGAGAGGGTGCCAATCAGTTATTTTTTAATATCAAATACTCTTACATAGTCCACTACAAATTCATCATTGCCGATAAGATCATAAGCTTCTTTAACAGGTTTGTGATCTTTAAAACGGTATCCCTGTACTTCTGTGGATATAAGTATAAATTCGGGACGGTGGGAAACATTTTTATCCACATGTCCATCCTCTTTTCCGTCTACATAGAATGTATAGCCGTTTTCATCCCAAAGTACACCATAGCGGTGGAATTCCTCGGGGTTGTCTATCTCATACTCACCGCCGACTTTGATTTGCTGCATATCCAGTCCGTAACCGCCCGTAAAGACGTTGTGGTGCTGTACAAATCCAGGTTTAAAGCATTCCATAACGTCAATTTCAACACCTGTTTCACCTGCATCAAGCGAAGAACCAATATTAGGTGACTGTATCCAGAATGCACTCCACCAGCCATCCATTTTCTGCATTTTACAACGACATTCAAAGTAACCGTATTTTTTAGTATACTTATTTTCTTTTAACTTGCCAATATTCCACTGAAGGTGGTCTTCTCCAAATTTTGTCTTTTCAACAGGTGTATCCATAAAATTGTAGCCTGTCTGAAGCTGTGAGGAAACCGGTCTGCCATCCTCGTCAATTACTTTAAAAACCACGTTTCCCTTTCCGTCGAGGTAAACTGCCTTGTCTGTCCATGCAGGCCACTCCATCCCCATCATAGACTTTCTGAAATCCCATTTTGATGTGTCAAGCTCTGTTCCGTCAAATTCATCACTCCACACAAGTTCTAAATCCACACCGTCGGGAAGTATGCTGTGTTCATGTCCGTCAACTTCGTAAATTTTCATATTTATTCCTCCTCAAATAATTTTTTTACTCATATTATACTTGTAAATACAAGTTTCCTCTATAAAAATATAAATTAATTTTTTAGAAATATTATTATTGAAACTCTGCACTAATATGAACCAAAAGTGTTCAGTTTAGTGCAGAGTTTCTTTTTCATTTCATGGGTTTATGCCACTTTATTCAAGACTACAAAGTTTTCATTTTGTCCTAAAATTAAAGTTTTTTTGTAAAGAATTCTGTTTATGAACCGCAACTGTACAATTATTCAAAATAATAATCCTTTCATATTAATGAAAATTACATAAATTACAATAATGTACATTTGTTTGCTTCATAATAATCCTTAATCCATTTGTATATACTGCTACGTGACACATTGTGCTTTTTAGAAATTTTACTAATTTTCATTCCATCCTTTTACCATGGTAAAAGTAATTATTGTCTAATTTGGTATGCAAGTTCAAATCCTGTTTCCCTATCATTTTTATATTCTCTACCTCTGAAGCAATGTTCGGAAAAAACAAGCAATGACGGAAGTGCAAATGCTATATTAGTTTCACTACCATCATCTCCGAAAGTCGCTGCCCAAACATCTTTGATTTCATAATCAAGACACACTTGCATTACCGGAGTCATAGTCTTGATAGTGAAATCAACCTGTGGAAGTTGTCCTGCCCATATCCATACTCCACCAAGAAAAACAATATTGTCTCCAATAGTTTTATGTCCCTTTAGTAAAGTTTCATAATCTTGATATTCAAGATGGTAATAATCCCAATAGATTATATCAAGGTCGGGAACTTTAGTTTTTTTATCTTCATCCATAGAAAAATCAAAATCATAGTATCCCTCTCCCAAATGTCCATAGAACAAATCGCCATCTACAAGTGGACGAAAATCATATTTATTAGATATTTCAAGAATTTTCTCAAGATGAGGAATAATAAGTTCATCATAAACATTTATATATCGTTTTTCCCTCATGATTTTTTTAATTCCGACACCGCTTGCCTCATCACAGTTTACACCTAATCTTTTAGTTCTAAAACACTTTCTCATTGTTTTAATAATTGCTTCAATGAAATCATATGTTGCATCCGATCCGCAAAGAAGGACATTAGCATTTTCTCGTAAATATATCTTGTATTCCCATCAAGTTTTACTTGACTTTTCACATCATTCACATAAAATACAATTTCTCCTGAAGATGCTTTTGTAACCTGTGTCCCCATAAAATTATATACAGTATTTTTATTTGTTGGCTCAATTGCAGTAATCTCTCCTTCCTCATAATCTGTTATTGTTAAGTAATAATCAACTACCTGACCAACAAATCCCAAAGGCGCCTTACCCTTATAGTTGTACAATTTGCCTTCAATCTCTATTTGCGTTTCCTTCATATTCGGAACTTCTGAATACATAAAAGCACTTACATCAGATGTAACCATACCTCTCATCTTTACAATGCCTGTACCATTTCTTCCGTAAAGCAAGCTTCTGAATATTCTGTATTCATCAACCTCGTAAGATGGTGCAATATTAGCATTATAGTATGTAGGTACCATAAAACCGATATCCAGGGCATTATCTATCATCACCATTGTCTGTGCAAAAGTCATATATGCCTGTGATGAATCAATATTATCTGTCAACTTGATAGCTCCCGCAACATACTGATATGAATTCAAAGAGGAATCTTTTACTATTTTGTCATAACCTAGAGCATGAACTAAAATTTTACAAGCTGCTCCGTATGTAAGGAAATCATCAGGTCTGAAAATCCCTTCGCCGGAACCTGAAATATATCCCATCTGTGCAAGAAGATTTACAGCCCCTTTATACTGTGAATTTTCCATATCATAAAAATACACATCATTTTCCAATGACTTTGCTACATCTTGTTGTTGCATCATATTAACAACCATTTGTGCAAACTCGTCTCTCTTTACATATTATGTTTCTCTCTGTTCAGAATTCATACCTGCAGTTATACCAAGTTCATTCATATCGAACGCATAACTGTTTCCTGATACAAAATCAGTAGTTTTAAACATGCACAATATCATAATAATTGCTAAAACAAGAACAGTTTGTTTAAGACTATTTTTCATATCTTGTCCCCCTTTTATAAATCAACATATAATTTATTTTTTTGGTGTTACCCTAAATAGACGAGTGGTATGAGGGTACATCTCACCTAAAACAACATTTTCGGAATCATCAAGATTTTCTTTTGCCCATACATCGCGTATTTCTGACATTTCCTCAAGATATATTTTTACATTTTCTACTGTTTCCCCAAGATTAAATACAGCATACGCATAATCTCCGTCATGTAATTTCTTTTTGAAAACATGAATCTTCTTTTTTCCATCTTCAATTAACATGAATGGTTTTGCTGCATACGCACCACTATCTTGGTTTATAGCAATAACCTCTTCATTACAATAAATAGAAAGTTCAAACTCACTTATATTGTCAAAACTTGTACTTATCTGAATAGGTGATGAAGTAATTGCTCGCAATGTATAAACCACAACCTGTTCATCCTCTGTATATCCATAAATAGGTTTATTATATGCGTCAGGGAATACATGGCATTGTCCTAAATCCAGCATATCTAAATCAAAATAATGTCCTTTATTTATATAATCAATAAAATCAAAGTACGAATTATAAATCTCTAGGAAATTATCCCAATCACCCATTGAATCCACGTTACAACGATAACTGTTACAATATTTTTCCCAATAAGTATGATACTCTGCTCTAGCTTTAACCGATACACAAAAACCAAAATCTCTATCTGTAGCTACCAATTCCTTGCGCATCAATTCTGCATTATAAGGATCCGTTGGACGCCAATCATATTTCAAATAATCAAAGCCCCATTTTGCCCATTGCAAAGCATTATTCTTTTCTTTTCTGACAAGTCCTATTCCGCCTCTTTCATCAGAAAATCTGCAATCCGGTTCCCCACATGTACATCCAGGTGGTAGTGGAACAGCTTTAATGGAACACCCAAAGGCATTTAACATTGGCGTAGAATAAATTCCGCATTTATATCCCATAGCATGCATACGATCGCAAAAGCCCTTCATATCAGGGAATTTTTCGTTAGGCATAATTGCATCGAATTCTCCGCCATAAACACCTTGCCAACCAGAGTCTATATTTATAAAACTATACCCATATTCATTTATCCCAAGAGATAGCATTTTGTTTGCAGCAAATTCAACCTGTTCCTGAGTAACAGAAAACCCAAATGCATTCCAGGATGTAAATCCCAGCAACGGAGTTAATTGCACTCTATCTTTGTATATTTCCAATATCAAATCCTTCTTATCACAACCCAATGCATTCTCTGCTATCAAAGTCACTCTATAATCACCCTCATTATCTACCTGACCACTAATGATTCCGTTAGAAAGCACTAATCCCTCAGGCAAATCAAGAACTTGGTAATTAATAGGACGTTGACCGGTTACGGGAATTTTAAACAAAATAGGTTTTTTTGGCGAAGCTCCATAACACGACGGCATATTAATTTTTGGCTCGCCTTCAAATGGTTTCGCAACAGCAATTTTAGTATGGTTCATAACAACCCCTCCGCATCATTTTAATATCACATATATTCAAACCGATATTAATCCACTTATATTTTATAACATACTCTTCAAAAGTGCCATTGACAAAACATACATTTATATGGTAAAATCATACTATATCAAGAGGTGGTAAATTTGAAAGTTGTATCTACATTATTCGAATTGAACGATACTTTTTATATAAGCTCATTTGGATATGAAAGCATTTCCAAAAATGCTCATTGGGGTAAAGGTAGACGAGAAAATTATTTTTTACATTATGTACTTGAGGGCGAGGGTTATTTTAACGATCACAAAGTCAAAAGTGGAGAAGGGTTTTTAATTACACCAAGTCAATTACATGAATATCACTCTTCTTCAAATAAACCATGGAAATATTTTTTTGTAATGTTTAATGGAGCCGATATACCATTATTGTGCAAAAAACACATTGAAACCAACAAACATAATATTTTCAAATACGACTTTAAACCAAAGCTACTTGATTTATGCGATAGCATATTTGCTGCAGAAGGACCACTATCAGAATTAGAAGCATTATCGTTCTTTTTTCAATTATTTTCTTTTCACGAAAAGAAAAACAACATAACAGGAAATCGTTATGTCAAAGAAGCGAAAAAATATATGAACATAAATTTTTACCGCAATGTTTCCATAACAGAGGTGTCCGATGCTATTGGAGTCGATGACCGATACTTGTATAACCTATTTATTAAACACGAAAACATGTCTCCAAAAAAATACTTAACCAATTTAAAACTTAATAGAGCAAAACATATGCTAAAAAATACCAATTCTCCAATTTCCGAAATAGCAATTTCCACCGGATTTCAAGATGCTTTATCATTTTCACGGTTTTTTTCAAAAAATATAGGTTATTCACCTTCCATGTACAGAAAGATAAATAACACACATAAACAAACAGATGAATTTTCACAATAGATGATGCCTTTGACATAACCTAAAATCCAAAACTATATAATAAACCAAAACATTATTAAATTTAAACACCATGAACATTAAAGAAAATATTTACACAAAAGTAAAAATATGGCAATATCATATGTAAACCACTTTTAAAACAAACACAAATTACAATTATATTATAAAATTAAAAGCACTGCTTAGTAAATAAAAACTTACTATAACAGTGCTTTTTAAATTTAAAATACATTTAAAATCACACACTAAAAATGTAATTTTAAACCTCAAAAACCGACGAAAAGCCGACCAAAAAGATTGATTTAAAACGATCTGCTTCGGTGAAGTGCCAAGATAGAAAAAAATGGCGTGTCTCAATAAGTGATTTTTCACTAAATTGAGGCAACGCCCTTTTTGGAAGAGCCGAATGGTTTAGATGCCGACTCTAATTATTATTATTTTTCTTCGCTGTATTTATAGATGAAATAAGTATCTTTTTCAACTCAATACAATTCTCAAGTATGCTTTTATCATCATAATATCCGCTTTCTATAAGCAGTTCAATCCAGTATTCACTCTCTGAGCACTCTTTTAAAGCGATTTGAAGTTTAGCAATGAAATCATTTTTTCCGTGTCCGTAAAAT
>JAZQAN010000008.1:0-5989 GCA_045545235.1 Clostridia bacterium | reverse complement strand
TAATAAATAATTAAATATAAATTCCTGTAAACGGATATATTCGAGATTGATTAGTGAGAGGGTTTTGTGTATAATATAATCCGTTGCCAATAAATTCGGGGTTTAGCGCAGTTTGGTAGCGCACCTGGTTTGGGACCAGGGGGCCACAGGTTCAAATCCTGTAACCCCGACCACTTTTCTTTTTTAAAAAAGTGTTGACAAGTGTCAGTTTATGTGGTATACTCTCTTAGGTGTTGTGCTGGTGTAGCTCAATTGGCAGAGCAGCTGATTTGTAATCAGCAGGTTGCGGGTTCGAGTCCCATCACCAGCTCCACTTTTTTATTAACTTAATATGGAAGGGTTCCCGAGTGGCCAAAGGGGGCAGACTGTAAATCTGTTGTCAACGACTTCGATGGTTCGAATCCATCTCCTTCCACCAGAAAAGACGGTAGATTTTGATAGAAAATCTACCGTCTTTTCAACGAAATACGCCTTTTGGCGTGTGAAATATTGCTACGCAATGTGAAATACCCTTCGGGCGTGAAATATTTGCTTCGCAAATGATAAAGGCGTATTTCATTTCACAGAAAGCGTAAGCTTTCTATTTCACAATTTCAAAAGAAAGTATTTCACATCAAGCGGTGCTTGATATTTCACTTATAGACAATTTGCACTATATATGTTACAATTGATTTCGAGGAGTTGATGCGATATGGCTCAATCAAAATTACGAAATTTATCAGTCGAGTTTTCTGTTAAGATAATTAAATTATGCGAAAACATAAAAGGACATTATTCTCTTACAAATCAACTTGAACGTAGCGGAACGTCAATAGGGGCAAATATTCATGAAGCTAATTATGCTCACAGTAAAAATGATTTTATTTCTAAATTACAAATAGCATTGAAAGAATGTTATGAAACAGAATACTGGTTAGAATTGTTTGTTAAATCTGAACTGTTAGACAGAGATACCGCAAAAGACATATATAATGAGTGCGGAACAATTCGCAAAATGCTCATTTCCTCTATCAACACCGCCAAATCAAACATTGAAAAATCATAATAACATCGTCACTTTCGTGGCGGTTTTCTTTTTATACATTCTATTGTTATTTAAATTACTATTGATAAATTATAAAAAATGTGGTATCATAATTATGCCAAACTAATTCAATATGCTTACAATGGGTTATTTTAATTATGGGATAATTATAACCTTTTTTTGCCATACTCTTGTAATAGAATTTGATAAAAACGCAAATTCCATTTATGAGAGTGTGGTTATATCCCATTATGCATATAATTAGTTTGGCGACTATCGGAGTTTGCGTTTTTTATGCGTCTGCTCCGGTAGGCGCATTTTTTGTTTTAATGATTGTGAGATTGGGGTGCTCTTTCATTCATTTTGATTTGAAATGCGTAAATTAAAATCGAATGGAGGATGTTAAAATGTTCAAAAGATTTCAGGGTTTTGTTATTGGTTGTCTGGTTTGTATGCTAATAACCGGTGTGGTTTTTGCTAAAACAGGAAGCGAAACAATTCAGGCACTTTATAACAACATCAAAATTTATGTAGACGGTGTAAAAATTGAAACAAAGGATGTTAACGGCAATAACGTTGAACCGTTTATTTATAATGGTACTACATATCTTCCCGTACGTGCAGTCGGCGAAGCCATTGGCAAAACGGTGACATGGGACGGTTCCACACAAAGTGTTTACCTTGGTGAAAAGCCTGGCGACAAGCAGTATTTAATGGAGGTATGTCCGCCATACACATACAAGTATTGTGATTTGTTTACTGTTGAAAATGGTAAGAGCTTTTTAATGGGTGGGAACAAATATACAAATGGATTCATAATAAGCAAAGATCAACAAACAGGATTCCGATATTTTGGAGAAATACAGTTTAATTTAAATGGTAAATATAAGAAAATGACTTTGGATTTGGGAAGTTTAGATGAACAAGATACATTTAAGACATCCGAGAATACAACTGTTCAGTTTTACTTGGACAATAGTTTGATAAAAGAAGTTGAGTTGATTATGGGAGACATTCCAAAGAGTATCGAGATTGATTTGAATTATGGTATGCAGTTAAAAATACTTCATACAAATTTTGGTGTTATTGGAGCGGGTAATGTCATCGTAAAATAAATGACCTTATTCGTTAAATGCACCCCATCAACTTAAAATGAGTTGTTGTTACGAAAAGAGTGTTGTTTCAATTTAGTGTAAATCACTTGTGAAAAACGCTCTTTTCTTTTGTGATTAAATAGGATGTGAATTGTTAACATCCAAAATAAAGCATGCTAAAATAAAAAAATTCAAATGATGATATAATACGGACTAATAATTTAGAATCAGGCGGTGATTTTATGAATGGAAAACTACGAAATATGGCAGCTCTTTACATATTGTGTAAAGATAAGATTTTATTGCTTTACAGACAAGGAGGAAAAGTAGTAAATAATGTGTGGGTTTCATCATCAGGTGGCGTTTTGAAAAAAGAAGAACTTAACGATGCTAAAAGCTGTGTGCTTCGGGAGTTGAATGAAGAACTTGCCTTACGGAAAAAGAGCTTGTTAATTTTCAATTGCGTTATATAACTTTAAAGTTAACAAATGGAGAAATTCGTCAAAACTATTATTTCTTTGCGGAAATTGAAGATTACGAAAATCTTGACTTGTCCTCGAACGAGGGAATTTTGCAATGGTTTGATATTTTAAAAGCGTGCTCACTGGATATGCCATATTCAGCCAAATTTGTAGTAGAGCATTATATAAACATGAGAAAATATAATAATAAATTGTATTGCGGTGTTGCTGACGGTAACAAAGTTGTGTTTACAGAAATGCCTGAATATATGTTTTCTTAATCTTGCATAACAGTTCCGTATTTGCTATAATATACACGAGGTGAAAATAATGGGTGATATGAAAATTCCCTATATCTCCGGAGAATGGAAGATTCTTTTTAAACCGGAAAAAACCGGAAATTACATAAATGATCATTGTGTGGTAAAGGGTTCGGACGGAAACTGGCACCTTTACGGTATCACAAGTTTTGAAGGTATTCCTACCTGTGAAAGATATTTTGCCCACGGTGTGGGTAAAAGTCTCGAAAGCACTTTTGATGAAGTTGGTCGTTCCATAGACAGAGGAACTTTGGCATGGGCACCCTGTGTAATAGAAAAGGAAGATAACTATTATATGTTTTATGGGCCGTCACCAACATCTTTGGCAGTTTCGTTTGATATGTATGAATGGGTTGGTACAAATGTAACTTTGAAAAATGAACCGCTTATGGGTGCACATCGCGACCATTTTGTGTTAAAGGTTTCGGAAAATGAGTACCTTATGTACGTTGTAGGAGTACATAATAAAAAAGGAGCGGTTTCCTGTTTCAGCTCAAATGATTTGCTGACATGGGATTTTGAGGGCTATGCATTGACTTCAGGCGATAAAGCACATCTTAAACCTGCGTGGGGTGCCATGGAATCTCCATATATAGTAAAAAAAGATGGTTTGTACTATCTTTTTATTACATATACTGACTGCTCCGATGACAATTACAACAATACTCTTGTTTTTTGTTCGGAGGATCCAAAAAACTTTGGTGTATATAACGGAGACGGTGAAGGTACAAAGCCTGTAACAACATTGCAGGTACATGCTCCTGAAATTTTATGCGAAAACGGAAAGTACTATATAACCACCTGTGGCTGGAGGAAAAGTCCCGTTCCAAACATTGGTGCCGTGTCTATCGCAACTTTAGAATGGAAATAAAAATTTGAGGTGAATATTTATGGAAAACTTTATTAATGTAGATAAAAATATGATTGTTAATACAACTATCGGGGACGTTGACGTTAAATGGTATGATGTAAGAAAAGCACCTTTTTCTGTTCACGGATTGTACAAGCCTGAAACGGAACCTTTTTTCCACCGTATGCCATTTGATGTTGCCTCTGCAACAAGTGAGGCTGTTGAAAGACTTCAGCAGGAATCTGCAGGCGGACGAGTGCGTTTTTCAACTGATTCTCCATACATAGCAATACGTGCAAAGCTTCGCGTGGTAGGTCGCTCGCCACATCTTACACTTGTTTCAACTTCGGGTTTCGATTTGTATATTGACGGTGAATTTGGCAGCCATTTCGTGAAAGAATTCCGCATGCCATATGATATGGTGGATACCTATGAACAGATTATTCATCTTGATAAGGGTGCACTGCGTTCATTTACAATAAGTATGCCTGTTCACGCAGTTGTTGAAACTTTAGAAGTTGGCGTTAAACCTGATTCTGTTATTATGGAAGCAATTCCATACCGTAATGTCAAGCCAATTATTTTTTATGGTTCATCAATAGTACATGGTACTGCTGCGAGTCGTCCGGGAAATATATATCCTTCAATTATTTCAAGAGATTTGAATATTGACCATATAAATCTGGGCTTTTCGGGTAATGCCAAGGGCGAACCTGCTATTGCAGAATGGATGGCGACATTGCCAATGAGCATATTTGTGTGTGATTATGACCACAATGCTCCAACCGTGGAACATCTTGAGGCTACACATTATAATATGTATGAAATTATAAGGAAGAAAAACCCTGATGTTCCGTATATTATGATAACCAGACCAAATTACTGGTATGGTTGCAAAAATTGCGAGGAAGTTATGAAACGCAGAGATGTTATAATGTCTTCTTATTTAAAAGCACGTCAGAATGGTGACAAGAATGTGTGGTTCATAGATGGCATGAGTTTCTTTGCAGATTATCGTCAAAATGAATATGTTCTTGATGGTGTTCACCCTCAGGATGCAGGCTTTATCCGTATGGCAGAGGGTATAGGCTCACTAATACGTTATATTCTTCAAAAAGATATATAAGTTTATGTAAATAAACCCGTTTGAATACGGGTTTAGTTTTTTGTTGACAAATTTGTGGTATGTATATATAATAGTTGTGCGTTGTTAATAAAATATATATGAGGTGTATTATAGATATGAATAAAATAAATAAAAAAGTGTTCTTTGGCGTTTTTGCAGGCGTGCTTGCGTTTTTGTTTATTGCTACTTCTGTAGTGTATTTTGGTGTTGCTGCATCACTTTCGGATATATGTAATACTTTGGAAATTGAAGGGCTTGAAAAGGACTATGAGGACAGAGTCAATGTTCTGTTAATAGGTGTTGACGGCGGTGAAACAAGAACAGATACAATTATGCTTGCTTCCCTTGATTTGAAAAATAAGGGAGTATCGTTGCTTTCAATTCCTCGTGATACACGTATAAGATATAATAATGGTTGGGATAAAATTAATCACCTGTACGGATATGACAAAAGTGGACAACTTACCATTGATACTATAAAGGAAATAACAGGTGCGGAAATAAATTATGTTGCATTAATAAATTTTGACGGATTCAGTAAAGTTGTAGATGAGCTTGGTGGTGTAGATATAGTAGTGCCTGATATGGGTAATGGCGGAATGTACTATGATGACCCTGCACAGAATTTGCATATTGCATTACCTGCAGGACCACAGCATTTAAATGGCGAACAGGCTCAGGGCTTTGTAAGATTCAGAAGTGGTTATGCAAATGCGGACCTTGGCAGAGTTGAAACTCAAAGATATTTTATTCAGGAACTTGTTAATCAAAAATTAAGTGCCAGATATATTACAAAAGTACCTGCTGTTATAAATGCACTTGAAGGTGACTTGCGTACAAATTACGGATGTGATGACATAATTGTACAGATGACAAAAATGATAGGTATGGATAGCAGTAATATTAATTCATACACATTACCGGGACATTCCGGAATGCAGTCAACAAGATACGGCACTTTGTCTTGCTTTACTTATGATGAAGCTGAAACCAAGGAACTTATAAGACAGCATTTTACAGATTTTGAATAAATTTCAAAAAAATTCAAAAAAAGTGTTGACAAAGAAAAAAAGATGTGATAATATATAAAAGTCGCACGGCAAAAGATAAAAAA
>JAZQAN010000007.1:0-5437 GCA_045545235.1 Clostridia bacterium | reverse complement strand
ATTTTACAACGCAGGTTATAAACTTTTTCATTTAACTCACAAGCTTTCTCGTGATTTCTGAGTTCACCATATGTTAATGCAAGATTACTAAGTGAAGTTAAAGTTTTAGGATGTTCTTCACCAAATATTTTACAACGCAGGTTATAAGCTTTTTCTTTTAATTCACAAGCCTTTTTATGGTTTCCAAGGTCACCGTATGTTGATCCAAGATTATTAAGTGAAATTAACGTTTTCGGGTGTTCTTCCCCAAGTATTTTGCAACGCAGCGTGTATACTTTTTCTTTTAATTCGCAAGCCCTCTTATGGTTTCCGAGGTCTCCGTATGTTAACGCAAGATTATTAAGTGATGTTAACGTATTTGGATGTTCTTCTCCAATTATTTTACAACGCAGGTTATAAACTTTTTCATTTAACTCACAAGCCTTCTTATGATTTCCAAGGTCTCTGTATGTTAATGCAAGATTATTAAGTGATGTTAACGTATCGGAATGTTCTTCTCCAAGCATTGTGCAACGCAGGTTATAAACCTTTTCCTGTAATTCACAAGCCTTCTTATGATTTCCAAGGTCTCTGTATGTTGATGCAAGGTTATTTAGTGATGTTAAAGTATCAGGATGTTCTTCTCCAAGGGTTTTGATACGCAGAGTATGAACTTTTTCTTTCAACTCCAACGCTTTTGCATTTTCCCCCAAATCACTGTATACTGACGAAAGCCCCTGAAGCGATGAAAGTGTCGAAGAATTTTCCTCCCCTAATATTTTACAGCGTAATTTATATACTTTTTCATACAATTCACAAGCTTCAGAGTATTTACCAAGTTTTCTATATAAAGATGCCATATTATTCATATATTTTAGTGTGTAGCGGTGTTCCTCGCCATATTTACTTTTGTAATAAGAAAAAATGCGTTCTCCCCATTTAAAAGCCTCGTGGTAATTGATTCTTACCGAAATACCCTCATTGTACATACGGTAAATTTTTTTCATTGCTTCTAAAACTCCTGCTTCAGCAGCAGAAGTAATAAGTTTAATACCACGTACGCGATCAACCTCTACATCAATACCATCTAAGTATGCAAGCCCGATAAGAAAATTGTGTTCAGGAGTATCATTGGATGTAGTTGCTATTTGTGATATAGCATTTGTCAGCCTTTCCATAAATTCATCATCTTTTGAATTAACAAAATCCTCTATATTAATTAAAGCCAAAGATGTTTTGTCAGTTTCTTCCATCTCTACTGCAAAAATCCCAATACCTTTTTCCTCCTTGTTTTGCTTTGCTATTGGCAATTCGGTAGAAATGACATAATTATCCTGCATATTTCCATTTTCATCAACAATCTTTTCAAGCAAGTGCGGTGTAATAAGCAGAGTAAACAGCTTACAATCATCAAGCATTTTTTTTATATTTTCTTTAAAGCTTTCACCGGGAATTAAAAACTCATCAAACCAGATTGCAATATCACGACATTCCGGATTTCTATGAATTAGGCGCATCAGTTCATTTGCATATTTACGGTCTTTCTTACGATAGCTTAAAAAAATGTACGCATCAAAAGCTGCACGTATTCGTTGTGCCATTTCATCACTGATAAGAACTGATTCAAGATACTTTTTAAGTTTTTCTTCATATGAAATTTCAGTTTCATCATTAGTGTATGGTGTTAAATATTGCAGTTCACCAAACTTATCAGGCAAAGAATAAAAATTATCTATTCCCTCTTCCATCATAATGGGCAAGACAGGAATGTTCTCATCAAAAGCATATGGAATATCTTCATCCATTGCACGGTTTGGCGTTGTTAAAAGCTTAAATGTAACCGGAACAACAAATAAGTTATTACGACCAAGATCAGTTATTTTTTCTTCTTCCGGAATTGATTCACCCATATCCTCCGTATAGTAAACAGCACAATCATGCGTTTTGAATATATCATCGCATATTTTATGAAAATATTTTTCAAAATCATCAGGGTGACACGTAAAAAACACCCTTGGTTTTTTATCAATTCCCACCAGGTTTTTAGTAACTACTTTAATAGACGGCATATATTAACCCACTTTCAAGTTGAATAGTTTAATTATATTATACCTAAAAATAAGTAATAAGTAAATATTTAGCAATTGATTTTTCACAATAAAAATTGTATAATATAAATTATAACATCAAGTAATTTTCAAAAAAGGAGTTTTTGTATGCAAAATAATTATATTTATTTTTCGGCAGCTATTCTTATTATAACAGTAATAACTGCAATTTCAGCTTTAAGATTATGCAAAAAAAAGCAACCAAAAATTATGAAGATTATTATTATAGGTGTATTTATTTCTGTGCTGTCAATAATGCTTTATACTGACAATCAGCCCAAAATTTACGGAAGTGAAAGCACATTTTTTATAGCATTGTTTCATACAATTCAAATTATGCTGGCAGGATACGACTTTGAGAGTTTAAGAGAAAGTATTGCCCTATCCACTCATCCTTTTTCCACACCATTTATGTACATATCATTTTTGTTTTTTGTTGCACCAGTATGTACATTCGGATTTGTTCTGTCATTTTTTGAAAGTTTTACTGCATACATAAAATATTTATTCGGATGGAAAAAAGACGCTTTTATACTTTCTGAACTGTCAGAAAAATCAATAGCACTTGCCAAATCAATACATTCTAAATTTCCTGAAGCTACTATTATTTTCACAAATAAAAATCAAAATACTGAAACAAAAAAAGAACTAACAGACAAAGTTCATTCAATACACGCTATTTTATTTAAAACCGATGTCGTTAAATTAAACGTAAATTTACATAGTAAAAAATCAAAATTAACATACTTTTTCATAAAAGAAAATGAAGAAAACAATTTGGAAGATGCTTTAAAAAATATTGAAAAATTAAAAAACAGAGAAAAAACAGAAATGTACGTTTTTTCCACAACAAAAGAAAGTGAATTACTTTTAGATTCCATTGACTTTGAAAAAGCAAAAGTAAGAAGAATTAACGAAAACCAATCTTTGGCTTATTCTATTATAGGCAACAAAGACACTATGATAACAAATGATGTAATTATTAAAGATAATAAAAAAATTATTTCAACTTTAATTGTAGGTTTTGGTGGATACGGCGAAGAAATGACAAAAGCACTTTTATGGTGCGGTCAGCTTTACGGATACGAACTTGAAATAAATGTAATTGACAAAAATCCTGATTCAGAATCGTACTTCAAAGCAAAATGCCCTGAAATATTCACCCTTAACAAAAACAAAGAACCTGGTGAAGCAGTTTATTCACTTGAATTTTTCAACGGAATTGATGTTGCAACCCACAAATTCTATGAAATAGTAAACACTCTAACAAATACCTCGGTTGTATATGTATCACTGGGTAACGATGAACTTAACATTGAAACTGCAATTAATTTACGCATTTTATTTGAAAGAATTGGCATATATCCTAAAATAAGAGCAATTGTATACAGCGACATTAAAAACAACACCATCAACAAAAACGGATTGATAAATTACAAATCCGAAAACTATAACATTGAAATTATCGGCAACATCAGCAGCAGATATGATTATGATAAGATAGTTAATGAAAAAATCGAAAACAAAGCTATAAAGTACCATTATGCATGGGCATACGAAAGCAATTTATCAGATGATGAACTTAAAAAAACCATTGAAAAAGAAACAAAAAACTTTAACGAAATTGAGTACTACAGAAAGTCATCCATTGCTACAGCTATTCACGATGAATACAGAAAAAGCGAAAATATTTCAAAGGAACTTGCAATAATATATGAACATATAAGATGGAATGCTTATATGAGAACAGAAGGATATATATATTCAGGTTCTCGCGATAAATCAAGCAGAAACGACCGCGCAAAAATGCATCACGATTTGGTTAAACAGGAATTTCTGAATAACGGTGATATTTACAAAGACGAAAAAATGATTGATTTATAAACCAAAAACGACTCTTTCAACAAATAGGGGTATATTTAAATCCCTTTAACTGGAAGAGCCGTTTTTACATTTTATTATACTACGTTTAAAAACTGATTATATCAAAATGGAAATAGTTTCTTTCGCAATTCTCCATCCGGTTGCAAACCGTATTCACAAATCTGAAATGCTTCTGCATAACGAATTTTATTTCCTCTTTCCTCACCATAACGTTCAACAAGCTGTTTTCTGAAGCGTGCTGCAGTTTTAGCAAAACGCACAGCATAACCTCTCTTAGCAGACAAAACTTCTTCATCTGTTGTATCCGCAGTTATTACCATACCCTTTAACCATTCAAAACGTTCTGCAGGATCAGACGGAACATCATCTGACTCTCCCTTTGTATATGGCAACCATTCATAAACCTGCGAAACATTCAAGTCTGCAATTTTCAGCTTTGTATCAATTTCATCATCCATATCAAGAACTACATCTGCCTCAAACGGAGGATATTTAAAATTATCTTCATTATACATAATAACAGGCATATATCTCATTGCAGGCACATCTGAACATTCATTTGGTACAGTAAGCAAATACGAAGCATCCTGAACAAGCTGTCCAACTGCACGATGGTCAGCATGATAGTCATTTGTACGGTGAGAAATAATTAAATCAGGATTTATCTTTCTTATATATCTTATCATGCGTTTACGTGTTTCCAAATCTGCAACCACATTACAATCAGGAATATCCCACACATCGTATGTAATACCCAAAAGCTTAGCTACTGCGGCAGATTCTTTTGCACGTGCGGCA
The DNA here is from genome assembly GCA_045545235.1 of Clostridia bacterium. GTDB lineage: Bacteria > Bacillota > Clostridia > Monoglobales > Firm-18 > CAZNKU01. The sequence goes on along the minus strand of JAZQAN010000007.1, from coordinate 668 downwards.
GTTGTTTCTTCAGGTGACATTATATGATGCCCTCCACATCCGTTACAAACACTCAAAAATGTTACGTCATAACCAAGCTTAACATACTTATGAGCAATGCCTCCGCAACGAAATTCGTTATCATCCTGATGAGCACCGATCATTAATATTTTCATCCTATCGCTTTCCCTTCCATATCAAAATTATCATCCCAAAACATTTCATAATGTAAAGATGTGAAATTTTTTTTATTATATCATATCTTCATTTACCAGTCAAGTTATAAAAACATTAACTGTTCTTAACCAACAAAGAGCCTGATGTATTCAATGATTTTCTCATCTATATACTATAGAAACGATAATCTTTTCAACCCTTCGTGCCCTCTCAGGGTTCGAATCCCTTCCATCTAAAAATCACCAACAAAAAAAGGATGCATTCGCATCCTCTTTGTTGGAAGAACCGAATGGTTTAGATGCCGACTCTAATTATTATTATTATTATTTTTCTTCGCTGTATTTATAGATGAAATAAGTATCTTTTTCAATTCAATACAATTCTCAAGTATGCTTTTATCATCATAATATCCGCTTTCTATAAGCAGTTCAATCCAGTATTCACTCTCTGAGCACTCTTTTAAAGCGATTTGAAGTTTAGCAATGAAATCATTTTTTCCGTGTCCGTAAAAT
>JAZQAN010000006.1:0-27869 GCA_045545235.1 Clostridia bacterium | reverse complement strand
TTATATGTTATAAAACGTATTTTATTATTAATTGAACATTACATTATTAAGAATGCTCTCAAGGTATTCCTGTCGACCACTTTGCGGTTGGGTTGTTGAGCCAAGTTTTTCTGCATATGCTGCAAGTTCCTCTAAAGTTGTGCCATTCAATATTTTCTTGCCTATTTCAGTTTCAAAGCTGCTGTATTTTTCCTTTACAAATTCATCAATTCGACCATCTTCAATTAAGGCAGCCGCTTTGATAAGTCCAAGGGCAAATGTATCCATAGCAAGAATAAAACCGTGGAACATATCTTCGTATGTGTTGCTTGCTCTTCTGTTTTTTGAGTCAAAGTTAAATCCGCCGGTAAGTCCGCCTGCCTTTAGAACCTCATACATACAAAGTGTTGCACTGTATACATCAGATGGGAATTCATCTGTATCCCAGCCAAGAAGCATATCTCCCTGATTTGCATCAATTGAGCCAAGCATTCCGTTAATTGCAGAAATACGAAGCTCATGCTGGAACGTGTGTCCTGCAAGTGTTGCGTGATTTGCTTCAATATTCATCTTGAAATCTTTGTCAAGTCCGTATTCTTTCAAAAATCCGATAGCTGTTGACGCATCAAAATCGTATTGGTGCTTCATAGGTTCCTTCGGTTTGGGTTCAATGTAAAAATCACCTTTAAAACCTATTTTTCTGCCATATTCTACCGCCATTTTCATAAGCTTTGCAATGTTTTCCTGTTCAAACTTTATATCGGTATTTAAAAGAGTTTCATAACCTTCTCGTCCTCCCCAGAAAACATAACCTTTGCCACCCAGTTTTACTGTAAGCTCCAATGCCTTTTTTGTCTGAGCTGCAGCAAAACAAAATACTTCTGCCGAATTGGTACTGCCTGCTCCGTTCATAAATCTTGGGTTGGAAAACATATTTGCCGTTCCCCAAAGGCACTTGATGTTTGTGCCCTGCATTTTTTCAAGTATGTAGTCTGTTATTTCATCAAGTCTGCGGTTTGTTTCGTTGATATCGTCTGCTTCAGGAACAAGGTCAACATCGTGAAAACAGAAGTATTCAATACCAAGTTTTTTCATAAATTCAAAACCTGCATCAACCTTTGCTTTTGCGTGTGCCATTGTTCCTTTTTTTTCTCCAAATGATTTGTCAGCAGTATCCCTTCCGAACATATCTGTTCCTGCTGCGCAAAGGTTATGCCACCATGCCATTGCAAAGGGCAGGTGTTCTTTCATTGTTTTTCCCATAATCTTTTTTTCTGCATCATAATATTTAAATGAAAAGGGATTTTTGCTGTCTTTTCCCTCATATTTGATTTGCGGAATGTTAGAAAAAATTTCACTCATTTTATTTTCCTCCTATATAAGTTCTTTGTATAATTCTTTTACTTTTGGATATATTTTTTTGTACTTCCGATAGCTTTCTTCATATCTTGTTACAATTTCAGCAACAGGTTTGATTTTCTCTTTTTTTACAACCAATTTTTCTGCGCACTCCAAAACAGATTCATATTCACCGCAAGCAACCATTGCAAGCATTGCCGCACCAAGTCCGGGACCCTCTTCAACTGCAGGGATTTCAAGCTCAATATTGAGTATGTTCGCAATAATCTTCTGCCACAATTTTGACTTTGAACCACCGCCGCAAATCGTGCTGACATTTACATTGAGTCCAAGACTTTTTGCAATTTCGAGGTTATCACGAAAAGCAAAGGCAACACCTTCCAAAACTGCCTGAACCATATCCTTTCGGGTGCTGTCGGGCCGCATACCTATAAACAGACCTCTTGCATTGATGTCGTTAATCGGGCTTCTTTCACCCATTAAATATGGCAAAAAGTATATGTGATTTTTACCAAGATTTTCATCTGTAATATCTGCTTGTTCACCATTATAGTCATTGGTTTTAAGTATTTCTTCGTAAAACCACTTGTTACAGGATGCTGCAGACAAAATACAACCCATAAGGTGGTATCCGCCGTCCGAATGACAGAATGAATGCAGAGCATTATACTTATCCACCCCGAACTTTTCTGACGAAATAAAGATTGTGCCCGATGTACCAAGGGATATATTACATTTACTCTCACCAACTGTTGCGGTACCAATTGCCGCACCTGCGTTATCCCCTGCACCTGCTGCGACCTTTACTCCGTCGCTTAAGCAAAGGAGTTTTGCTGTTTCGGGGAGCACTTCTCCCGTACAATCAAAGCTCTCGTAAAGTTTGGGAAGTTGTTCTTCCTTAATATCACAAATCTCAAGCATTTCCCTTGACCAGCATTTGTTCTTCACATCAAGCAAAAGCATACCTGATGCATCAGAATAGTCTGTTGAATGTACCCCTGTAAGTCGATATGCTATATAGTCTTTAGGGAGCATTATCTTTGATATTTTATCAAAGTTTTCTTTTTCGTTATTTTTAAGCCACAAAATCTTTGGTGCAGTAAAGCCTGCAAAAGCGATATTTGCCGTATAATCAGACAATTTTTGCTTACCTGTCACTGTGTTCAAATATTCTGTTTCCTTATCGTTTCTTCCGTCATTCCAGAGTATTGCCGGGCGGATAACATTATCATTTTCATCCAGAATTACAAGGCCGTGCATCTGACCTGCAACAGATATGCCTCTGACACATTTTGCATCAAATTCAGAAAGCAACTCCCCAATACCACTGATAAAAGCATTCCACCAATCATCCGGCTTTTGTTCACTCCAACCGGGATTTGGGTAGTATACCTCATAGTTTTTTGTAACTGAATTCAAAATTGTGCCTTCAGTATCAACAAGCAAAAGCTTTAATCCTGATGTTCCAAGGTCTGCACCAATGTAGTAATTCATAAAAGCAACTCCTTTTTTTACTATATATAGTATAACTATTCTCCTGACATTTATTGCAAAATTTGTCTTTTACAATTATTCAATAACAAGCTCGGGATTTTCTGAAAAATGCTTAAGCATAACTATCGGTTCTGTTTTTGATGTGTTTGTTATTGTAATACCCTCTTTAGCAGCCTTTTCGGTAACAAAAAATTCATCATTTGTAAGCTCTCCGTAGCGGATAAGTGTTGGAGTTTCAATGTCCCATTGACCAAATTTACCTCTACCTTGCAGAAGTATAAAGCCATAAGCTGCCATATCCTTGATAACCACGGTTTTTCCGGGATTTACTGTAAGTCGTTTTGCACTTGCAAGCTTACATTTGTAGCAAATCCATTCTTCTTTGTAATTTTCGTTTTCAACAATAACCTTTGGTGCCATAAATCTTTTTTTGTGAAAATCCGGGTCTGTATTCTTTTCCCAGTCTATAACATCAACAAGGTAGTCTACATTTCCCTTTTCTTCTTCAGGGCAATCCTTCCACAACAAATCCTCGGAAACACATTTTCCGCCATACAAAACAGATTGATACATTGCGTAAACATCGCTTGCGAACTGCGGTTCATAAGTACACAGGCTTGCAGGTGCATGAAGCACACCGGGAGGAACATCCCATCCGGTATCAAGTGTAATTTTATATGCTTTTGAAAGGTCTAAAATTTTGTTATCACCCTTTGGGAAGTTTGCAAGACATTCACGTACATCTTCTTTTGTAACTTCGGGATTAAAGCCGAAGAATGTAAAGGGAAAGTCTCCGCCGTGGTTATTGCACTGCGAAGGGAAAAAGTACATTTCCGGTTTGCCGTCCTGCCCTACTCTTTTAGCGTGCTCGTCATCGTGGTGAATGTGGTGCGGAAGGGGACCTTGATTATCAAAAAATTTAGAATACATTGGCCATTTTTTGTATTTGTTCCAAAGATAGTCACCTATAATTTCTCCTTGAAGTTCCGCTACTGCATCTGCTAAAAGCATACGTTCAGTTCCGTCTTTTGAAACTATGTAGCTCATACCTTCGTCAGCAGGGGTATCAGGACCGTTCTCGGCATGAGTAGTTGATGCAAACCAACGTTCATCAATACCGCCTCGTTCTAAACCTAATGCATAATAATCGTCGGGATGAAGCTTAATTCGTCTTCCCGGAATGCAAAATGAACGTGGTACCCAGGTTGGTGTAAGACGAAAAACTCCATTTCCTTCTTCTAATAATTTTTTGGCTATTGACATATTATAATCCTCCTTAAAACTGTATTTTGTACATATTGAAAATGTTCATATTCTTTGATTGAAAAATCACTTCGCCGTTTTTATACTCGAAATTTACAGGTGTGTTATTGGGCAACAATACTATGCTTTTCGGCTTTACTTTACTTTTTATTGAAACAGTAAAATCTTCAACCCTTCTTGCCTTATAGTCATCATTGAGTAAAACAGTGCTTAAAAGCATTTCATTATCCTTTTTGAATGTAACAAGCTCAACATCCTTTGGTGCGTCGGACTTTACTGTTGCATCAAGATGTAAAAAGGTATTTAAAATATTTACCAAAATTTCACGGTAATAGTAATTTGAAAGGCTTTCAAAAGGTACTGCAGACCAGAACACCTTGCCCTTTCCATACTCTTTATATATAGCGGCAGGAATATTTGTTTCAACTCCGGGTGGGTTGGAATGAATGGATGCAAATTTAACCGTTTCCTGATTTGTGTAAGGCAAAGTAATTGTTGCAATTACATCATTTTCATCATAGTTAATTGCCACAGGTGCAGAACCGTCAAAATGAAGGGGATACTTTTTGTTGAATTGACCAAATACACCCTTTGATTTTTCATTTGGTGAAATGTACACTATCTTTTCAAGGGTGCGTTCATTGAAATCTATACCCAGTAGTTCTTTTAAAAGTGTCTTGTTATCTGCACCGCTTAAATAAAGATTTCCGCCGTTTTCAACATAATTAATTATGCGTTTGTTGTCGTATTCGTCCTGACCTGTAAGCAATGGTGCTATCAATACTTTATATTTTTCTATATCGTGAAAACCGCCTGTAACACCGCAAGGTATGTTGTTTATAACCATAGTTTCCATTGTGTTTACAGCACAGTGATGGTTAAGGTATTTTTCTCCGTAAGGGTTAAATTTACTTTTTAACGTGTAGTATATACCAACATCTTCAACCATATGGCCATACATATATTTTTCATAAGGTATGGACTGGTCAAAAACCTCGCCTAACTGTTCGTATACCCGTCCGTCCATTGTACCCACAGGGTCTATGGCATCTATAACAAGTGTTGCACCGTGGTGTGCCATTGTTAAAAATACAGAGCTTAACATTACATCCTTGGCTTTTGTAAGTGTGTGCTTTGAAAGGTTTTCCTCACAACGTGCAAACATATATTCAAATGGCTGATTTTTAGTGATGTTAATGTAAAATTTGCATGTAAAGGAATGACTGTATAAATTACCGTATAAGTCACCGCCGGAAAAATCACAGGCGTTGTTAACCTCTTCTGCTTCATTTCGTACACGGTTTGGAAGTACGGCGTTTGCAAAGTTGTGTTCTACACTTAAATTCGGATTAATAGCTTTAGTCTTGTCTGTTACGAGCTGTGCAAATTCGCCCATCCACTTTCTGCGCATTTCCATGTGTAGGAGCCACTTTTCATCATTCCAGTTTTCAATAGTCGGTATTTCTCCTCCAACTTCCTCAGACCATTTTCTTTTGCAACTGTCACAGTAACAAAGATGCGGCCAGAAAAGCATATCGTAAAACATACCGTCTACATCAAAATATTCCTGAATTTCCTCAATCTGTTTTAAAACAAATTCACGGTATTCGGTATTGTTAGGGCAACACAAACCGTAGCGGAAGAGGCGGTTTGTAGAATAGTCTTCATCTGCGTTATTTTCCGTACCAAGCCATGCAACACCGTTTTTGTCTATCATTGCCCATTCCGGATGTTTTTCAAATTCTGCATTGTTATATATAAGGCTGTAATATCCTGTTACGGAAATTCCGTTTGTACGGCATTTTTCAACAAGTCTTTTTATTAAATCTTCACGGCCTTTCAACGAAGCATGCATTTTCCCTGTTTTAGTAGGAAAATAGCAAAGCCCTGCATGAGACTGAAGGTAAATCATAGCATTCTGGATTTTTGCAGTTTTTAAGTTTTCAAAATACTCACAAACATTGAATTCACTTAAAAAACTCTCGTTCCAGTCGTTTATGTGCATATCGCACAAATGTCGTCTGTATGCATTTTTATACCACATATAAAATCACCCTTTCATATCTTGATTTTATCATATGTTTATAATATAATAAAATAGAATTATGTGTTTAAAAATAGCATTTTGGATTTTTTTGGTGGTGATTGTATGCTGGAATTTTCAATAGAGGAATTAAAAAAGGCTGCAAGGGATTTTTACAAAATAACAAATATAACTATTGTTTTGTATGATGCACAGCGTAATGTAATGTACGCCTATCCCGAAAAAATGAATGATTTTTGCTGCACAGTCAGAGAAAACCCCGAATTGCACAAAAGGTGCATAGAATGTGATAATTTCGGTTTTGACCAATGCGAAAAAACAGGAAATCCGTATATATACACCTGCCATATGAACTTGTTTGAAGCCGTTGCTCCGATTACAGAAAACAATATTATTATCGGATTTATGATGATGGGGCAGATTATGGAAAAGGGAACTTACGGAAAAGTAAAAAAATGTGCTGAAGAAACTGCGGAAAAATATGGACTTGATTTTAAAAAGATGTGCGAGGCTCTGGATAGCTTTAAAAGTGTAACTACCGATTTTATAGACTCTGCATCCGCTATGATGTCTATGTGTGCATGCTATCTTTATTACAACAAAATTATAAAGAAAAAGTCAGATATTATGGTGTATCAGCTTCAAAGCTACGTGGATGCAAACTTCAGGGAAAAAATTACGGTTTCAACTTTGTGCAGAAAATTTTTTATTTCCAAATCAAAGCTTTATTCACTGTCCAAAAGTGCATTCGGTATGGGAGTTTCCGACTACATACGTCAAAAACGACTTGAAGAGGCAAAAAAGCTTTTAAAGGACACAGATGAAAGTGTAAATGCTATTGCTGAAAATGTTGGTTTTTCGGATACAAACTATTTTATAAGAATATTCAAAAAAGATGTGGGCATAACGCCAAATAAATACAGAAAAAATATTAACTGAATAAGTAATGGCAGTAGAGTGAGAAATCCACTCTACTGTTTTATCAAGTCCCTTGCATAAAAAAAGAATCCCATACCTGCGGTATAGAATTCTTTTTGGTAAATACAAAACAAGACAATAGAACCGTCCCTTTGTCTTGAATTTGAAAAATGAAAATGAGCCGTATCCAACCCTGGCTAAAAGAATTAGCGTCAAAGGGAGACGGGATAGCGACTCATATATTGACATGATATCACAAAGTGGAAACGATGTCAATATTAATAATATGCAAAACACAAAAAATAATTCCCCATCTGCAGAAAAGACGGTTTTTCAGCTTGCATACGAAAGGGCTCAAGCCGAAAAACAAAGGAATACTGTTCATTGTTTCCACTCTTGGCAAGTGCCTTTTCATAGGCAAGTTGCATTTCTGTTTTTTCAGCAGTTCTTGAATCATTTTCAGTATTTTGAATATAATTACTATTGACATCAGTATTTTTTTGTGATACTATGTCATTTGAGAATTGATAATTGTTTTGTCCTAACGGCAATTGGAGCCTATTATGAGTCAACCAATTATTAATTCTTTTTTTATTTTTATCCACATACAAAATATTACTGTTGTTTATTAAGTTTTGAACATTATCCTTCCCGTAAGCACTTGCAATTTTAATTTCATCAAGAATAATATTCCCCTTTAAATTCGTAGGTTCGAGACAAGGGGACGGTTCTATCGTCCTGAAATAGGTAGACAATAGAACCGTCCCTTTGTCTTCCTAATATAGTATGGGTGTTGATAGCGCTTATACTTATAGCGGGGTGACGGTATGAGAAAATAGGACAAAGTTATAATCAATTCAAAATGCCACTCTAATTTTAGGGTGGTTTTTTAACCCACTTTTTAACCCACTTTAAATATTTTGCATAAAAGATTGGATGTTTTGTTAAAATGGTGCGAGTGATGGGACACGGTTGCTTCGCACCCTTCTTGCTTGCCGACCCAAGCCTGCGGCTTCGGTACCCGTCTGCGCACCTTTTTGCTAAAAAACAGTCGTTCAGACTATTTTTTAACGCAAAAAGCTCTCTTAGGGTTCAAGTCCCTTGCATAAAAAAGAATCCCATACCTGCGGTATAGAATTCTTTTTGGTGCGAGTGATGGGACACGGTTGCTTCGCACCCTACTTGCTTGCCGACCCAAGCCTGCGGATTCGGTACCCGTCTGCGCACCTTTTTGCTAAAAAACAGTCGTTCAGACTATTTTTTTAACGCAAAAAGCCCTCTTAGGGTTCAAGTCCCTTGCATAAAAAAAGAATCCCATACCTGTGGTATAGAATTCTTTTTGGTGCGAGTGATGGGACTTGAACCAATAACATAGATTGTTAAAAATATTGATGCTATCGAGGTTTTCGAGTTTCTAATGTTTGAAAATAACCCACTTTTTAACCCACTTTTAAATTATATTTTCAAAAATATCTTGAATTAAAGTGGCTGTTGTTTGCATTTCTCCTTTGATTTCGTGGCTATAAGTGCCGTGTGTGTCCATTGATTGGCTATGACCAACAAGAGGCTTAATCAGTCCTACGGGGAGTTGCTTGGTTATCGATACAAAGGTATGGCGCATCTCATATAAAGAACAATGAGGAATGTTATTTGTTTTTTGAAATGTTGTCCATCTATCATATAAATGCTTTTCCTTTATGTGCGTGCCGTATATTGTACAAAAAACATAATTGCTGATTATTTTATTTTTGCGAAGCATTGATTGTTGTTCCGCAAGTATAGATTTTTGTAATTCGTTTAAAGCAAATTGTCTTACTGCATTTTCGTTTTTCCCTTTGGTTTTCTCGTTGTTGGTATTAATTGATTGTTTCAAATAAACAACATCGTCTATGATGTCGGACCATTCCAAACCGATAAGCTCACCTGGGCGAAGTCCTGAGGCAACAGCAAAGCGATAGGCGTGAATATAAAAATCGTCAACATCGTTGCCGTAATATTGGCTTTTGTATGTTGAGAAAAGAATTTGCAAGTGTTGAGGTTGTAAAATCTTTCTTTCGCCCTTAGGGGCATTCTTGGGGATTATAATGTTTTCCGAAAACAAAGTTGTATATTTCCCTTTACGGCAATACTTAAGGAAAGCAAGCAAACAAGCCTTTATGTTTTGCAGAGTCTTTTTTGACAATCCTTTTTTGTATGCTTTGGTTATAATATCCTGCAAATGCTGCTCGTTTAATTTTTCGATTTGAACATTGCCAATTGCAGGATTTATCCAATTGTCAAAATAACTTGTGTATTGCCTTACATTACTTGTTGATGTTCTTGCGCTTAATTCTTCAAGCCATTTACGATATATCACAGAAATTTTAGTTTTTGTATTTGAAATATCTTCGTCAAGCCAGGCATCAGCTTTAGCATTGCAATCTCTTTGTCCATTTCTGCCGGGAGTGGAGGAAGTAAAGGTTTTTCTGATTCCATCTTTTTGTACTTTGATTTGCCAACGCTGATATTTTTCGAGCCAAACGGCGGTATTTGTTCTTTTTGTCATAATATCACCTCTTTTTTAATCGTTGTTTCTCCACCTAAAAGCATGGCGGAATCCTAAATCTTCAGCTTCTCGTATTGTATTTGCATAACATTCACCTTTTGAAGCATCAATAACGATATTGTCATATTGTTGGTCAAAGGGTAAATGATATATTTTTTCACCGTCTTTACCTATATTACATTTTATGCAAGGATAATTTTTATCAAAGTCGACATGTTCTTTAACTCTAATATTTAGTCTGTCAGCATACAACTTTGCTGCATTAGAAAGTGAGGTTGTTGTTATAAATTCACCGTAAATGTTAGTGAATTCTATAATTTCGTTTTCGAACGAAATCTTATTGTTATTTTTAGTCTTTTCAACATTTAAGGCAAACATAGTGCCAAATAGTTGGAAAATATGTTTTTCGTGTATGGTCTTATCTTTACTCCAATTTTTACATTGAATAACAATAATGTCATTATCTTTTGAAACAATTAAATCTCTGCCTAAATCTTCAAGACCTTTTTTTGCACCATAATATGTAACTTTATATCCCTTGGTTTCATATAAGTAACCTATGTATCTTTCAAACTCAATTCCGATTTGCCAGTTGGATTTTTCTTTCTTTCTGTACCTATCCAATGCAAGTTGATATTTTTCGAGCCGTGATAATTTGTTATATTCGTCAGGAGATAGATATGAGCTGAGATATTGGCGTTCTGTTTTTATTTCTTGTTTTTCGTTTCTTATTTCATTAATTTCTTTTAAAGAGAATTCTTTGAATTCGGTTATCCAAGGGAATACTTTTTCATACATATCTAATTGATATTTAAGCATATGAAAATCTTTTTCCAAATTTCTGTATTTTTTAGAAAGTTCTTTTACTTCTTCCGAAGCTTTAAGTGCAGGTCTGTCTTTGCTTTTTAAGTTTTCGGAAATTTGTAGGTTTAAATATTGCCTGTAATCTGCAATCAGTTCAGAAAAGTAGTCGTGTTTGTTGACTGTGTCTGCGAGTAAGTATTCTATATTTTTATATACAGCATCTTTTAAGTTTTTAAGAAATTTTTCTTCTTTCTTTATTTCGTCTAATTGACGGAAATCCATGTCAACAGGTTCTGTTGTAAGGGTAATATAATAAACATCACCTTTAACAGATACTGCGCGAGATTCTTCGCCAATTTCAAGCTGCTGAAGTGTATATTCTGTTGTAGGATTATCTGGAACAAAAGATATATAACCGCCATTTGTCCAATAAACTCTGTGTAATTCATAAGATGTTAATTTGTTTTTTATCTCGTTTTTATGATGAGTGGTATGGTTAAAAATTGTTATCTTTGTTACCATTATTTCAGCCGGTAATTTATACTTTTTATCAGAAGTCTCCTTGCGGGCATAAACATAATATGCATATATACCTTCGTTTTTGGATTCTGAAAAAACCTTAATTTCTGCTGTTTCATATTTAATTATTGGTTTGACCTCAGAAACCGTGCGGATGGGTGTTTGGATAGGTTTATTATGATTTTTTTCCTCATTCGATTTTCTCGAAAATAATCCATATGACATTCCTAAAATCAAATATAGAAGAAAATAAGCTAATAAGGCCTTTCCGGAAGTTAAAAGTTCAATAATGTCTTTTATATCATTTGACATTGTGTCACCTCTTTGAATTAGTTTAGTATAAATAATACAGATAACATAATGCACAAAAATGCCAGATAAAAAAAGGTTAAAACCATAAATCTTACACCCATTTTCTCTTTTATGTATCCAAGGATGACAGCTAATGTTCCTATAACGAAAAACATTCCAAAAAGAACAGTTATAAATGTATTCGAATCAATAGGTTTAACAAAACCACTAATTAAAAGTAAGGCGGGGATGCACAGAATGTTTAAAAGAATGGATGCCATCATAATTGGCCGCATTAATTTTATTTGAAAATAAATATCACGTGCAGTTTGACTTGAGATTCGCACGGAAGAATTTGTGTATGATTCAATACTGATTAATGCATCTTCCTTCTGAGCATTCTCCTCATCCTCATCTTTGTATCCAAGCAGTCTGCATATTAGTACTTTGAGATAGAGTATTGTTGCAACGGCAATAATGCCAATTGAAATAAATAATGTGAATGTATTCATTTTTTACACCTTTATTCGCCTGCACATATTTCGCATGGTTCTTTACCTGCGTCTATGGCTTCGGATTTCGATAAATTAATCGTGTTAGTTTTATATTTTACATAATAACAGTGCGGATGATGATATTTTTTGCCGGAGCTTGTGACAACAACCTGATTTTGGGTTGTTGTATTTTTTTGCTCCTGTTTCATCAAGAAGGAAGAACAGGCAAGATTTGAAAAGCATAGTACAAGGGATATAGTGAAAATGATATTTTTAATATGTCTTTGTTTGTAGGTGAAAAGCTTGTACACAAAAATATCAGCTTCATAATCTTTATATGTACTTGTGTCGTAAGGTCCGTTTGCTCTGCGCGAGTGTGCCAGGCATATATGTGCAAGCTCATGGGCGAGAGCAATGACAATATCGTTATCGCACAATAAAGAATCGTAGTAAACAACTTTGTTATCATTATATTCGAAAGTGTAAGCGGGGTAAAGTTGTTCACCGAGCCGGGAGCGTTCTTCATCTGTATACGGCGTTACATAGTAACCTAACTTTGACAGAATTGTTTTTAATTCTTCACATGACGGGATTCCGCTAATTCTGAAACGTTTGCGAAATTGTCTGACCTTTTTGTTAATATTTTTCATTTTAAAACCTCCAAAATAATGTGTTAATTACATTATAGAGGAAGTTAATACCAATTTCATTGGTAATATTTTCTATTCTTCGGGAGTTTCATCCCATACACCGCCGCCAAAGGCTGCTTTGTGGACGGTGTTATCATGTCCGAGACGGTCAGTACGCAGAGGTGCACCTTTCTGTAATCGCATTGCTTCTTCGATTGAAGGTATGTCTGGTCTGCGTTCTTCGGTTGCTGTATATTTTGGATTATCAAGTAAATCTAAAATGTAGCTTTCTGCTTTTTCTATTCCAATAGGGTTAAGTTGAGATAAATATTCAATAATTTTTTCAAATGGTTTTACTTTTGGTTCTGAATTTATATTGCTTTCGTTTGAGTTACCAAGAATATAATCAATTGATGTGTTAAAAATTTCAGAAATTTTTTTCAATGTTCCGTAATCGGCTTCCCTTACGCCTCTTTCATAATTGGCATATGCTTGCTGTGTAATTCCTAATTGAACTGCGACATCCGTTTGAGATAGTCCTAAAGAGTTTCTTATTTCTTTTAACCTGTTCATAATTACACCTCCTAAAAATATTTTATACAACTATTTGTTGTAAGTCAAGAAAAACAACAAAATGAAATAAAATTTCAAAAAAGTATTGACAAATAAAACAAAATGTTGTAATATGGCATTGAGAGCACAACAAAATGTTTTGAATGGAGGTGTGATTGTGCGTAAGTGGATAAAAGAATTAAGAAAAGAAAAAGGAATGTCACAACAAAATGTTGCGGATGGCATTGGAGTAAGTCAACAGTATTATAACCTTATAGAAAACGGTGAGCGAAAAAAAGAACTTGATATAAGTTTAGTTTTGAAGTTGGCTTCTGTATTTAATGTTACGGTTGAATTTATTATTGAGCAGGAAACAGTTAAGGGGGAGGTGTAGGGATGTTTCTATGTAATTAATTAAAAACAAATAACTTACCGCTTGAAATGTGGCAGGGAGACAAAAACCGCAATTGCTGAAATATCTGTCTGTATTACCCTCCATAAACATATGTGCTCCCTGTCATTTTTGAGGCGGTAAGTGGAAAGGAAAAAAACCATGAGTATAGTAGAGCTGATACAGTGGATTATAAATGAAATTTGCAATAATTATTGTAAATTTCCGGAGCAATATTTCAAAAAATACAAAGATGAAGGTGAAGCATATGAGCATTTGCTTTGTGAGAAATGCGGAAAATGTGCTATAAACAAATTATGTTGAGGTGGTGAACATAATGCTACGAAAAATCAAAAAGTATGCGAAGCTCAAAGGCAAGATGTGTGAAGAAGATATGAAACAAGCTGAAATTTGTCAAAAATTAGGCAAATCTCAAACGTGGATGACTAATCGCTTGACAGGTGTGGGGTGCTTCACGGTAGATGATGGATATCGAATATTGGATATATTACGGGTACCGCATTCGGAATTTACGGAATACTTTCCACCGGGCGGATATTGTTAGGAAGAGGCGAAAATGATGCAGATTATAAGTTACATAATAACAATATTATCCATAGTAGGAACTGTGGCAAATGCTTTTCAGAAGCGTTGGTGTTTTTGGTTATGGATGGTGACAAATACATTCTGGGTTATATATGACATATGGATGGGAGCTTACGGGCAGGCGGTATTATATGTAGTTAATTGTATCACCTGCGTGATAGGGCTTTGGAGGTGGAATAACACCTCATCCACCGCAAGCGGTCCCCCTTCTCCTCGAGGAGAAGGCTGAAAGAAGAAAGGAACGGGGAAAAGTGAAAAGCTTATCAAACAAAAGGGCAAAAGCCTGTGACATACCAAAGAAGGTAAAAGATGCAGTATGGGAACGTGACGGGCACTGCTGCATAATATGCGGAAGTAACATAGCGATGCCGAATGCACACTACATATCACGAAATAACGGTGGACTTGGTATAGAAGAGAATATAGTTACATTATGTACTAATATGTCACCAAACAAATGTCATTACAGATATGACTTTGGGAGCAGGGAAGAAAAAGAAGAGATAAGAGGTAAGATAAGAGATTATCTTGCAGATTGTTACAATGAGTGGTCAGAGGACAAGCTTACATATAACAGATGGGGTGATTAGATGAAGGTTTTGACAACATTACAGGTTATGGCATTCCTATTACTTGTAGGTTTTGCCGGAGGATGGGAAACAGGCAGTGTGACAGATATTGAGTTTGCAGTGGAAGTATTAAGTATATTAGTTGTTATTTTGTGTTTGCAACTATTGAAATTAAAAATAAGGAGAGATGTTTGATGGCACCAAAGATAAGTAAGAAACCAAATTGGGGGAAATGTGGATTTTGTGATGCGGCAGTAACTATGAGAAGAGAGCGGGAAACAAAAAAAGTGGTTACGTTGAGCAAGTCACCTGTATACATAATACTTGACCCTAAAAGCCCTGAAGTATATTGGTACAATGGGGCGTGGGTACACGGTCGGATAGTGGCTGACGGGCTTGTTGCATACCGCAAACACAAATGCAAGTGTATGAGATAGAAAAAGAGACGGTTTAAAAAACCGTCTCCACCTTCTAAATAGCCGTGCTTTAAGCACAACCAAGACCCATATATAGTATAACAAAATCTAACGATTTTGTCAATGTAGAATTAAGAATGAAGAATGCAGAATTGAGGAAGATTTTTGCAAGCAAAAATCAACAATAATTCATCACTCTACACTCTGCACTCTGCATTAAAAAGACGGGGACGAGAGAGCCCTTTTAATCGCCCCCTTTACCGTCTATTTTAACGACCAAGACCAGGTTGAATTTTAAAAGAAAGGAGCTTTCTATTTTGCCGTGGTATCAGAAGAAGATTATAAGCGGAAATGTAACCGAGATATATTATTATTTTTCTCTTCGAAGGCGTGGAAAAGATTCGTTGCCACGTTCCGGGAAGGTGAATATGACATCGGAAGAGAAGCAAGTGATTAATATTCGTGAAGCCAGAATGAAGCTTACGCGTCTTATAAACACCAATTTTACACATGATGACGGATTCATAAGATTATCATACAGAAAAAATGTGGATGATGAGACAGCAATAAAAGAATTCCGAAAGTTTATGCGCAGGTTGAAATACTACATCAGGAAAAACAATCTACCTGAGCTTAAGTATGTTGCAGTTACGGAACGAGGTAAAGGGAAGCCACATCATCATATTGTTATGAACTTCACTGATTCAGAAGTTATAAGGCAATTGTGGGGTAACGGAGGTATGTACATCACTAATCTATGGACCGAAGATTATGAAGGATTGGCAATGTACATAACAAAGGAAACAATACGCAACGAACATGGTAAGCGTTGGAGTCAGAGTCGCAATCTTGAAAAACCTGTTGTGCAAATGAAAGACCTGCGCAAAGAGCCGAGGATATCACCGAGGATCCCAAAGGGTTACAAGCTTCTGGAAAGCAGCTGTGTTACTACGGTGTTGGGACATAAGATGTGGTATGTAAAAACAGTTAAAGATGGAACAGAATATTTTGATTCGGGAGGGTAAGAAATGCCAAAGTGTGAATTAACAGGAATACAGCAAATAGCAGTACAGAAGTGTTTGCACCCAAAGTATGAGGGTAAGTATGTTGGATACATAACCTGCAAACACGGAATGAAGAAAGAAAACGGTGTATTTGTCTGTAAAGGAGCTTGCCCGAATTTTATAAAAGGTTCAGGTACAGGAGATACATGGTGTAAATTATGGAAGGAGTATAAAGAGAATGAAAGAGTTAATGCAAGGTAATTTTGAATTGATAGAGGTTAGCAAGTTATATCCTCATCCGGACAATCCTCGAAAGGATGTTGGGGATGTTACAGAGCTTGCAGACAGTATAAAGGCATTTGGAATAATGCAGAATCTTACGGTTGTTCCAAAGGATGAAAATACATATACGGTTATAATTGGTCACAGACGTTTGGCAGCATCGAAAGTTGCCGGACTGGAAAGAGTGCCATGTGTTATTGCTGATATGGATGAAAAAGAACAGGTTTCAACAATGCTATTGGAAAATATGCAACGCAGTGATTTGACAATATACGAACAGGCACAGGGATTTCAAATGATGATGGATTTTGGTGAGTCTGTTGAAAGCATAGCTGAAAAGACCGGATTTTCACAAAGCACGGTAAGGCGAAGAGTAAAGCTTTTAGATTTGAACAAGGACAAGTTTTATGCTGCAGAACAGCGGGGCGGTACTATTGACGATTATTTAAAAGTGGCCGAGATAAAAGATGCTAAACTCAGGAATAAGGTTACTGACACCATAGGCACTTCAAACTTTGCTTGGGAATATAAGTCTGCGATGAGAAAACAGACATACAAAGAAATGATGCCTGCTATAAAAAAACTTATGAAAAAAATTAATGCTGTTCATAACCAAAATTTATATGGTTGGGAAAGCGGATATGAAAGAATAATTGATGTTGAACTAGATAAGTTTGATGAAAAAAGTATATTAAAAAAAATAAAAGCCGGCAAAGAATACTTTTGGAATGTATGTAACGAAACTTCGTTAAAGGTGCTCGTTAAATTGCCAAAACAAAAAAATGAAAAACCAAAGAAAACAAAAAAACAAATAATTGTTGAAGAACGCAACAAAAGGCTTAAAGCTATTACAGACCAGGCATATGAATTACGTAAAGAGTTTTTAAGTAATTTTACTGCCGGTAAGAAATATGCTGATGTTATTAATGAATGGTTGTGGGATGTTGTTTTTCGTAACCTAAGCGGGGAGTGTCGCTCTACCGATTGGGATTTGTTATGTGAGCATATAGGCGAAGAAAAAGAACGATACAAGTACTGCTGTGAAAGAGAAAACCTTGAACGATTTGTGGAAAACGCAAAAGAAAATGCTTTGGTTGTTATATTGGGAGCATACAGTGGTAATGCGAAAGACACATGCTATTATTACCCCGGTTATGGTGAGAGTTTGCCAACACATAAAGAAAATAAGAATTTGGATTTTGTTTACAAATATCTTTGCAAGCTTGGATACGAAATGTCTGACGAAGAAAAGACTTTGCAGAATGGTACACATGAGTTGTTTAATAAAAAGGTGAACTGAGAGGAGTGAAAATAAGTGGAAGTATTGATAATGCATGAGGATGAAAACCTTATAAGAAACATAAGCGTAAGCGGGGTTAAAGATATACTTGGAAGTGATAAGTACACTCAAAGAGTAATTATGCCAAAAGCGGGGTATCGGATCTGCATCTGGTACAACGAGAAGGCACAGGGAAAGGAACGTAAGATAAGACTTTCTGACGGTGAGCAAATCACCGTCAAAGGTACGTTCATTGTGGTACATGAAGAATATGGCGCATACAAAGACATCAGCCTTGATGATATGGGTGTTGTGATGCTTGCTGTGGAAGATAAAAGAGGTTGAATATGAAGAAAAAGAAAGTAGATAAAACTCAATGCAGAAAGTGTTTGTTCAGATATGTTTCTGCTTGCAATGAAGTGTGCTTTTGCATATATATTCTTTTGACAGGGCACCAAAGACCTTGCGAACCTTCCCCGAATTGCACAGTATATAAACCGTACACAAAAAAAGAGAGAGTAAAGCTTGTAAGGCAGAGTGGGAGGTAAGGGAAGAATGTGGAAGTATATAAGAAAAACTATTGAAGAGAAGGGAGAGTAATCAAATGCCTATAAAGAATTATACCACAAAAATAGATGTACATAAAACGCTTGGTGAAATACACGGATGTCTTGCATCCCACGGTGCAAGAAAGGTAATGTTTGACTATGACGATAGCGGGGATATATCCGCAATATGCTTTTCTATAATTACACCCTTAGGGGAACAGGGCGTTAAGCTTCCGGCAAATGTAGATGCTGCATGGGCGACATTGCAAAAACAGAAGGTTAAATGTGACAGAGAACAGGCGGCACGTGTGGCATGGCGTATTGTCAAAGACTGGGTAGATGCGCAGATGGCAATCCTGGAAACTGAAATGGTAACTGTTGATGAAATCTTTTTGCCGTATATGATGAATACACAAGGTCAGACTTTGTATCAGTTATATCAGTCAAAGCAGTTGAGATTGGAGTGAATTTCATGGATAAACCGTTTATGGAAGATGAAATATATCCATTGACAATAACCTCTGACAGATATTCAGGGACATATTCAGAAGGGAATTATATTGCATGGCATTTGACAGCTGACGAAGTTCCTGAAGCTATATATTATGACGATTATACATGTATGGAATTTTGGAACAATAATAAGATTATTTGTGGCAAGGGTAGGACAGTGAGCGAAGCATTGGCAGACTTGTACCTCAAATTGAAAGGCGGTGGTAAGTAATGCGTGATAGATTGATTGAAATTCTTAACGAATACGAGAATTATTACGATAGAATAGATTGCCTTGTCTGCGATAAAGACGAAGATAATTGCTCGAGATGTTGGACAAATTCTCTATCTGAATTTTTTATTTCGAAAGGTGTATTTGTACAGCCTTGTAAGGTAGGAGAAGATGTATGGTGTATCGTAGAAGGCATTAAAGAAGTTATGAGTGGAAAAGTGCGTAGGTTTACAGTAGGGGAAGATTACATCAATGTCTATGTGGGTATTGATGGCTATTTCGAGCAAGCATATAATGCTAAAGAATTTGGTGTTAAAGTATTTCGCTGTAAAGAAGAAGCAGAAAAAGCCTTAAAGGAGCGTGACGTGAGGTGAAGAAATTAAAGTATTATTTATTCTGCATAGGCTTTATGTGGCGTAACCGTAACTGGGAGCCAACGAGGCAGAAGTGGAAGGCTATGGAACGGGAATGGAAAAAGAGGTGTAGAGAGTGAAGTGGGACTTTGAAAACAAGAAGATTTGGGTGCTTAACAACTGCCCGAGGGGAAAGGAATACTTTTGTGACGGAACGCCTAACAAGTCGATTCCCGGATGGAAAGATAGAAAGCCAATAGGTAAGTGTCCTCACCGTAAGAATGGGAAGTGTACATACCTCAAGAAGCTTGAAAGGAGGAAGAAAAAATAAATGGAATACGGTGCTGGAAATGTGCTTTGTCCCTTTTACAAGGGGGAAACAAGGAACACGGTGAAGTGCGAGGGAATTATAAGTGAAACCTGTTCCAACAATTTCAGCACATCCAAGGCCCGAAGAAAGCATTACAAAGAGAAGTGTTGTAACAATTACAAGCAATGCAAGATATACAGAGCTTTAGAGCTTAAATACTATGAACAACTGTCAGATTAACGGCAGTTGTTTTTTTGTTTTATCCCAAATTTTTTTGACTTTTTTACAAATTTCCTGGTTTGGGGGGTTAGAAATCGCCAAAAACCGTTGATATAATTAAATTATAAGGCTTTAAAATAATATAAGTAGGCTTAAAAATCAAAAATTTCCGCTTATTTCCGATTTTGGAAAGGGAATATAAAATTACTCTGAAAAAGTTATTTCTTAATAATGCACGAAAAATTTGACGGTGTAGCGGGGCAAAGAAAGCGGAAAAGAAAAAACACAACCGGAAGGAGGGGCAAAAGTGGTACAGATGAAGATATTTAAAAATGACAAATTCGACCTTAAGCCAAAACAGATAAGAGCAATAGAGCTTCTTATAAACTGTGAAATGACACAAAAGGATATTGCTGAAGAGGTTGGCGTTTCAGAAAAGACATTATATAACTGGATGCACCATGACGAGAACTTCAAAAATGCAATGGAGTGGTATCGCAAGGAAGTATATAAGAACTTAGCCCCGACTGCAGTAAGGACAATTGCAGAAATTATGATTAAAGGTGCAAGTGAAAAGGTAAGGCTTGCGGCAGCACAGGATATATTATCCAGAGCGGGGGACGATGCAGTTACTGAGCTTAATTTAAAAGAAAATGAGCTTAATGTTAATATAACGGTGGTTTAATGAATTTTGATATAGAAATTTCAAAAAAACAAGAGAAATTTTTGAAAGCTTCGGCTGATGAGGTTTTATTTGGCGGTGCGGCAGGTGGCGGTAAGTCATACGCACAGGTTATTGATGCGTTTTTATATGCTCTTAAATACCCCGGCTCAAAGCAGATAATATTCAGACGTACATTTCCCGAGCTTGACAAATCCATTATAAGAACGGCATTGAGTTTGTACCCCAAGAACCTCTTTAAATACAATTCATCAAGCCATACAGGCAAATTTATAAACGGCAGCATTATAGACTTTGGATATTGTGACAGTGCGAAGGATGTTTTTAAATATCAATCGGCAGAATTTGATGTAATTCGATTTGACGAGCTTACGCATTTTGATGAGGAAATGTATATATATTTAATTTCACGACTGCGAGGAGCTAACAATTTCCCAAAATCCGTAAAATCTTCAACAAACCCGGGCGGAGTTGGACATACGTGGGTCAAGGAGAGATTTATAGACATAGGAGCAGCTGACAAGGTACACGAATTTGAAACAGGCACAAGGATTTTTATACCTTCGAAGGTGCAGGATAACGTTTTTTTGATGGCAAGCGACAAAAATTATATCAAAAGACTGGAGAACCTTGACGAGAAGAATAAAAAAGCACTTTTATATGGTGATTGGGATATATTTGACGGTCAGTATTTTGAAGAATTTAAACGCGAAATACACGTT
Organism: Clostridia bacterium; assembly: GCA_045545235.1. Classification (GTDB taxonomy): domain Bacteria; phylum Bacillota; class Clostridia; order Monoglobales; family Firm-18; genus CAZNKU01. Next base: position 6,873 of record JAZQAN010000006.1, on the reverse strand, counting down.
TGCAAGCCTTTTGAAATACCTGCCGAATGGCGTATATACAGGGCTATTGACTATGGGCTTGACTGCCTTGCGTGTATATGGGTAGCAGTTAATAGTTTAAAAGAGTGTTATGTTTTTAAAGAGTATGCGGAAGCTGACAAGATTATAAGCAACGGCGCAAAGGACATAAACGACCTTACAATTGAAAAAATAAAGCTTACATATGCACCGCCTGATTTATGGGGACGTTCTCAGGAAAGCGGAAAGAGCAGGGCGGACCTATTCAGAGAAGCGGGGCTTAATTTGATAAAAAGCTCTAACGACAGAATAGCAGGGTGGATGTGCATCAAAGAAATGTTAAAGGCTAACGAGAATGGGGATGTTAAGTTACACGTATTTGACACATGCACAAAGCTTATTAAATGCCTTACGTCAATTCAGCACGATGACAAGAACCCTAACGATTGCGCAACACAACCACACGATATAACGCATCTTCCTGATGCATTAAGATATTTTGCGATAATGCATTATAAACCAAACCCCAAAAAGGAAGAGAAGAAAAAAGAATTTTTCAGTTTTGATGAAAAGCCGAAGCACAGAGTTGTAGGCAAGGACTTTAACAGTATATTGAGGAGGTAGACGATGGCAAGCATATTAATGGGAGTTATAACGGCAATACTTATAATTTTAATTTGCGGAGTATGTTTTTATGTTGGTTATAAGATTGGATATGCCAAGCAACCAAAAGAGGAACAATGCCTAAAAACAAACCCTGCAATGAGTGAAGAGCAAATAAAAAGAGCTGAAGGGTTTGCAAACATCTTAAACCACGCAAACAGGCACAGGGCGGGTGATAACAGATGAACAGAGAGGTTGACAACTGCACACTTGCATGGCAGAGATACAATGCCGGGGCAGATTATAAGAATGCAAACAACTACTACAACACCGTTGATGAGAACTACAGATATTATCAGGGTGACCAATGGGGAAACACGCAGTCTAACGGTTTGCCGTTGCCTGTATTTAACATAATTAAGCCGGTTATACGTTACAAGACATCAATTATAAAGCAGAATGATACGGCGATATTATACACTACCGAAAACACAAGAGATGCTGAATATGACACATTGAAGCAGATTGCGGAAGTGCTTACAACTTATTCAAAGGTCCTTTGGGAAAAAAACAAGATGGATTATTTAAACGAGTGTATGCTTACAGATGCGGCAATAACAGGAAACGGTTTTATATATCACTATTTTGACGGAAACAAAAAAGAAATAACATCAGAGCTTGTTGACGGGGTTAATATATATCCGTCAAATCCAAATATGGCAGATATTCAAAGTCAGGAATATATAATAATAGCCTTCCGTAAATCGTTGGGTGCCGTTAAGAGAGAAGCAGAACAGGCGCATAAAAACAAGCTTAATAATTTGTCTAAAGATGATATAGACAACATTATGCCTGATACAGATACAAGGTACCAAGCAGGGGATAACGCAAAGATTGAAATGCGTGATTCTGAAATGGTTACAGAGCTTTTGATGTTCTGGCGAGATTATAAGACCGGCACAATACATTTTTCAAAATCAACGAGAGATTATGAAATTGTAAAAGATACCGACTTAGGGCTTAAGATGTACCCCATAGCTATGATGACGTGGGAGCCTGCCAAAAATTTCTTTTTTGGTGTGCCTGATGCAAAGTCGTTGATACCGAATCAGGATTACATTAACACTATTGCATCAATGATAATGGCAAGCACTACTTTTGCATCATTCCCTAAAATGATTTATAACGCAGACCTTATTGACAACCCATCAACTGAAGCAGGTGTTGCAATTGGTGTAACAGGGGGCTTTAACATAAGGGATGCCATAGGTTACATATCGCCGCAAGGGGTTGGCAGTGATGCTTTTAATATGTTTGAGCGTACCATTTCACTTACAAAGGAGCTTATGGGTGCAAATGACGGTGCCTTGGGTAACATTAACCCCGAGAATGCATCGGGACGTGCAATATTGGCAGTAGCTGAACAGTCTGCAGTGCCTTTGGACGGAATAAAGAGAAGATACTACAACTACATAGAGGATAACGCGTTGATATGGGCGGATATGTGGAGAGTTTATCACAGCGGGGATGCAAAGATTGTAACCGTTCAGGAAGAGAACGAAGAACAACCACAGACATATTCTATAAGCCCTGATGCGTGGGACAAGCTTATGCTTAACGTAAAGGTTGAGGTTGGCCCTTCGTCACGTTGGAGTGAACTTGTAATGACACAGATACTTGACAACCTATTGGGGAAGCAGATGATAGACCTTGAATTTTACGTGAATGCAATGCCTACATCAAGCGGTTTCCCAAAAGCACAAATGATACAGTATTTAAAGCAATTGAAGGAAAGACAGGCACAGGAACAAGAAAAGCAAAATCAGAACAATGTTGATGTAAATGCCGAAGCTGATGCAATGATTAATCAGAATATGCCAAATGTTGATGAACTTTTGGCAAATATGCCCGAAGAGCAACGTCAACAGGTGATGCAGAACCCTCAAATGCTTGAGCAGATAATTGCGCAACAAATGGGCGTATAGCTCGTTTTTGATATAAGTTGACGAACTATAAACGGAAATTAATAGTCGTACGGACTGTAAACGGAGGTAATTATGACCGAGAACACAAATAATGTGGAAACTGTTGTTGAAAATGAAGCGGAGGTAAAGGTTGACGAACCTAAAACATATTCGCAGGAGGAAGTAGACAACATTGTAAGGGGCAGGGTAGCGCGTGAAAAAGCCAAGACAGATAAAGTTAAGGCGGAGCTTAAGGAAGCAAAAAAACAGCTTAATGAAAATAGTGTTATAAGCTCTATTTTGGAAGAGTATGGGGATGTCAAAGGTGACACAGAATCCAAAATAAAGGCTTTGGCTGAAAATTACGACATTACAGAAGATAAGCTGAAAGAACTTAAAGACAGCGCAAAAAACAAGCCTAACCAAAACGTATTGGCATATATGAATGCCAAAATGTTTATTGAAAGCAATGATGAGGATGATATGTTGGAAGAGTACAACAGATTAAAGGAAATTCCCGAAGCATCCCGAAATGCAAATGAAAAAGAGTTGTTCAAACAACTAATGCCACGGTTTAAAGAGAAAGAACTTGAAGAGGTTATATCTTCCGACAGAAAGTGGTTTGAAGAGAACAACGAGGGAGTAAGCTTTATGGATTTAATCCAGAGTGAGGATTTTAAGGACTTTATGGACGGTACAAATATGAGTGTGCGCAAAGGGCTTGAAAAGTATGTAAAGCTTAAAGGAACAGAAAGCCTGAAAAATTCATTTCCCGACAAGAAAGCTGAAACCGTATCAACGGGCTCTGCAAAAGACAGCGGGGCATCAAAACTAAAAGAATATTATTCACCGGAGGATGTGGACAATTTGTCATCTAAAGATTTGGATGACCCTGTAATTTTTGAAAGGGTAAGACAATCAATGGCAAAGTGGAAATAAGCCTCCAACAATTAAAGGAGGAATTTAACAATGAGTTATCAGAATTTTAAACCGACCTTTTGGTCAAAACACATTCAGTTAGAACTTGAAAGACTTTGTACACTTGCAGACTGGTGTAATACTAAGTTTGAAGGTGAAGCAAAGAAGGGTGAACAGGTAAAGATTTTGGGTCTTGCCGTTCCTACAATTGGAGATTATACACCGGGTACACCAATAGATGGACCCGAAAAGCCAAATGATGAATCACAGTACCTGAAGATTACTGAAGCAAAATATTTTAACGTGGGTATTGATGATATTGACAAGGCACAGACAATTGGCGGCATTATGGATGCGAACCTTACAAATGCGGCACGTGAATTTGCAATGCTTCGCGATAAGTATGTTGGCTCACTTGCAAAAGGGGTTGAAGACATTGCCGCTGCAGGTTCTGTAACAACCGCAAAAGCCGCTAAACAGGCTATTGATGCGGCAATACTTAAACTACGCGAAAATGACGTGCCTACTAATATGGAGGTTGTTGTTGAACTTCCATGGTTTATGTACAACATATTTAAGGACAACCTTGTAGAGCTTAAAACAAACAACGACAAGCTTTTGGAAAAGGGTATTATTTCAATGTATGACGGTTGTTATGTAAGACCTTCAAACAATCTGCTTGAAGAGGATGGCACATACTACTGTATGGTGCGTACACACGATGCCATTGCTTTTGCATCAGGCATTGACAAGATAGAAGCTTACAGACCGCACAACAGCTTTGAAGATGCGGTAAAGGGACTTAACACTTATGGTGCAAAGATTATAAGACCTAAAGAACTATCAGTATTTACTGTTACAAAGTCCTAAAAAATAACAGAATGGCGGTAATTTAATTATTACCGCCTATTTTTAAATATGGAGTTGATAATATGACTTATAAAGAAAGTCTTGACATAGCATTTTTAAAGACGGACAGCGAAAGCACCGACTATGATGCAAAGCTTTTTCCCATACTTGCAAACGAGGCACAGATGTACATATCAAAGTACGGCACACACATTATAAAGGCATATTTTATAAACGTGGCAAATGCTCCTTTTAAAACCGAGTTGCCTCTTGATTTTTACAGGGTTGCTCCTATGGGGCTTGTGGATGCCGATGATGAGCTTCGAGGGGTTGACTACTGCATAGCAGAGGATGACCGTATTGTAATTAACGAAACGGGCAGATTTACCTTTTATTACTATGCACTTCCAAAAGACCTTACAAAGCTTACCGAGGCAGAGCTTCAAAACTATGAATACGAGGTGGCAGACCATACCCATATGGCGATACCGGCATACATTGGTTACCAGCTCGCTAAAACAGATGATGTTCAGCTTGCACAAATACTTATGGATGAATGGAACAAGTATATGAGCTTGTTTGATGATAAGGTTAAAATTATAAAACGAAGAATTAAAGGCAGGTGATAAGTGTGGCTATACCATATGAAAGCAAGCCCTTGCCTGCGGTTTCCACATTCCCTTTTGACATTGGTGCCTGGGGAGGGGTAAACAAAACAAAGGGTGCACAGTCTGACGGTGAAATGGTAGCCTGCAAAAATATGGCATCTGACAACTACCCTTATGCAAGCCCGAGAAGGTCAAGAGAATTAGTAATTGCAGACGATGTAAAGAGAATTTACAAGGTAGAGGGTGACAGTGTTTACTACATAGACGGTGAAGATTACCTTTGCTGTGTGGCAGATGGTGTCAAAAGCTACGTTATAAATTCTGAAGATGAAAAAATACAGATGTCAGATTGTATTTGTACAAACAACTATGACGGTGGCAGTGTGTTTTACCCGAATGTAAGATACATTGGTGAGGAAAATGAAATCTTTTCAATAAAGTGTCCCATATCTTTCGGGGATATTGTGGGACCCTATGAATATTACAACCTTTATAACGAAAAGCAGTTTCGCATAAAGCTTGAAACCACTTTGTTTGTTGACAATACAGAGGCTACAACATTTAAGGTAAGTGTGAAGTTTCCTGACAAGGAGGAACTTCCCTTTCCTACAAACAGTAAATATGAAGATTATGTGGAACTGAATTTTTTGTTGTATGACAAAGAGGGTACACATAAAGAAAGTGAATCTGTTAAGTGGCACATTGATGATGACCGTGAGAAAAGCTGGATTTTAACCTTTGAGAATTTTGAAAAGGGAGATTACATTACTGTTAGTGATGAATATACCGCCCAACATACAGATGATGTTGAATTAACCTACGGAGAGATGAGGCTTAAATTTATAAAGGCAGGGGAATGGTTTGCTGAGGCAAGTACTGAAAACGGTTCTACCAAAGGAAACCCTTGTGTTAAATCCCTTGATTACGGCGTAGTTTACAACAACCGTATTGTAGGTGTTTCGGGAAGTGATATACGTGCATCGGCACTTGGTGATTTTACAAACTTCCACGAATTTGTTGACGAGGCAGGCAACCCATCCGCAACAGGAGCATATGCCACAGACGTGGGAAGTGCAGGGGAATTTACAGGCATTTGTGCATACAACAATGTTTTGCTTTTGTTTAAACGTGACATTGTATATGAAATGTACGGCTCTATGCCCTACACCTTAACAGAACTTTGCAACACAGGGTGTATTGACAACGACAGTATTGCAAGTGTAGACGGTGTGTTGTACTGGGCATCACCAAAGGGTATTGTACGATACAGCGGTGGCGTGCCGCAGGTTATATCCACACAGATTGGTATTGACACATCGGGAAAGTGCAAGGCAGGTACAGATGGCAGAAAATACTATGTGTATGACGGCAAAATGACGTATGTTTACGACACATATTATCAGATGTGGCACATTGAAGATGACAAAAATGTAAATATGTTTTACAACCACATAAACGACCTTTACGGAGTATATGATGATGGGATTTATAAGTTGAATTCGGGAAGTGAATCGGTAGAGTGGGAGTTTGAAACAAAGGATTACACATTCGGCAGTAAAGAGCGAAAGAATTTGTCAAAATTGTGGTTAAGGGCAGATATGCCGAAAATGAGCAGGCTTGAGGTGTATGCAAAGCAAAACGGCGGACAGTGGCAAAGGGTTGCCGTAAAAACTGCAGAACGTGATGAGATGTTTGATTTTAAGTTAAGAGTTAAAAAATGTGACAGTTTTGCTTTGAAGTTTAAGGGAAAAGGTGATGTGCGCATCCTTGACATTCACGGCAAAATTACTGTTGGAACAAGCAAGCACAGAAGCGGTGCAAGTTTGAATGTTTACAGGAAGTGATGATATATGAATGTAGAAAACATTAAAGTTGACGGAATAAAAGACCCGGAGGCAAGAAGGGTTATAACGCAACTTATTGACAGCGTTTTT
>JAZQAN010000005.1:0-5742 GCA_045545235.1 Clostridia bacterium | reverse complement strand
CTTGCTTGCAAGGGCATTTTTACGATGCCGTCAATATAGCAAAATGCACGATGTGCATTAGCGACTTTAGTCGCAAAGACTTGCATCGCAAGGCTTGTTGCATATATTATAGTATATGTAAATATCAAAATCGGCAAACTAATGTTTTAAATTTTAGAGACTGGACACTAGTTAAAGTGCACCAGAAACACCCTACCAGAAACATCCTTTTTGTGTTTACCTTATAGGCAGAATTATATAAGCATTCTCATCACATATCACAACATTTTTTGCAATCTTTGTTTCTGTTACTTTCGCCCAGTGACCAAGTGTATTTGAATGAGGCACATACAAATCGCTGTGAGACGATATATCTATTCTTATTCTGTTTCCTTTTTTTAAGGTAAAACCTACCGGCGGTGTATCAATACTTATCTCGCATTCATCACCTGCAGTATAATTTTTGTTAATATACGAAAGCGATGTTATTTCCTCGGTCAGATTGTAAGAAATCCCTTCTTCAACAAAATATACTCTCATGAAAAATGATGTATCATCACAATTTGTTTTCACCTTCATATTCCAGTGAATTTTACCATAAATGTCAATATCCTCTTCCGACGGTGCTGAAACAAATGATAAAACACCATCGTTAGTTCCCATTTCAGGAGCTTTAAATATGTTGTTATATTTATAGTATTCAAGCATCTTGTCGGGGTCATAATCATAGCTTTGAGAACCCTTTGCATAAATACTTCCAGACAATGTATTATCGTTATTAAAATACAATTTTAGTTTTTTACTTGCAGGCGAACCGGTTGTCCAAAAATCTCCGCAAACAGAATAATAATTCACCTTTCCACACTCAAGATATGTGTATTTCGTATTATCCCTTACGCTATTAAAAAATTCAACTAAATAATCCTCTGGAAGATTTCCGTTTTCAAATAAATATTCCGAATTTTTCACTTTCGTTGAATGTCCCCAAGGACCTACAACAAACGCTGACTTTTCCTTTGTTTTTTCAGGAAGTCGTTCCCACATTGAAAACATACCACTAACATAAAAATCAAACCATCCCTCACTAAACAAAACAGGTATATCAATCCTATCAACAGCGTGTGTGTTCTCCTGATTTTCCCAAAAATCATTATATGTATCGTTCAAAAGCATATTAGTATAATCAGGAAGATTCTTACCTATAATTCTCTCCATAATATTTTCGTATGGTCTGTAAAGAGCATCTTTATAATTAATAAGAGACGGATAGCTCTTTTTTATCATCCTAAGATACCACGACAAGCTGCAATAGCCTCTGCACATACCGTTGTGATGACGCCAGCTATACATATTATCTCGCTGAATACTTAGTGCTGCCGCTTTTATATCATGAGGTTTTGTGTCAAGATAGCACAAATGCACAGTAGCAAGATAGCTTTCTCCCGTAATGTATATTTCTCCATTATAAAAAGGCAACTTACGAATTAGTTCAAGAGTATCAAGACCATCCTGCCGTTCGTGATAAGGTCTGCATTCGCCCTCACTGTCGCCTGTACCCCTAACATGTTGTAGTACAATAGCATATCCATTTTTCAAAAACAAATCATTTTCATAATTTTCCCGAGGATATGCAATGCCATTTCGCTCCTCCTCATACGGAGTGCGGATGAAAACTATCGGATATTTTTTATTTTCTTCCGGCAAAACAATTCTTGTATATAAACGCACACCATCTGACATTTTAAAATATGTTTCGTCAATAATCATCCTGAAAATCCCTTTCAATAATATAATAAATAATAGACTTTACATCACTCGTGTCAAGACTGGACAAAAAATATATTACAATTTCAAAAGCTCCTGTGCTACAATTTCACCTAACACAGCGTGACCTTCATCACTTGGATGCAAACCATCTGTAAAAAGATTTGTATCTGCAGGGTTCATATTATCAAGTGCAAACAAATCTACAACCTTAATGTTACGCTTTTTACATATTTCTCTCATAGCCTCAACATAGTCGGCAAGAGTTTTGTTATCAGGTGCATGAGGTTCTGTTTCGTTAAGTCTGTGAATAGGTGTCATAAAAACAATATCGGAACCTGCAAAATCCTTTTTAAGCTTTGTAATTAAAGAATTTATTGCACCGCAGTATGTATTTACACATTCGTCATCAATGTTACCGAATTTTGCATCACCGTGACCATAGTCATTTGTACCGCCAAATACAACAACCACATCAACATCACGGTCCATAATATCAGCACGCATTTCAAAGGTATAATCATATATAGTATTTTCCGAAGGTGCAATCTGACGTGCAATTCTTGTACCTCCAACACCATAGTTGTTAGCCTTCAAAAGACCATATTTTCTTGCTAAAACCTGATGATAAGCATTGTCAGGACTTGTTGCACAAGACCCCTGAGTAATACTGTCACCCAAAAAATTAAATTTCAAACCTTCTAATTTCACTTTAAATTCTCCTTATTTTATCAAATTAAATGCTGATGCAAGAAAGCCATCGCCATTGTACAAATTATGGTTGGGGCGGTTTGCATAGCCCATTGAAATTCTGTGGGCATCGATACTTTCATCCCACGAAAGTGTAAGTGTGTTATCACAAATTTTTGCATCAACTGTATAAGCTGTACCATTAGCATCATACACAAATGTATCTTCCATATATTCTCCGCGTATTTCAAGACTGTTTGCGTGGGCAAAAGTTATTTTTGCACTATTGCCAAGCCATTCAACCTTGTCATAGACAGGACCGCAATATTCCTGCTTTACACCAAACTCCTCACAAAGTACAGCCTTTGCAAGAGCAATACCGATTTTCTTTTTTCTGAGGGGATGAATAAGCTTTGACTCACCCGTTTTTACAGGGGTTGTCATATACGCCTTTTCGGTGTGCTTTGAAACATATTCAATACCCTCACGTACTGCACCCCAGTCATTTTCATCACCAACAGGGTCTTCAAAGGGCATAATCTGTACGCAGTAAAATGGAAGCTTGTCACTCCAAAGGTCACGCCAGTTTTCAATCAGCATATTAAGACGTGTTCCGTAGGTAACACTTTCTTCTTTTTTAGTATTGGCTTCACCCTGATACCACAAAACTCCTTTTAAAGCAAATGGCACAATGTTCAGAAGTTTATTTTTATAAAGCCAGCATTCCTGATTAAACAAACGGTCATAATACTGATGGTTTTTAACGGGCATAAGTGCCTGATATTCTTCTGTTTCAACAATTTCAGGTGCAGTCCATGCATCTACTCGTGACGAACCCCAGTTGCAGGAAATTACACCAACGGGAACACCGTTTTCTCTGTGCAAATGTCTTGCAAAATAATAGCCTATTGCGGAAAAGCTCAAAGCATCATCACCCTTGCATTCGTGCCAGTCTGCATCGTCACGGAATCTGTGATTTTCATAGTAATATGCATGAGGCTCTGTGTAAAATCTTATATTTGAGTTGTCCTCAAGCTCTATATCTTTTGTTGTTTTTAGCAAAAGGTACATATTTGACTGTCCGGCAGCAAGGTACACATCGCCTATTAAAATATTGTTAAATGTAGTTTCCTCACCATTTAATGTAACCTTCATTTCATAAGGTCCACCTGCCTCCATAGCAGGAAGGTATGCTCTAAAACTGCCGTTTTGGGATTCAAATTCCACAGTATTTCCGCAAAACTCCACCTTACCCTTTCCATCACCTGTACCAAAAATGCATATTTCCTTTTCTCTTTGTAAAATCATATCATTACTGAATATTTCTGCCAGTTTCATAACCATTATCTCCTTATTTTACAACATTTTCAATTTCAGCAAGCTCATCTTGTTCAAAAGTTGTATTTTCAAGCATATTTATATTTTCAATAATCTGTGAAGGCTTTGAAGCACCTATAAGCACGCTTGTAACTTCAGGCTTTGCATAAAGCCAGGCAAGTGCCATTTGTGCAAGGCTCTGTCCCCTGCGTTTTGCAATTTCATTAAGACTGCGTATTTTCGCAAGCATTTCATCTGAAAGTGCATTTTCCTTCAAAAACCTGCCGTCACTTTTAATTCGGCTGTCAGCAGGTATACCCTCAAGATACCTTCCTGAAAGTAACCCCTGTGCAAGAGGGCTGAAAATAATCATACCCTTTTTAAGTTCGGTTGCAACCTCAAGTATTCCGTTTTCCTCAACTTTTCTGTCAAAAATAGAATATCTGTTCTGATTAATTATAAAGGGACAATGAAGTTCATTTAAAATTTTTGCAGCCTCCGCCATTGTTTTGCCGTCGTAGTTTGAAAGTCCCACATATAAAGCCTTACCGCTTTTTACAATGCCGTCAAGTGCCCACATAGTTTCGTAAAGTGGAGTATTCAGGTCCATTCTGTGATGATAGAAAATATCCACATATTCAAGCCCCATACGCTTAAGACTTTGGTCAAGACTTGCAACAATGTACTTTTTACTGCCAAAATCCCCGTAAGGACCTTCCCACATATAATACCCCGCTTTTGTGCTTATAACCATTTCATCACGGTAAACACCAAGATGTTCTTTTAAAATTTTACCGAAATTACGTTCTGCACTTCCTGCCTCGGGACCATAATTATTTGCAAGGTCAAAATGTGTTATGCCGTTGTCAAAGGCTGTAAAGCACATTTTACACATATTTTCATAATTACCCGTGTCACCAAAATTGTGCCATAAGCCAAGAGAAACTGCAGGAAGCTTAAGTCCGCTTTCACCACAATGTCTGTAGCTCATTTTTTCATATCTGTTTTCGTTTGCAGTATATTGCATACAATCACCTCATTAATCCTTATTACTGTATATAAACATTGCCACAGGCACTATTATTGCAACAGCTATTACAAGCCAGAATAAGCTAAACATCATATAAAATCTCCTCCATTAATATCCAAGCTTCTCGTTAACGAGAATAATTTCATATTCTGCCCCTACAGGCTTACTCCATAAAACCGAAAGATTTCGACAAATTCTTTCAGGACTTTTACAGTCATAGCATTTATCTGCCTTTACCGCACAAGGCGTCTTACGGTTAAGACGTTTAGCATTAAGCGGTGCCGCAACATTACGGGCTCTGAACAGTGCAGCATCATAATCCTCCGCCACCTTATTTGCACCAATAACAAGATAAACCTTTGACGGACCATATGAAATTGCCGCAACCCGATTACCTGTATTGTCAATATTTATAATTTCGCCCTGCATTGAAACTGCGTTTACAGAGCTTATGTAAATTTCAGCCTGCGTAGCAACTGTTCTTGTTTCCGCAACAGTCATATCATCAGGCTTTTTATCGTGCCAGTATACTGTATTATGTGTTGAAAGAAGTTCAAATAAACCCATTTCACCAAGTGTTACCGACCCACCAAAGCCTACAACCTTTTGATCTATTTGAAAATCCATATATTTTGCGGCATCTTCCTTTGTATCAAAAACAGATACCTTGTAACCCTTTTCCGTAAGATTATTTTTAAGTACTGTAAAATCGTTTATCACTAAATTAATCCTCTTTTCACAATTATTAAATCAACAGAAATCCATACTGTAATTTTATCACAAAAAGCAAAAAAGTACAAGGTAAATTTCTACCTTGTACTTTCAGACCGTCGAAAAAGTTGTTCTATCGCAAATGACTTAATAATTATGTTTGAATGTAGGGCAAGGGTTTACTCTTGCCGAAAAATAAAAACAACTATAAAACCGCAAGGAAAACATCGAATTTTCCTTGCGGTTATTTG
>JAZQAN010000004.1:0-17359 GCA_045545235.1 Clostridia bacterium | reverse complement strand
GCTTCAAATCCCTCAAACAGTTTCATAAATATCCCCCCTTTCATATAAATAATATCATATTAGCAGTCCGATAAAATGTACTGTAAACTGATGCTCCTCTGTAAAACCCTTTTATTTATCAAAGCAAAAGCTTTTTTGCTTATCTATGGGACGGATATAACTAAAAAGGCATCCGAAAATGTCATTTTTCCGACAAGTAGTTGCATATAATATAAGCTTTGGAAAAGCAAAGCTACCCTAACTTTTTCCTTGTTCACTATTGCTTATTTCTTTCCAATAATCGACATTTTTAGTGAAAAGTGAAGAGTGAACAGATGAAAAGTAAAATCGACAAGATTCTGTCGAACCTTGTCGATTTTTTGGTGATCCATCGGGGATTCGAACCCCGGACACCTTGATTAAAAGTCAAGTGCTCTACCTACTGAGCTAATGAATCATATTAAATTAAATTTGGCTGGGCTGGTTGGACTCGAACCAACGAAATGCAGGAATCAAAATCCTGTGCCTTACCGACTTGGCTACAGCCCATTATGTTAGTGGGGTGGATAGACGGATTCGAACCGTCGGCCTCCAGAGCCACAATCTGGCGCTCTAACCAACTGAGCTATACCCACCATAAGGAAAATGGCGCGCCTGAAGAGATTCGAACTCCTGACCCACTGCTTAGAAGGCAGTTGCTCTATCCGACTGAGCTACAGGCGCATACAACCAACCTCTCTATGGGCTGGGAACCTAACAAAATGTTAGTGGAGCGGGTGATGGGAATCGAACCCACACAATCAGCTTGGAAGGCTGAGATTCTACCATTGAACTACACCCGCACAGGCTGTACTTTTCATCCTTGGTTCTCATCAGCGGACCTTTATTATTATATACGCAAAAGCTCAGTTTGTCAATACTTTTTTTGAAAAAATTTTACATTTTTTTATTTACTTTCTATTTTTACCCTTGAATTCACATATTATACGTATATCCCACGTTAAAATATTTGTTTATAGTACTTTTCAAATTTGAAAATATATGATAAAATACATTTATATTATAAGGAGGAAACACTATGAATAACAATCACGAAAATTTCGGTAAATGTTTAGATGCAAAATACAATATCAGAAAAATATCACCGGACGATGGTTATAATTATTTCTTTGGATATTATGACCTTAACCCATACCACGAAAACGGAAAATATCATCTTGCAAACAGAGTTACATTCAATGACAGATTACCTGTAAAAGACGATGTTTGCGAGCTTGGCTACATTGACCTTGAAACTAAAGAGTTCACAAAAATCGCAGAAACAACTGCGTGGAATTTTCAACAGGGGGCACTACTTACATACAACACCTCAAACTATGATGAAGTATATTATAACGTAAGAGGTGGTAAAAACGACTTTCAAACCTGCATACACAATTTAAAGACGGGAGAAAAACGTTATACAGATCGTGCCTGTGCACACATAGCACAAAATGGAAAATATGGCCTTGCGGTTAATTTCAGCAGAATATACGATTTCCGCCCCGGATACGGTTATTCCGACGTTCCTGACAAATGGTTTGACGTTAAACAGCCTGACGATGACGGAATATACCTTGTTGATATGGAAACAGGCAAAAGCAAGCTTATAATTTCAATTGCTGACGTTTTAAGCAAATTCCCTAACGAAGTATATTCAAATGAAAAGTTTGTTGTAAATCATATTACCTTTAACCCAACAGGCGACAGATTCCTCTTCCTTTTCAGAAACTTTATGACAGAAACTTGTCCGATGTGGTCAACAACTCTTATAACTGCAGACCTTGAAGGAAATATGTATGAGCTTTTACACAATACTTCAGTATCTCATTATCACTGGAAAAATGAACGTGAAGTTTTGTTTGCGGCATCAGTTGCAAATAATGAATTTGGAATTTACCTTCTTGAGGACTTAACAAAAAATTACACAAAAATAGAGTCCCCATACTTCAGCAAGGATATCCATTGTTTATATTCACCTAACCAGAAATATTTTATTGGTGACGGATATCCACGTGAAGACCATTGCAGACACTTGTATCTTTACAATGTAGAAACAGGGAAAACAGAAGTTATATTAAAGGATTTTTCATACGATTTTGGAAATACGGATTTAAGATGTGACCTTCACAACAGATGGAACACAAAAGGCGATAAAATATCCTTTGATTCTACCCGTAACAAAATAAGAGAAATTTATGAAATTGATGTTTCAACTCTTGAGCACTATTAAGAATAAACCTTCATGAACACAAAAAAATTCCGTAATGCATAAACATTACGGAATTTTTATTTTACTCAACCACAATCAAGCTTAACAACTGACAAATTACCTTTGCAGCTTCTGCCCTTGTAAGTTTATCAAGAGGTCTGTATTCATTGTTATAGCCTTCGATAAGACCAATTGATTTCATAAGTGATACTGAATCTTTAGCATAGTCGGAAACCTTATCAAAGTCGTTAAATTTATTTACTTCTTCAACATCAATTTCCTCTGTAAGTTTCTCAAGTGTACGGGCAATCATAACAGCCATATCCTGACGTGTTATGTTAGAGCCTATACCAAACTCTTTATCAGATACACCATTTACAATACCAAAGTTTTTAGCCTTAAGTACATATGGTTTATACCATGCGTCATCATTTACATCAGCAAAAATATTTTCATCCTCTTCTGACTCTATATCTGCCGCTTCAACAAGCATCTTTAAGAACTGTTCACGGGTTATATTGTCATTTGGATTAAATTTGCCTGTACCATCACCGGAAACAATTCCCTTTGCAGACAATTCAGTAACATAAGTGACAAACCAGTCAGTTTCCTTAACATCATCATAGGATGGTGTTACGGTGTCCGGTTCCACTACAGGAGGCTCAACTACAGGAGGCTCAACTACAGGTGGTTCAACAACCGGTGGTTTAGAAACGGCACCGCCACCACCGCCGCCACCGCTACTACCGTGGCTTGGTTTTACATCTTCCTTATCTTGTGATGAGCTGTCTGTTTCTGTTCCCACTACTATAGGGGTATCTCCAAAATACAAATATCCGCCTGATTTAGCAGTATCTGCAACCATATTTGTATTAAACAAAGCACCATTTGATTTTACGCCTGTATAAATTGTAAGGTCCTTAAGATCTTCTTCTGTGAAAGCAGTTCTCAAATTATCAGGGTCATTAATAACTTTATCTGTTGAAATTTCTACCATTCCTGAACCATTAAGCTTGTAGCCTAAAGTTTTTGGAGTTTCACTCTTGAACAGATATTCGTCTGCATAGAACGGACTCTTTACATAAGTACCGTTATAGATAAACACAGAAACTGCATCACCGTTTTCATTCTCTTCTACAAGCAATGTATCTGCATCAGTTGTATATTCACCGATTTTTACTTCCTGCTTTGCAGTTTTATCATTTAAGTGATAGTAATAGTAATCGCTGAATTCACCGTTTAGATTATTGGTAATTCTTACCCACATAGCTGATGCTTTATCACCTTCAACGGCCACATCAATTTTAGAAGTTTCTACGCTGTAATCGTCACCCTTATCAACAGGATATACAACTGTTGTGTATGAAACATCACCTACGGCACGTTTTTCATAAACACCCTTTTTAGCTGCAATAAATGCACCCTGAGCAGGTGAGAAAATAGAATCTTCAAGATAAATATCATACATATCATCCATATCGGCACCTGCAACAATTACGTTAGCAGTATCATCAAAATCACTCTTAATCTGATTTTTTCCATCTTCTGAAATATGAATGTTGGAATCCGGAAGCATATGCCAGAACTGTGTATATGTAGATACACCCTCTTTATCCTTTGGAATTACATAGTCATTAACTATTAAGAATTTCTGATTCTTCAGGAACAAAATTGAACGCTGATTGTAATCTGCCCCATCAAAGAAAGCATTGGAATATGTAGTAAAGTTATACAGGTCATTAAGCTCCTGTTCTTCCTCTATACTATCCTTTTCATAGCTTGCCTTAGGACAAGAACCACCATTTATTGTTACAAGGTTATGCTGCTGTGCAGATTTCATATATGCCATAATGTCACCGGTCTGTGTTGAACCGTAAGACTGGTCAGTAAGCAAGAACTGACCGTATGCCCACATAGCAAATGAAAGTGCATCTGAATGACCGTGAGAGCCACCTGCTTTAGCTGTAAAGCATAGTGAGATATCACGTTCTCCCCAACCGTCTCTCATATATGTACGAAGACCGATTGGATATGATATTGAAGTAAAGTCAGGCAATTTACCCGATTTACCGCCTGTAGCAACATATTCCATTTCAGGGTCATCAGAAAGCAAAAGCTTATACCATGTTGTAAGTGAAGAAGCTGTACTGTCACTATAGTCCATAGAGTCACCCATATTAAAACCGTAATAACCCGGACCACTCTGATAAAGAACATTTTTAACTATCATCTTCATAAGTTCCATACCTTCTTCATCAAAAGGCATTTCTCCGCCGGCCCTCTGTTGAACCTGCAAAGGTGATGAATATGTACCAAGCAACGTAAAAATATAACCACGTCCAAGCTCAATACACTGACCGTCTCGCCATACCTGGCCTTCATGCCATACACCGTTACGTTCTTCCCCACCTAAAAGAAGACTTCGATTATCTCTCTTTATTGTTTCAAGCCATTCTTCTGCATAATCAAGTTCAGGGAACATTGTTACCATATCATACATAGCGCCTGTTGCATAGGTTGCCCAGTTGTTTGTATATTTTTTAGGCAAAACCCAAGTTGTATTAATAAGCTGTGTCATTTCAACATAGTGCTTGATAACCGCAACAAAAATTTCAGGCGTCATAGTTTTACTGCCCCATAGTTTAACAAAACCGGTACGTCCCCAACGTGATATGTGACCTGACATATCAAGACAGTTCATAACATCCTTATTTACACCAATAGTGTTTATAAGGCTCATCTGGTTACGAAGAAATGTATATGCATACTTTTCGTCACCTGTTACATCGTAAATTGAAGTAAGTCCGTTTATGGCATTACCACGATGGAAATAACACATTTTACCCTTGGAACCTGTACCTGCGGTTGTTATGTAGTCCCATGCATCCTGTTCATTGGCAGAAACTATAAACCAGTCTGTGAATGTATTCCAGCACAAGTCCAATTCACCCCAGTTATTATCCTGCCATTGATATATACAAAGTTCCTTTTCCTTAAGGTCATATTGCTCACCCGGTGCAACACGTGCTGTAAAGCTGAGTGTTGCAGATGAAATTTCATCACTTACACTAATGTCAGAAAGGTCAAATTTCATATAAGCACGTCTTGTAGGTGATGCGGATGCACCCCAGTCATCATCAGCTTTATTAAGCTTTTCAAGTACATCTGCCTTAAGATTATTTGAATCCCAATGACCTTCGTAGCCATATTCCTGTGCATAAAGTATATCTTCACCGCCAAAATTAATGTTAGCATAATCACCTGCACGCATATAAGCATCTTCAACTACGGGGAAGATACGTGGTGTACCGTTTACCATAAGTGTAAGTGTAGCAGGCGTACCGCTTTCACGTGATTTTATTTCAGCAGGCGTATTACTTTTATCGATAGAAACTGCAACAAGTGTTATATTTGACTGCTTATCATTAAGCATAGCACTTACTGCATCCATAACATCAGCATCAATCTGTTGCCATTCGGTTGAATCAACCTTAACCAAGCCACGTACAAAGCCGTTTGCCTGATTTAGCGCGTAGAAATTACGCATTAAAAGTTCTGCCTGTATACGTGCATTATACGAAATCGTTGTAGCACGTGATGCATACAAATATTTTTTTGGAGTATAATAGTCCATCATTCTCTGTTTTGCAAGCTCATAATCACCTGATTTTACAGCTTCCATTACAGGTTTGAATTCCGGAAACGCTTCCGGATCATCATCATATTTAAAATAGGAAGGTATTTCCCATACCTCATTTTCTGCATCCCATTTACCAAAGAATTCTTCATCTGGAATATTCTGTGGGTCACCATACATAGGAAAATCATATGTATCAGTTCTGTATATATATTTTCCGTTTTCATCATATGCGTTATCGCTAATAGTAGCAGCCAAAACAACAGACGGTAAACAGGATACTATAATAAGAAGCGAAAGAATTAAAGAAATAATTTTTTTCACGTTTTTTCTCCTTTCATAAATCTATAAATACGGTAAGAGGAAAGGGGGAGAATTGACATTTTCATGTCAAAATTTTCCCCTTACCGTATTGTATAGCAAATTAGCTTATTTTATAATGTCCATTACCATTGAAATAACCTTGGCAGCTTCTGCTCTTGTAAGCTTACCCTGTGGGTTGTAGCTACCATCATTGTAACCGTTCAAAATTCCAAGTGATTTCATAGAATATACTGCCTTATACGCATAAGATGCAATTGCAGAATCATCTTTAAATAAATCTTTATTTGTAGATATATCAACATCTATTTCAAGGATATTGTTGATAATAACTGCCATATCCTGTCTTGAAATTTCATAACCTACACCAAACTTGCCTTCACCTATGCCGTTTACAACGCCATTTGCCTTTGCTGTATATACATAAGGTGCAAACCAGTCGTTTGATTTAACATCATCAAAATCGCTTCCGCTTTCAACAAGTTCAAGCTTTGATGCATTAACAATCATCTTAATAAATTCTTCTCTTGTAACAAGCTTGTTTGGATTGTAGTTGTTTTTATCATCACCGTCAACTACGCCTGCTTTTCTCAAATCCATAACATAACCGTAGAACCATGCATCTTTGTTTACGTCTTTGAATTCTGTTACAGTTGGTGTTACAGGAGTTTCAACAGGTGTATTGTTTTCAGGGAATGCAGATGAGCTTGTGTCTCCAACGAAGACACCACCTCCTCCACCGCCGCCTGAACCGCCGGAAGGTGTACCGCCCTGAGCACCGCTTGTTCCTTTAATATAATATCTGAATGTCATTGTTGATGTTGCATCGCCATTGGTTGATGTTACAGTAAGCAATACTTCAGTATTATTTTTAGGTTTTGAAATAGTTCCGTTTGTTGAAATTATATCAGGATGTGATGAAGTCCATACAAGCTTTGAACCATATATACTACCTGTTGCAGGTAAATTGATTGAAGAAGCTGTAAGAACAAATTCTTCAGGCATACCAATTGCCATTATATCCATATATGACTTATCTGATGAACTGTATACTGCAAAACCTGCAATTTCATAAATGTCAACATAACTACCTTCATAAGTAATTGTGTCAATCATCACATATCTTACATTTTCCTTATTAAACGTAATTATATTACTTTCAAGGGTTCCGTCAAATACAGGACTTGCAACCAAATTCCAGTTTGTCTTATCATCTGAAACATAAAGCTTAAATGATTTCAAGCCCTTATGATTTACATACAATGTGTTAATATCCTGAGCGTTTAGCATATCAATAACAATGCTCTTTGTTTCATTTGCATATGCTCCTCTGAACATTGTATCTGTAAAGTCACCATCAAACATTGCAGCGTTCTGATATTCACCTGCAGGAACTGATGTGCCCTGATTTACAGACGTTGCACCTTTGAAGATATTATTTTTAGGAATTGCAACAACTTTTATTGTTTTAGCATATTTTGCACCTGTACCACCCGGCAATGTCATTGAGAAATCAACATCCAAAGTCACTACGTTTACAGGAGCATTATACTTTCCTTCATTTGAAAGTATTGAAGTGTTTTTAGAATTCCAAGCTACTTTTACTCCACCAAATGAGTTCTGTGACATCTCAACATCTGATGTAATTACATTTTTACCAAGAACATCAAGGTAACCGAATTTATCAATGTTATAATCGTAAAGTGCATATTCATCAAGAATAATCTTTTCATTTGAAACTGCACCGTTTACAACTGCAAAGTTTTCAGCAGCCTCTGCAAAGTCTATGTAATCCTCTGCAACAACGCCGTTTTTGAATACAACAACCTTTTTGTTGTTAAAGTCCATTACAACCTTAACATTACCTGTTGTATCAAGTTCAATAATCTTTTTACCATTTGAATCTGCAAGAGTTGCTATACCATTAACATCTGCTGAATATGTAACAACACCTTTGATCGGAGTTTCAATATTTGCAGAGTTTGTATAAACTGTAACGTCACCGCCACGTTTTGCAACCTTAAATTCAATATCTTTAGTTACAGTAGCAACGCCGTTTGTTACTGTTGCAGTAAGTGTAACACTTTCAGGTGATGCGATATCTTTATTTGTAATAATCTTACCTTTTTCAGTCAAAGCATTACCCTTTGTTACCTTCCATGTAACTGCGTTACCCTCTAAATTTAACGGCAAATCAATGTCTGCAATCAAAGCATCAGCAGGCTGGTTTGTAATAAACTTAGCTGCAAGTTTACTTGTACTACCCTCAAGTAAAAATTCAGGGTCAGTTGTTTTTGCTATTTTAATGTCAAATGATTTATATACGCAAACATCAGGATTTGCAGTATCATAAATTTTAGCTGTTACTGCTACAAGCTGATCTTCGTCACTGCGATAAGCATATTTACCAACAACATCAACATAGTCAGAATCTGCTGACCACTTTACTGCATAGCCGTTTAGTGTCTGTGGCATATTGCCCATTACACCATAAGCATCTTCAGGATTTGATGTAACATCAGAAATTGTAAGTGAAGGTGTTTTGCTGTAGCACTCAACAATATCTGAATCTGAAAATTCTTCATTATCAAAAGCAAATAGTGAAGTTACATTTACACTTTCGAATACAAGTGTGTCTGTTCCGTTGCTTGTAAGTTTGAATGTGTTAACAAAGTCATTTCCTGTATACTCTATTTCATTTGACTTGATACCGTTAACAAAAACCCATATCTTCTTATTTACAGTATCAACTCTGAATTTAATTACATTACTGTTACCGTTATTTACCGCTGATGTACGTTTTGAAGAAACGTTTGTATAATATTTAACAGCATCACTGTAAATATCGGCTGTTGCATAGTTTGTATATCCTGCATCTGATTCATAACCAACCTCAATTTTATGCGGTGTTGCATCATTTGTAACAGTTGGTTTAACCTTGAATTCAAAATCATATACACCCTTAAGGTTTGTTACATAAGTATTAGAGTATGCATCAGAAGAAATAGTTCTTCCTACACGTCTGTCATAACTGTCAAAAGCTTTATTTATTTCTCTGCTGTATATTGTTTCGTTAACAACATCTGCTCTCTTGGGAACGTTAAGTTCATAAAGCTTGAATAACTGAAGAGAAGGTGTTGAAGCTGTTTTATATTTATTTGACAACCTAACTTTTTCATCATCGTAACCACGTTTTACAATACCTGCGGCTGAAACAACATTGTTATTTGATGTTGTCCACGAGCCTGATGGCAATGTGATATTTTCAGTTATTGAATCTGAACCTGTGCCCAAATTCTTTGGCATAATGTTTTCATCTGCCATTGCATTATCTATTGCAAAGTTTCTGTCAGCAATACCAAGTTCAGAATTAATATATCTTTCAATTTCATAAATTTTTACGCCCTTGAAAGTGAAAGTAGAATCCTTTGCAAAACCAAGACGAGGTGTAAAATACAAGCTTTGAATTATATCACCGCTGTATGCACCGTTACCACTGAATACGAATTCACCGTTTTTGTGTATGAAATATGCCATCTGTTTATTTTTGGTATCAAAAATAAGACGAACTATTGTGTCCTCACCCTTAGGCATCTTGTCATTGCCTGTTGTATAACTGCCTGAACCATATACAGTAAATGCATTGGCTGATGTAACACGGATTGTATTGAAATGTGCATCAGTATCAACTTTAGTCAAGCTTGGCTGATAACCAATTTCCCAGTCAAAACGTGCCGCAGCACCTGAAAGATTCATTGAAAGATTTGAATTTACATACAAATCAACTACATATGTACCTACAAGACCATGCTGATATGATTTAGTTTTATTTTCAGTATCTTCTTCAAGATTTGTAACAAGGTGAAGAACACCACCAAAACCACTTGATGTAGCACGGTCTGCATCGGCAGGTTCAGTTAGTTTTTTCATTACAAAACCGTCTTCTGTGTATTCACCGCTAAAATCATTTGAATTACTAAAATTATTAGCTATGGATTCACCAGGAATATCACTTCCTGTAAACTTATAGTCGCCGACCTTTTTACCCGGTTCAGCTGTTAAACCAATAACCTCTGCCCAGTCAGGAATTTTATTAGTAGGGTCTGCTACTATTACATCATCTCCCGGTTCGGGTTCCGGAGTATCAGGACCCTGAGAATCTTCAACTTCAGTTATTTCATAAACATCAATGTTTTTGAATGTCATTATTGTTGAAGGCTCAATCAAGCCAAGGCCAGGATTAAATACAAATGCCTGCATCTTATTACCTTTAAATACGCCGTCTATTGCACCGTAATATTTAAAAGTTTCCTTATTATCTTCACTTGAATAAGCTGCAACGTTACCTGTTTCTGAATCTACAATCAAACGAATAACTGTATCTTCATTTACAGGTACAGGCATAAGTTCAGTTTGCTTTGATTCATCTGAAGCTGATACTACCTGGAAATGTGTATTTCCTGTTCTTTCCTGTTCGGCAATAAAGCGAATTTTTACATTGGCATTATCAGATGTTGACAACAAGTCTATGTCATCAGAATCAACAATGTAACCGTCTAAATAAACGTCACTCTTTTTCTGAGAAGATGCAAGGCTGCCATTAACTGTAAGGTCAATTGCATATGTACCCTTAAGACCGTACTTATATTCATCCCCTACTTTTTTAGTAAGGTTTATTCTCATATATTCATTTGAAGGGTTTCTTCCTGTACCGCTTTCAAATTTTGTTACTCTCTTTAGTACAAAGCCATCTGCAGTATATTCACCGCTGAAGTTTGTTGAATCGGTATAGCTGTTATATACCTTTCTGCCGGGTACATCACTGTCAGAAAAACCGTGACTGTCTACAAGGGTGCCCGGTGTCTTATTTGCACCAAATCCTACTACCCAATCAGGAATGTTGTCATCCGGATCAGGTGTTGGGTCCGGGTCGGGTGTTGGATCGGGATCCGGGTCAGGAGTAACCGGAGTATTAACCACCTTTATAAGAGGTTCTTCTGCTCTTACTACCTCATAAATTTTAACATTTTTAAATATAAAGTAAGAATCTTTCTTGAAAGCAAGACGCGGTGTGAATGTAATACCCTGAACGCAATCACCAAAAAGTTCGCCTGAACCAATATAGCCATAGCCATTTTCAGTTAGCTTATAAAATGCTATGTTTTTATTAACAGTATCAAACACAAAACGGAAGGTTGTATCCTCACCCTTGTTTGCCAGTCTGTCTGCACCTGATTCAAAATATTCAGTAGCACTTGACTGATTATCATACAAACGCCATGTGTTATCCTGCATAAATCTCATATTGTTCCATGATTTTGGATTTGTATTTACGTTTTTATATGATGTTATGTCTTCATTATAACCAAAAGACATATCAAAACGAGCATTCTTTGTCATACCTGCAGGCTTACTCATATCTGCCTTTATTGTAAAATCAACAACATATGTTCCTCTGAAGCCTGATTCATATGATTTTGTTGCTTCATCAGTTATAGAAACAAAGTTGATTCTGCCGGCATAACCGCTTGATGAAGAAGCAGTAGTATCTGTACCATCCTGAAGTCTTGTTATTTTAAAGCCTTCAGATGTATATTCACCTGTATATTCCTTAGTTGCATCTGTTGCATCCGTATTGAAGTTATTTGGAATATTCTTTCCGGGAACATCACCATTTACAAAACCGTAGTCTGCAATAAGAGAACCCGGTGTTGCATTTGCACCGATAAGTTCTACCCAGTCAGGAATCTTATTATCAGGATCAGGAGTTGGTTCAGGATCCGGTGTATCAGGTTCAGGATCTGGTGTAACAGGAGCATTAACTACCTTTATAAGAGGTTCCTGTGCCTTTGACACTTCATAAATCTTTATATTTTTGAATGTGAAATAAGAATCCTTTTCAAAACCAAGACGAGGTGTAAATTTAATGCCCTGTACGGCCTCACCGAAGAATTCACCTGAGCCTACATAAGCAAATGCTCCATCCTTAGACATATAGTGTGCAATCTGCTTATTTTCTGTATCAAATACAAATCTGTGGACTGTATCCTCACCCGGTGTTGTTACACCGCGTATACCTCCATCCTTATACTCCACAGAGCCACTTGTCTTGTTATCGTACAATGAAAGTATATTGCCGCTTACATAACGAATTCCGTTTTCATTTGCTGTGTTTTTTTCGGCTGTGATATCTTCATTGTAGCCAAACCACATATCAAAACGAGGTGGATTTTTAGCTGTATTTGCAGCAGGCTTCTTCATATTCGCATTAATCAACATATCTACAACATATGTTCCGCGGAAGCCTGTTTCATATGATTTTGTCGCTTCATCTGTAATTTTAACAAAATTAATTCGTCCGTTATAATTTGTCAAAGTTCCGCTGTTTTCTGTTGTACCATCCTGAAGCTTTGTAATTTTAAAGCCTTCAGCTGTGTATTCAGCAACATACTCTTTAGATGGGTCTGTTGCATCAACAGGAAAATTATTCGGAATATTCTTGCCCGGAACATCGCCTTTTGCAAAACCGTAGTCTGAAATAAGCGTACCCGGATTTTCCAGTGAACCAAAAGATGCAACCCATTCAGGTGCTTCGGCAGCACTCACTGTAAACACAGGGAGCATACCGATTACCATACACATACATATTAAAAGTGAAAGTATTTTTTTCATATCGTTTCTCCCTCCTATTTACGTACTGCTAAAACTTTTACATTTGAATATACAGCGCCTACATAAATTTTATTTCCGCACTGAATATCTTCAAATTTACCAAGTTCAGCATTACCTGCATCATCAATTATGAAAATTACAGGTGTTCCTGTTTTATATACTTCATAAGTCATTGAAGCATTACCTTCGCCACAGTTAACTGTAATACTGTCTGTCCAACGGTTTTGCTTTGCTGATACATAGCTGTATCTGCAATCTGAAACCTCACCGACACATATTTCATTTATCTGGTCAACATTGTATGCACCGACTACGTCATAATTATCTTCTGCCTGAATCAACTGACAGTTTCTAAGTTCAACTGTACCTTCTATTGTTTCGTAGTAGAATATGTCACCCTTGCTCATATTCATAAAGCGTTTATGTACTGCTGATGACATCAAAGGTGATACAGTATAGCTCTTTTCGCCATCTTTTGTAAGCATATGTACTTTTATAACTTCATTTCCGTTTTCATCAAGTACATTTGATACTTTTTTAAGTATTGCAATATCACTTGTTGTAGGACTGATGCTTCCTGCAATACCGGAACGCATTTCAGCATTTATTACAGCAAGTCCTGCAATACTTGATGTTTCATCAACATCGTAGGCATTTATTGAATATTCAGAACCGTGTACAAGCTTAACAGGTACAAGTAAATCATCATCAGATGCACCTGCATTTGTAGGAATACAAATTGACATTGTAGCACTTTCAGTTATACCAAAACCTTCTGTTGCTTTACTGCTGAATGTTTTACCATTCTGATTATATGCTTTTTTGGAAGAATCAGCATTGAATATATCAAGTGACTCTATTTTGTTAATCTTTCCATTTGCATCAAGTCCGTATGAAACAACCTTGCCTTTGATCAACGAAATTGCTTTTTCAGCTTTCACAGTTGCTTCATCAACCTTGACCTTGCTTGCCAACTCAAACAAAACTTTGGAATTATTACGGAAGAAAAGTTCTTTTGTTGAAGATGATGTACCTTCTTCGTCAAAAGATTCTGTACTTGTTTCACTTATATAACCCGGCATAATAAGCGCAACCTTTACAGTACCGCTTATACCTGTTTTTAGATTTGCATCAAGCACATATGCATAGTTGTTTTCAGTTTTTGTTTTTTCAACATAGAAAACTTTGTTCATAAAGTTTACATAAGCATCAACATGTGTACCGATTTTCACATCAGGTTTTACAACATAATCAAAAACATCTGAATCTACAACTACGGAATAATCGTCAAGCTCATTAACAACACCTGTTACAATTTTATCACTTATAACAGCATTTATAACCTGACCATCCTTACTCTTTGCAATACTTATAATATTGTTTTCTGCAATATTTTCAAATGCAAATGCATTTCCTGAAGCATCAAATATTTTAACTATGGTTTTATCCTCTTCTGCGTCGAAGGAAACATATCTTGAACCATTTAAAAGCTGATTATTTGCAAAATAAACCTGCTTTGTTTCACCGTATACTCTTTCAACAATTGCATCTTCAAATTCATATACGTAAACTACATCAACAATATCATCTTCATCATTGTCAATAAGCTTAACAAAACCATTTTTGCAATTTTCAACATCAGAATATTTTGCCTTCATATCCCATCTGTCATTGTAAATAAATTTAGCAAACTCATTTATCTTAACAGATTCCTTGTTCTCACCATTTACAAAATATTCAATCTTTTCAGATTCAGCAGAAACAACATCATCAAGGCTGAATTCTCTTACGGTATTTTTGTCTGAAGGAGCAATGCTTGTCACAATACCATTTGAATCATCAGTGTAGTCAATATAGAAATTAACCTCCATACCAACAAGACCATCAGGAACAGTAAAGTTACACTTGTAAAGCTTGCCGTTTACTTCAATATGAGTATCCTTCATATTGCTGCGTGCTTCAAGAAGGTATGTTGTGCGGTCTGCAGTAACAATACCTTTAAGCTTCTGCACATTTCTGCCTGTAGTAGTAGAAAGCGAAGTTCTTAATGTCTTGCCTTCCTCTATCTGGTAATTGTCACCTATCATACCGAAATCCTTAGTCATAAGGTCTATTCCAAGTGCATTGTGTGCAATAATAAGTGCATCATACCAAGACACATTAGTTTTAGTCACATCAACATTTGCAAAAACGCCAATGCTGCCTGCAAGCATAAAGTATGAATTCAGGTCAGTACCCTTTACAATTTTGGAATACCCCAAAACATTTACCATAAATTTACCAACCTGCTGATATGTAAGCTTACTTTCAGGACTGAATGTGTTTTTGCCTGTACCTGAAATGATATTCAAATCATAAAGCAAATTAATTGCGCCCTTATACTTACTGTCTGAAATATCTGCAAACACACCTGCATCTTCAAATGTATCTGCCACATTTCCATAGCCTAAAAGGTTTACAACAAGCTGTGAAAATTCAGCTCTTGTGATATGAGCATTAACATCACTGTTAACCTCTACTCCTTTTAGGACACCTAATGATGTCAGGTCAAACATAACATCATCGTAGTCTGCTGTTACTGTACATACGCTTGAAACAACAAGTGTAAATACACATAGCAAACTTAATACAGTTTTCAAAAATCTTTTACTTACCATATTACTTTTCCTCCTTAAACCCAAGTTTAATATTTTCCTGATTGTAATTATATACTATATGGAGATAAATTTCAATAGACAATCATAAATATTTAGTGGACAATTTATTCCATTTCAAAAAACCGAAAGTAATAATTCATCCATTTGTTTCGACAAGAAGCCTCGTATCATCACATTTTTTAACATTTTTAATTATCCACTTGAAAATCCCCTTAAAATGACATATAATAAAAACACAAAATAAAATCTGAGGTGAATTTTTTTGTTTATTTACAGCATAATTACTACTGTATTATTAATATCTATGATATTATATTTTTGTTTACACGACAAAAAAACAAAACTTGAAAAAAATATTGAAAGTCTTTTCTTTGAAGATTTTTTCGACTTGGTTCCTACATTTTACAAAGAAGATTTCAATACCTTCATCAAAAAAAATACGTTTATTATTTGTATACAAAACGACAGATACGACCCACGTTTCAAACAAATACCACCCGAAAGAGAATTTTTAAGGATATTTAATAGTTTTTTCCACGATGATGTAAGTATACAATACAAAAATCAACATCAAAGATTGTGTTTTATTCTATCTTTTGACTGCGACGAAGACATCATAATCAATTCTTTAAAAAAATTAACAGATTTATATCCTACTATGTACATCGGAACAAGCCAATGCTTAAAAAAAGAAATGATTGATTCCGCAATAGAAAATAACATAAAAAACGGACAACATAAAATATTATCTACAAAATACTGGGGTAATGCAGTTAAAGCCTCTGATATGGGACGTTTCAATTTAAAAAACGTTTACCGTTTTGACGTTTCCGAAAGTAAGATTTTCACAAAAACCTCTATCGAAACTGAATCAAAGCTTTTAACCGCTTTTAACTGCAAAAAACTCGATGAAACAAAAGACATAATTTCCGGAGCTTTTGAAAACAAAGACAATTATTCTCAATGCATATACGTTGCCTACAATCTTCTTGCTTTTCTGCATAATATATTGAGCAAAAACAATACAACCATTGAAGAAGTATACGGAGACAATGTTAACCTATACAGATGGATATCAGGAATAACACATAAAAAAGGTCTTGTAGAAATCATTCAAAAATGGTACAAACAAGCCATTTTATACATAGAAGAACATTCAGATAAAATAAACAATATAGAGCAGAAAATAGAAAAATACATTGAAGAAAATTATAACAAAGATATCAGTATTGCAACTATGGCTGAAGAATTTCAGGTTTCAAGCCAATATTTCAGCAGATATTTTAAATCACAGACAGGCAACACATTTTTAGACACGCTTAACAAATACAGAATAAAAAAAGCATTGGAGCTTATAAACGAATCAAATTTGTCAATGATGGAAATTTCCCCCATTGTTGGCTTTAACAACTACAAAAGTTTTGCGAGAAACTTTAAAAAATATACAGGAAAAATACCAAGTGAATATACAAAAAAATAAAGTACAGATTCCCTGCACTTTCAGGCTTATGTTTTCATTATTCATAAATAAACCCTCCAAATACAAAAAAACAGAGCAGTTGTGCAGAGTACGCTAAAGGGCAGTAGCCTATAATAGTTGCTGTCTTTTATTTTATTCCGCTATCCGCGGAGGGAGGCACTTTTGTGTGGGCAAAAGTGCCCAAAAACCCACCGCTGGGACGTTCAGTCAACATTTTGTACGAAAAATTTTATTGAAAGCAACGCCGTCGTCATACGAAAACTTATTTCGCTGACTCCTAAAAACACCCGTCAGCAAAGGGAAATGATACGGGTGTTTTTACGTTGCTTTCTTCAAAAATTGTTTCAACAAACTGTAATCCC
>JAZQAN010000003.1:0-36193 GCA_045545235.1 Clostridia bacterium | reverse complement strand
CATCGAATTTTCCTTGCGGTTATTTGCTTTTTGCCAATTTGAACTCTACCGTACCCTCGTACGCCGACGAATTCAAATTGACAAAATATACCTTCCTTTTTCGCAATCTGTCAGCGTGTCGATAGGTTTATCGACACGCTGTGGGATTGTAAAAAACTAATTGTTTTTTACAATCCCTTTTTATTATTTACTTATAATAGCAATTAAACTATTTATTACCTTAGCCGCCTCTGCTCTTGTTAAATTATCAAGAGGTCTGTATTCGTTGTTATAACCTTCAATCAGTCCTATGGACTTCATAAACTTAACAGCATCTTTTGCATAATCGGAAACTTTTTCATCATCCGCAAAAGCATCAGCCTCATTTCCCTTAACATCAGCATCAAGCTTTTCCAAAGTTCTGCTTATCATAACAGCCATATCCTGTCTTGTAATATTCATTCCTATACCAAACTGTGTATCTGAAATACCATTTACAATACCAAGATTTTTAGCAGTAATTACATAAGGCACATACCACGCACCGTCTTTAACATCCGAAAATGCGTTGGCATTTTCTTTTGTTTCTGATTTGGTTGCAACTAAAAGCATTTTCAGGAACTGCTCACGTGTAACATTATCCTGCGGATTAAATGCCCCTGTGCCATCGCCCGAAACAACTCCAAGCTTACTAAGTTCAACCACATCATTATAATACCATGCGTTTTCCGAAACGTCTGAATATTCAACCTTTTCGGTAACATCAGGCACATCGATAACGGTCTCATCAACAACAGGATCATCCTTAATTTCAGGTTCCTGAGGTTTTGGCTTAACGGCACTGCCTCCTCCACCTGATGATGAACCTCCGCCACCACCGATACCTCCACCGGTAGGACGTCCGCTTGTTGCAGAATCGTCTTCTGCATCATCTTCTGTATCATCTTCTGTACCTTCAATCACAGGAACATCAGCAAAATACAGATAATTTCCTGAAAGTTTTGTCTGCAATGTTACATCTTCAAATATAGCACTTTGTACTCCCTTTTGATAGATTGTAATATCTGCAAAATCTTCCACAGTCATTTCAGAACCGCTGATATTTAAAATGTGACCATTTTTCACATAAGAAATTGCAGGAACAGTTTCGTCCGCCTTGAACAGATACTCTGTATCAACCTTATTGGATTTTAAATAACTGCCGTCAAGAATGAATGTGGAAACAATTTCTTCCTTATCATTTTTCTGAACAATCAAAGTAGTTGCATCTGTTGTAAATTCAGCAAAATTTGTTCCGTCCTCAGGCTTCTTTGTAACATCATTAATGTGATAGTAATAGTAATAATTTGTTTCACCTGTATTTTTATTTTTTATTCTGAAATATGCCGCATTTACAAGGTCTTTATCAAGATTTGTATCAACAACAGATGTATCAACCTCAAAGTCTTCACCTGTATTCATAGGAACAATTACAGTTGTAAATCTGCCTGCACCATCGTGAGTTTTTAAGTACACTGCCTTTTTGGAATCCTGGAATGTATTTGCCGCTTCGGAATACAAAGTATCAACATACTCAATCTCGTCAATTTCCTCATATTCTACAGGAACAACCTTAACATTAACATCAGGGAAGTTTGAGCGAACCTGCAAAGTTTCATTGTTATCCATATTTGAACCCGGAAGCATATGCCAGTGCTGAGCAAACAAGTTGTCAACACCTTCTTCGTCATTTGTCGGAATAGCATAGTCGGTTACAACATAGAACTTCTGATTTTTCAGGAAGGTTACACTTCGCTGAATGTATTTTGAAGTTGTATAATTAGTATTTCCATATTCTACATAATCATAGAATTTGTTTGACTCATAATCGTGCTCATAATCACCGGCATATGGTTCTTTATTGTGCACAAGAGTTGCTTCAGAATTTGTTGTACCCTCTATCAGATATTTTTCATTATCATTTACAGTAACAGTATTATGCTGTACAGGAGAGATAAAGTATTTTCTAAGATCACCTGTAAGTACCTGTCCATAACCCTGGTCGGTGAGCAGGAATTTGCCGTAGGCAAACATCGCTATGCTAAGGGCATCCTTATGATTATGGGAGCCGGGCTTACTGGAGTTGTTAACAAAGCTTAACATAAGGTCCTTTTTACCCCAGCCCGAACGCATAAAGGTTTTCTTTGCCGCATGGTAACTGGTGGTTGGATTTTCAGGTGCCTTTCCCGATACACCGTTTGTAACAAAGTACTCAAGCATTTCGTCATCGCTAAACAACAACTGATACCAGGTTTTCATACTACCTATATAATCCTTGTGAGGGTCTGTAGCGTCAGCATAGTTGTAACCACCGTAAGGTCCCTTTGCATAAATCCAGGTGTGAACCATATTATGCATATCATTAATCATTTTATCGGTAAAAGGTGCTTCACAACCTGTTTCATTTGATACGTTAAGAGGTGTTTCAAATGTAGCTAGGATTGTACCTACATAACCAAGAGGCTGTTCTGCGCAGCTTCCGTCAGGATAAGTATTTGAACCAAAGCAACGTTCATTTTCCTTTTTAACTCTATCCATCCAGTATTCGTATTTACGAAGTTCGGGGAATCTTGCACACATACAATAAACTGCAGATGTAGCAAAGGTTGCCCAGTTGTTGGTAGACGCACCACCAAAATAGAATTCTACCTGATAATCTGCCAACTGCCAGTAGAATTTCAAACAAGCGGTGAATCTATCACCTGTCATATACTGGCTGTCCATCATACGAAGCAACTGTAGGGAAGCATTGATTGTATGTGTTGAACGGTCAAGAGCATTCATAACATCAGGTTCAAGACCAATGGAATTTATAAGCCCAAGCTCCAATCTTACCCACTGATAAGCCGCTCTGTCATCATTATAAAAATCCCACAATTGATTTATTCTTTCAGTAATATTACTTCTGTGGTAGTCCATAATTTTACCCTTTAGGTCAGCACCGCTTGGGGTAATAAAGTCCCAAAGTTCACGGTCATTACATGATGACCACAGACGTTCTGTAAAGAAGTCCCATGAAAGGTTATCTTCTGTCCATGTTGTATCTTTATTCCAGAAAAAGCTTAGTTCTTTTTTCTTTGGTGCTCTTTCAGGGTCAAGCTCACAGTCTGTCTTTGCACGGAAGTGAAGTATTGCCTTTGTTACCTTGGCATTTGAGTTTATGCCGTCAAGTGAAAAGGCAAGGTAACCGCAGGATGTATTTTCATCATAATCCTGAAACTTACCGTGTTCTTCAATTCTTAAAATTTCATCAGATGTCATAACATCGGAAGATTTACTTCCTGCTGTTGTAATACCATCCATTGTACAGGGAAGCGTTCTCGGTACACCGTTTATTATCGCTTCGATATACGGAACATACTCAGATTCCTTTGAACAGATAAGTGCCTGTGTCCAGTACTTATCAATTGAAGAAATCATAACAGAATAACTAAGGTTACTCTGGCTTACAGCCAATGCAAAGGTATTTAAAACATCGTGTGAATGCCATTGCCATTCATCAGTAATTTCCACAATACCTGCTGTACGTCCGTTTGCAAGTGTCGGGAATGTGTTTCTTGCTATATCATCAAGATAAAGATAATTATATGCATAAGGTGTAGACAAAGTATGGCTTATACGCTGTTCACCGTAAATTTTATAATAAGCTAAAAGTTCATCTTTAGCTGTACTATAATCACCAAGCTTTGCCGCAGCCTCTACCTTTGCCATTTCGGGATATTCTGCATATTTAAAATAGGGAACATTTACCCACTTATTTTCATATTCATCCCATTTACCGAAAAATTCTTCATCAGGAATATCCTGAGGGTCTCCGTATAGTGGGTAGCCGTAATAGTCATAGCTACCATCTTCATTTCGTGGCTGTTCATACCAGTAAATAGGGTCATCAGTAGGTTTGAATATATTCATATTTGTACTGTTTTCGCCCATTTTAGCTGATACAGTAACATCAAATGCCACTAATGAAAATATCATAGTAAGTGCCAGTATGGCACAAATAATTCTTTTCATATAGATAATCTCCTTTCTGAGCAATTTGCGAATATGTAATTTTATTTGATTATAAAATTACATATTCACATATACTGTAATTTAAATTCTCTGTTTCTTACAAAATCAGTTTATTTTTCAATAAGTTTCAACAAAGATGCTATTACAGTAGCAGCTTCTGCTCTTGTAAGATTATCCTTTGGATTATACATATTTTCATAACCCTGAATCAGACCTATAGACTTCATATTTGCAACTGCATCCTTTGCATAATCGGAAACATTTGATGCATCTTTAAAGTCTTCAACCTCATTCTTTGTAACCTCGTACTTTTTAAGGTTGATAAGTCTTTCAATAAATACTGCCATATCCTGTCTTGAAATTGGCATTCCAATACCAAATTCCATTTCAGACATACCGTTTACTATACCAAGCTTTTTAGCTGTAAGAACATAGTTAACATACCATGAATCCGGTTTTACATCCTCAAATGTATTTTCAGCATTATCTGTTTCGATGCTTGCAGCTTCAATAATCATCTTAAGGAACTGTTCACGAGTTACCTTGTCTTTAGGATTGAATTTGCCTGTACCATCACCTGAAATAATGCCTTTTTCTGTAAGTGTAACTACAGCTTCTGCATACCAGTCTGTTGTCTTTACATCACTGTAAACAGTTGATGTTGAAGGTTCTTCTTTCTTAACCTCTTCTGTATATACAGGTTCTTTTACATCATTACCAACTGATACATTGGCATTGGCACCACCTGCGGTACCGCCGCCACCGCCACCAGAACCACCGGAGCCACCGCCTACAATCTGCGGACCTGATGAGCTTCCGCCTGCAGGTACATAAACATCAAATGTTCTTGTTACACCTGTTCCTTCAGCAGTTGCTGTAAGTGTTACGTTACAAGCCTTGTCTCCTCTTGTAACCTTACCTGTTGTTGAAATAACATTTTCATCCGAAGATGTCCATTTAATAACTGTGCCGTTTGCACCAAGTGTTATAAGTTCAATATCCTTTGATGCAGTTGCAGGAACCTTAATTGCACTCATATCAAGTTGTGCAATATCCTCAGCAGAAGCAAACAGATAGAACTTAATTTCATTAATATCAACTACACTTGCATTACTGCTTTCAATTGTAAGCTTCATATAACGGGCAGGTGTTGCATCAAACACAACTGTTCTGTTTGCAACCTTTGACATATCACCTGCGTACACTTCTGTCCATTCGTTGTTATCTTTAGAAGCATAAAGTCTTACATTTCTGATATTACCTGCATCTTCTGCAAGAAGCATTGTATTAATAAGCTTTTCACTTGTAAATTCAAATACTATATCAGAAGACTTTGTGCTTGCAGAAGTAATTCTGTATGCTGTTTCGTAATTGTTATCATTTACATTTGTCTTTGGATATGTCTGATTTTCAAGCTTTGAAACAGTCAGATATGCACCATTCGCAATATTCTTTGAATTATCACATTCCACAATTATGTCAAAAGTTTTGTTAATTGAAACATTACCGTTTGTTTTATCTGAAATTGTGAAATCCAACGTTGTGTAGGTAAGTGCATTCTGCATTGTTACCTTACCGTCATTTGTAAGAATATCTTTGTTGCCGGATACCCACTTAACATCTGCATTTGTAATTGATGCTGTAGGAAGTACAATATCACTACTTAATATACCGTTGCCCACATTCTTGTAATAATCAAGATTTTCAATGTTAAGTACTAATTTACCGTAGTTGTCAATTGAAACTTTAACATCTGCTACATCAAGAGCATCATTTGTCTTTTCAACCCTTGCCATATGGCTTGTTGCATTTCTGAAATCAACGTAGTCATCTGTAATTTTACCATCAACCCAGATTGCAAGCTTATCATCTTCAGGCATTGTGAATATTTTAATTTTCTTTACTTCTCCGTTGGCAAGAGAATGAGAAACATATTCTGAACCCTTGTAATCGAAGTAGAAACCACCAGTTTCAACAACTGTTGAAACTATAACATTACCATTTTCATCAACTATATTTACCTTGCCTTCTGCATCTGTACCTGTAAGAGTAAATTCTGTATAAGCATTTGCTGAAAGCTTAAGGTTCTGGTATGAACCGTATGCAATAGTCGCAGGAAGGTTACCTGTATAAATTGCATTCTGTGCTGTTCTTGGAGCAACCTTTAATTTATATTCTCTACTGCTTCCGTATGCACTTGCAATAAGTTTAACTTCCTTTGTTTTATAGACATCTGCATTCATATCAAGCTTACCGTCTGCACCGATAACTGAATCTGATGATGTCCAGATGATATCGTTGTTTACAGGAAGGTTAAGATCATACTTAATGTTGTCGTAATCCTGATTTGTAATTGCACCAAGTGAATTAATAAGGAATTCACCGTATTCTGCATCATTTGCTCTTTCACGAATGTGAAGCTTAAAGTCTTTTCTTACAACTACCGGATATTCTAAAGAATTATCTGAAATATAAGCAGTAACTATTGCATCAGTTGCAGTTTCATCAAAGAATACTTCACCGGTCTTAAGGTCAATTTGTTCACAATCTGTTGCCCAATTAATTGTATATGAGCCTGATGTTGAAGGCAAAGCCTTAAGATTTCCGCTAACATTTTCAGGAGAATTTGTAAGCATACTTACTGTAACATTTTCTGCAGCCTTAAGTGCAGAGGCAACAGAGCTTATTTCCTGTGCATTTATCTTCTTCATTGATACATCTTTTACAACAATATAGTCACCTGCATTGTTGTTTGAATCCACACCTATACGAAGGGTGCTGAACATATCAATTCCTGAAGCGGCAGGGAATGGACTTACATAAGAAATGTTTCTGAATGCAAGTTTTCCGTCAATCCATGCACTAAGTTTGTTGTTATCTGCATCTATACGAAGCTTAAGTTTGGCATTTTTAGTATTTGCAGCATAAATTATTGATGTAGCTGATGTTTCACCACTGTCAGGATATGAAAGGTTAATCATATTTGACGCAACCTTAAGTGTTGCGGTTGTGAAGAAATAATCACCATTTTTGTAGCCGATTGCCATGTTCATAGGAACATCTGATGTTACGGCG
Source organism: Clostridia bacterium (assembly GCA_045545235.1). Classification (GTDB taxonomy): domain Bacteria; phylum Bacillota; class Clostridia; order Monoglobales; family Firm-18; genus CAZNKU01. The sequence continues at coordinate 29,086 of JAZQAN010000003.1, read as the reverse complement.
TTTTCTATATCAATTTCTAAATCGTATACACCCTCATAAACATTTGTACTTGTTGCAGAATATGTATCTGATGCAACCTCGTTATAAAGGTCATAATATGCAAAGTATGTTTTGTTTTCCTTTGGAGATGCAGGATTTTCTGCAACTGTAACCTTTTCAACCTTTACGTCGTTTCCGTCAAATGAATATTTAGCTTCCTGCTGATCTGCACGGTTTACAAATGACCAGTTTGAAGTATCTGCTGAAATTTCAACATTTTCCTTTTCAAATTCAAATGCTTTTACTGTAAGTTCATATTCCTTTGAGTATTTGTAACCATCTTCACTTACCGCTGTTGCTGTAAGTACAACATCAAGGTCATCATACCAACGGTTTACATTACCGTTAATGTCAATTACCGATTCATCTGATGTTGTCCACACAACACCATCAACCTGTGGAAGTTCAATATTTTCCGTTACTTCAAAAGGATTTTCAGCAAGTTTTTCAGGCAAACTGTCTATTGCACCCTTTGTTGCCTTATAACCATCTGCTTCTGTATCTGTATTAAATTCTGTAATCTTGATATTTTTAATCTTGAAGTATGAGCCAACACCCATTCTCAGCATAGGATAAAGTCTGATACTGTTAATAAAGTCAGTCTGTGCATTCCATACAAGGCTTGCACCCTTAGGTGAATTTGCATTGCCTTCAGCCCATGCTGTAGCAACCTGTGTATATGTGTTAAAATGCACTGTATAGCTGTGTTCAAGTTTTTCTTTAACATATATTAACGATTCTGACTTTGCATTTTTATTAGCGTCATAACCGTGAACAGAAATGTTCTGTCCGCCATCAGGCAGGAAGTTTTTAACACGTGCTGTAAATGGAGCACTTATATATGAGCCATCTTCTTTTTCTGCACCCATATTAAACTGCATATAGGATTCGTTTAATGTAACGCCTTCATATTCCTTAACGTGGATACAGTTCATATCAAATATGAATTCAATTTCATATTCACCAACAAGGTTGTTCATATATGTTTTTGTTCTCGCATCATCATCAGAATCTATCATAGCCCTGAAGTATGTGCCAAGACCATACACATTTCCACCGTTTGCCGCACCCTTTTCTGTAAGAGGCTCCCAATCACTCAATGTAAGTTTAAGACCATTATCAAAGCTTGCTGATGTATAGCCTGTATCAGGTGCCGCAAACTTAATCAAACCGTCTGTAAGTGAAGTATACTTTGTAATATCCTCATTTACTATAACCTTAGGTTCATCCCAGTTTGCATATACGCTTACAGGACCTGTAATTACAGTTTCTGTTGTAAACTTTTCACCGTTTTCAAGTGTCCAGTACTTAAATGCCTTACCTTCTATTGCAGGAGCAGCAGGTAAATTACCGTATGCTGTATCATAGTAGCCTGTACCTGTATAGTATAATTTAGTTGCATCTGAATAGAATTTAACTTCAACAGGGTTTGGAGTAAATACTGCGTTCAGAATTATGTCTTTTCCAAGCATAACATCTGTTTCTTTAAATTCTTCTCCATTACGTTCCCAATATACAAAAGTATAATTTTCCTTTACAGGATTTTCAGGAAATTCAAATGTGTAACCCGGCCAAGCTGTTGTTGTAGCTACTGTTTCTTCACCGTTTTTAAAAGTAACTGTAAATGCAGTTGCCCCGCTTTCACCATAAAGAGCATCAACATAAATGTCAGCTTCAACAACTTTATCATTTGATAGAAGTTCATCTGTTGATCCCTCAACTACCCAGCCGATTGGAGTTTTGCCTGCTTTGTCAGGAAGGGCAGGAACATTACCTACCACACCACCATGCTCAACTTCAATTGTAAGGTCTTCCTGTACAAATGTATCAATTCTGAAATATACTTTGTGTGTTTTTAGCTTATATTTAGCATAAAGATTAACATTTTTTGTAATTGCTGTGTTAAAGTCAAAACTTTCAGTTGCATTTTCTTCATACCAACCTACAAAGTCCATGCCCTCTTTTTCAGGAGCAGATATTGTTGAAAGCTTTTCGCCTTTTTTTAGTTCAACAGTTTCAATGCTTTCTCCATCCACATAGAAATTAGCATAAAGAACCTCTTCACCCTCTGCAACTGTCATAGAGTAAGATTTTTTATATGTAACACCATCTACAACTGCGGTTGCAGTAAGTGTAACCTCCTGAGTAGCGCCAACAATCTTTGAAACCTTACCTGTTGTTGAAATAACTGCAGGATTTGAAGATTCCCATGTTATATTTGAAGCTGAAGGAAGTGTAATGTTACCTGTTACATTATTAACATCGTCAACAAGCTTTGGTGGCAATGTTTCAGTAAGCATTTTTATTTCTGCATCTGTAAAATCAGGTGTTACTTCAACCTTCAAACTGTCAACGGTAACCTTTGAATCTGCACCAAGTCTCTGAAGACCGGAAACGTTGATTTCTGAAATATATTTAACCTTTGATGTCAAATCTGTTTCAGCAATTCGTCCTCCGCTTGCTCCGGAAACTTTATCCGCTGTTGTGTTTATTGTATAAACAATAGTTCTGTTAGCGGCTGCACTGAACTGGTTTTGAGTACCAACCTTGGAACCTGAAGAATTCACTATGGTTACATATGTCGGATAAAGTTTTGCACCAATTGCATTTGTTGTTCCGTCACCTACAGCTAAATTAGACCATGAAGCTGCAATTTTACCCGAAGCAGCGTCACCTTCTGTCTTAAAATTGTTTGGTGCATCATCGTTAAGAACCAAATCAGTAACAACAGTAACCACTACATTACCTGTGTAATTGTCAGTAGTAATTTTTGTTCTGTTATCCGGATCTTCAAAAATTGTACTTTCAGGCAATTTATACGCAAGCTTTTCTGCATTTGTCAGATTCTGCTTACCGTCAATATACATAACTTCTTTTTTATGAGTATATGTAATGTTACCGTCTGCGTCTACACCTGCTTCAACCAATTCACTTGCAGGCATAGACCAGTTTGTTGCATCAGCAAAACTTGCATATTCTGTATTATCCTCCAATACAAACGATGTTGCAAAGCTATCATCGGCAGATATAAGGCTTATGCCGGGCACGCTGATTACAACCATTGCAAAACATATAATAAGTGATAATATTCTGTTAAGTTTATTCATCAGTCTGCCTCCTTATCTGTAAAGAATTATTGCATACACGCTGTCCGCTTCTGCAAATACATAAATTTTGTCGTTAAATCTGATATCTGAAACTGTGCCCAATTTAGCTTCGCCCTTTGAATTCATAATGTAAACAACAGGCTTTAAGCTTGAGTTGTGCATAAGTTCATACTGTTTTGTACCATTAATGTTTGAAACTGTCATAAAGTCCATCCAACGAGCCTTTGAATTTGAAATACGGTCAAATACCAAATCATCAACCTTACCTATGAAATGATTTACACCACCGGTACCGTCAGTTCTTTCGTACCACTTGTCAAGTTCCTGCTGCATTTCAAAGCCGTTAAGTCTGTTAAAACCATCAAGTGAGAAGGATATAAAGTCACCCTTACAAATGGATTTAAAGCTGTTGTAGTCACTGATAAGAGGTGAAACTGTAAATGTCTGCTCGCTTACTGCTTTTTCATTGCCCTTTGCAAGTATTGTAATTTCAATTCTTTCTTCACCTGTCTCGGCATCATAAATCTGCCCTGCCTTTGTAACAAGACCACTGTAGTTTCTGTAAGATGTAACACTACCTGCTGAACCTGAAATCATCTGAGTTTTCATAACCAAAAGGTCTGAAACCAAAGTATCATCATCAACATCGTATGCGTCAATAAAGTATTTTGTTGCATTGAATAGTTCTTCTATATAGTTTAAGATATCGTCATCTGAAGCATCTGCATTTGTAGGAACACACAGTGCGTACGTATCTGCTGTAATACCAAAAGGCACATTTGTCTGTGCAAATACGTTTTCAGAACTGTTATAATAAGGGTTACTTCCTACATTTGAAGGATAAGCCATTGTAAATTTAGTAATCTTATTATCCACATTCAGATTATAGCGTACAGGCTGTTTTAAAACCTTTTTAAGATTTGTTTCATTGGCTTTTAGCTTTTCAGATTTTAAAGCTTTATTGCCTTCAGCATCAACTACCCAGTATTCATATGTAAAGTTAGGTGCCACATAGTATGTAAGAATATTTTCATTTTTGAGATATAGGTTTTTCATAGAAGTTTCGGCATTTGTTTCTTCGTTATAATCACCCTGCATTGTTTTTGTAGAAATTTTTGAAGGTATGATAAGACGAACTCTCATATCACCAAAGCCTTTGCTGGTAACGTTAAACACATAACCGTAATCAGATTCTGTAATAATCTCATCCACAAACACTACATGTCCCTTGTAGTTAAGCTTGTATTCGTAGTTATAACCTATCTTCATATTCTTTGTGTCGTAGTTGCCTGCAAAATATTCAGTATCACCAAATTTTATGTAATCACCGTCTTTTTCTTCCAAAAGACCCTGACCAGCTTTACTGCTTACAACAATACGGATGTTAAGGCCGTCACTGCTTTTTGCTACACTAAGTACTGAACCTTCCACAATAGCAGTAAAATCAGTCTTTTTACCATTTTCATCATAATATTCTACAAAGGCATTTGTTTCATCCTTATCAAGACAAAGATTCTTTTCATTTTTATACAAATAACCCTGTTCAAAAGAAATTGTACTTGTTTCCGCATTTACGGAATCTACAACACAGTCTGTGTATTCAAACACAAACACTACATCGGCAATTTCATCTTCGTCATTGTCTATTGTACGGATATCGCTGTTGCCGTCAAGGTTAACCATACCAAGATCAAAACCGTCATATACATTATTGTTGTAAAGCCATATAGTTGAAAGGTCTGTTTTTAAAAGCTCTGTTTTTGAACTTTCGTTACTTGTATAGTATTTAATACCATCAACATCGTATGATGCAACATCTGTACCATCCATTTCAACAACTGTATTTTTGTTTGTAGAAATCAAAGACATAATTTTGCCTTTTGAACCATCAGATGTTTTTGTAACATAAAACTCAACCTCAACACCTACATAACCAAGAGGAGCTATTCCGTTAAAATCAAAAACTTCCCCTTCAATTTCCAATTGGTTTTCACGAAGGGCAGCATTGAATTCATAAAGATATGCAGATACGTCAGCAGTAACAACACCACGCATTTTTACAAGACCTTCAGGATTTGCCTTTGTAAGATCTCTGCGAAAAGTATTACTGTTATCCACTTCATATGAAGGAGCAAGATTAGTATTGTAATACATTGGAGTCATTTTGCCGATATCAAGGCAGTTATCTACCATAATAAGCATATCTCTTACTGTAATGAATTCCTTTGATGAATCAACGTTTTTAGTAACGCCGATTGTACCTGCAAGGAACGTATATGAAGCAAGTGATGTATCTGATACAATTACGTGATACCCAAGAGCCTTAACAAGCATCTTGCATGCTTCCTGATAACGTACATTACGTTCAGGCTCAAATATACCGTTTCCTGTACCTGATACAATTTCCTCTTTATACAAAAGATTAATTGCACCCTTGTATGGAGAAGCTGATACATCACTGAAATATTTTTCAGCCTCCATAGTTTTTGCAATTTCCTTGTGATTCATCATATTTACCACAAGCTGTGCAAACTCTGCACGTGTGATATTTGAATCAAGGTGTTCTTCAAAACCGAAGCCCCCTACAATACCAAGTGACTTTAAGTCAAACATGATATCATTGTCTGCTGATACTACGCCTGTAAAGCAGCATGAAAGCATTATTACCAAGCATAAAACAGCTGAAAGAATTCTCTTGAAATTCTTCATTTGACATACCTCCTAAAATGAATTTTTTCTTTTTTAGTGTCCAAAAAGCCTATTATATTCATAGTATTCCTATTATACAACAATTCCGAAAGTAATTCAATACAAAATCAGCTAAAGTTTATTAGATTTTAGATATTTTTCAAATTTTTTAGTATACATAAAAAAAGAGGGTGTGATTTTCACACCCCCGTAATATTATCTGTAAAATAATACACATCATCTTTAAGTTTTTCCACAGCAGACTTCCACATTTTGGCACTGTCAATAAGCTTGCAGTCTGCCTGCAATATTTTGCCTGACTGCATCTCCATAATGTTTTCCAGTCTGTCATATCGCTGTGCGTAACCGTTTTGTCGTATATAATGCACATAATAGTCTTTTTCGGTTTTTACGCCGTTTTCGTCAACAAGTGTATAGGTTCTTGTAAAATCACTTAATATATACGGTGTTTTTACATATTCTTCTATACCGTGCATTGAGGTATTGGGCTTTGTACCGCACCCGAGCATCAAAATTTTTCCGCCAAAATGAGGCAAAATTGCAAACGGAGAATTTTTCCCCACAGGTTGGCTATCAAAAATATGCTTATTTAAATATTCATCTTGCTTAAAACCAAGGGTACATACGGAATGAGTCGGATGCATACTGCGTTTTACACCGGGGAAATTACGAAAGAATTCCGTTACTGCACCAACACAGCTCGGTGTATTTCGGATATCAAAGATTGGCACATCCATTGCGTGTACACTATCATAGGAAAGTGCGGGCATTAAAAGTGTGCCTCTGTCTCCCAATTGCGAAAGTATGGCTAAAACCAATGTTTCTATACCGCCGTCTACACTACCCAATGCTTTATAAGAAGCATGTATGAGTAAATCATCACCCTTATTTATTCCAAGTGTCTGCAAATCTTCTTTAACTTGCCGATAACTTTTGTTGTTCATACCCAAATCCTCCTAATGCCGAAATCACTTTTATTTAAAGTAAATTTCAAAAGAAAGTTTTTTGCCTGCATTGTTTTTGATTTCAAAATCCACATAAACAGAGTTGGCAACCGCGTTGAGTGTACATTCCTTTTCCTCTCCGTTTACAAGGAACTTTTTACACGACTTTCCTTGTGGCATAAGAATATGCGCTTTGATATTTTCAGCAGGAGAAATAAGGTCATATCTCATACCTTCTTCCTTTATTACAAAACGCACATCCACCATATTTTTGGAAAGTTCATACCCTGTTATATAGCGAAGTTCTGTATAATCCGTCACAACAAAGCGAGGAGCAAAAGTCATTTCGTCATAATTTACACCGTTGTTTACAATACCTGCAAGACCTTCATCCACAGCGCTTAGCAATGCTGCAGCACCCCAGGCGCTTGGTCCTCCGTCTGGTTGAGGCTTGGAATCTGTATCATACAGAAAATATGCAGTACCGTCGCGCTCGGTAAGTTCCATAAACTTGGTCAGGATTTCCCAACCATAGGATTCGTAACCATTGTTAAATGCCGCCTTGGCAAGTTCACCTGCAGTAAATGGTGAAATTGCACCATTTACATACACACCCGGTGTGCGACCGCAAAACAGTTCGTACGGTGGGTCAATTGTAAACCATTCCGCAAAATATCCTGCGGTATCTTTTCTGCGACGGTATTCCTCAATAATTTTTCGGGACTGTGCAAGATTGGTAACGCCACGGTTCATATCATATGTATTGGAAAGTGAAAGACGAATATTTTCCTTATCATCCGCACCGTCGTGGTTTAAGTGTAGCTGATGAATAAAGAAGTTGCCGTTCCACAGATATTTAAACATATTTTCCTTTAACTTTTTGGCACGGTTTTCCCACTGCGCCGCCTTTTCCTCATTACCGAGGCGACGGTTAAACCACGCAAGCTGATTCATTGCCTGATACACACCTGAATTGTCACCGTGCATAATGGACATTGGTGAATCAGGGTCAATTCTACGGTTGTATGCAACCAGAGTAGGTTCGTTTATAAAGTCCCATGTATCTATTGTAAATGGGCGTTTAACAAGTCCGTGTTCCTTATCCCATCTCTTTTCGTCACTTGTCATATAGTCAATACCTTTTTCAAGTGCGGGAAGTACGCTTTTTAACCACTCATCATTACCTGTAATGCGGTAAACATACATTGCACCTTCCACAACAAGGTATTCAACATCCGCTTCAAGTTCAAGGCGTGTAATTACAAGATTGTCGTCGGGATATTCCACATAACAATCCTCACGGACACGGTCCCATATTGTATCATCTTTTTGTTTTATAAGTTCGTAAAACTGACCATCTTCTCTTTGAGTTTCAATGGTAAAGTTAACATAGTTTGCAATTTCGTACTCCCAGTGGCACATAGCCTTTAGTGTATGCACGTGATCACGAATCCAGTTTTTGTTACACATCATAAACTTTCCGCCCACAAATACAAGAGCACGTTCACAATTTATGCAATTGCGAAGTCTTTTTATGAACATACCAAGTCTAGAATCCTTTGTAGTTAGAACTGAAGGAAAGCCAAGCTCCTGATTGTTGTATGTACCGTTTGGATTTTTGTACCCGGTAATGTACATACTGGGCAGTTTATAATCAAATTCTATCATTGTACCTTCTCCTTAAAAAATTCCGATTATACAAATTGCGACTACACCAAAAACAATGCCGAGTATCTGTTTAACCGCAAGCTTTTCTTTAAAAAAGCACAGGCTTAAAATTGTAGAAAGCAAAACAACACCGCCGTTAAATGCAGGGAAGAAAATAACAGCATCAAGTTCTCCTGCCAAAAACATATTGCTTCTGTTGTAAAAATAGCTTAAAAGACCGCACAAAACTGCGAATACATAAAACCATACATTTTGCTTTTGGTCATTCCGCTTATTTTTTATTTTTACAAACAAACAGGAACCTGCATAAAGCAAAAGCATTACAGCTGATGCAACAACCAACATATCATCACGATACTGAATGTTGCCCGTTTTACCAAAGGCTTTAAATACAAGCCCTACACTTGCCGCAAATGCACAAAATGCCACAACAAGGTATTTCCAGGAGGGTTTGTATGCCTCCTCCGTCTTTTTGTAGGTACACAAAAAGATTGCAACAAGCAACAGGGCAAGTCCCACATAGTCTATTGGTGTAATTGTTTCTTTCCACAAAATTACGCTTACACATACAGATATAAGCAAAGATGCATTGCCGATAAGAGTTGTAACGGAAACAGGACCTGCATTCATTGAAGCTGTTTTAAACAAAATAAACATAAACTGTGTTATTCCGTAAAACACGCCCCAGAATACAACATCACCATTAAGTATAAGTCCGCATCCTCGTGTTGCAAGTGCAATTATAAGCCATATAACCGCCACAAGCAGATTAAAGCCGAAAATAGAACTTCCGCTTACCTTACCCTTTTTCATATAAATGCTATTTAGCGATGCCGCAATAATTGTTGAGGCAAGCATTCCGTAAATCATATTATACCTCTACCCAGGTAAATGGATTTTCCGCCGCTTTTCTGCCTGCATCAATTGTAGCGATAACATTAACTGTCTGCTGATGAGGAACAGGAATTACTCCTGTATCAAAAAACTTAACAAGATTTTCTATAAACAACATAAAATAGTCTGATTTTATCACGTGGTGAGCCATCTTATTTTCCTTATCGGCAACGGATATTTCAAAATCTATCCATATACCCTGATAAAATTCGGCAAGTCTGCCGTCTGCAAACTCTACGATGAATGAAGAATGGTCTTTATCACCTAAAAACATTACACGTTTCGGGTCTGTTTTCATCAGTTTAAGCACAGGCTCTATCTGATGAATTGAATATATTTCATATACTCCCGGACCACGACTGTATATTTTGTAAATATTATCTGTGTCAATATCATCAAGTTCCGCAGAATAATAAAGTGCAGAGCTTGAATAACAAGGTGTATTATGTGCTTCGGCAACGGCGAAGATACGCTTTGCAGTTTCCTTATCCGTTGCAAATGTTTTGTCAACATAAGTAAGCTTGCCGGACTTTAGAGGCAAGTCACAAAGTTCCTCGTGCATTTCGGGATTATTAGGTGAAAGCACAATTAAAACATCACTTTTTTCCACAACCTCTTCTATTGTATCCAAAAGTTCTACTCCGTATTTTCCTGCCCATTCCACATTGGTAAGACCTTCTTTTGCATCAATCATACCGTATGCATAGCAAACCTCATATTCTCCATTTGAGGCCTTTTTAATAAATTCAGGATAGTTATTTGCATGCCATTCATCAAGATAATAATCTATAAAACCTATTTTCTTCATAGTGTCACTTCCTTGTGTTCGGCTGCGGAACGGTAAATTGCATCCATCATCTGTGATGTTAAAATATTGACATCAATATGTGAAGCAAGTTTTTCGCCACTTTCAACACAATCTACAAATGCATTGATTTCATTCTGGAACATAGCACTTTGATTACAGTCAAAGGTTGTTTTTGAAAGCATACCGTTTTTGGTTGTATACAAAGTAAAGTTGCCGCCATACTGCAAACGTGCACCGCCCTTTGTACCCATAAAGTCAATGAACATTTCATCTTCAAAAACGTTTTGTGCCCATGCACCGTTAAAGTTGATAACAGGACCGTCTGTACGGATTAAGCCCGTGATACCTTCTTCAACATCGCAGATACCGCCCGCTACCGGAGGACCTGCCCACATATATGTGTACACATATTCATCCATAGGATTGCCTAATTTTTTAAATTCTTCTGCTGAAACAGTAAGAGCCTTCGGGTCATTACAGCAGTACATAACTATGTCAAGGAAGTGAACGCCCCAGTCAATAAGCACACCTCCGCCTGCAATTTCCTTTGTTGTAAAAGCACCTCCAAGTCCCGGAATACTTCTTCCCTTGCGGAAGCTTATATATACGTTATAGATTTCTCCCAATTCGCCGGAATCTATAATCTCTTTTAGTTTATTAACATTTGTATTAAAGCGGTTTACAACACCTATATTTAATATTTTACCTGTTTCGTGTTGAACCTTCTGCATTTCCAATGCCTCACTGTATAATCTTGCGGCAGGCTTTTCACAAAGTACGTGCTTGCCTGCTCTGAGAGCATCTATTGTTATAACAGAGTGCATTTTGTTAGGTGTACAAACGGAAATTGCCACAACCTCAGGGTCTGCAAGCACTTCCTTATAATCTGTAACCGCAATACCGCAACCGTATTTTTCTACAGCCGCATCCGCTCTTTCTTTGATAATATCACAAAAATACTTAATTTCTGCCTTTTTGTTTTCCATATATGACGGAATATGAGCACTGTTGGCAATAGTTCCGCATCCGATAACTGCAACCTTCATTGTAAATACCTCCTTGAATTTTATGGTTAAATTATATATTTTTTTGTTTTTCCGTTCAAGATTAAAAGGTGTTATTTATGGTACAAAATTTGCTATATGTTATTTTTGTATTCTCTTGGAGAAACTCCCGTTACACTTTTAAAGGCTCGACGGAAGGAATGTGATGAAGCAAAGTTTAAATGCTCTGAAATTTCTTCAATCCCAAGAGGTGATGTTTTTAAAAGGTTGCAGGCATAAGATATCTTTTTTTGTGTTACATATTCTTTAACAGTAATCCCCATTTTTTCCTTAAATAGATGGGAAATGTAATATTCACTGTAGGAAAGATTTCGACTTACATCCTTTACGTTCTCTATATTAAGATACTCTCTGTCAATATGGCGAAGGACCTTGTATATCGTATTTTTTGCCATAGCACTTTCGCTTTGTTTATCGGCAATTTTACGGGAAGTTCCACTTATAATACGCCACATCGCCACCATCATCTGGGAAAGATAATGACTTATCATACTTTGGCTGTGTTCATCCCATACATAGGATTCATCAACTATTAAACTACTCAATTTCCATATGGTTGAATCATCATCAATTATCGTATGTTTTTTGCTCTTTACCACTTCCGCAAAACTTTTTGCAGAAGTATCATTTTCGTTGGGCATATACCCCACACATATATATCGGAAATCCTCGTCGGGAGAAACCTCAAACTTGTGCAAAACTCCTTTTTTTATAAAGTGAATCTGCCCCTTTGAAATATCCGTGCAATGGTCTCCGGAAATAACCTTTGCACTTCCCGAAATAACATAGGTAATTTCATCACATATCTGTATATGCTCCGGCATTATGCCACCTCGCATAATAGAAAGTTCCGATATCTGATAAACCGTACCTGCAGGAAGTACAAGTCCGTTTATAAAATTTTTGTCAAAATTATATATTTTCATAAATTCACCTGCTAAAACTTTCTTTTTCTTCTCATTCTGTTAAGATGTCTTTCAAAATTACCGCTTGAAATGTATTCCGCAAGCACATACTGGTCAAGTACGGGAACAGAGCAGGAAAATCCACCAAGCTTCTCTTCATAAATTTTCAAAAGTTCATCAGATAATATCATATAACCTATACGCATAGATGGTGAAAGGCTTTTAGAGAATGTGTTTATGTATATAACGCAATTTTTTTTATCAATTGAATAAAGTGTTTCAACCGGTTGTCCGGGTTTGAAAAATTCACTGTTAAAATCATCCTCAACCACATACTTACCACCAGATGCCCAGTTAAGATATTCGTATTTTTTATTTATTGATGTTGTAATATCGGTTGGAAAACTTTTAAAAGGCGTAACGTGCAAAACATCAATTTTGTTGTTTTTAAGTTCCCTTGTTTCAATGCCATCTGTACCCATTTTAAGCTTTTGTATCTGCACACCTGCACCGCTGTATACTGCTTCAATTTTTGAATATGACGGGTTTTCAATTCCGTATATTTTATCTCTTCCCAGAATTTTCACCACAGTTTCATAAAGTTGCTCCGCACCTGAGCCTATAATAATATTTTGCGGTTTTGCCACCATACCGCGGTATCTGTAAAGATAATCTGCAACTGCATTACGAAGTATCCCACAACCCATATTCGGTGCCACAGAAAATAGCTTTTCACCTTTTTCGGAAATAACCTTTCTTATGGTTTTAAACCACAGAGAATATTCAAAATCATATGAGTCAGAAATTTCTTCATCCTCTATATAGTCAAAAGAGCCTGATTCCTTTTTTTCACCTGTATAATTAAGACCGATATTACAGACAAAATATCCACTTCTCTGTAGCGATTCAACATAGCCTTCGTCTATTAACATTCCGTAGGCAGTTTCAACGGTTATTACACTGCATCCATACTTATCAGCAGTTACTCTTTTCGACGGAAGCTTTTCCCCCGCTCTGTATTCTTTAGTCAATATTTTATTTTTGATTTCTTTATATATTTCAAAATATTTTTTCATCTGGTTATATAAAAAACTCCTTTTTTGGATATTTAATCATTACCACATTTTGATTATAATACCAATATAAGTTTTTGTAAAGGAGATTTTAAAATGTCATATAAAAGATTACTTACAATACAGGATATTTCATGCGTAGGTCAGTGTTCACTTACAGTTGCACTTCCTGTAATTTCAGCCTGCGGTATCGAAACTGCAGTTTTACCATCAGCAGTACTTTCCACTCACACAGCAGGTTTTTCAGGCTATACATTCCGTGACCTTACAGATGATATGCCTGCAATAAAAGACCATTGGGTAAAAGAAAATATAAAATTCGATGCTATATACACAGGATATCTTGGCAGCACAAAGCAAATAGACTATGTCGCAGAGATTTTTGAAAGCACCGGCAAAGAAAACTGTGTTAAAATTGTAGACCCTGCAATGGCAGATAACGGCAACCTTTACCCGGGCTTTGATGCAGAATTTGTAGAAGCTATGAAGGTTCTTTGCGGAAAAGCTGACTACCTTGTACCAAACATTACGGAAGCAAGCTTTTTAACAGGTATGGAATACAAAACAGAATATGACAAAGCATATATAGACGAGCTTATTTCCAAAATGTGTGCACTTGGTGCAAAAAATATTGTACTTACAGGTGTTTCTTACGAAAAAGGCAGAACAGGTGTTGTTGTATTTGAAAATAACGAATACAAATATTATGAACACGAATTTTTACCAAACAGTTGTCACGGTACAGGTGATATTTACGCATCAGCTTTTGCAGGCGCTTTAGTAAGAGGAAAAGATGCGTATACTGCTGCAAAAATTGCTGCAGACTATGCTGTGGAATGCATAAAGGCAACTGCTGAAGAAGAAAATCACTGGTACGGTGCAAAGTTTGAGCCTGTACTTGGCAAGCTTATAAAAATGATTGAAGAATAATTTTAAAAACTCAAAAATAATTGAACTGTAAAATTAACTTAAAAATTTTACAGTTCTTTTTATTTACTTTCCTGAATACTAATAACTATACTTATTGATATGAACGGAGAGTGAAAACAAGTGGAAAACTTGCTAAACAACAACTACGCCGCTGTTACAGGCGACCTTGTAAGTGAATTTTCATACAGTCACGAAAGTTTTGGTGAATGCTTTTATTCTTTTTCGGTAAAAATACCAAGACTTTCAGAAAGTGCAGATGTTATAACGGTAACCGTTTCTGAACGTATATTATGTGATGAAGAATACAAACCCGGCGACAGGGTGAAGATTACGGGGCAATTCAGGTCATATAATAATTATTCCGATGTGGGAAATAGACTTATACTTACACTTTTTGCAAAAACAATGGAAAAAGCCGAAAATGAAAGATATTTAAATGAAATTGTTTTAAATGGTTTTTTGTGCAAAGAACCTGTTTACAGAACAACTCCTTTCGGCAGAGAAATAACCGACATCCTGCTTGCTGTAAACAGAACGCATAATAAATCAGACTACATACCCTGTATTGCCTGGGGAAGAAACGCAAAATTCGCTCAAAAACTTCAGGTTGGTGATAACATTATATTAACCGGCAGAATGCAAAGCAGAGAGTATCAGAAAAAACTTGAAGATGAAATCATAACACGTACTGCATATGAAATTTCAGTTTCAAAAATTGAAACAAATTTTGAGCCAAAAATTAACAGCATATAAAAAAACACTTTGCAAATAATACAGTTGTAACTTGAAAAAGTTAAACTTTAAAAGCAAAGGAGATGTAGTTAAAATGGCTAACAACAAACACGTAGTACCTGAAGCTAAACAGGCTATGAACAGATTCAAGATGGAAGCTGCAAGTGAAGTTGGTGTAAACCTTAAAGAAGGTTACAACGGTGACTTGACTTCTCGTCAGGCAGGTAGCATCGGCGGTCAGATGGTTAAAAAAATGATCGAAGCTTACGAAAACAGCATGAAATAACTTTTTTAATAACGAAAAATACACTTGACTGATATGCCAAGTGTATTTTTTGCTGTTTGTTATTATATAGCCATTCTGATAATTAACTAAAAAAGTCTCTCTTATGAAATGTCTATAAAGGACAGTGATCATAGTGAACTGCACAAAACGGTGCAGTTCAATCAACAAACTATCCTTTAGAGTACACTCCATATGCAAAGTCGTTTTTAATTAAAGCTTAATTACAATTACACCCGAAAGCTCGTCGGCACCACCTATTGCGATGCGTGTTTTATCAGGGCTGATTTCCATTGTGGTTGCATTGAATATACACACGTTTCTGCCATTTTTTGCAAACACCTTTGGAACATAGCCAAGCTGTTCAACACCGTTTTCATCATCGTACTTGAACATATTGCAGGCACCTTTTTCATAGCCTGCAACTCCATATACTGTATCACCTGTACAAACAAGTGAATTTACTCCACCACAGGTTGTTACTGCACCAAGACTTTTCACCTTACCGTCTTTAATTTTTGCAAGCATCATATCCTTTGTTCCCACAACAACAGAATCATCATCCATTTTTACAGATGCATTTGCCTTTGCAAGATACTGTCTGCCTGCCATGTACGGAAGTTTAAGTTCTTCACATACCGAAGCCTTTATTTCATCAGCTTTAATAAGCTCAAATTCTGAAACTTTCTGTTCCTCTGTTTTAACGTTAAAGTCAACTTTAAATGTTTTTTCTGTACCACAGTAAATTGAAATATTTTCATTGTCAATCCATTCAATCTTGTTAACTCTTGTATTTTCTCTGCCGGTTTCTTGCCAATAGCTTACCCCTTTAACTTCGGAATAACTCTTAATATATGCATTATCAGCAAGGAACTTTTTCATTTCCATTTCAAACTCATACTTTTTGTAGAATTTATTCCAGTTTTCTTCAAAATCATCCTTTGGATAATACTTTGAACATTCCAAGGGATATGGCATATAGTTCATATAATCGTGAGAAGGTATTCTCTTTTCCGTTTCTATTGCAGGCACAAACTCACGCAAATCAATTGCCATTATACCGCAGTATAAGTCCTTGTCACTTGTGTGGTTGCCGTCGGAAATATAGATAACATCATCATAAATGTCAAATTCTGCAGTGATGCTGAGTGTTCTCTTTTCGGTACCTAGAAAACCTAAATCCACAGGGTCTTTTCCATTTAAAAAGTCCCACATAAAAAGTCTTACACCTGCATATTTAATTTGAGAAGTGTATGTCATACATCCATACCAGAGTCTGCCTTTGCTGTCAAAATCCATACCGTATGAATTGAAAAATACGTCAGGCAAATCACCTGAATAATCAATCTTCGGAACAGGTCTGCCTATTTTTCTTACCTCACCTGTTTTCATATCATAGGCAAAAAGCATCTGTCCACGTCCGGGAACAGAGCAAGGTCCTGTTGTAATGTATAAAACACCGTCTTTTTCCCTTGCGTGACGCATAAGGTCACCTATATCTGCATCAAGGTATTCAATATCTCTTATATCTGAATTATATCGGAATAATTTTCCTGAATATGTAGAACCGTAAATGTGTCCGTCAGAACAAAGAAATGTACGGCTTGTTGCGGTATCAGAAGCCTGACCAAGACATCTCCTTTCACCTGTATGCACATTATATACATATCCTGTACCACGCATCCAGGTTGTGCAGAAATAGTCTCCTGTTTTCGGGCAGTATGTTCCGCCATAAATTGTATCATAAGGTGAAAGTGTACCCTTATTTTCCACAACGCCTGTTGCAGGATCATAAATTAAAATATCCGACCCGGGGTAACCTTCCCACTGATGATTTGCATATTCATAAGGCATCCAGGTAGGATGATTAGGTGAAGGAGAAGTTGTGTGAGTTGCTGTTATAATTCTCCCGTCCTCCATAAATGAAAGAGCAGTGTGAAATTTGGAAGTTCTTAAGCATTCATCCCTTAAAAGTATTTTATCTTCAAGATTAAAGTGATGTATAAGTTTTTTGTTTTTATGGTCATATTCATAAAGTCTTGCATATTCTGCAACGTAGCTTTCACCACAAGCAGAAAAGAAAACTCTTCCGTCCTTGCTTATAGCCATATCCCATACTGCATTGTGGGTGGGAAGTTCTTCGCAAAGTATATGGGTAACACCCGCTTGTGGAATAAGGTTAAAAAATTCCTGGGGTTTCTCGTTTAATATTGCAAATGTATTATCAGGTTTTTTCATAATATAAAACTCCTTTCATTGATTTAATTTTATCATTGTATTTTTTTAATTACTTAAGATATTCTACGATGCTTTTAAAACATCTAAAGAAAAAACTCATTCTGAACACATCAGAATGAGTTTGATTTATAATTATTCGGAGACATTCCATACTTCTTTTTAAAAGCATACGAAAAATACTCAACGGAGTTAAAGCCCGATTCAAAGCAAGCCTCCGTACAACTTTTATTACCGTATTTTATAAGGTTTTTAGCAAACTGAAGCCGCACATCCAATAAATATCTTTGAAACGTCAACCCCACACTCTTTTTAAAACATGTGCTGAAATAATTTGGGGTATAATGACATATTTGAGCAACCTCCTCAACGGTAATGTCATTTTGAAAATTATTATGAATGTACAAAAGAGATTTCCTGATATTTGTGTTACCTTGATTCTCCGAAATATCATTTTTGGAGTTTCTCACAACAAGTATAACAAGCTGTTCTATAATATTGCGGACATATGTGTCATGACAAAGCCGGTCCGGTGATTTTTTTTCCTCAACCAATGCATCACACAAGGTTTTTGCAAATTCCAAATCCTTCCCGACAAGTCTGCACATCACAGGAAAGTTTTCCAAATCACATATTTCACACATTTTTTCGGTAAAACACGTATGTGCAAATTTAATACTGTAGGCATCAAATGTTTCCTCATTTTCAACCACATTATAGTGAAAATCAAAGGGACCGATTAAAATAACACTACCCGGTTCAAAGTCATATTCTTTGCCATTAAGCATATGAATACCCCTGTTTCTTACAAAAACCGAAAGCACAAAATGAGAATGCCAATGAATACTTCCTGATTTTACGTTTTCAAGAAACTCCGCATCGTATATTGAATTTTTAATATCAAACCTCTTTGGAATATGTTTCATATAAATCCCTCAATAAATCCATATAGGATTTCCTATTGCTGCAGGCGAGCCGTCACTTTCTCTTATAATTTCTACTCTGTAAAATCTGCGTTTTTCTACCTGTATTGCTACTTTAAATGGCATTTTAAGAGGTGCGGAATACGCAAGCCCTTCATCGCTGTAAACATCTATTCTGTACTTTTCATCAGGATTATAATTAATTGGATGAGCATCTTCTGCTTTAATATACAAATTCATTCCGTCTTTGTACTTTACAGAAGAGCCTACAGGATTATCATCAACACTCATTTTAATGCCGATATACCCTGCATTAAGGTCACCCTCGCGAAGTCTTTCTACAAATTTACTGCAAATTCTCTCCGTTGCATAAACTGTATTAAGTCCCCATGTATGAGGAACGCCGTGACAATCTGCCGATGCGGTGTTTATAACCTTTTTTCCCCTTGCAAGCAGTTCAAGCCACAGCTTATAGTTATCTGTTGTTGCATCGGTTGTTGTAGTACCCTCATCAGCCAGAACATAAATTGTTTCAATAACAGTACCTTCACCAAAATAATAATCGTCAATATTATCACTTACCATAACCTGCTTTGGGTGGGGATGAACAAAAACTCCGCCAAGTTCTCTTACTGCATCTACAACCTCCATAAAACGTGCACGTTCAACGGGCTTATACACAAAATGCCCTTCTACGCCTCCCGTAAATTCAAAAACATCAGGAAACTTATGTAGAATCTTCTCAAGACAATCCCTTTGTTCAAAAATCATTATATAATGAAATTTAAGATTCGGTTCTATAAATTCACCACCGGGCTCACTACCGTAAAGAAAATACGCAGGGTCAAATCCATCAAGATACATGTGACGCACCTGTCGATGATCCATAATACCGATAAAATCAATATGAAGCTTGTCCATATATTCCTTCCACTCTTCAAGAGTGGTTTTACCGTCACTTGTTCCGCCTGTGGCACCGTGGTCGTGATAATCACCATAAAACGCACATCTTCCTTCGTATAACTTATCGAGTTTTGAAAAATCAGGGTTTTTCAAAACATTATGCAAGTCCATTTTAACAGTATATTCAGATACAAAATGATTCATATTCATACTCCTTTTTTACATCGTATATTATATTATAACATTATTAAAAATTTTTTCAATAATTTGGTAAAAAGTTGTTGACAACACCGGTTAGTTATGTTAAACTAACTATGGTAGTTTGATATGACTAACCGAAAGGAGGGGAATTTATGAACCTTACAGAAGCTATTGAAGAAAAAGAATATATCGTAAAAAGTATAAACACAGGTGACGAAGAACTTGAGGCATTTTTATTTTCGTTAGGCTGTTACAGCGGTGAGCCTATAACCGTCATTTCCCACCTTAAGGGCGGTTGTATTGTATCAATAAAGGATGGCAGATACAGCATTGATAAACAATTGGCAAAAGCTATCAATATACAATAACACAATCAGGGACCGTTAATCAGAACGGTCATAAATTATATCACAAGGTTAGCCAAAACTAACCAAGGAGGAGAAACCATGAAAATCGCTTTGGCAGGTAACCCTAACAGTGGTAAAACCACAATGTACAATACTCTTACAGGCAAAAACGAAAGGGTAGGAAACTGGGCAGGTGTTACCGTAGATAAAAGAGAAGCACATATCAAAAAAATCTATTCCAATATCAGCGAACCACTAATTGCAGTAGATTTGCCGGGTGCATATTCAATGTCACCCTTTACATCGGAAGAAACTATTACAAACACATACATAAATACAGAAAATCCTGATGTTATAATCAACATAGTTGACGCAACAAACTTAAGCAGAAGCCTGTTTTTTACAACACAGCTTTTAGAACTTGGCATACCAACGGTTATAGCTCTTAACAAAAGTGATATAAACGAAAAGAAAAACACTAAAATAAACACAAAACTACTTTCAGAAAAAATGGGTTGCCCTGTTATAAAGACAATATCAACCTCAGACAAAGGCATTCGTGATGTAATGAAGGCAGTTGAAAAAGTTAAAGGCACTACACAAAAAGCCCCTTACACTCAAAGCGAAGTTGACCTTACTGACAAAAATTCCGTTGCAGAAGCAGACAGAAAAAGATTTGACTTTGTCAATAAAATTGTTGAAGAAGTTGAAACACGAAAGATATACACAAACAAGAAAAATGCACAGGATAAAATAGACGGAATACTTACAAATAAGTGGGTTGGCCTTCCAATATTCGCATTAATAATGTGGTTTGTTTTCTGGCTTTCACAGGCATCACTTGGTCCATGGCTTGCAGAAGCTGTACTTACACCTGTAATTGACAGTATCGGAGAAGTAATTTCAGGTTGGATGGTTGGAACAAGCCCTATTTTGCAGACAATAGTTGTTGACGGTATAGTTGGCGGCGTTAGTGCAGTTATAGGCTTTTTGCCTTTGGTTATGGTAATGTACTTTTTAATAGCATTACTTGAAGACTGTGGTTATATGGCACGTGCAACAGTTGTTCTTGACCCTATATTCAAAAAAGTCGGTCTTTCAGGAAAATCAGTTATTCCATTTGTAATAGGAACAGGCTGTGCAATTCCCGGTGTTATGGCTTGCCGTACTATTCGTGACGAGCGTGAACGTCGTGCAACAGCTATGCTTGCACCATTTATGCCATGCGGTGCAAAATTACCCGTTATAGCTTTATTTGCCGGAGCATTCTTTGGTGATAATCCATGGATTGGTACAATTATGTACTTCGTTGGAATATTTATAATATTCTTAGGTGCTCTCCTTGTAAACAAAATTGCAGGGTTTAAGCGCAAAAAGTCATATTTCATAATTGAACTTCCCGAATACAAAATCCCCAGCATATGGAAAGCAGTACACTCAATGTGTTCACGAGGATGGTCATACATTGTAAAGGCAGGTACAATAATTCTTGTATGTAACGCAGCGGTTACAATTATGCAAGGTTATGGATGGAACCTGCAGCCTACCGAAAGTGCGGATGCTTCAATACTTGCGTCAATAGGCGGTCCGATTTCCGTACTTCTTATTCCTCTTGGATTCGGTACCTGGCAGATGGCATCTGCGGCAATTACAGGCTTTATCGCAAAAGAAAATGTAGTAGGCACAATTGCCTCGGTGTATGCAATTTCCAATTTTATAGATACAGAAGAGCTTTCAATGGTTGCCGGTGCAGGTGCTGATGTTGCAAGTATATTGGGTCTTACTCCGGTAGCTGCTTTGGCTTGTATGATGTTTAACCTGTTCACCCCTCCGTGCTTTGCGGCAATTGGTGCCATGAATGCAGAGCTTAAAAGTAAAAAATGGTTACTCGGTGGTATTTCATTACAGTTATTTACAGGCTACACAGTAGCATTTATTGTATATCAGGCAGGAACACTTATAACAACAGGCAACCTTGGAACTTCATTTATCCCCGGGTTGGTGGCAATTGCCATAATGGTATCAATAATAATTGCTTTAGTTATAAAATCAAACAAAAGGTAAGGTGAATGCTTATGAAAAATGCAATAGTTATAATTATATTGTTAATAGTAATCGGACTTGCCCTCGGTTATATAATACGTCAGAAAAAAAATGGTGTTAAATGCATAGGTTGTCCGTCAGGGAAAACCTGCGCATCAAAAAAAGACGGCAATTGTTCAGGCAGTTGCTGTAACTGTAACAAATAACAAAACAGGCGGTTCAAATGAACCGCCTGTTTTTCTGACTTTATTTCATATCAACAGATGATATTTTCTCATTTTTACGTGAAACTTCAGCTCTGAATACCGAAAGATGACTAAGTGCGGAATCATTAATTTCCGTACAGGAAATTGACGGTTCTTCACCGTTTAAATATCTCACAAAATCTGCCACAAGATTATGATCACCGCCACCGTGACCGTCTTTTTCAAGTGCCACGTTAAATTCTTCCTCTTTAAAACCTTCATCTTCGGCAGGGTCAATAGTTTTAATGACATATTTTGATTTTTTCATATAGCCTTCAATTTCGCCCTTTGTGCCAACAATATGTATACTTCTTCCACCATCAGCTGCTCCGCCTATCATATTGAATGTTCCGAGTGCACCGCTTTCAAAATTAACAATAACAGTCTGACTTTCAACATTGGTACCGCGGTCGTAATCCCATGCACATCTGCCGTAAGGATTATCAGTTTTCATTGATTCTATTTTGCGTTCAATATTAATCTCACCCTCGCCTTCAAGAGATTTCCATACGTACTGAGACCACATATCCGGCTTTCTTATATAGTGATTGTAAGCAGAATACAAACAGCTTTCCATATAAGGGCAGTCTTTCATACATCTTGTCCCTGCTCCCTCGGGCTTTTTTTCAGGCATAAACTGAAACTTATTACCAAAGCTTGAAAACTTAACAGGCTTTACAGGATTCATAAGCCACATCATAATATCCATATCGTGACTGCTTTTTGCAAGAAGCATTGGTGCGTGGCACATTTCTTCGCTTGCCCACTTACCTCTTATATACGATGTACCCAAATGATGGTAACTTACTCTTTCACTAAGGTAAATGTTCAGTACATCGCCTATATCACCATTTAAAATGTGCTTTTTAATAGCTACATAAAATGGAGTATACCTAAGTACATGGCCTATTACAACCTTTCGACCTTCTTCATTTGCCACATTTAAAAGTTCCCACATTTCTTCTTCATTGACTGCAAAAGGTTTTTCCAAAAGCATATCATAACCCTTTTTCAGAATAGGAATTGATGTAGGCACATGAAGATGATCCATAGTACCGTTTATAACTGCATCTGCAAACTTATCTCTTTTAACAAATTCATCTACCGAAGAAAAACAGTTTTCCGACGGAACATTATATTTTTCTCTTATTATTTTTGTGCGTACAGGGTCGGGATCAACAATGCCCACTATTTTTAATTCATCAGGATTTTGCACCGAATATCCAGAGTACACATTTGCTCTGTTACCTGCGCCAACCAACACAACTGTTATCTGTTTCATAATATATTATCCTTTCTTTAACTTACAAACCAAGTAATGCGGCACCTATAACACCGGCATCATTACCTAAAATTGCCGTACAAACGGTAGTTTTTGGAAGACCACTTGTTTCCCCGTATCGTTCACGTGATACATACTTCATAATCATATCAGTAAATGGTTTGCCTTCCTTTGAAACTCCTCCACCTATAACAACAACCTCCGGTTGAAAAATATTTATAATATTTGTAACGCCTGTCGAAAAATATTCAACAAACTTTTCAACAACTGCAGTACCTACAGGACACCCCAAATGCATTGCATCAAAGGCAGTTTTTCCGTTTACTTCACTAACAGCCGTCTTTGCAAGAATGCTGTCAGGATTATTCTTTATTGCTTCTTTTGTCTGCCTTATAAGTGCAGTTGCCGAACCGTAAGCTTCCCAACACCCGCGTCTTCCACAACCACACATTTCGCCATTTGAATTTATTACCATATGCCCAAGCTCTCCGCCACAGCTGTTAAAACCATTATAAATTTTTTTGTTTATTATAATTCCTCCGCCTATTCCCGTACCAATAGTAATCATTACGGAATTATCTGCATCCTTTGTTGCACCTGCGTAGGCTTCCCCAAGTGCCGCACAGTCTGCGTCATTGCCCAAGTATACAGGAACATTTATTTTCTCCTGTATCATATCCATTACAGGCGTGTTAAGAAAATTTATGTTTTCACAATAGAGAATTACTCCCTTTTCATTGTCATAGCACCCCGGCACACCTATACCTATTGACAAAACATCTTTTTCGGAAAGATTATGCTTTTCCATAAGCTCACGGCAAAGCATTATTATATTCGACACAATTTCAATATCAGGTCTGTGTGCATTTGCAGGTGTACCAACTTTATCAACAATTTTGTAGCAATCATCAACAAGCCCGGCAACGAGGTTTGTTCCGCCAATATCTATTCCTATTCTCATACACAGCACCTCATGATTTCAAAACAAACTCTATATAATCCGACACATTGTCGTACACATAATCTACCATATTTTTAAGTTCTTCCTTACCATCACTCATCAGACAACTGTGAAATCCGTCAAACATAGGTATATCGTTATAAGCATTGCCTGCTGTCCACACATTTTCAACTGCCACATTCATCAATCCGGCATATTTTCTTATACCGGAGGATTTAGTTATATCCACCCCCGGAATATCAATTGAAACAGAGTTTTGTGTAGGGTTTACAACAGTACCAAATTCATCTGCAAGAATATCATTTATCTCAACTGCATGTTCAGCAGTTTTTCCCCGCCCGTACATTCTGCTAAACCGTGAAACATCTTCAATCAGTATATGGGCATCATATTCGTATGTGCCATCATTTCCGCCGTCAGGATAGTCTTTACTAAATAAATAACGCTCCTTGCCAAAAGATATACCACAGTAAGAACCAAGCTCAAAAAGACGGTTTCTTATTTGTAGGGCAAGTGTAGAATCTTTCCACTTCATTTTTGAATTAACATTTTCTTCAACCACAAATTCATCATTTGCATTACAACATACTGCACCATTACAAAGAATTAAAAAATCATACTCAAAAAAACCAATATTATTCAAGGAACCCTTAAGAGCTTTGTAATCTCTGCCGGTTGCAATGCCAAACAAATTACCTTCACTTCTGAATTTTTTTACGGCATCAAAATTTTCCTTACTTATGGTACCGTTTTTACACAATGTACCGTCAAAATCTGTTGCTATAATTTTTTTCATTTAAAAACACCTATCCTAAAAAATCTATTATGTAAGCTCCAACCATTTTAGCAAATTTAACCAGACTTTCACATTCTATAAATTCATCAGGTTGATGTGCTCCGCCGGGCAGGCTGAAATCACGCCCTGCTCCAAAGCCAAATGCACTGTTGTTTCCGTATTTTAAAATAACCGATAAATCAGAAAGACAAGACCCGCATACTGAAACATCTTCCCCAATAGATTCTTTCGCCACCCTTACCATATCCTTTATGCTTTCGTGGTCAGGCTCACTAAATCCATAATGGAAAAATCTTGTAGCAGGAAAAAATCCGTCACCAATAACCCCCATAGGTTTAATTCGTTCGTTAATTTTATTTGTGACTTCTTCTAATTCCTTATAAATTTCTTCTTTTGTTTTAACTGTATAGAAAACAAAAGTGATGGTTCCCACACCCAAATCAGCACCATTGTTACCTGCATGAATGTCATTGTAACGAAGTGCTGTTTTAGGAATAATCGTACCCTTATAGAAGCGATTTTCTTCAAGCTCGGCACTTCTTTTATCTGCAAATTTATCAAGTTCCTCCATTATTACAGGAATTACCTGTGCAGTAAGCTTTGCACTGTCTACAGTATTTATAGTATGATATTTAAAATCCATTACAGCACCGCCCGATGCACAGTGCCAAATTTGAGCATAACGACCGTCAAGGTTTACAATACGTGTACATGGATATTTCATAACCGATGCCATCGCACCGTGAGAGCCTCCAAATTCCTCGTCAGAATACGCAGCAAACACAAGATTTGCTTTTGGAACAAAATTATTTTCTTTAAGAATTTTTATAAGAAACATTACAGTTGCCAGTGCGTATTTGTCGTCACATGCACCTCTTCCAAGAATCTTTCCGTCACGTACTTCACCTAAAAGAGGGTCAAAACTCCAGTTTGCAGGGTCACCTATAGGCACAGTATCAAGATGCCCCATAAGCATAAGGTCATCCTTATCCTCTGCACCCTTCCAACGAGCAGCAACACAATATCTTTCTTCAAGATTTCTGCCGGGATAATAGTCGGGATTTTCAGTAAATCCATCAAGTTCAAGTGGAGAATACAAATCACTTTCAAGCCCCATATTCTCACACTTTTTATGTATATAATCTGCACATTCTTTTTCATTACCAAATTCACCAAAATTTTCGGAATTTATTTTAACAAGATTACATAGCATATCAAACAGTTCGTCTTTTCTCTCATCTATCAATGCATTAAGCTGATCTATGTTCACCCCAAACCCCTCCTAACCATACTGATTTTATTTTATATCAAAAAACATGAAAAGTCCATACATTTTTTAAAAATAATCATATTGACATTTTTTAAATTTTAGCATAAAATATAGTAACTGAACAGACCATCAACGGTCGGGCAATTTTGCAGCAGAATTATAATATCTGTGGGACAGTTTCCTGCAGATATTTTTTATAGGAGGACTTTATGAAAAATGAAGCAATAAAGGTTTCTGTTATCGCTATAATAGTTAATATTGTACTTTCTGTTTTCAAACTTACTGCAGGCATTATAGCACATTCCGGTGCTATGATATCAGATGCTGTTCATTCACTTTCAGATGTTCTTAGTACCTTTGTGGTAATTGCCGGGGTAAAAATTTCCGAAAAATCCAATGATGACGACCATCCATACGGTCATGAAAGAATGGAATGTGTTGCGGCAATTATACTTGCAGTTATGCTTGCACTTGTAGGTGCAGGAATAGGATATAACGGCATTGTAAAAATGATTTCGTGGAAAAATCTTCAGATACCGGGGATGTTTGCATTAATAGCCGCTGTAATTTCAGTTATTGTAAAAGAGTGGATGTACTGGTACACAAAAATAGTCGCTAAAAAAATAAATTCAGATGCACTTATGGCAGATGCGTGGCATCACAGGTCAGATTCACTTTCATCGGTAGGAAGCTTTATAGGTATCGGTGGCTCTATGATGGGATTCCCCGTCCTCGATGCCTTTGCAAGCGTTGTTATATGCTTCTTTATATTAAAGGCAGCTATCGATATATTCATCGGTGCCATAAACAAAATGGTGGACAGAGCCTGCGAGCCTGAAATAACAAAAAAACTAGAAGAAATTATTCTTTCAAATCAAGATATTATATCTCTTGATTTGCTTAAGACAAGAATGTTCGGTTCAAAAATATTTGTAGATGTTGAAATAGGGCTTAAAGGTAATGTAACCCTTGAGTATGCCCATTCTGTCGCCGATAAAATCCATGATGAAATAGAAGAAAAAATGCCTGCAGTAAAACATTGTATGGTTCATGTAAATCCTAAATAAATTACAAAAGGGAAGAGTTTTTATATGAAAATATTTTACATTTCGCTTTTAATATGGAATGCATCAGTAATGCTTATATATGCACTTGACAAACTGTTTGCACGAAAAAAGAAAAGAAGGATAAAAGAATCTACCCTGATTATTCTATCCTTCTTACTTGGTGGAGCAGGTGCTATATTCGGCATGGTTATTTTCAACCACAAAACCTCAAAAATAAAGTTTAGACTGTTAATTCCTCTCTCGGTTCTGGTTTGTGTCGCCATAGTTATATACATTAATTTAAGATGAGGTTAAATTTATGACTTTTAATAAAATTTACAAATTCATAAAAAAAGAAACCGTACTCTCGGTGTCAGCAATACTTGCGGTTGTTTCAATGTTTTTTATACCACCTTCTGCGAAATACATATCATACATAGACTTAAAAACACTTTCTTTGCTTTTTTGCCTTATGGGAATAATGGCAGGACTTCGTGAAAACGGAGTTTTTTCTGCACTTGCAAGTTCATTACTTTCAAAGACAAAAAACTTCCGTACCCTTTCGTTCATTTTAATTTCGCTTTGTTTTTTCACCTCAATGCTTATAACAAATGATGTTGCACTTATTACATTTGTTCCATTTGCAATTGAAGCTGTGAAAAAATCAGGAAAATCAAAATTTCTTATACCCGTAATTGTTTTGCAGACAATAGCGGCTAATTTGGGAAGTATGCTTACCCCTGTGGGAAACCCTCAAAACCTATACCTCTATTCTCTTTCGGGAATGTCACTTTGGAATTTTATCAGGCTTGTTTTACCATATACTGCCCTTTCCTTTATTTTACTAATGCTTTCAAACCTTACCATAAAATCAGAAAAAGTTGAATATACTCCCGAAAAAATTACTTTTTCAATAAAGTCAACATTTTTTTACATTATCCTGTTTGCAATATGTATGCTTACCGTTGCAAATGCTTTAAACTACATAATTACACTTGTAATTGTAACTGTGGCAATAATTATTATAAATCGCAAATTGCTATTAAAGATTGATTACAGTCTGCTTTTTACATTTATATTCTTTTTTATATTTATCGGAAATATGAGCAATGTAGAAGCATTTAAAAATGCAATTTCGGGCTTTGTAAACGGACGTGAAATTTTAGCTTCTGTGCTTTCAAGCCAGATTATAAGTAATGTTCCTGCCGCAGTATTATTGTCGGGCTTTACCAACAAAATTGAAGCTCTTATTATAGGAACAAACATAGGTGGGCTCGGAACACTTATTGCTTCTATGGCAAGCCTTATTTCATACAAGATTTTTGTTGCTGAAATACCTGAAGAAAAAGGTAAATATTTTCTTCAGTTTTCTGTTTGGAATATAGCATTTTTAATACCGTTGTGTATTTTGGTAATATTAAAATAAAAAAAGATGCAGAATATGAAGTGTACTAAAAAGGACAGTAATTACTTTGATTACTGTCCTTTTTATAATGTCTCCGACGGGGCACTTTTGTAGCAAAAGTACCCAAAACGCGAGGGTTTCGATTCCCTCGCGCTCCTGATGGCTCGAGGCTTAGCCAAAGCATAGCTTTGGAGCCCTGCATATGGGCATTGTTACCCAAATTAAAATTTGGACAATGCTCCAAACGACAATGGCTCCGCCCTTGACCCGTTT
>JAZQAN010000002.1:0-36383 GCA_045545235.1 Clostridia bacterium | reverse complement strand
GATTTCTTCACAGAGGCACATCCAAAGCTTCGTCCTGTAGA
This sequence comes from Clostridia bacterium, assembly GCA_045545235.1. GTDB lineage: Bacteria > Bacillota > Clostridia > Monoglobales > Firm-18 > CAZNKU01. Next base: position 36,342 of record JAZQAN010000002.1, on the reverse strand, counting down.
AAGCCCAACAGCGGGTGTATTCTTATCAGGTGCTTGTCAGGGACCTAAGGATATCCCTGAAACAGTATCTCAGGCGAGTGCGGCGGCTGCAAAGGTTATAGGCCTTCTTGCAAAAGATAAGCTTACAGGTAACCCTTGCGTAGCTGGTGCAAATGAGATGATGTGTAACGGATGTTCGTCTTGTGAAAAGGTATGTCCTTACGGCGCTATCACTTATTCGGACAAAGAGTTCCGTATGCCAGACAGAACTACTGCTATAAGAAGAGTAGCTTCAGTTAACGAGGCGGTATGTCAGGGCTGTGGTGCATGTACAGTTGCTTGTCCTTCAGGTGCTATGGACTTAAAAGGCTTTGCCAATAAACAGATTATGGCGGAGGTGGATGCTATATGCAAATAAACGGAGAATTCAAACCACTTATTGTAGCATTCTGCTGCAACTGGTGTTCATATGCAGGAGCTGACCTTGCGGGTAACAACCGTTTGGCATATCCTGAAAATGTAAAAATAATAAAGGTGCCTTGTTCTTGCAGAGTAAACCCTATGTTTATCCTTCGTGCATTCCAGAAGGGTGCAGACGGTGTAATCCTTTGCGGTTGCCACCCTGGTGACTGTCACTACACATCGGGTAACTACTTTACAAGAAGAAGAATGTCGCTTCTGTTCTCAATGCTTAACTTCCTTGGCATAGAAAAGGAAAGAGTAAGAGTTGAATGGGTATCTGCGGCAGAGGGTGCGAAATTTGCTACTACTATGAATGAGTTCACAGAGGCAGTTACCGCACTTGGCGAAAACAAGAGATTGGTGGATTTGAGATCCAAAAGATAAACAGAGAAATGCTTATTAAAAAAGCGTCAGAATTACTCCAAAACGGCACAGTTAATCGTGTGCTTGGCTGGAAAACAGGTGAATTTGACTACGACGTAACACCTTTTGTGTTCGGAGACGTAGCATCACTTGAAAAGGATTTTGTATATAACGATTTTTGCGGTGCAAACTTCTCAAATTACCTTGTAGCCGAAACTAAAAAAGAAGGCAAGGTGCTTGTATTTCTAAAACCTTGCGACACATACAGCTTCAATCAGCTACTTACTGAGCACAGATTTAACCGCGAGAATGTTTATGCGGTTGGTATCCCTTGCGAAGGTATGGCGGATATTGATAAAGTAAAGAAAATAACAGGCGACGGCATCAGTTCTATATCATTTGCAGACGGTAAAATCGTTGTAGACACTATCTATGACGGTGAAAAGGCTATTGATGCAAAAGACGTACTTTTAGAACGATGCGTAGTTTGTAAGAGTAAAAAATGCGTTGCTTATGACGAGCTTATGGGTGAAAACGGCGATGTTATCGACTCAAAGCGTTTTGACGAGGTTGAAATGCTAGAAAATATGAGTCCCGACGAAAGATTTGCATTCTGGCAGAATGAACTTTCTCGTTGTATCAGATGTAATGCGTGCCGTGATATATGTCCTGCTTGTACTTGTGAGAAATGCGTATTTGACAACCCTGAATCAGGCGTTGAAAACAAAGCTATTTCTGACAGTTTCGAGGAAAAAATGTTCCATATTATAAGAGCATTCCACGTAGCAGGCCGTTGTACTGACTGCGGTGAATGTTCAAGAGTTTGTCCTCAGAATATTCCTCTTCATCTTTTAAACCGTAAATTTATTAAGGATATTAATGAATTTTACGGTGAATATCAGGCGGGTGCCGAAGTTGGTTTAAGAGCACCGCTTGTAAATTACACTACCGATGATATAGAACCCGGTGAAGTGTTTGACAGGAGGGATACTGATGCTTAAATGTTCTCTTGATAAAATATATTCTGTTTTTGAAGAAATTACAAAATCTGCAAAGCTTTATGTTCCTGCTGAAGATAAAGACGGCAGTGCGGCTTACAAACAGTGGGAAAAGGGTATTGAATGGAGTAATGCACTTAATACTGTAAGAAGTCCTAAGGATTTCTTCTTCCCACAAATGGAAAACCTTATGGAATTCAAAACAGAAGGAAAAAATATTGAAGTTATTGACACAAGAAGTGAAACAGAAGATTTTGTTATCTTTGGCGTTCGTGCTTGTGACGTAAGAAGCTTTGAAGTTTTAGACAGAGTTTTCCTTTCAGAGCCTGTTGACAGTTACTATGCTTCAAGACGTGAAAAAGGTGTTATTGTGTCTACTGCTTGTGCAAAGCCTGCAGAAACTTGTTTTTGTAAAACTTTCGGAATTTCTCCTGAAGCTCCTGAAGGCGATGTTACAACATGGAAGACTGAAAATGAAATTTATTTTAAAGCCAACACTCCAAAGGGTGAGGCTCTTTTGGAAAAAATTTCAGCTTTCACTGAAGAATGTGATGAAACAGTTGTTAATGAACAGAAGGAAAAAATTTCTGCCATTATGAATAAGTTGCCGCTTAAAGACCTTAAGACAGATGCTTTTGGCGGTGGAAAAACAAATGAGTTTTTCAATAATCCTGCATGGGATGAATTATCAGGAAGTTGTCTTGGTTGCGGTACCTGTACTTTTGTGTGCCCTACATGTCAGTGCTATGACATTAAGGACTTCAACACAGGCAATGGCGTTATAAGATTCAGATGTTGGGATTCTTGTATGTACTCTAACTTTACAAAGATGGCTCACGGAAATAACAGACTTTCACAGAAAGAACGCTTCCGCCAGAGATTTATGCACAAGCTTGTGTACTATCCTGAAAACAACGACGGACTATTCAGTTGCGTTGGTTGCGGAAGATGTATTTCAAAATGTCCTATTTCTATGAATATCGTTAAAGTAATGAAAAAAATCGGAGGTGCTGATGCGTGAATAACAGAGAAGAAACTTTAATTCCACAAATTGGTGTTATAACTGATGTACGTATTGACACACCTGATATTAAAACTTTCAGAGTTGTGACTCCTGATGGCAAAAAGGCGTTTGCCCACAGACCCGGTCAGTGTGCTATGCTTTCTATCCCCGGTGTTGGAGAGGCTATGTTTTCTATTACATCTTCTCCTACAAATGAAGAATTTATGGAGTTTTCAATTAAAAAATGCGGTTGCGTAACCGAATGGTTGCATCAGGCTGAAGTTGGTCAGCAGGTAACAATAAGAGGACCTTACGGAAACCCATTCCCTGTTGATGATGTATTTGCAGGAAAGAACTTGTTGTTTATAGCCGGCGGTGTTGGTCTTGCACCACTTCGTTCAGTTATCAACTATTGCAGACATTATCGTGACCGTTACGGCGATATTGATATCGTTTACGGTTCAAGAAGTAAGGATGATTTGCTTGATTATAAGGAAATCATTGAAGAATGGTCAACAGATGCAGGTGTAAATGTTCACCTTACTATTGATAATCCTCAGGAGGGATGGGATGGCCACGTTGGCTTTGTTCCAACCTATGTAAAAGAACTTGGTTTTGATACAAACAAAACAGCGGTTCTTTGCGGACCTCCTATTATGATTAAGTTTACACTTGAAGGACTTTGTGAACTTGGTTTTGATAAAACTCAGATTTACACAACACTTGAACTTAGAATGAAGTGCGGAGTTGGCAAATGCGGAAGGTGTAACGTTGGCTCCAAGTATGTGTGCAAAGACGGCCCGGTATTCAGATGCGATGAGCTTGATGAACTTCCGAGCGAGTATTAAAGGAGAGGTAACATGGAAAAATTAGTTAATATATTTCTTTTCGGCAAAAAATATGAAGTGCCTGAAAATTTAACAATTATGACCGCTATGGAATATGCCGGTTATCAGTTGGTTCGCGGTTGCGGTTGCCGTAACGGTTTCTGCGGTGCTTGTGCTACTATTTACCGCATTAAGGGTGACAAGGAACTTAAGGCTTGCCTTGCTTGTCAGACTAAGGTTGAGGACAATATGTATATTGCAACTCTTCCTTTCTTCCCACTAGTAAAAGAAGGTTATGATATCGAAAATATCCCTGTAAATGAATCTGTTATGATGCAGCTTTATCCTGAAATTTATGCTTGTATCGGCTGTAATGCCTGTACAAAAGCTTGTACTCAGGAACTTAACGTTATGCAGTATATTGCATATGCTCAGCGCGGTGAATTCGAAAAGTGTGCTGAAGAATCTTTTGACTGTGTAATGTGTGGTGTATGTTCTTCAAGATGTCCTGCAGGTATTTCACATCCTCAGGTTGCTATGCTTGCAAGAAGAATTAACGGTAAGTATCTTGCTCCGGGATGCGGTCACCTTGAAGACCGTGTAAAGGAAATTAATGACGGTGACTTTAAAGAACTAATTGAAGCTCTTATGGATAAACCACTTGAAGAAATGAAAGAGCTTTACAACACACGTGAAATAGAAAAGTAAGGAGGAAAAGAATATGTATTCGGAAAATTTTCATAAATCAATTGCTGCAGTTGAAGCAGCAAGAGAAAAAAATATCGCTTTAGAGCCGGATCGTATGACTGCAAAGCAGAAAGAAGATTTGCTTGCTGCTTTTCATCCGGACTACAAAAAGGACGAATTTGCTGAACTTAAAATTGGTCCTAATAAAGGTGAAAAGGTTCCTACAGAGCTTGCTGAAATTTTGCAGGCACACAGCCGTATAGATGCTGAAAGTATTGACCTTGAAAATCCTGATTACGAAACAGATGTTTTGATTATCGGTGGCGGCGGTGCAGGTACATCTGCAGCTATTGAAGCTCATGAAGCCGGTGCAAACGTTATGATTGTTACAAAGCTAAGAATGGGTGATGCCAACACAATGATGGCTGAGGGTGGTATTCAGGCTGCTGATAAGCCAAACGATTCACCTGCTCAGCATTATATTGATGCTTTCGGTGGCGGTCACTTTGCTGCTAAGAAAGAGCTTTTGTCAAAGCTTGTTTGTGATGCTCCTGAAGCAATTTTGTGGCTAAGTAATCTTGGTGTTGAATTTGATAAAGAAGCAGACGGTACAATGGTAACAACTCACGGTGGTGGTACTTCAAGAAAGAGAATGCACGCTGCAAAAGACTATTCAGGTGCTGAAATTATGAGAACTCTTCGTGATGAAGTTCTAAACCGTAACATACCTGTTGTAGATTTTACTGCAGCAATTGAACTTATTCTTGATGAAAACGGTAATGCATCAGGTGCGGTTCTTATGAATATGGAAACTAAAGAAATTCTTGTTGCTAAAGCAAAGACAGTTATTATTGCAACAGGTGGTGCAGGTCGTATGCACTATCAGGGCTTCCCTACATCAAACCACTATGGTGCAACTGCTGATGGTCTTGTATTGGGCTACAGAGCAGGTGCTAAACTTTTGTATGCTGAAACACTTCAGTATCACCCAACAGGTGTTGCTTATCCTGAACAGATTTTCGGTGCTCTTGTTACTGAAAAAGTTCGTTCACTTGGTGCAAAGCTTGTAAATGTAAATGGTGAGGCATTTATGCATCCACTTGAAACTCGTGACGTTTCTGCTGCTTCTATTATCCGTGAATGTTCTGAAAGAGACAACGGCGTAGAAACAGGAAATGGCAAGGGTGTTTGGCTTGACACACCAATGATTGAAAAAATCGGCGGTGAAGGTACTATTATGAAGAGAATTCCTGCTATGTGGAGAATGTTCGCTAAGTATGGTATTGATATCCGTAAGGAACCTATTTTGGTATATCCTACACTACATTATCAGAACGGTGGTCTTGACATTACAGCTGATTGTATGACAACAAACGTTGAAAACTTGTTTGTTGCAGGTGAGGCTGTTGGCGGAATTCATGGTAAAAACAGACTTATGGGTAACTCACTTCTTGACATTATCGTATTTGGTAGAAGTGCAGGTAAAAATGCTGCTGCTAAAGCTAAAAATGTTAAGGTTGGCAAGCTTTCACTTTCACACGTTGATAAGTTTGAAAAAGAAATTGCTGATGCAGGTATTGATACATCTGTTGTATCTCCAAAATTGTTGCCTGATTACACTCGCAGAAAACAATAAATCTATGGGGTGAATGTAAATTCACCCCTGTAGTATGTTTAGAAAGGAAGAATAAAAATGACTTTATTTGGCGGAGTTATTCCTGTTACAGGTATTACATTTTTTATGTTCTGTCTTTTTGCGGTACTGTTTGTAGGTTACGCTTTGGGACGTATTACAATTAAAGGTGTATGCCTTGGTGATGCAGGTGTATTCGTTATCGCACTTGTATTTGGTGCACTTTGTTTTGCTCCACTTGAGGCACAGATGGTTATAAAGGGTGAGGCAGAAACTGTTCACTTTGTTGAAAAGGCATTGGAAATTGTTGAAAGGCTTGGTCTTATACTGTTTGTTACATCTGTTGGCTTTATTGCAGGACCTAAATTTTTCGGCAATCTTAAAAAGAACTTTAAATCATACGTTTTGCTTGGTTTCATTATAATACTTGCAGGCGGTCTTGCTGCTGTTGCTTGTATTTATATGGGAGAAGCAGTAGGTTATGGTGCTACAATTAAAGAACAAGATGGTTTTGTTGCTATGATAGTTGGTTTGCTTTCGGGCTCACTTACTTCAACACCTGCTTTTTCTGCTGCTAAAGCAACAGTTGCAGAGCAGTATACAAGCCTTGTTTCTGTAGGCCACGGTATTGCATACATATTCGGTGTTATCGGAGTTGTATTGTTTGTTCAGATTATTCCTAAAATATCTAAGGCTAATATGGATGAAGAAAGAGCTAAAATTGTAATAAAAGATGAAAAAGCAGATGTAGCAGGTAAGAACATTAAACTCCTTCACCTTGACGGACACGGCTTTGCCGTATTTTCACTTGCAGCTATTTTAGGTTCATTGGTTGGTGCAATAAAGATACCGCTTTCAGGTGCAGGTCTTTCAGGTACATGCTTCTCACTTACAACAACAGGTGGTTGCCTGATGGTAGCTCTTATAATGGGACATTTTGGAAGAATTGGAAAGCTTTGCATTATGCCTGATACACATACACTAAAGCTTCTTCGTGAGCTTGGTCTTGTATTGTTCCTTGTAGGTGCTGGTATACCGGGTGGTGCAGACTTTGTTGCTAACTTTGACCCTATGTACTTTGTATATGGTATTATTATGACAATTGTACCTCTTATCATTGGTTACTTGTTTGCTAAGTACGTGTTAAAGCTTAGCCTTCTTAATAACCTTGGTTCAATTACCGGCGGTATGACAAGTACACCGGCACTTGGAACACTTATTGGTGTTGCAGAAACTGAAGATGTTGCGGCAGCTTATGCGGCTACATATCCGATTGCTCTTATTGCAGTTGTTCTTGTTTCTCAGTTTATTATAATATTGTTCTAATTTTAACAGGGGCTGTAAAAATAGTTAATTTTTTACAGTCCCAATTTTTATGATTTTTAAAAACATAAAATTACTTGACACAGGGGAATAATTGAATTATATTGATATAAGAGAATTATTTATGCGGAGGTATAATTATGTTTAATGCAGAAAAGGTAAAAAATCAATGCGTTGAATGGATAAGAAATTTCTTTGAGGAAAACGGCAAGGGATGTAATGCGGTTGTTGGTATTTCCGGAGGTAAGGATAGTTCAATTGCGGCGGCACTTTGTGTTGAAGCATTGGGTAAGGATAGAGTAATAGGGGTTTTAATGCCATGCGGAGAACAACACGATATTGATATGGCAGAGCTTCTTGTTAAACATCTTGATATAAAACATTATGTTGTAAATATAAAGGATGCTGTTGAGGGACTAAAAAACAGCTTTCCCGGGGATTTGGAAGTTTCAGTGCAGACAACTACCAATATTCCGCCAAGAGTGCGTATGACAACTCTTTATGCTATTTCTCAAAGTTGCAACGGAAGAGTTTGTAATACATGTAATCTTTCTGAAGATTGGGTTGGCTATTCTACACGTTACGGTGATGCGGCAGGTGATTTTTCACCAATGTCACATCTTACGGTTACTGAAGTAAAGGAAATTGGCAGACTTTTGGGACTTCCGGATGTTTTAGTTGACAAGGTGCCAATAGATGGACTTTGTGGTAAAACTGATGAGGAAAATCTTGGTTTTACTTATGCAGAGCTTGATGTCTACATCCGTACAGGTGTAATAGAAGATAGTTCTAAAAAAGAAATTATAGACAGAAAACATAAAATGAATTTGTTTAAGCTTGAACTTATGCCAAGTTTTAAACCGGAATTTTAATAATACAATTGACAAGTTAATGAAAATGTGATAATATGGTATTGAAAAACCGATAAAAAGGTTCGTGTTTTAAAGGAGGCAAAAAAATGGGGATTTTAAAAGAAGTTAAAACACAGACACTTGGTGAAGAAATAGCAAATTCAATATCACATGGTGTAGGGGCAGGTCTTTCTGTTGCGGCATTGGTGCTTTTGATTGTGCGTGCTGTTATAACAGGCAGCGGTGCACTTGGAGTTGTAAGTGCATCAATTTATGGTGGAAGCCTTGTGCTTTTATATCTGCTTTCCTGCTTATATCATGCGTTGTCTAAAACAGGTGCAAGAAAAGTTTTTCAGATACTTGACCATTGTTCAATTTTTATACTGATAGTGGGTACATATACACCTATTGCACTTTGTTTTATAGGTGGTGCACTTGGGTGGACCATATTCGGCATAAATGCAGTTTGTATGGTAATAGGTATTGTTTTTAATGCAATAAATATGGAAAAATGGAAAAAAGCCTCACTTGTACTTTATGTAATTATGGGATGGCTTATAGTAATTTCTATTAAATCTATATTTGCGTTTCCGCCTGCTGCACTATGGTTTTTGGTGCTTGGGGGTGTATCGTATACAGTTGGTATAATTTTCTATAAAATGAAGAAATTAAAGTTTTTCCATTTTATATGGCACATATTTGTTCTTGGCGGAAGTGTATTGCAATTTTTCTGTGTATATTTTTATGTATTCAGATAATAAAAAATCCTGAGGGTTTCCTCAGGATTTTTTTGATAGTTTTGGAATATCTAACCGTATCATACCCACCAATGTTGAAATAAAAGAAAAACTATGGGTTAAAATAGTTGTGTATGCATAAGTTCCTATATCATATCCAATCCATAATAATGCATTTGCCATAACGAGAATTCTGCATACGGTTGCGTTTTTCTGTACTATGCATACACAAAAAGCAAGTGATGCAAGAGCAGATAATATATCTATATGCGAATGATATGTGGTTATTGAGGAATATATAAATATACCTGCAAAAACAACAGTAATAAAAATAGTTAAAATAAGGTTTGATTTTTTTGAAATTTTATCATCGAGCATTCTTACACCAAACATAATTACTGTTTGCACTGTTGCTATAATTGCAATTGTTGCACCCGAAAATGCATCAAGTAACCAATAATTCAGCATAAGTAAGAGGTTTGCAACAATTTGCATCAGAAGAATGTTTTTCATTTCTTTGCATTGTAAAGAAAGTACTGCAAAAATTGTTACAAGAATACCTACTATCTGCCCTGCTACATACATTGTTTTATCCATCCTTTCATTTGACAAATAGACTATAACATAGTAAAATGTAAAAGTCAATATTATATTTTAAATAATGAGGTATAATATAAAAAGGGGTATTTTTATGGAAAAATTTAATTTGGCTGTTGAAAAGCATAAAGATAAAATTCTTGAGGCTGAAAGATATATATGGGAAAATCCCGAAACAGGTTATAAAGAATTTAAAACATCTGCATATATGGAAAAAGTTTTCAGAGAGCTTGGTTATGACCTTGTTATGGCAGATGGAATTACAGGTTTTTATACTGTGCTTGATACAGGGAAGCCGGGACCGGAAATTTTGGTTTTAGGAGAGCTTGACTCAATAATATGTCCGGGACACAAGGAGGCTGACCCTGATACAGGTGCGGTACATTCCTGTGGACATAATGCGCAGTGTGCAGCGCTTATTGGCGTTGCAGCGGCACTTAAAGAACCCGGAATAATAGAAGAGTTGTGTGGTAAAATAAGACTTTGTGCGGTACCTGCTGAGGAACTTTTGGAAATTGAGTACAGAGCAAAGCTCAGAGAAGAAGGGAAAATTAAATTCTTTGGCGGAAAAACCGAATTTTTGTCACGCGGATATTTTGACGGTGTAGATATTGCCTTTATGGTGCATACGTCTGACAGCTATAAAATACCCAAAGGTAGTGTGGGTTGTATTACAAAGCAGATTATATACAAAGGTGTTTCCGCACATGCAGGCGGTGCACCGTGGGATGGAGTTAACGCACTTTATGCGGCAAACTGCGGTATAAATGCAATAAATGCAATACGCGAAACTTTTAAGGAAAGCGATGTTATAAGAGTACATCCAATTATGACAAGTGGTGGTTCTATAGTTAATGCAATTCCTGAAAAAGCTGTTCTTGAAAGCTATGTAAGAGGAAAAAGTTTTGAGGCAATATGCAGAGAAAACAAAAAGGTTAACCGTGCTCTTTGCGGAGGTGCCATTTCAATTGGAGCCAATGTGGAAATTATAGACAACCCCGGATATGCACCACTTGTAAATGACGAAAATATGAGAAATGTTACCTACAAGGCGGCAAATCTTTTTATTCCTGAATACAATATGCAAATGACAGATGGAGTAAGCTCCGGAAGTACTGATATGGGTGATTTATGCTGCATTATGCCTGTTATACACCCATATGCAGGAGGGATGTCGGGAATAGGTCATGGTGATAATTATCAGATAGCTGACCCTGTTGCCGCTTGTGTGGCAAGTGCAAAATTACAGCTTGGAATGCTTTATGTTCTTCTTTCCGATAATGCGGAGGAGGCTAAAAAGGTTATATCTGAATTTAAGCCTTTGTTTGCATCAAGGGAGGAATATATTGAATTTTTAGAAAGCCTCAGAACTTCAGGTAACAGAATTGAATACGGTGAAGATGCAGTAATGGTGAAGATATGAAAAAGGGAATTTACAAACATTATAAAGGAAATGAATATGAGCTTGTAGACATTGCACTACACAGCGAAACACTAGAAGAAATGGTTGTTTATCGTGCTTTGTATGGGGAACAAAGGTTATGGGTTCGCCCTGCTACGATGTGGGAAGAGGAAGTTGAAGTAAATGGAAAGAAAATAAAACGCTTTGAATTTCTTCGTGATGAAGCTTAAACAACTTGAATATAAGTGTTGATCATAAAATATTATTTAAAAAATAAAAAGCAAAGGAGAAAAAATAAAATGTATGTTGAAACAATGAATTTATGGGAAAATACACCAGGTATGTGCGAGGAAATACCCACAATTACATACTATAAGCCTGTTAACAAAAAATCTGACGGTGCAGTAGTTATTCTTCCAGGTGGTGGTTATTCTCACAGAGCTGGTCACGAAGGAAAGGGTTATGCTGAATTTCTTGCTGAAAACGGTATTTCCGCATTTGTAGTAGAATATCGTGTTAAACCACATGTTTTTCCAATGCCTCTTTTGGATGCAAGACGTGGTGTACGTTTTGTAAGATATTATGCCGAAAAATACGGAATAGATAAAAACAAGGTTGCAATTATGGGGTCATCTGCAGGTGGACATCTTGCTGCTTTTACATCTACATATACCGATTCTATTGACTTTGAAGGTGCAGATGCTATTGACAAGGAAGAATTTTTGCCAAATGCACAGATTTTGTGTTACCCTGTTATAAATTTGTATAACCGTGATATTGCACATATAGGAAGCGGAAACAACCTTATAGGTGATGTTTATGACGAAAGTAATGATGCTGAAACAAGAAAGAAATTCAGCCCGAATCTTTTAGTTAAGGAAACTACACCTCAGGCTTTTATATGGCATACCTGCGGTGATACTTGTGTGGATATAGAAAATTCACTTGAATATGCAACAGAGCTTCACAGAAAAGGTGTTAATGCAGAGGTTCATTTATTTCCTGATGGCAGACACGGTTATGGTCTTACACCAAAGGAAACAAAAATGGAACTTCACATTGCACAGTGGGCAGATTTGTTGCTTAAGTGGTTTGAGTATCTTGGATGGTTAAAATAATAACCTTGTTGTTTTTTGTTGCAGTAATATATCTAAAAAGATGCTTTATATTTTTATAGAGAATTTTTTTGATATTTGATACAATTTGTTTAAATAAAAAACAAGGGTGATTAAAACAATGAAAATATATGAAGTAAAAAATCATGAACCAAGCATACTTCCTGATGATGTGGATTTAGAACTTGTATGGGCAGATGAATTTGACGGAACAGAGCTTGATACATCAAAATGGGATTTTCGTATGTCTATGATGGGCATGGAGTGGCCGGCATGGACAGACAAGGGCGTTTATCTTGACGGTAAGGGCAACGTAGTTTTCAAGGTTATTGACGAGGACGGCAGACCTGTATCATCACAGCTTCAGACAGGATATAATTTTATGGACACACCTGTTGAAAAGACAAAATTCCAGAACGCACATCTTCAGTGGCCAATAGGTAAGCTCAAGGAAAATAAATATACAAAAAAATACGGTTACTTTGAATGCCGTTGTAAAATGCAGAAGATGGAAGGCTGGTGGAGTGCATTCTGGATTCAGTCACCTACCATCGGCGCATCATTAGACGTTGGTGAAACAGGCGTAGAAATTGACGTTATGGAATGCTTCAAACCGGGCTTGGTAAATCATCACCATGTTTTCACAGGCGGCTACGGTCTTGATATGAAGCACAACCAGGCAGGCGGCGACTGTATGATAGACAATCCCGAAGAATTCCACCGCTACGGCGTTTTGTGGGACGAAAACGGTTACACCTTCTATGTTGACGGCAAAGAGGACGGACGTATTGACCATTCAGTTTCACACCGTCCCGAATTTATACTTATAACTACAGAGGTTAAAGGATACCGTTATGAAGACCATCAGCCCGTAAAAGAGGCTTATGACCTTATAGGCAACGACGAATTTGTTGTAGACTATGTAAGAGTTTTTGATATTAAAAAATAATTGAATTGACACCTCAATAGTATATTTGGTATAATTAAAATATACCAAATTATATGTAGGGGTGTTTTTTTATGAATTATACAATATATAAAGATCCGCACAGGGTTTTAGACAGAGATTTTTTTGGTGAATGGAATGCGGAAACGGGCAGATGGAATTTTGAAAGTGTATTTGATTATGAAAAATATGCAAACGAACTTTCAGGAGTAATTGCTGCCGTTAAAGATAACAACAATTATTCTCTTGCAAAAGAAGAACTTTTAAAATACTACCGCAACAAGCATAAAAATGCAAAGTTACCACAGTACAAGCAAGGTGGCGCTGACAGAAAGCAACTTGAATTGTGTGCGGAAACTCTTGAGAAAAACATATATTGTGTAAGCACAATGAATGGCCATACAATGGGCTTTTTCAATATGTGTCAGGAAGAAAAATGGTACAAAAAAGATGTTACATTTTCAATGAAAAGACACATTTTCGGAACACATAAGGATATTGAATTTATACTTATGTCTGTGGATAAGGAAATTAATCCTGCGTATATACATTCAAGAAATTCCAAACATATACCTTACCTTGAGCTTACTCTTAACGGAGAAAAAGTAAAGGTTGAATGTCATAAAAACACTATGCTTTCAGGCGGTGAGAACGAAAATAAAAATTTCAGCAGCCTTGATGTTTTTGAAGTTCAGGAAAGTGGTATTTACCATAATCACGACGAACATATGAAACGAGTTTACCTTGTTTTTGACCTTGGCTTTTTAAAGGAAGGTGACGAGGTTTCAGAGGTTACTCTTAATGTGTACGGCAACACACAAAACGGAGAAAAAGAAATATTTGTATATAATGAATATGAATCAAGCTGGGATGAAAAAACTCATTGCTGGGCAAATGTTACCGATGAACTTTTATTTTCCTGCAGTGATATGAATACCTGGGATTTCATAACAAGTCACATACCTTTTAACAAAGGTAAAATTTGCTTTTTCCACCGTGCCTATGAATTTTCACCAATAGCACAGCTTTATTATGACACAAAAGATGAAAAATACGCTTATACTTTTATAAGAAATGCAATGGGAATGGTACACTTTGTAGGTGCAGACCGTGAGGTTAACAATGAACTTGATATGTCCAGATATTGTGATAACCACCTTTGCGACTTTATGAAGGTTATTGAAAGTAAATATGTGACACCTGATACATTCTGCGGACTTATGAAGAATTTTTATAAGGTTGCAAAATACCTTGTGGAAGTGTACTACGGAAAGGCAACAAACAACTGGGGTTCATATGCTACAGAAGGTGTTTACAGCGTAATTGGTTACTTTCCTGAATTAAAGGAACGTGATGTATGGTTTGAAAAAACAGTTAAAGAAAATGAAAGACTTATGGCAGGTTTTATAAATGAGGATAATTCCTGCATTGAACTTTCTCTTAATTATCATCAGACTTTGTTAAATACAATAACAGAGGTATTTAACATATATAATGCTACAAATGAACCACTTCCTTTTTCGGAAGAATCAAGTGATATTATATACAATCTTATTAAGACCTTCTATTATACGGCAAGTCCCGTAAGAAGTGATTTTAATATTGCAGACTCTACATATGCATTTGAAGATGTAACACGTATTATAAAGAAATTTTATGACCTTTGCTATGCCCTTGTCGGGGACGACGAAGAAATAAAATATGTTGTAACTGATGGTAAGGATGGCAAGCTTCCAAACTTTACAACCTTTAACCAGCCTGTGAACCGCAGAACTTATATGAAAACCGACTGGTCAAAGGATGCTCTTGCAATGGTTGTTACAGGTAAACGAGAGGCTTCCCACGGACACAATGATGTATTTTCACTTGCGATGATGGCATACGGCAGACACCTGGTAACAGACCAGGGCTATGGTGCTCAGCTTACAGGGCCTATATTTGAATATATGACAAAGTCTTCAACACATAACATTATGATGGTTGACGGTGTTGAAAATACAATCCGTAAAGATGCAAACCAGCTTGGCTTTGATACAAACGATAAATTTGACTACTGCGAATATTCAGGTGCAAACAACAGTGCAGTTGAATTGCAAAACAGAAGTGTCACTTTCTGCAAGGAGCATAAATTCTGGATTGTAACAGACTATATTAAACCTGTTAACTGTGACAAGGAGTCTACCTTTACATTGTTATGGCATATGCTTCCTTCAGCAAATATGACAATAGATGAAAATACCAATATAATGCGTAGTAACTTTGATGACGGTATTAACGTTCTTATAGTACCTGTGGGCAAAATTGACAGTGCTGACTTTGAATATTCCAGATATTCTCCCGGGGCAGGAACCATTACCGACAGTAAAAAAGCGGTGCTTACAAAGAAGTGTAAAGGTGAATGCACTTACACAAGCTTGATTATACCGCTTAACAAGGGTGAAACAGTTGATGTAAATGTAATATCTGATAATTCTCACGATAATGTAAATGCATTTAAAGCAGAAATCAACGGTAAAGTTTTTGACTTTACACATATAAACAACAAAGATACAAGTGAAAATGCTGTAACAACTGTTGATTTCGAAGATGGTACACAGTATAGTTTTTAAGAGGGTATAAAATGAAGAAAATTAAATCTGTATTTGCAATAATACTTGGCACGATGATAACCGGTTTTTCAATAAGTGTATTTTTAACACCAAATAAAATTGTAGGTGGAGGAGTTTCGGGTATTGCTACAATACTTTATCATACACTTCACATTCCTACAGGTCTTAGTAACATTGTTATAAATGTTGTGTTACTTATATTGGGGCTTGGGCTTCTTGGAAAAAAATTCACATTGAAAACTCTTTTGGGCGCAGGGCTTATATCTTTATTTATTCAGTTGTTTTCCTATATTCCACTTGAGATGGAAAACACAATGCTTGCAACCATAATAGGCGGGGCTCTTTACGGTCTTGGAATAGGTATAGCCTTTGCGGCACAGGCTTCAACAGGCGGTACCGATATTTTAGGAAGAATGATTCAGAAAATGTTTCCGACAATACCCATTGGTAAGGTTTTGCTTGTGGTAGACGGACTGATAATTTTTGCATCCTTCATAGTGTTTAAACAAATTGAGCTTACACTTTTTGGTGCAATAGCACTTTTTATTCAAAGCTATGCAATAGATTTTGTTATAGCACAGCTTAATGTTTCAAGAATTGCGTTTGTTATAACCGAAAAAGGTGATGAAATATCAAAATTTCTTGTAAGTACATCACCGCGAGGGGTTACAATAATTGACGTTGTGGGTGCATATACAATGGAGAATAAGAAAATGCTTTTCTGCGCACTTAAAGAGGGTGAAAGCCATGATTTTCAACGAAAGATACTTGAAATTGACAGCGAGGCATTTATAGTGTTTTCAGAATCTCAGAGAATTAAGGGAAATGGATTTTATTTGTATAAATAGAAAAAATGGGGATGAAAATCATCCCCATTTTTTCTATTTAAAATTTAAGATATCTGTCTTTAACTGTTGAGGTTATGTTTCTGTTTAAAAGTGTTTCGCCTTGTGCATTTGTTCCCATTTCCTCGGGTGAAGCCCCGACAAATCCGCCGTCGGTACCTTTTATTCGGGCACCGTTTTCATCCATTGTTATAATTGCAAACTGCGACTTTTCGTATGGGATAACATACTCAATGCTTGGGTATTTCTCGTAAATTTTAGCAGGGTATCTGTCTGTTCTGCCAAAACGTTTTCCAACCCACATATTTGACATACAGTTAACTGTATAATACCATACACCGTCTGTTTTTTCTGCCAAATCTACATGTTCGTGACCGTTCAGTGCCATAACAACCTTGTTTGGTGCATTGTCTATAACTTTTTTTACATCCTGCCAGTTAAGGATACATCCGTTACCTTTAATCAGTTTCTGATGGGTGAATATAACAGATGGGTAATCTGTTTCGGCAAGTTCCTTTTTAAGCCATTTTATCTGTTCGTCGGGAAGGTATGGTAAAACTTTGTCAGGACGATAGCTTTCATCAAAATAATTACCTCTGTCGTAAGAAACATATTCACCGTTAAGCTTCATATAATTGGGGTCAAGAACAATAAAGTGAAAACCACCCATATCAAATGAATAGTACGGACCATAGTCCGCTTCGTAGTATTCTAAAATCTGTTCTTTTGAACACATATCACAATCGTGATTACCTATTACATGGTACGAAGGCTTTTCAAAATTTTTGTACATATTTATAATTTTATCTTTATCTGCATATGTAGGTGTATTAAGTGCGTTTTCTATATTTTCAGGACGATTTTCAGGCTTGCATATACAGTCTCTTATGTCAGGATAGCAAAAATCACCAAGTTGTATTATAAAATCTACATTTTCTTCACGGCATGCTTTTATAAATGCTTCGAGTCTTTCTTCGCAGTCGTGCATAATATCAACGTGCAAATCAGCACAAACACCAAACTTTATACTCATAGGTGTCACTCCTTAAATTTATTTTAAATTATTATAAAATTACTGCCATAAAAAGTCAATAAAAATGTTGAAATAAGGCAAGATAAGTGGTAAAATATTATAAAGTTTTGTTTTGGAGGCAATTTATGAGGATTGTAGTTAAAGTTGGTACGTCTACTCTTGCACATTCAACGGGCAGACTTAACATAAGAAGAATAGAAGAACTTTGCAAGGTTCTTGCAGACCTTAAAAATGCAGGGCATCAGATTATACTTGTGTCTTCAGGTGCTATTGGTATGGGGGTAGGTAAACTAAGCCTTTCCAAACGTCCTGATGACATACCTACAAAACAGGCGGCTGCGGCGGTAGGTCAGTGTGAGCTTATGTATACATATGATAAAATTTTCACTGAATACAACCATACTGTTGCACAGTTGCTTATAACAAGTCCTGATATTGATGATAAGAAAAGAAAACAGAATTTCCATAATACTTTAGAGCGCCTTTTGGAACTTGGTGCTTTGCCGATTATTAATGAAAATGATACTGTTTCAACAGATGAAATTGAAATTGGTGATAATGATACATTATCAGCAATAGTAACTGCAAACATAAATGCAGACCTTTTGGTTTTGCTTTCAGATATAGACGGACTTTATGATAAAGACCCACACAAATATTCTGACGCAAAGCTTATAAATGTTGTTGAAAAAATAAATGACGACATTATGAAGCTTGGAGGAGGAAAAGGCAGTTCCCTTGGAACAGGTGGTATGGCTACTAAACTTAAGGCTGCCAAAATTGCAACGGATGCAGGTTGTGAAATGGTAATAGCAAACGGAGCAAATCCATTAAAGCTTTACGACATTGTGAATGGTAAATCAATAGGCACAAAATTCAAAAAGAGGTGTTAATATGACTACACTTGAAATACTGAAGGTTACAAAAAGTGCGTGGCGTGACCTTAACAGAGTTGATTCTGAAACAAAAAATATGATTTTGAATTCAATGGCTGATGCACTTGTTGATAATACAGACCTTATTATTGAACAAAATAAAATTGATATGGAAAATGCAAAAGGGAGCATTTCAGCTGTTATGCTTGACAGACTTATGCTTGACCAAAAGCGTATTTGTGCTATGGCAGACGGTATACGTGATATTGCCTTGCTTCCCGACCCTACCGGCGAAATTATAAAAGAGGTTACACGCCCAAACGGTATGACCATATATAAAAAGCGTGTACCTATAGGGGTAGTGGCTATAATCTACGAAAGCCGTCCTAATGTTACTTCCGATGCGGCGGCACTTTCTGTAAAAAGCGGTAATGTGTGCGTGCTTCGTGGTGGT
This sequence comes from Clostridia bacterium, assembly GCA_045545235.1. Taxonomy (GTDB): domain Bacteria; phylum Bacillota; class Clostridia; order Monoglobales; family Firm-18; genus CAZNKU01. The sequence continues at coordinate 17,603 of JAZQAN010000002.1, read as the reverse complement.
AAAGAAGCTTTTAATACATCGAATGCAATTGTAAATGCTCTTAAAAAGGGCATAGAAAACGCAGGTATGAATCCTGAAATTATAAACCTTGTTCAGGATACAACACGTCAGAGTGCTACGGAACTTATGAAGGCAAACGGACTTGTGGACCTTCTGATTCCACGTGGCGGTGCAGGGCTTATACGTGCGTGTGTTGAAAATGCAACTGTACCGTGTATACAGACAGGTACGGGAATATGCCATATTTATATTGATGAATTTGCAGACCTTGAAAAGGCAATTACAATAGTCAACAATGCAAAAACAAGCAGACCATCTGTATGTAATGCACAGGAGGTTTGTCTTGTACACAAAAATATTGCGGAAAAATTCTTACCACTTTTAAAATCTGAATTGGTTGACGAACGAATGAAAAATAAGCTTATTCCGGTAGAACTTCGTCTTGATGAAAAATCTGCAAAAATAATTGAAGGAACTTGTGCAGGTGAAAATGATTTTGATACTGAGTTTTTGGATTATATTCTTGCGGTTAAGGTTGTTGATAGTCCTGAAGAGGCAATTTTGCATATACTTGAACACTCAACAGGACATAGCGAGGGTATTGTTACTGAAAATGAGGAAATTGCAGAAAAATTCGTTTGTGAAACCGACAGTGCTGCGGTGTATGTTAATGTTTCAACACGCTTTACTGACGGCGGGGAATTTGGACTTGGTTGTGAAATGGGTATATCTACACAAAAGCTTCATGCAAGAGGACCTATGGGTATTGAAGAGCTTACAACTTACAAATATATTATAAAAGGTAACGGACAGGTGAGGTGATTTTAATGTTTAAATATAAAGCAGGGTTTATAGGTGCAGGCAATATGGGCGGTGCACTTGCACAGGCGGTGTGCAAAAAAACAGGTGGAGAAAATGTAATAGTTTCCTGTAAAAGCCGTGAAGAGTCAGAGGAAGCGGCTAAAAGGCTTGGGTGTAAAAATGGCCTTTCGGAAGATGTTGTTAAAAATTCGGAATTTGTATTTCTTGCAGTTAAGCCTCAGGGACTTGAGGGTGTTGCAAAAACATTGAAAAGTGCTTTTGACGAAAACCGTGATGCAATTATTGTCTCTATGCTTGCAGGCGTTACAACAGATACTCTTGGTGAATACTTCGGCAACAGAAAAATTATAAGAATTATGCCAAATACTCCTGCAACAGTAGGTGAGGGCATGATGCTTGTGGCAGGCAATAAGATGGTATCTGACTGGGACGTTGCCTCATTTAAGGAATTGATGAGTATGTCGGGTGAAGTTGATGTTATTTCTGAAAACCTTATTGATGCAGCTACTGCAGTTTCAGGCTGCGGGCCGGCGTTTGTGTATATGTTTATTGAAGCTATGGCAGATGGTGGTGTTAAATGTGGTTTGCCGAGAGATGTGGCAATTAAATATGCGGCACAGACCCTTATTGGCGGTGCGAAAATGGTGCTTGAAACAGGCAGACATCCTGAAGAATTAAAGGATGCGGTGTGCAGTCCGGGCGGAAGTACAATAGCAGGGGTACACAGTCTTGAAAAAGGTGCTTTTCGCAGTTGCGTAATTGATGCAGTTGAAGAATCATATAAAAAGACGCAAAAATTAGGTTGATTATTAAAGAAATAAAGCAATAAATTAAAGGTTTTGAAAACTTGAGCGAGTTATAATATAAAAAAACAAATAGGGGGAGTACGTATGTTTACATATAAACAACCTGAAGAAAAAGGTATAAAATCAGGAAACATTAAAAAGTATATTGAAGTTCTTGAAAAGGCAGGCCTTTCAACACATAATATTATTATTGCAAGAGGCAATGATATAGTTTATGAAAATTACTGGGCACCTTTTAACAAGGATTTTTTACACAGACAGTATTCTGTAAGTAAAAGCTTTGTTGCGCTTGCAGTAGGCTTTCTTATTCAGGACGGTAAAGTTAATCTTGACGACAAAATTGTGGATTTTTATGATGAAGCGTATGTTGAAGGCTGCGGTGAAATGCTTAAAAAGCAGACTATCCGCGATATGCTTATGATGAGTACAGGTCATGGTGATGAATATAAATATTGGTTTGCAGATAAATCAGGAGACAGAGTGAAATTTTATTTTCAAACAGGTAACCTTGGTTTTTCTAAAATTCCGGGAACTACTTTCCGTTATGACAGTACAGGCTCTTTTGTTTTGGGAGCACTTGTTGAAAAAATTACCGGAATGCCGTTTATGGAATATCTTCGTGTAAAAATGTTTGATAAAATCGGTGTTTCAAAAAAGGCACATTGCTTAAAGTGCCCGGGTGGTGCATCCTGGGGGGATTCTGCAGTATTGTGTACTGCTACAGACCTTTTAAAAGTGGCACGCTTTACTATGAATTACGGTAAATGGGATGGTGAACAGATTCTTGATGAAAAGTATCTTCGTGATGCTACTTCAAATCTTATTCCTACAGATAACACATCTGACCATCCTTCAGAATACGGATACGGTTATTTAATATGGAAAACTCAGCAGGATGGGTTCTTCTTTAACGGTATGGGGTGTCAGTTTGCAATCTGCGTACCTCATAAGGATATTATAATGATTTACAACGGTGATAATCAGGGGATGGCAAGTGCAAAAACAATTATAATAGATAATTTCTTTGATCTTGTTGTTGATACTGCTGATGATAACACTGAATTGAACCAAAAAGCGTACGATGAGCTTTGTGAGTACAGCAAGGATTTAAAGCTTATGTTTGCAAAGGCTGATAAAACCAATATAATGTCTGAAAAAATCGAAGGCAAAACCTTCAGTCTTGAAGATAATGCTATGGGCATAAAATGGGTTAAATTTAATTTTGATGGTGATGAAGGTACTATAGAGTATGAAAATGCTCAGGGTGAAAAGACCTTTAAATTTGGTTTTGGTAAAAATGTGTTTGGAAAATTCCCTCAAGAGGGATATTCAAAGGAAGTCGGTGGTCAGTTTGAAGCCGGTCATTATTACAACACTGCATTTTCTGCAGGATGGCTGTCAAACAATATTTTGTATATAAATGTTCAGGCTATTGACGATTATTTTGGACGTCTGCATATGTATTTTCAGTTTATGGATGAGAATACAATAAGTGTAGCTATGAAAAAAACAGCTGAAGATTTCTTCAACGAATACACGGGTATGGCAACGGGTTATTCCTTGTAATAAAAAAATGGAGGTGTAGCAAAATTAATTTTATTTTGCTACACCTCACAGACCGTCGAAAAAGTTGTTCTACCGCAAGTGATTTAATACAATATAAAAATGTAGGGCAAGGGCTTGCTCTTGCCGCAAAGAAAATTGAATGTGTAAAATCCCAAGGAAAACATCGAAATTTCCTTGGGATTACTTGCTTTTTGCCAATTTTAATTCTACCGTACCCTCGTACGCCGACGAATTCAAATTGACAAAATATAACTTCCTTTTTCGCAATCTGCCGGTTTATTTGTTGTCTTTAAGTAAATCACGTATTTCTGCAAGAAGTTCTTCTGTTGTAGGACCTTTTGGAGGTTCAGGAGCAGGTTCTTCTTTCTTTTTGAATTTACCAAGAAGTGTTATAACTGCAAATATTGAAATTGCAATAATTAAAAAGTCAATAAATGTCTGAATGAAATTGCCTATCATAATGGCATTGTCGCCACGAAGGGCAATTTTAAGGTATGTAAAATCTGTGCTTGAAAATATTGTGCCGATAAGAGGTGTAATAATATCATTTACAAGTGATGTTACAATTTTACCGAAAGCACCACCTATAACAACACCGACTGCCATATCAAAGACGTTTCCTTTGAATGCAAATGCTTTAAAGTCATTAAAAAGTTTTTTCATTTTTTTGTCTCCTTTTTGTTTATTTGTTTTCTTTCATTGGTATACCAAAATAGTCATAAGCAACCTTTGTTGCCATTCTGCCTCTTGGTGTGCGGTTTATAAAGCCCTGCTGAAGCAGATAAGGTTCGTAAACATCTTCAATGGTTACAGAATCTTCGCCAATCATTGCTGCTAATGTGTCAAGACCTACAGGACCGCCATTGAAGGTATTTATAATGGAAAGCATCATATTTTTATCTATTTTATCAAGACCTGTTTTGTCAATTTCAAGCATTGTAAGTGCTTTGTCGGCAACCTCTTTTGTGATAATTCCGTCTGCTTTAATCTGTGCATAGTCACGTACACGTTTTAAAAGCCTGTTTGCAATACGTGGTGTACCACGTGAACGTGATGCAATTTCCACCATGCCTTCGGGGTCTATTTTTGCACCAAGTATTCCTGCGGAACGCCCTACTATTTTTGCAAGCTCTTCTGTTGAATAAAGCTCAAGTCTGGATATAACACCAAAACGGTCACGAAGGGGGGCGGATAACAACCCTGCACGTGTTGTTGCACCAATAAGGGTGAATTTTGGTAAATCTATTCTTATAGACCTTGCAGAAGGTCCTTGCCCTACAATAATATCAAGAGCATAGTCTTCCATGGCAGGGTACAGAACTTCTTCAATAGAACGGCTCATACGGTGAATTTCGTCAATGAACAGAATGTCGTGTTCCGAAAGGTTTGTAAGCAGTGCCGCAAGATCACCCTGCTTTTCAATGGCAGGACCGCTTGTTACACGTATATTTACACCCATTTCATTGGCAATAATGCTAGCAAGTGTGGTTTTGCCAAGTCCGGGAGGACCGTATAACAAAACGTGGTCAAGTGCTTCACGACGTTCCTTTGCCGCCTGAATGAAAACTTCAAGATTTTCCTTAACCTGTTTTTGCCCTACATATTCGTCAATATTACGTGGACGGAGAGAGTATTCATAATCATTTTCTGTATCAAAATTTCTTGTACTGATTATTCTTTCTTCGTTGTAATCATTCATAATTATTCTTCCGTTTCTGTTGTTTCAATTTCTTCGGGTGCTTCAGGAATTTCAAATTCATCGGGAACTTTCATTTCTTCAGGGGTTTCAGTAGGTTCATCATCTTCAACCACAACAGGGCCTTTAATTTCGCATTTGCCGGTTACAGTTGAGCCTTCCTCAACTATAAGACTTCCGCATTTCTGGTCACCTGTAATTGTACCTGTGTATTTTATTGTAAGCTGACCTGATGCTTCAACATCACCTGTTACAGTACCCGCAACAATAATGTTTTTCCCTGCAATGTTACCTGTAATTGAAGCTTTATCACCTATAACAATATCACCCTTTACAGTGACGTTACCCACTATGATACCGTCAATTTTGTAGTTGCCCTTTCCTGTAATGTCACCTTCAAGTGTAGCTCTTTTACCTATCAGTGTGTCAATTTTAATTACGTTTGATTTAAATTTTGGAAACTTCATACTTTTACTCCTTGCTATATTTTATTCAAATATAAATTTTTTTCTGCACGGCAGAGATAAAACAGGGTTAAAAGACGGGCATACCGATTTTAAGCCGTCTGTTAAAAGCTGAGGCTTTATGTTAAACGTGTTACCTGCGGAAACAGTTACATAAAGAGTAAAGCTTTTTTCATCTTTTTTAACTACTTTCTTTTCAAAAATGTGGTCAGAAAGGTTAATTTCCTTCATTTGTCTTTTGCTCTTTTTTTCTATTAAAATTTCTTTGCCTGAAAGTGCTTCTTCAATTTCATCGTAGTTAACGGTTTTGTCATTTTCATATTCAATAACATATTCAGCCTTTATAATAACGGGAGTTTTTGCATCAGAATATTCAGCAGACAAAACCTCTATACTTTCAGGAGGCATATTTTTGTTAACAGCTTCAATAAATTCTTCTACGGGTATTTGTTCCTTCATTTGGATTTCTACAATTTCACATTCGCTTGTAGTACCTACACCCAAAGGAAGGGCAAAGCTCATAACCGCGTGAGGGTTAAAACCCTCGGAGTATTTAAATGGTATTTCTGCTCTTCTCATGCCTCGTACAAAGGTGCGCAAAATATCGAGATGCCCTGTGTACCTTAGTGCTTCTCCTTTTTTAAATGTTGCCCTTAGCACAGTCGCCACAGATACCACCTCCAAACTTATTTGCACCGCAACCGCTGCATTTTTCACGGCATTGAGGAGTTGTAACCTCGTCGTGTGCTTTTTTGCTTTCATTTATCATAAAGTTTTTGGAAACACCTATGCTTATGTGGTCCCAAGGTAAAACTTCGTCATATTCACGCTTTCTTGTGGCGTAAAAGTCGGGGTCAATATCGCATGTTTTGAATATTTCCATCCACTTTTCATAACTGAAAAATTCTGCCCAACTGTCAAATTTTACACCTTGCTTATGAGCTTCAAGTAAAGCCTTGTTAAGCTTTCTGTCACCTCGTGCAAAAACTGCTTCAAGGTAGCTTACATCAGCATCGTGCCAATTGTATTTGATGGAACGTGAACGTATTTTCTTTTGCAGAATTTCCTGCTTGCGTTCCAGGTTTTCCATAGTGTCCATAGGCTCCCACTGAAAAGGAGTGAATGGCTTTGGTACAAAGCAGGATGTACTTACTGTAATGCGAAGTCCTTTTGCTCTTTTTTCTTTTGGTACTGCAAAATACTGGTCTGCAACCAGTGTTGCAAGGTCAGATATACCCTCTACGTCCTCGTCAGTTTCAGTAGGCAGACCCATCATAAAGTAGAGCTTTACTCCGTTGTAACCACCCTCAAAGGCAAGTCGCGTGGAATGGGTTATATCATCTTCTGTAATATTTTTGTTTATAACGTCACGAAGGCGTTGTGTACCTGCTTCAGGTGCAAATGTAAGTCCTTTATGACGTACCTTTTCCATAAGCTCAAGTGAAAAGTTGTCTATTCGAAGAGATGGCAGCGATAAGTTGATGTTTTTAGGCTTTGTCATATCTAAAAGTCCGTTACACATTGGTTCTAATCCCGAATAGTCAGATGTTGACAATGAAGTAAGTGAAATTTCTTCGTAGCCTGTATTTTTAATCATATCTTCTGCAAGGCTTAAAAGACGTTCAGGTGATTTTTCACGTACCGGACGGTAAATCATACCTGCCTGACAGAAACGGCAACCTCGTGTACATCCGCGAAATACCTCAAGCATAATTCTGTCGTGTACAATTTCTATGTTCGGAACTATAAAGTCAGTAGGGTAGTATACCTTGTCCATATCGTTTATAATTCTTTTTGTAACAGTAGGTTTTGCGTTTTTATTGTTTGGTGTAATGGATTTTACTGTGCCGTCATCGTTATATTCAACGTCGTAGAAGGACGGAACGTAAACACCCTCTATGTTGGCAATTTTTTCAAGATATTCTTTTCTTGTGCCGCCCTGTTTTTTATGCTCTGCATAAGCATCCAAAACCTCGGTCATAACCTCTTCACCCTCACCCATTGTGAAGAAGTCAAAAAAGTCAGCAATAGGTTCTGCATTATATGAGCATGGACCACCGCCGCAAACTAACGGGTCATTTTCACCTCTGTCTTTTGCAAGCAAAGGAATGTTGCCCAAGTCAAGCATATTAAGAACATTTGTATAGCTCATTTCATATTGCAGAGTAAAGCCGATAAAATCGAATTTATCAAGACTATCCTTACTTTCAAGTGCGTAAAGTGGAATGTTGTTTTCACGCATCAATGCTTCCATATCCGTCCACGGAGCATAAACACGTTCACACCATGTATCCTTACGTTGATTAAAAAGACCGTATAAAATTTTGATGCCAAGATGGCTCATACCAATTTCATATGTATCGGGAAAACAAAAAGCAAAGCGAATATCAACGGTTTTGGGGTCTTTAACCACACTTCCCCATTCACCGCCGGTGTATCTGCCGGGCTTTTCAACCTTGTCCAGTAAATAGTTTATATTCATTATTTTTATCCTTTCGACAAACTAATACTATAATAATACAACAAATTTGAAAAAATTTCAACCTTGTTTGATAAAAAATATAATATACGGATGTGATTGTGGTTGTTTTTCATATTTTAAGGGGTGTTTCAATATATTAATTATAAGGAGGGATAAGCTATGGAAAGGTACAGGAGGAGTGAAAAATTAATTTCTGAAAAACCAATTTTTTATAAAGAACGGTTGAAGAAACAGGCAATTATATCTGTAATTATATTTTTAGTTGTATTTTGCATAGGGCTTTTAAAGACGGAAACTGCACAGATTTTAAATGAGCGTATTTATGATGCGATTTCTTATACTGTTGATTATCAGTCTGCAGCAAAAGGTGTTTTGAACACAGTTATAAGCTTTGCAAAAGAGGTGGGAAATGCTTTCTGATATACTTTCGGCATCTTTTAAAATTAAGAAGCTCGAAATAAATTACTTTACAATTGTTTTGTTTGTAATTGGACATTTATTTGGTTTTTTTAATCAGCTTGTGATTGTGTACACAATAACTGCCATTCACGAATGTGCACACATTTATGCTGCAAAAAGATGCGGTGTTGAAATAAAGAGTGTTGAAATTTTACCCTTTGGAATTACTATGAGGGTTACTGACAACGTAATAAAGGATACATCACACGAGGCAAAAATTGCACTTGCAGGACCTGTTGCTAACTTTTTGACTGCATATTTCGCATATGGCTTTTATATGGGCTTGCAGAGAAATTATATAATTGCATCAAGTCTTGTGATGGGTATCTTTAACTTGTTGCCTGCACTTCCGCTTGACGGCGGAAGAATTATGAGAAGTATTTTTGTTAAAAAGTACGGTTGTATACGGGCGACATCTGTTTGTGTTTGTGTAACAAGAGTTGTTGCGTTTGTGATTTTTGTATTTGGGTTATATGCACTATACCTTACGGACTTTAATTTTTCTTTTTTGCTTATAGGTTGCTTTTTAGGGGCAAATATAACAGAGGAGAGGAAAAATGCAAATGCAGTTATAATGAAGGATATTTTGTACAGCAGAAAAAAGCTTCAGCAAACAGGCAGAAGCGAAATTATTGTTGTGGAGGAAAATAAAAGTGCATCGGGCATTTTAAAAAAACTTTCTTACGATAAATATTGTATTATACACGTTATTGACGAAAATATGAAAAACTGTGCCGTAATTACTGAAACTCAGCTTATAGAGGCTATGGCGGTTTACGGAATGAACGTGAATGTTAAAAAAATTGTAGAAATGTAGTTGTAAAATTTTCTTCTTTCTGTTATAATTGATACATAAGGAATTTTATTTTATAAAATTCCCGAAGCCTTTCGGCTTTTTGCGGTCTTTTGACCGCTGTATCAATTGACGGCGTCGCAAAATTACCCTTGCAAGCAAGTATTTTTACTCCTGGTAAAATTGCTTTGCGACACCTGAATTGTACACTGATTATATAATTGATGTATAAAGCAGTAGGAGGATTATGCCATGAGAAAAATTTTGGCTTGTATTTGTGTAATACTTGCAATTACAGGTATATGTTCTGTGTGCAGTGCAGCACCTGAACCAAAGGCAAAATCTGCAATTCTTGCATCCCTTACAAGTGAGCAGATTTTATTCAGCAAAAATCCGGATAAACAATTAAAGCCTGCGGAGTTTACAAAGCTTATGACGGCTTATGTAACATATAAATTATACGGTTTTGGTACAGAAATTACAGTTCCTGAAGGAATAAGTCTTAAGGTTGAACCGGGCGCTTCTACAATGAGGCTTAAGGCAGGGGAAAAAATAAAAAGCGGTTATCTTATTTACGGTATGCTTATTGAACAGGCGGACGATGCAGCGATTACTGTGGCACTTCATTTTGGTGATGTTCAGAAGTTTGCGGAAAAGATGAATGAATATGCAAAAAATCTTGGAATGAAGAAAACTTTTTTTGTTAATCCAACAGGAAGAGATGCCGAAAAACAGCTGACAACTGCAAATGATATGCTTATTCTATACAGGGAATTTTGTAAGGATGAAAATCTTTACGAGTTTATAAGTGTGAAAAATATTAATATTCCGCAGACTAATATGTCTGATGAAAGAACTTATTGGACAAAAAACCACCTTATGAGCAGATTTGTATACCTTGATTATGTTTACGACCGCGCAACTGCCGGTGTAAGTTCATCTACATCTTATGGTGGATATTCCGTAATATCATCTGCTAAAAAGGGTGATAGGGAATATGTATGTATAATTTTAGACTCTGTAAAAGAGGATGGAGTAAACCTTGCAATGACAGAGGCTACTGAAATTTTTGAATATGGCTTTAACAACTTCAAGTCGGTTAAACTTTCAAAAAATGGAGAACTTGTATACGAGGCAAAGCTTAAAAACCAAAGAGGGAAAGGAACTTTGCTTCTGACTGCAGGAAAAACTCTTACTGCAGAAATTCTTGAAGATGATGAAATAGAATCTGTAGAGAGAAAGGTTGAAATTACAGAGCCTGTAAAACCACCTGTAAAAAAAGGTGATGCCGTAGGTAAGTTTGTGTATTTATACAACGGTAATTACATCGGTGAGGTAAACCTTATTGCAGAGCGTGATGTAAAGAGAAGCTTTTTCCGTACAATTTTCGGAGGCATAGGTTGGATTTTTAATTTGCCTTTGGTGAAGATTGTTTTGTGGGGTGCAATTATAGTACTTGCCCTTATGGTTCTTACGGCTTATGTAAGAGCTATGCGAATCAGAAAACGCAGAAGAAACAGACGTAGAAATTACAGAAAGTTTTAACAAAATTAAAACCTCCTGAATAGTATGTAATGTACTGTAAAGGAGGTTTTTGGTATGAATAATTGTTGTTGCTCGAACAATAGCGGAATTTTTGGCGGTAGCTGGGATTGGGTGTGGATTGCAATTGCGGTTATTATTATTGTGAGTCTTTTTAATGATAATAATTGTTGTTGTGAACATCATAATGATTGTTGTTAAAAATAAAAGGGCTGTCTCACAGTAAGTGAGGCAGTCCTTTTTGAACTGTTATGATAGTTTTTCAATACCTTTTTCAATTCGCTTGATTGTTTCTTCTTTTCCAAGAATTGATGCAAGCTCTACGCCACCGCCGGGAGTAAATGACTTACCTGAAACTGCCACTCGCAATGGGTAAAGCACCTGACCGTTTTTAACACCCATTTCCTCAACAAGTGCCATAAGGTTATCGTGCAGACTTTCAAAACTAAAATCATCAAGTGATTCAAGCTTTGTTTTTATAGCCTCAAGTGCTGTTTTGGAATTTTCAGGATTTGTTTTCATTTTTTTATGAGTGTATAGCTCAATGTCGTAGTCGGGCAGACTATCAAAGAAGTCAACCTGTTCAGGAATATCTGAAAGCTTTTCACATCTTTTTTGCAACAGCTCGCTTATTTTCTTTTTGTCTATTGCAGGGTTTGTAACAACACCTTCGTAGAACGGCAAAGCCTTTTCGTGGAATTCATCAAGTGAAAGTTCACGGATATATTCTCCGTTTAACCATGCAAGCTTAGCTTCGTCGAAAATAGCAGGTGATTTACTGATGCCTGAAACGCTGAATGTTTTAACAAGTTCATCAAGTGTAAACTTTTCCTGTTCGCCCTGAGGACTCCAGCCTAAAAGAGCAATATAGTTTATAACTGCTTCTTTAAGGTAACCTTTTTTTATGAAATCTTCATATGAAGCATCACCGTCACGTTTTGAAAGCTTGTGAGTATGGTCTCTCATAACAGGAGAACAGTGAATGTATGTTGGGATTTCCCAACCGAATGCTTCGTAAAGAAGGTTGTATTTAGGTGTTGATGAAAGATACTCATTACCACGGATAACGTGAGTTATAGCCATTAAGTGGTCGTCAACAACATTTGCGAAGTTGTATGTCGGAAGGCCGTCAGATTTTAAAAGTACCATATCATCGAGTGTTGAGTTTTCAACTGTGATTGTGCCGAAAACTGCATCGTCAAAAGATGTTGTACCTTCATCTGGCATAAGCTGACGAATAACGTAAGGAACACCTGCATCTATTTTAGCCTGAATTTCCTCTTTTGAAAGTTTAAGACAATGTCTGTCATATTTTGGAGGAATTTTTTTGGCCTCGCAAAGTGTGCGGACTTCGTTAAGTCTGTCCTCGTCACAGAAACAGTAATATGCTTTACCCATTTCAACTAATTTTTCAGCATATTCCTTGTAAAGGCCACGTCTGTCTGTCTGAATGTAAGGACCGTAGTCACCGCCTATGTCGGGACCTTCATCCCATAAAAGGCCTGTTTCCTTTAGTGTGTTGTATATAATATCTACTGCGCCTTCAACATAACGACCCTGGTCGGTATCTTCAATTCGGAGTATAAAATCTCCACCCTGTGATTTTGTAAGAAGATACGCATACAAAGCTGTACGCAGGTTACCTACGTGCATATATCCCGTTGGTGACGGTGCAAATCTTGTTCTTATTTTCAAAAGTGTCATTCCCTTCAGTATTTTTTTACTATATATATAATATATTTAATTTTATGACTTGTCAAGAGCGATAAAATGTGTTATTATTGTTACATATTATAATTTGACTTATTATGCCAATTGAAAGGATATATGCAGAATATGGAAAATGTTGTTGAAAATAAAAAAACCATACTGAGCGGTATTCAGTCTTCAGGCTTTTTAACTCTTGGTAACTACCTTGGTGCTTTGAAAAACTGGACAAAGCTTCAGGATGAATATAACTGTCTTTACTGTGTTGCAGACTTACATTCAATTACGGTAAGACAAAACCCTGCCGATTTACGCAAAAGAGCTATGGAGGTTTTCACAACCTACCTTGCATCGGGCATTGACCCTGAAAAAAGTATAATGTTTTTTCAAAGTCATGTAAGTGCACATCCTGAACTTTCGTGGGTTTTAAACTGTTATACTTACATGGGTGAATTGCAGAGAATGACTCAGTTTAAGGATAAATCTGCAAAACATGAGGATAATATAAACAGTGGCCTTTTTACATACCCTGTTCTTATGGCGGCAGACATTCTGCTTTATCAGGCAGACCTTGTTCCTGTAGGGCACGACCAGCTTCAGCATCTTGAACTTACCCGTGATGTTGCAAAGCGTTTTAACGGCGTTTACGGTGATGTGTTTAAAATTCCCGAACCTTATGTAGGTAAGGTTGGTGCAAGAATAATGAGTCTTGCAACACCGGAATCTAAAATGAGTAAATCAGACCCTAATCCGAACGGATATATTGCTATGCTTGACGACAGGGATACGATTATACGCAAATTCAAAAAAGCTGTTACTGACAGCGACGGCGAAATTGCTTACCGCGAAGGTAAGTATGGTATAAATAATCTTCTTAGCATATACAGTGCAATTACAGGCAACACTATAGAACAGTCCGTTGCAGAGTTTCAGGGCAAGGGATATGGTGAATTTAAGCTTGCGGTTGCAGAGGTTGTTGCAGACTGCTTAAAGCCAATTCAGGAAAAATACTATGCTTTGCAAAATGATAAGGCATACATTCAGTCTGTATACCGTGATGGAGCAGAAAAAGCCTCTAAAATTGCTTATAAGACACTTCGTAAAGTGTATAAAAAAGTTGGCTTTACTGAAAGATAAGGGGATATATTATGAGATTGGATTTTGAACTTTTAAGATTACTTTTTGCATTTGTAATTTCATTTCTTATAGCATATGCAAGTACGCCGATTGTTAAAATGCTTGCTTTTAAAATAGGTGCTGTTGATGTGCCGAAGGATAATCGTCGTATGCATAAAAAACCTATAGCACGTCTTGGTGGATTGGCAATATTTTATGGGTTTATAATTTCAATTCTTTGCTTTGCTGAAATTGATACAGCCTTAAGAGGTATACTTATAGGATGTACCATAATTGTTGTACTTGGTATTTTTGATGATATATATAGCTTGAATGCACTTTTTAAATTTGTTGTGCAGATTATGGCGGCACTTGTGGTTGTAATGCACGGTGTGCGTATAGACCATATTTCAAGCTTTGGTATAGGAAATTCGCAGTATATCAATTTAGGTATGTTTGCAATACCTGTTACTGTTTTGTGGATTGTTGGTGTTACCAATGCACTTAATCTTATTGACGGTCTTGACGGACTTGCAGCAGGCGTTTCAACAATATCAACTGTTTCACTGTTTGCTATTTCACTTATTACACGCGAAACAGGTGTTGCAATTGTAACTGCTGCTGTTGCAGGTGCAGGCTTTGGATTTTTGCCATACAACATTCACCCTGCGAAAATATTTATGGGTGATACAGGTTCTACATTTTTAGGCTTTATTCTGGCAAGTCTTAGTGTAGTTGGTCTTTTCAAGGGTTATGCAGTTATTTCTATGGCGGTTCCGTTTTTGATTTTAGGGCTACCTATTTTTGATACAGCATTTGCTATTTTAAGACGTGTACTTCACGGACAATCTCCTATGAAGCCTGACCGAGGTCACGTTCATCACAGACTTATTGATCTTGGTTTTGACCAGAAACAGACGGTTACAATTTTGCTTATAACAAGTGGACTTTTGTCGCTTTCTGCGGTTGTACTGTTACTTTGCGGTTCTTACAGATCAATTGTTCTTATACTTGCTGTAGTTTTCCTTGCGATGCTTGGTATGAAGCTTGCAAGAAGCAAGGATGATGATGTTGATATGCAAAATCTTTCCGAAAATACGGATGAAAATAAATTAGAAAGTGAGAATGACTAAAATGAAAAAGATTAAAGTAATGACAGTTTTTGGCACAAGACCTGAAGCTATTAAAATGGCTCCACTCGTAAAGGAACTTGAAAAAAATGATAAGATTGAGTCTATAGTTTGTGTAACTGCTCAGCACAGACAGATGCTTGACCAGGTTCTTGCAATATTTGATATCAAGCCTGACTATGACCTTGATATTATGAAGGACAGACAGACTCTTATCAGCATTACAACAAATGTTTTGCAGGGTCTTGATGAGGTTCTTAAAAAGGCACAGCCTGACATTGTACTTGTACATGGTGATACTTCTACAACATTTGTTGGCGCTCTTGCAGCTTTCTATAACCAGATTCCTGTAGGTCACGTTGAAGCAGGTCTTCGTACATATGATAAGTATTCGCCATTCCCTGAAGAAATGAACAGATGTTTAACAGGCAGAATTGCAGATTTGCATTTCTCACCAACAATTTCCAACAGAAATAATCTTGTTAAAGAAGATATTAAGGATGATGTTATCTTTATTACAGGTAATACTGTTATAGATGCACTTAAAACTACTGTAAGCAAGGATTATAAGCTTTGTGACAGTATGAACGATGTGGATTTTTCAAAGAGAGTTATCCTTGTTACTGCACACAGACGTGAAAATCTGGGTGAACCACTTGAAAACATCTGCCGTGCTCTTAAGAGAATTGTTACAGATTTTTCTGATGTTGAACTTGTGTATCCTGTACACTTAAACCCTGCAGTAAGAGAAACTGTTAACAAGTATCTTGCAGGTATGGACAGAGTACATCTTATTGACCCTATTGATGTTCGTGATATGCATAATGCAATGGACAGAAGCTATATGATTATGACAGATTCAGGCGGTTTGCAGGAAGAAGCACCATCACTTGGTAAGCCTGTATTGGTACTTCGTAATGAAACAGAACGCCCTGAAGCTGTTGAAGCCGGCACAGTAAAGGTTGCAGGTATTTGTGAGGATGTTATTTATAATATGGCACACAAGCTTCTGACAGATGAAAATGAATATGAAAGTATGGCTCACGCAGTTAATCCATATGGTGACGGTGAGGCTTCACGCAGAACTGTTGAAGCAATTCTTTATCATTTCGGTATGGGTGAAAAGCCTGAGGATTTGACAAAGAGGGATTAATGATATGACACTACACGAAGAAAAGGCACTTGAATTTTTCCGCGAGGGCTACAACTGTTCGCAGGCAGTAATGCTTGCCTTTTGCGACGTTATGGAGCTGGATGAGAAAACTGCACTTAAAATAAGCTCATCATTTGGCGGTGGTATTGCCAGAATGAGGGAAGTATGCGGTGCGGTTTCCGGGATGTTTATGGTGGCAGGTATGCTTTATGGTTATACAGATGCTGAAGATAAGGCGGAAAAGGATAACCATTATAAACGTATTCAGCAACTTGCAGGTCAGTTTAAGGAAATTAACGGTTCTTACATATGCCGTGAGCTTTTAAAGGGTGTTGATTATACAACCGACCATATTTCTACAGAAAGAAATGCTGAATTTTACAAGCTTCGACCTTGTGAGAGAATGGTTTGTGTTGCCGCACGACTTATGGATGAATACATAGAAAATAACAGGGACTGATAAAATGAAGGAAACAACCCTTTGTTATATTGAAAATAATAATAAATATCTTATGCTTCACCGTGTTAAAAAGGAAAATGATGTAAATAAGGATAAATGGATTGGCATAGGCGGTAAAATTGAAGATGGAGAAACACCTGAAGAATGTGTGCTTCGTGAAGCTTTTGAAGAAACGGGGCTTACACTTGCCGATTGTAAATACCGCGGTATAGTGCATTTTTGTTCAGATATTTATGAGTATGAGGAAATGCATCTTTTTACATCAGATGAATTTTATGGTGAAATCAAAGATTGTGACGAAGGGGTTCTTGAGTGGATAGACCGTGATGAAATGTACAATCTTCCTATGTGGGAGGGTGACAAAATATTTTTAGGTCTTATACGAACAAATGCTGATTTTTTTGACCTTGTACTTGAATATAAAAGTGAAAAACTTGCATCTGTTATAATTAATGGAGAAAAAGTTTTTTAAATATAATAAAATGGAGGATGTTAATTATGAGAATTATTGTATGTGAAAACTATGACGAAATGTCTGTAAAGGCTGCTGAAATAGTGGCAAGTCAGCTTATTTTAAAGCCTGACAGTATTTTGGGTCTTGCAACGGGTTCGACACCAATCGGTTTGTATGAAAACCTTGCAAAAATGAATAAAGAGGGTAAAATTGATTTTTCACAGGTTAAATCATTTAACCTTGATGAATATTATCCAATAGACCGCACAAATGACCAGAGCTATTATTATTTTATGAATGAAAACCTTTTCTCAAAGGTTAACATTGACGTTAAAAATACAGATATTCCAAACGGTGAAGCCAAGGATGCTGTTGCAGAATGTAAGGCTTATGAAGAAAGAATTGCTGCATCAGCAGGTGTTGATTTGCAAATTCTTGGTATAGGCCAGAACGGACATATCGGCTTTAATGAGCCTGATGAAAACCTTTCTGCAGTTACACATCTTGTAACGCTTACAGATAACACAATTGAAGCAAATGCAAGATTTTTTGCTAAAAAAGAAGATGTTCCTACAAAAGCTCTTACAATGGGTATAGGAACAATTATGAAGTCTAAAAAGATTGTTATTCTTGCAAGCGGTAAAAATAAAGCTGATGCAGTTTCAAAGCTTCTTGATAATTCAATTACAACAAGCTGTCCTGCTACAATGCTTAAAACACATGAAGATGTTATACTTATTTGTGATAAGGATGCTTATAACGGTTAATTACATAAATAAAAATGTTAAATGGGATGCAAATTTGCATCCCATTTCAGCGTGTCGATAAACCTATCGACACGCTGACAGATTGCGAAAAAGGAAGGTATATTTTGTCAATTTGAATTCGTCGGCGTACGAGGGTACGGTAGAGTTCAAATTGGCAAAAAGCAAGTAATTCCAAGGAAAACTCAA
>JAZQAN010000001.1:0-24593 GCA_045545235.1 Clostridia bacterium | reverse complement strand
TAAAAATTATTAATATGAAACAACTTGTTTGGAGGTTATAATACGCAATACATTAGAATTAAAATGCAAAAAATTAAATAATACCGATTACATAACAGATAGAGTAATTGATACAATTTATCAGTTACTCTATCGTTTTTTATGCCCAAAAACCCTCACTTCGTTAAATAAAAAAAGAAACTTTGCGGTTAATTGAACAATGGTAGTTAAAATTAGTACAGAGTTTCATTTTTTTCGTCTTTTATCCCGGATGGAGAGTATCCGAACATTTTTAAAAAAGCTTTATAAAATCCCGAATAATCTTCATAACCGCAATATTCAAAAATCTCCGTGGGTTTGGCACCGTCTGCTATTAGACTGCGTGCATATATAAGTCGCTTTTCTGTTATATATTTGTGTAAGCTTGTGCCCATCTCGGACTTAAAACTATGGAGTAGCGACGATGTGGATATATTCAGGTACGTGGCAATATCGCAAGTTGTGAACTGTTGGTGGAGATTGCCTTCGATAAGCTTTATACAACGTGCTGAAATACTGTCTTTTGCTCGGTAAGTTGGTTCGTAACCGGCGGTACCCGAAAAATACAGTTCGGAAATCAAAAGATTATACAATGCGTACAGCAAATGCTCTGCACCGTCCTTTGATGTGGTCATAACCTTGCACATACGTTCTATTATATATGCTATATCAGGGGTGATATTACGTATGATAGATATTTCCCCAAATACACTGACCATTTCTTTTGGCACATAATTTTGTGGAAAATTGAGTACAAGACGGTTGTATGCATTCTGGTTTTTTATCTCGAATTTATGATAACACTCTTTTGGTATTATCAGCAATGTAGCTTTTCTCAACTCCTCATAATGGCTTTCTGATAAGAATGTAGCATCGCCGTCTATGTAGTACAATATTTCGTTATATTCGTGTATTTCGTTGCCTGACTCTATAGATTTGCCCTTGGCATAGCGGAATTTTATTTTATTGTAGTTTTTTATGTATTCAAAGCTTTTATCCATATATATATTATAATATGTGTTTGCGGTTTTGGCAATGTTTTTTGCTAAAACGGCAATTTACATTTCTGTTTTAGTATGATATTCTTAACCTAAAGGTGGGATAATATGAAAAAGGATGTTATACAAAGTATACTGGGCAATAAACTTATTGTGATAATACGAGGCATAGATGAAAAGAAGCTTTGCCCTCTTGTACAGGCTATGTATGACGGAGGAGTGCGTATTGTAGAATTAACTTACGACAGCATCGGAAAAACTGAAGACAGCCGTACTGCCGAAAACATAGCAATGCTTAAAGAACGATTTGGAGACATTATGCACATTGGGGCAGGCACTGTAACAAACACGGATCAGGTGGAACTTACTTATGGTGTTGGCGGAGATTTTATAATATCACCAAATGTAAAAGAAGATGTAATCAAGGCTACGGTAAAGCGTAATATGGTATCTATACCCGGTGCACTTACTCCAACGGAAATTCAGACTGCCCATGATTATGGTGCGGATTTCGTCAAGTTGTTTCCTGTAACAAGTATGGGACCTCACTATGTAAAAGCGATCAGAGCCCCTTTGAGTAACATCAATATGCTGGCGGTAGGCGGCATAGATTTGGATAACATACGGGAATATCTGGATTGTGGCATATGTGGGTTTGGAATAGGCTCAAACATCATAGACAAAAATCTCATTGCGGCTTGTGATTATGGGGCTATTACGGCACTGACAGAACAATATGTAAATATGGTTAGGAGGTAAAAATATTGGCAAGTTACATAACCATAGACGGAGGGACCACCAATACCAGAGTGAAGCTTGTATTGGAGGGAACAATTGTCGACACTGTTAGTCTTGGTGTTGGAGTAAAACACAATACCGACGATAACGAGGAATACAACAGACAAATAAAAACTGCCATAAAAACTTTGCTTAATAATAACCACAAAAATGAAAGCGATATATGCTGCATACTTTGTTCGGGTATGATTACGTCGGAATATGGTTTGTGCGAACTTCCGCATACGGATTTGCCGACCGGTATAGAAAAACTGCACAACACTATGCATCAGACATATATGGATGATATATCTTCCATACCCTTTGTGTTTATAAGGGGAGTAAAAACAGATTGTGCTTCACCAATCAGTGCAGATGTGATACGTGGCGAGGAAACGGAGATTGCAGGCTTGACTCATCAATTTGGAAATAATTGTTTGTACATACTGCCGGGGTCTCACTCAAAGCACATACTGACAGATGAAATAGGCAGAATATGTGATTTTCATACTGAATTTACCGGAGAACTTATAGAAGCGGTGGCAAATAATACCATCCTAAAGGATATAATCAGGCTTGAATGTGATGAGGTCGATTTTACTGCACTGCAGGCAGGATACGAATACTGCTGTACAAAAGGTATAAATGCGGCATTTTTTAAGGTTCGGACACTTAAAAAGTTTTTTGAATATTCAGCAGAACAATGCACATCTTTTTTTGTAGGCGCGGCAATGTGCAGTGAAATAAACAATATTATAAAATTCAATGTGAAAAAAGTAATAATAGGAGGTAAAAAACAGTTGCGCCTCCCTATGGAGTATCTTATAAGAAAGAACTCGCAAAAAGAAGTTGTTGCTGTAAGTGACCATTTATCAGCCAATGCGGCAACATACGGAATAATAAAAATATATGAATACAGGGAGAAAGAGTATGAGTAATGCAAGAAAATACACACAGGTAATTTTACCTCCATATGACGGCAGATTTGACAAGGATATCCGCCAATGGGAGGGGTGCCCAACTATCGCTATCACAAATGGTGGAAGAATATATGTCGGATGGTATACCGGAGGAATTCGTGAGCCACATATAGATAACTATAATCTGCTTAAATACAGTGATGACTGTGGAAAGACATGGTCTGAGCCTATACTGGTAATACCCGGTAGTCGTGAGCATTTGATACAGGCTCTTGATATACAGCTTTGGGTTGCTCCCGACGGCAGATTGTTTGTTTTTTGGGTGCAAAACGATGTTGAAAAAGCAGGTCCCGGTAAGGTGGGATATTACTGTGATGGTTATTTATTTACTGACGAAGCACACGCACAGTGGATGATTGTATGCGACAATCCTGACAGTGACACACCGACTTTTTCCGAGCCAAGATGTATAGGCAAGGGGTTTTTACGTTGTAAACCCCTGTGTACCAAAAGTGGAAGGTGGATACTTTTTAACTATTCTCAGGACTCTTACAACTATGAATACTCAATATCTGATGATTGCGGAGAAACTTTTACAAGGCACAGCGGGGCACAAAAAATATCTACGCCTTTTGATGAGAGTATGGCGTACCAATTGCAGGACGGCAGTATAAAAATGTTCGCTCGCACATATACCGGTGAATTGGCTGAGAGTATTTCTGCAGATAATGGTATCACCTGGTCTTGTGCTGTTCCATCCGGTATTGATAGTCCATGTACAAGATTTTTTGTGTCAAAAACACCATCCGGCAATGTGCTGCTTGTGAATAACGACCACAAATTTTCCAGAACCAATATGACGGTATATCTTTCAGAGGATGACGGAAAAACCTGGAAATATAAACGATGTATAGATACATATCCGAACATATCGTATCCCGATGTTGATTTTTATAACGGAATAATTTACCTGGTATACGACAAAAATCGTATACCAAATGGTAAAATTATGTTTACTTCATTTACAGAGGATGATATTAAAAATCCTGATTACATATTTGAATTAAACTGCATAAACTGATTTTTTAATATTTTCTTGGAGAACAGCCGACAATTTTCTTGAATACTTGAGAAAAGTAGTATTCGTTGGAAAAACCGCATTCTTCGGCTATTTCTCCAAGAGTGAATATTTTTGCCTTAAGCATTGTTTTTGCTCTGTCAATCCTTACCGTGGTTATATAATCGCTTGGTGCCATTTCGTAGTGCTTTGTAAAAAGTCTTTTAAAATGTGACCTGCTGAAGCCTGAAATTTTTGCAAGTTGCTCTATCGAAATTTTATTTCTGTAATTTTCGTTTATATGATTTTTTGCCTTTTCAATATTTTCAATAGAATTTGATACGGTATAATCGGTGTAATATTCAAGATAAAGATTGTACAATATTTCATACACTATGCGTTTTATGTTTATATTGTGAGCTGTGCTCATTTTAAGCGTACAGCGCCTCCCTTCCTTGAAAAGATCCAGGAATTTTTCATAGTGACTTGTATTTGTTACACGTTTTATATAGGGTATTGTTTTGTTATCAATATCAAAGGAAAGTATGTAATATGCATAGTAATCTTCTTTGGAATTCGGGTTGTCAGACATTGAATAAGCTTCCCCTTTTTTTAAAAGTAAAATATCCCCTTTTTCGATTTTGGTAAGTCTGCCTTTTTTGTTGTGAATCAGCGAACCATTTTCAACAAAAACAAGTCCGTAATTTTCACGGCAATTATCTTCATAAACGAAAGATGTTTTTCTCTTTCTGTATTCAAATGAGCGTACTTTTGTTATGGAAATATTGATGTTATCGAGATTTATCAGATTGTTCATATAATCACCTCGTTTTTATTATACACAATATATTGTGGTCTGTCAAACATGAGCCAATATTATAAAAAATGGTTTAATTTTACATTGTATTTATAGGTAGATTGTTGTATTATGAAAATATAATACGATTTTAATGCAATTTTTAAGGAGTTTGACTATGAAAATTACAGTTGATGCATCTAAACAAATAAGAAAGGTTGAGAATTTCTGGAACAATATTCACTTTCATCCGACAGACGCTATCGAGGATATGTGGGGACAGTTTGTTCTTGATAATATTGCAAAGGATAATGTTGCAAAATACATAAGAATGTATTCTATGTTTGAGGATATTGTTACAAAGGACAGTGAAGGTAATCTTTGCTACGATTATACACTTACTGACGAAAGAATAGATTATCTTATGTCAAAAGGTTTCAAGCTTTTAATATGTTTTAACTTTATGCCACCTTGCATTGCTTCAGACCCGTACTTTAATTCCGGTCTTAACAGATACAAGACAAAATGTGTAAACAGCTCTGCACCTGCCGATTATAATGATTGGGCAGAAATTTGTTATCAGTACACAAAGCACCTTGTTGAAAGATATGGAGTTGAGGAAGTTTCAAGCTGGTATTTCCATTGCTGGAATGAGCCGGACGGTGGATACTGGCTTAACAGAATGGGCAACGGTGAGTATGACAGACTTGGTCTTACCGACAAGGTTGATGAATACATAAAGCTTTACGATTATTTCCAGTATGGTGTACATAGAGCTTGTGACAAGGTTAAGGTCGGTGGACCGTCAGCGGCAGGCAGTGACAGATTTATCGAAACTTTTGTTCAGCACTTTGCAGACGGCATAAACAGTGTTACAGGAGAAAAGGGTACAAGAATAGACTTCTTCTCAATTCACGTTTATTCACAGGGACTATATTCAGGCTTGCCAAACAAAACATTTATGAGTCCTGACAATATCATTCAAAGATTACACACACTTACTGATATGTACAGAAGATACGGATTTGGCGACAAGGAAGTGTTGGTTGATGAATGGGGTGCTTCAGGCGGTGGATTTATTTCGGCAGACAAAGACCCTATTATGATTTTCAGAGAATGTGAATATTTTTCAGCATTTCTTTTCAAGCTTATTGATAGAGTTATGAATGACGAAAAGCTTGATAAAATTTCGAGAATGATGATTTGCCTTTCCGGTCAACATGAATCAATTAAAGACTTTGACGGATTCAGAAGTTTCTTCACTTTGAGTAACTACAAAAAACCTATTTACAATGCCTATGCACTTGCGGCAAAGCTTGGTGAAAATGTTGTTGAAGTTGAAATGGATGAAAGTGACGAACACATTGGCGTTATACCTACCGTTGACGAAAACGGAAATGTTAAAATCGCAGTTTACTATATGATTGATGAAGTTCTAAAACCTCTTGATACAAAGAGGATACACGTTAAAATAAAAGGCGTTGAAGGTAAATACATACTTAAACATTACAGAATAGACGAACACATCAGTAATTCTTACGGTGCATGGAAGTGTCTTGGCAAGCCTGCTAACGTAGTAAGAACTGAAAAAGAAGAAATTATGACAAAAGGTGAGCTTTCACTTTTGTATCCTGAAGAAAAGGTTGAACTTGACGGTTGTTATGATGAAGCAATTGTTATGACTAAAAACTCTGTATCAATGATTGAACTTATCAAAGAATAATATTCAGGAACTTTGTTTTATCGCATATTATACTTTCTGATATTTTCGGTTGTAATAAGAGGCCGACAACTATACCCCCTATAGTTAAAATTTAATTCAGATAAAATACTCCGTCGGCCTTTTATATAACTTTTAAATTCATATAAAACAGGAGAGTGAACTTATGAAGAGATTTGCTGCAATAATCCTTATACTGACACTTTTGGTTGTTTCGGCAGGATTTACAGTATACGCTGCTGATGAATATGTTTTTACATATACCATAAGCGGTACCGAAGCCACAATAACAGGCGTTTCGGAAATACCTGATGATGCAACGGAATTAGTTATTCCGTCATATGTTTCTGACGGTGTTGATGAATATAAAGTTACTGCAATAAAGGCAGATGCCTTTAATGGAAATACTTCTTTAAAGGGTGAGCTTGTACTTTCCGCCACCTTGAAAAGTGTGGGAAACAACGCCTTTAAAGGCTGTACAGGTATTATTGCAGTTATTATAGAAGACGGTGCTGCCATAAAATTCGGAACAGCGGTTTTCCAGGGAAGCAGTGGAATCAAGTACGTTAGAATTCCTGCTACTTCAGATATAGCTGCATCAAATAACATATTCAATGGTGCTATAAAGGGAACAGGTAATTTAATAGAGCTTGAAGAAGGTCTTACAACTATGCCTTATCAGGCATTCAGACAGTGTGACGGTCTTGAAAGTCTTGTTATGCCAAGTACCATGACAGATATCCGACTTGCGGCATTTTTCATAAATCAGAATCTTGAAGAACTGTATGTTCTTGCAGATAATGTAAACTTTTTGAGTACAGATTCATTTGATGCTTCCGTAAACTCAAACACTTCTGTTGGTCTTAACCCTGTAACAGGTACAAAGGGTATGGGTAGTCTTACAGCGGAAGGCTCAACAAAAATATATGTTGTTAATGATACTGTTAAACAGGCATTTATGGACAGAGGCTGGCCTTTGGAAAGCAGAATAGAGGTTATGGCACATAAAACAGCTTTCTTCTATGATTCATATAATCAGTCTTTGAAGGTTGAGGACGAAGATGATGACGGTTTTATAACTTTGCCGGAACCAAGAGGCAAAGAAGGTTATAAATTCCTTTACTGGAAAATAGGTAATTCAAAATATTTCCCCGGCGAAAGCTATGGTATTACGAAAAGTATTTCTGTTTCAGCTGAATGGGTAAAGGATACTGAAGAAAAAACCGTACTTTATAAAAACGTATCCTCAAATCAGCAGATAAATGAATTTGAAGATGCACGGATAGGCAGAATTATTTGCACAGAGCTTGCAAATAAAGAAGTTGAACTTACTTTTACAGATTCAAATGATAACACAGTTACAAGAAAAGTTGTTTTTGACAGCAACGGAAAATGGGTAAATTTTGACGACACTACACTTTATAAAAAGATTGTAATGACAGACGGTTATGATTATTCCGACCTTTACATACTTGCAGTTGCAGACAATAACTTTAAGGTTGATGTTGAACTTCGCAAACCGCAGATTATAGCAATGCCGAAAATTGACGGTGTAGATGATATGGCAGAATTTATATGGACTTCATCAGAGCCAACTGTTGTTTCGGTTTCCGAGGGTGTTGTTACCGGTCTTGCAAGCGGTACTTCCAAAATTACTGTAAGCTATGGAGAAACTTCATATTCATTTGATGTTGAAGCATTCGGCGAAATGGCAATTTACATCAAAAACGGAAAGGAAGCAGAATACCTTGCAGATAAAGCAAAGGTTTTTGGAGCTATAAATACAGCTGTAAAAAATGAAGATTCAAGTGCATTGAAAACTGTATTTACATCAACAGGTGATGAGTCACTTTCCTACATAAAGGATATTGATATTTTGACTTTGCCCACAGATGATGCGGAGCTTACAGCACTTGCAGACAGATTGATTTCATACGGTGAGTTTGATTTTTCCTCCACCGACAAGGTTTCGGAATTTATACAGACACATACCACTGAAATTGTTGTTGGTAAATTAGATTTACTTACAGATGTTGAAGATGTAGAAAGTGTTTTATCAACAAACAACGATTATTACAATCTTCCTTTGGAAAATAAGTATTATTTAAAACACAAGGAAGATGTGCTTGCAAATTTTGTGGATTATAAAGCAACTAATATAAAGGGTTTAAGAGAGGATTTTAAGAAAGCCTATGTTATGACAGCTGTTGAAAAGGCTGTTACAGATTCGGGCTACACGGTTTTGCGTGGTGTAATCGACGGATGCGTCGATGAAATCGGTTATGATAAAGAACATTATGATGATATAAATACAGCGGCTTTCCACAAGAAATTGTTAAGTGATATAAAGAATGGGAAAATTGAAACAATAGAAGACCTTAAGGAATATATAGACGAGTCCGAAGGGGTTGAATCAGGCAGCGGTTCCGGTGGAGGTTCAGGTGGCTCCGGCGGCGGAGGTGGCTATGTTGTTCCCGTAAGTCCAAGCACAGGAAATACAAGCTTTGTTACCGAAAATGATTACGAAGAAATGGTAAATGTAGAACTTCCGAAGGATACATCATCTGTTTTTGCAGATGTGGAAACTGACAGATGGTCTTATGAAGCTATTCAGTACCTTGTGGCAAAGAATATAATTTCAGGTTATGAAGACGGAACATTCAAACCTCAAAATAAAATTACAAGGGCAGAATTTATTAAGCTTATTTCAAATACCTTTGGATTTGAATACGAACAGGCTGACGGTGAAAATGTATTTGCAGATGTAGATGTAAATGACTGGTATTACAAAGACTTAATTACTGCATACAACAATAAAATTATTTATGGTGACAATAATGGCTGCTTTAATCCAAATGCAGAAATTACACGACAGGAAATGGCAACTATTCTTTACAGAGCTATTGTTGCATCAGGGACAGATTTTGAAACTGTTTCGGCTGTTAAAATTACAGACAGAAACAGTATTGCTGATTGGGCTTATACATCAGTATTCCAACTTGTGGGTATGAATATTATAAACGGTTATGATGACGGTTCATTCAAGCCTGTAAACAAAGCAACACGAGAAGAAGTTGCAAAGCTTATTTATGGTGTTGCAGTTAAACTTGAAAATGTTAAGGAGGCGGAATAATGAAAAAGAGAGTGATTTCTGTATTCATTCTGGCAACAATGTTTTTAAGCCAGACCGTGTATGCCGGCATAAACCGCTATCCTGAAATTGATAATCTTATTGAAACACGAAGACATGAAGATGTAGAGACACATGTAAAAACAGAGAAAAACGTAATAAATCAAACTGCATACACAACTGTTGAAATTGATGAAAATACAATTATCGGTCCTGCGTACCCCGAAATTTTAGGACACGGTGGAGAAGGCTTTAACACTTACGATGAAATATGCCTTAATCCTGACGGAACAGTTTCTGAGGAATTTCAAAAGCTTTGTGATGAACAGCTTTACGACGTTCCTGTTGCTCGTTTCGGCGGACACAACAGTAACTACATAAATCTTATTGAACAGATAGGACCTATGTCTGAAAGAAAGGTAAGTACACTTCAACTTACAAAGGAAGAACTTGCCATGTTCCACCCTGAAGCGGGGAAGGAAGAATTTCTTTCTCACACAATGAGTATTGGAGCTTGCGGTACTGTTGAATTTATAAAGGCTATGCAGGCACAGAATCCTGATATACAGTTTATATTTGTTATAACACTTACTCACGGTTCAAAGGAAGATGCGGCAAACTTCGTAAGATTTTGTCTTGATGACCCGTCGGAAAGTGAATGGGGTAAGCTGAGAGAAAGCTACGGTCTTGATAAAATCAATATTCTTGCCCTTGAACTTGGTAACGAGCTTTATACAGCCAAACTTATATGGGGTGAACAGGCAACAAATGACCGTTGCACATGGTATATTAATAAATTCAAAGAATATACGGAAGAAATTCATAAATACTATCCGGAAGTTGAGACATCTCCGTGCTTAATAGGCAGTTATCAGGAAGATGGGTATGTTGATGAAACCGGAAGAGGTGGCGGTATACGTGCTCTTTGGAACGAAAGAATTGTTGCAGAGCTTGGCCCGGATATGAAGTATTATAATATGCATCTTTATTATTGCGGATACGAGCCTGCATACTGTACAAATGCATATGTGTACCTTGAAAATTTCCTTATTGAACATTTTGGAGAAAATCACGGTAAACAGCTTCTTATAACAGAACATGCAAAGTGGGCGGCACAAACACAGTTTTCTACATCAGCTTCTTTGGAATCTGCACTTTCAACGGCACAGTATTTAAATACACTTTACGGTTGGAACGACTTTATACGCGCGGCTACATATTATTGCTTCACTTCGGAAAACCAGTGGGCACTTGTAAGAAGAAACTATGACGGCGACCTGGTGGTAAGCGGTGTTGGTCAGATGTACGGCTTATACCTTGACGGTATTGGTGACAGAGTAATAAAAACCACATCAATTCCAAAGGATGATACGGAATATTGCGACAAGTCCTCCACAAAAGCAAGATTTTCCGCACAGGCGTTTGCTGAGGGCGATAAAACTCTTAAGGTAATTCTTACAAACCGTCTGGAGGACGTGAATGTTGATATAGATTTCAGTTTCCTTAAAAATAAATATACCTTAAAGGAAGAAACTGTATTTACAGCACCTAACACATTGTCATTTATCTACAACAAAAATACTTTAGATGTATTTACAACTACAACAAATTCAAAAAATGAAGCTAATTTCAACCACTATGTAATGCCTAACAAGAGTATGGTAGTTCTTACACTTGAGGCAAACGGTACAATTCCCAAAATTGGTGGCGATGAATCAACAGACGAAGCTATTTATGAAGGTGAACAGCAGTTTACGGACATTCAATACCATTGGGCAGAAAATGAAATTAATCTGCTTGCACAGGATGGTGTTGTTAATGGTATCGGAAACGGTAATTTCAATCCTGATGCCACAGTTTCCAGAGCAGAATTTGCAACAATGTTAAGTAAATTCTTCCCTGAGGGAACAATTTCTCAAAGTTTTAATGATGTTTTAGAAAGTGACTGGTATTTTAAGCCTGTCGGTACAATGTATAACATGGGCTATATGCAGGGATATAACGGTAATTTTAATCCAAAGGGACAGATAAACCTAAAGGATGCAATTATCACACTTTACAGAATATGTTCAACCAAGGATAATTACATTACTGTTGGTGACCGCGATGAAATTATAGAAAGCCTTGGGATAAATACAAAGCTTTCGGACTGGGAAAAAGATGCTTTTGCATACGCTTATCAAAATAAATTTTTGAATAAATTTTATGAGGTTTCCGATATTAAACTGTCGGAAGGTTTAACAAGAGCGGAAACGGCTGTTTTGATTTACAGATTAAAAACTAATCTTGGTTTATCAGTACTAAGCGAGGAGGTGACACAGTGATTAAGAAAATATTAAGCTTGCTTTTATGTTTGACAATGCTTGTAACAACAGCAGTATTTGCAGATGAGTTAACAGAGGAAGATGTACTTCAGATGGAAGAAGAATGGGAATTTGAAGGAGAAGAAGATGACATTGATATGGATGCCAGCGATGATGCTTTGTACGGTGGCAGTGATGATGAGGTAATTGACGATTCCGTTCAGGTTGCTGAAACCTTGGATTCAAATACCTTTTCCGATATAAAGGATGCGGATGTAGGAAGAGTTGTGGAGGTTTTAACGACTCTTGGCTTTGTTAACGGCTATGAGGACGGTACATTCAGACCTGAAAATTCTATTTCAAGAGTAGAGTTTATGACTATTCTTATTCGTACTTTAGGTATAAAGGAATCAGAAGCGGCTGTTGCAGGCTATAACTTTTATGATGTCACTCCCGGAACATGGGAATATAACGTAATGTCATTTGCAGTTAAAAACGAGATGCTTACCGTTTATAACGATAACACCGTAAGACCCCACGAGGCAATTACATATCCCGAGGCGATAGTAGCATATTTAAAGGCTATGGGCTATGAGGTAACTGCTGAACTGACAGGTGGTTATACATACGGCTATGAAACAGTTGCAAATAAGCTTGATCTTAACAAAGGCATTGACGTAAACGGGCCTATGACACGTGCTACTGCCGCAAGACTTATTTATAACTGCATAAAGGCACCTATTAATAAAATTATATCATCAGGCACCTTTGTTTCATTCAGTAACGAAACAGGAGAAAACATTCTTTCCTGCTACCATGATATTTATTATTCATACGGTGTGGTAAATGCCAACTGGTTAGGCGGTATTGACGATTATAAGCCAACCAGAGCCGAACAAATAAATATAGACGGTAAAATTTTTGAAATCACTGACAAGTCATTTGCAAAAATGCTTGGTTACAAAGTAGATTACTATTATACTGATGCAGATAACAAGTTTACGGCACTTTTACTTCAAAAGCATAAGGATGTTGAAGAAATAACCGTAATGGCTAATGATGTGGTAAGCTATTCAAATGGCACATTAAAGTATGCAGGTGTAAACGGAAAAATACATAACATTAAGATTGAAGCAGACCATACTTTTATTAAAAACGGTAAAATGAGAGATGATTATTCGTCAAAAGATTTTAAGCCTGAAAGAGGATATATAACTGTTGTTGCAAATGATGGTGCAAATTATGATACAGTGTTTGTAAACGAATACTATAATACGGTTTCAAATACTGTTACTGCAACAGACGGTATTTTGTACATTACCATGAAATATGGTGCAAAAGCTCTGGAACTGGATTTGTCCGACAAGGATATTTACATAGATATGTATACTGATAATGTAAGAATGAATGTTAATATCGGCACGGAGGTTTATACAGATAATAACGGTCAGCAACAGATACGAACAAATCTGCCCAATATTCCGTCAAATTCTGTTTTAAGTATATTTGCAGATGAACTTGTTGCACAAAACGGTAAAATGTATGTTGCTGATAATGCAAAATATATTCGTATAGTTATAAATACTCCTCAGGTTATAGGAACGGTAGATGCTTCGGGTACTGATACGGTAGAAATTAAAGGTAAGGAATACGAGATAGGCAAACCAAACTTTTTAAACGAAGAAAATGCGGCATTCAAGGTTGGCTGCAGCGGCAAATTCTTAATGGATTACTCAGGTGAAATTGTTGCGTGGATACCGGTTGTTAATACAAACGATTATGTATACGGCTATTTGATACAAATGTCAAAGCAAAGCGGAATTTCGGATATGTATAATGCAAAAGTACTTACTGCAAGCGGTGATATTTTGAAATTCACAATTGACCGCAAGACTTTTATCAATGATGTACGTTCAACGAGCACGGATAAGGTTCTTGAAAGAATTACACAGTCTGCTAAATTAATTGATGCAGATGTAACAGGTACATCACAGCTTATAAAATACATTGCTGATGAAGACGGATATATCAAGAAAATGCAGACAGTAACTGCAGATATGGGTGTTGCTGAAAAATATGATGAAAAAATACAGCTAAAGCGTGATACTGCAAAAACCACTTTTTCATACAGAGCAGAGCTTGGACACATTTTTGTTAATAAAACGGTAGCTGTTGACAAGCTTACAAATTCAACGGGAAATACTGCGGAATCAACCCTTGCAATATCTACATTTGCAGGTAAGCCTGATGTTATATTTTCCGTACCTACAACTCCAACACTTGATGAGGAGGATTATTCTGTTATTGAAGAATGGCTACCTTCAAACAGCTACAAAACTTCTGAACTTTACGATGTAAATGATAAATTACGGCCCGGTGCAGTTTTGGTATATCAGGATGTTACGGATTCTCCCACATTTTCAAATCCAATACTGTTGGTAGAAAAAATAAGCAGGGCATTAGATGAAGACGGCAATGAAGGTGTTAAGCTTCAAGGTTGGATGGGAGCAATGCAATTTTCATATTTTGCCGAAACGGATGATGTTGTTAAAGAAGTTAAAATAGGCGACATCGTTATGCTAAAGGGTAAAAATGATGTTATAGAAGAATGTGAGATTATTACAAACGTAAAGGATGTTATTAATGCAGACTATACCGACCCTTCTGTAACTGCAACAGTACCGTCCACAGTTCCTCAAAAGGGCGCGGTTACATTCTCTATGTACGAAGCTTATGATACAGATTCTGCAAACAAAATCGTATTGTATCAAAGAGGAACAGATGTTGACGGTGATGGCAGAAGAGAGGGCTTTATGAGAGCTTCATACTGGCATCCGAAGTCTTCAAGCTTCCAGTACGGTGCAACCCTTTGCAGCTATGATTTGGATTCAGGTAAATTCACTCTTTCATCTGCAAGTATTTCAAATGTAAAAGGTGCGGCATCCTACGGTCATGGTTCAAGCTCTAAATGCCTTATTGCAGAACAGACAGGATATAATATCCGATATTTACTTGTTATAAATGTAAATTAATATATTGGAGGGATTATTTTGAAAAAGATTAAGAGTTTATTTGCTGTTTTAACAGTAATAGCAATAATACTCACTCAAACAGCATTTGTTGTAAGTGCAGACAGCTCCTATATTTTGGGATATTCACTTGCAGGAAATGAAACAGAAGGCTATACACTTACTTTGGAAAGTCTTACACAGGCTGATGGTGTAACAGAACCTTATGATGTTGTTGTTCCCGACACTGCAGGCTATGATATTGACGGCAATGGGACAATTGAGGCAAATGAAAGCGGTATTCCTGTAACAAAGATTGATGCAAATGCATTTGTGGGTAACAAAGACAATAAATCCACACTTGTTCAATCCATTACCATAGGAAGTAAAGTTCAGACAATGGGTGACGGTACATCTGCCTATGTTTTCCGTTATTTGCCGAAAATGACAGAACTTACAATTCCTGATAATGTAACAAGCCTTAGCGGCAGACAGATTGCAGAGCTTTCCAATGTTACGGAAATTACTTTGGGCAAGGGTTTGGAAACAGTTACTTACTACTGTATTTACAAATGTAAGTCACTTGAAAAAATTAATGTTACATCCGAAACCTTTAAATTCCATCTGGACGGTTTTTATCTGAATAATCCGGACGGTGCAATAATTGACATTACTGCTTGTAAGGATATTACAATAACAGGTCTTTTGCGTAATGCTGAGGGTGTTAAGTTTGTTGTGTCAAACGGTAATGTGTATAACAAGCTTATAGCAGCAGGTTACACAGATGCGGATATAGACTACAACATGGCAGACGGAACTGAAATTACAGTACCGTCAGTTGACGGAAAATATGCTTTGAAGTACACAGTTTCAGGTAAAAACGTAACTGTAAACGGCTTTGATACAAACCCTGAAGAAGCTGTAGACCTTGTAATTCCGTCAAAAATTACAGACCCTGCAACAGGACTTACATTTACTGTTAATGCAGCAGCACAAAGTGCCTTTGGTTCAACAAACATAAAGAGTGTAGTTTTACCGGGTACAATCGAAACTATGGGTACACGTTTGTTCCAAAACTGTGATTCTCTTGTAGATGTAGAATTGCAGGAAGGTATTACAAGTCTTAATTTCTATATGTTCTATGATTGCCGAGTATTGTCTAAACTTATTATTCCTGCATCAGTTACATCTATAGACCTTAAGTCAATGCAGGCGGCACATCAGCTTAAAACTGTTGTGATACTTGGTGAAGATGTTAAGTTTACAAACAAGGTTCTTTCAGGTAAGGAAGTTGGCGGTACGGTATTTTACGTTAAAAATGATACTGTAAAGGCTGCTATTGATGCTACGGGCAGTGATGCTACATATTTCAATAAAGCTGAAGTACTTGGAAATGAAACAGGTGTACCTTCACTAAGCTATGCAGAAAATGTTGTTACACTTACGGTACCTGCTTATATAAACAGCTACTCAGTTTTAGTTAGCCAGTTTGCCGACGAAAATCACACAAAGCTTGAAAGCGTAAAAGTTTATTCTGATACTGCAGTTGTTCCGGGAACTTACAATTTTGATGTAACACCTGTGGAAGGTAAATATTATAAAGTATTTATATTCAATAGTTTAAAAGGCGCAATGCCACTTAATAGCACAATAGAATTTTAATTTTAAAAGGTTTAATGGCTCCTTTTCGGAGCCATTAACCATAATTTTAGAGGTGATTGTTATGACAAAATCTATTAAAAAATTAAATATAATAAATCTAACAAGGATATATATTGCAATTGTGCTTGCTGTATTTATCATGTTTAATTCATTTGGATTCGTACTTGCTGAAAGTACTTATGAACTGTCATACAATGTTGTTGATGGCAAGGCATACATAACAGGCTTTGCCAAAAGCCCCGATGTGTTTGTTGAGCTTGTTATTCCTTCAAAAATAGATTCTTACCCTGTTGCAGGTGTATCGGACAATGCTTTTTCAGGGTCTGCCGACATAAAAAGTCTTAAAATTGAAGACGGAGTATTAAGTATCGGTGCAAACTCTTTTTATAACTGTACTTATCTTGAATACGTGGATGCAAGATATATAAAAAATATGGGTGCATCATCATTTAAAGGCTGTACACAGCTTTCACATATTGAGTTTGGTGAAGGTCTTAACATCATAGGACAACAGGCTTTTTACAACTGCCGTAAGCTTCAAAGTATAATAATACCAAGCACGGTCGCAAAGGTAGATGCAGGTATATTTGCACAGTGCAGAAGCTTGCAGACTGTTGTACTCCTTGGTAAAGATACTTTTACAGGTTCAACATTTGCAAGCACAATAGGTATGGACCTTTCAACACCAACTCATTACTATGTAAGAAATGAAAATGCAAAAACAACAATTACCTCTAACGGGGTTTCGGCAGAAAATGTAACGATTATAAGCGGCAATATGCTTGTTTTAAAAGACGGATACAAACAGGGGATAGCCTCTGTGATAGATTGTGGTGATACAGTAACTTTGCCTGAATATTCAAGACTCAGATATAATCTTAAGGGCTGGAATGACGGTATAAATACTTACCCTGCAGGCAGTAGTTTTAGTATTTCTGACTTTGCGGTTTTAGAAGCTGTGTGGAGTCTTGACAAAAACGAAACTGAACGTCTTTCGGTTAAGGAATTCAAAGAGATAATTTATAATAAAAATTCTACTGATGAGCTTGTAAGATGGGACGAATCAGACATTGTGGATAACAGCCTTACACTTGATGTGTCTGTGGATGAAGGTAATGTTGTAATGGACAGTAATCTTCAAAGACTTTTTGGTGTACAGTTTGAAATAAGCGGAGAAAAATTAGTTAATGGTGAAAAACAGCTTTCCGATGCTTACATTAATTCTGCTTCAAATATCGGAGCTATTCCCGTTGCACGTTGGGGCGGACTTTACACAAACAGAGTAAATCTTATAAAGAGTGTGGGGCCTTACGCAGAAAGAGGAACATGGACATCACTTAACATTGAAAACGGAACAACGGAAACAAGAGGACCAATAGCATACGGACCTGTGGAATTTATAAAAACCGTACTTGCCACAAATCCCGATGCAGAATTTGTATTTGTTATAAGTATGTTTGACCAGACCCCTGCAGAAACAGCACAGTTTGTACATTTTCTTCTTGACGACAAGAATTCATCACAATGGGGAGCACTTCGCGCAAGTATGGGACTTGAAGAACCCGTAAACGTAATAGGGTTTGAATTGGGCAATGAAAATTATCATTCAATAGGTGTAACTTTCCCGGGATTTGATGAACCTTTTACTGCAGAAACTGCCGCAGAATATTATACTGAAACAGCAATGCAGCACGCACAGGCTATTCGTGGTGTAAGTAAAGACCTTAAAATTATGCCTGTGGTTGTAAGAGAATCTACTCCTGAAAAAGGTATGGTATGGAACAGAATTGTTGCTAAAAAGTTAGGCGCTTATATTGATGACCTTGTGGCAGTGCACTTTTATTCGGGAAATTCAACATTCCGTCACAAGGCAAATGATGATATTTATACAAATATAAAACAAATTTTTAAGGATGAGCTTGGTCCTGATAAAGATATAAAGTTTGCGGTTACCGAACACGCACTTACAAGCGAGGGTAACTACGTTTCGTACACTTCACTATGGGCATGTCTTACCGATTCTCTGTTCTTTTCAAATGCAATGAATAACGGGGATACAGCACTTGCTACATATCACAATTTTTACAGTAATAATTTGTGGTCGTATGTTCAGGATACAGGCGGAGAATACATACCCACAGGCATTGCGG
Source organism: Clostridia bacterium (assembly GCA_045545235.1). Classification (GTDB taxonomy): domain Bacteria; phylum Bacillota; class Clostridia; order Monoglobales; family Firm-18; genus CAZNKU01. Next base: position 6,054 of record JAZQAN010000001.1, on the reverse strand, counting down.
ATTTTTATAATCTTTATAAAACCATGCTTGGTGACAGAGTTGTAAAAACTACATATAACGGATATGACGGCTCGGACAATTCTCCCGAACAGTATGCATCAGTTGTGGCTATGGCAACAGATGATGACCAGCTTACACTTGTGCTTACAAATGCTTCAAATTATAATGAATATACTGTGAATTTTGACTTTGTGAATGAATATGATTTAGTCAGTGAAACAACCTTTACTGCACCAAATTATTATTCCTATAAAAACAGTGAAAATACAAAAGATGTTTTCACCACAACAACAGTTAATAAAAATACAGAAAATTTCAATAGTTATACCCTTGGAAGTAAAAGAGTTGTATTTCTTAAGCTTAAGGCAAAAACACCTATAACAACTGTGGAAAAAACAAATCCTCTTGCAGAGGAAAAGGATGATGTTGTTTATAATGACTTGCTTTACGGTGCAACTGCAGAAGAAAATGTGTATCACTTTGCCAATGCTGAAAAAGTGAGAAGAATTGACTATTTGGGAACAAGTACAAACTTTAAGATTTATCTTAAAAATATTTCGGGTGTCTGGGAAAAGTTTGCTACTTCAAATTCTTTTGAAAACGGCAAAATGCTTAATGTATATAATGAAAATGTATATACTGCAATAAAGGTTGAAAATGCCGATATTTCCGACTTTACGGTTCTTTCGGAAATTAGTGGAACAACAGATATACCGTTTGCAGACAGTTCTTTCAGACTTTATCCCAGAATAAAGGGAACTGACTGCTTTGATAGCTATTCAGCAACTGTTGACAGCAATTACTTTATATTTGAAAATAACGAATTTAAAGCATTAAAAACAGGTGAAAGTAAAGTTACAGTCGGCAACTGCACAATTAATTTAAATGTTTATGCAGAAAAAGAAAAGTTTGAATTTGTTGAAGATTTTGAAGCTAAAGAGCCTGTATTAGTTTCGGGCATAGGTGAAACCTTCGATAATTGGATTGCATACAGAACAAGTGGTTTTGCACAGCTTGGTATTGATAATTTAAGTAATTACTCGCAAAAGACAGGAAAGGGACTTATTATAGTTCCGTTTTGCAATGGGTCGTCAATAGACAGAAGTGCCGTTGCATATTATAACGGTGACCTTTCCAAACTTTCCGACAGATACACAATTAATTTTGATGCTTCCCGTACTCATTCATCCGATAATTTTGGTGTAAGATTTATGGTTCATAATGACAACAACAATTATTACCAGCTGCAGGTGGAAAAATACGGTGCACTTATGAGCCCTGCGTGGGTGCTTTATAAAGTTACCGACAGCCAGGCTACGGAGCTTGCAAGAGGATACACATACGGCAACAGACTTGGAACGGGAACAATAACCTTTAAAGTTACAGTAAATAACGGTAAAATAAGCTGGAAAGCATATGGTAATGGTGATATATATGACGAATATTGCGGTGAATATGTAGATGAAAATCCTTTTGTTTTTGACGGAAACAAAGCAACATTCGGGTTTTTCGGTACTTATGACGGCTATATGACAGAAACCAATGCCATACTTGTTGATAATATTAGTGTTGAGAGTCTTGATGTGGTTGACAGTGCACAGTATGAAGTTAAAAACGGACTTGTATATATAACTGCAGAAGACTATGATATTTCCAAAATGCCTGAAAAAATCGGTGGTTATGATATAGTTTATACTGACGGTGAAATGTATTTTGCATCATCTGTTGAAGCTAAAAACATACTTTCTTCATCGGGCATTGCGGCAAAAAATCTTACAGTGGTAGAAGCAGCAGATGTAAGCGAAACAGGTGATTATAAATTAAGCTATGCACTTAATCCGGATAAAAAAAGTCTTGCTGTAACAGGATTTCAGGTATACCCGTCATCAAAATATACACTTGTTATTCCCGATACGGCAAAGTTTGATGCCGATGGTGACGGCACAGAGGAGGAATATCCCGTAACTGCCATAAATGACGGTGCATTTGCAAAGGGTTGTAATACTACTCACAAAAATTATATAGTTACTTATAATGAAAAAATATTAAATGATTTAATAACAGGACTGCAGATAGGAAAAAACGTTACAACCATTGGTACGCTTGGCTCTTCATATACGGGTGTGTTTGTATACTGCCCTAAGCTTACTTATGCCGTTATACCGGATAATGTTACCTCCTTTGGTAAACAGGTATTCTTCCGTTCGGGGCTTACATCTTTAGAAGTTGGTAAGGGTGTAACATCTATGGATTACAAGGCACTTTCAACTAATAAATCTCTTGTTGCCTTAAAACTCCATACTTCCAATCTTCACAGCGGTGCATTTTACGGTTGCGGAAAAATTGCAGAACTGCATATACTTTCCGATTCTTTAACTGTTAAAAATAATAAAGTATTTGAGGGACTTTCATCAGGATGCGTATTATATGTTAAAAATGCAAGTGTCAAGGAATATCTTGTTTCCTGCGGATATAGTACGGAAAAAATAATTGTTTTATCATCGGCTATTGACTTTAATGCTGAAACAAATAAAATATCTGTAACTGTTAAAGAAAACATTGAATCAGCAGACTTGATTTTTGCAGGTTATAATGGTAGAATGAAAGAGTTAAAGGTCATAAATGTTAAGAATTTAGTAGCAGGTGAAACTTGTTATTACGACTTTCCGTTTACTTACAATCCTTCCGGAAAATACAAAATTTTCTTGTTTAACAGCATTTCGGATTCTGTTCCGTTGCTGCCTTTACTGGAAATCAATTAATTATTAAGTTTTTTGGAGGCTCATTATGTCGGAAATAAAAAAATTACGTTTTTGGGGAACTTCTGCCGGCGAGGGTGTTCCAACTCCATTTTGCCGTTGTGAAATATGTGAATATGCAAGAAAGCATGGGGGCAAGGATTTGCGTACCCGTTCATGCTTCAGACTTGATGAGGCAGTTATGATTGATGCGGGGGCTGATTTTATACCTCAGTCACACCGGATAGGAGAAGATACATACGATGTGGAACACATTGTATATTCACACACTCATGATGACCATTTTAATCCAAAGGTATGGTGGTTTCGCAAGGTCAGTCCGGTGCGAAAAAGTGATAAAATAAACATTTATCTTTCGGAATACGGTGCCGAAGCCATTAAAAAACTTTCATGTGGAAATGAACCATATATGGATTCGGTAAATATTCATTCATTAAAGTTCTATGAAACATACGATGTGGATAAGTATAAATTCACTCCACTAAAGGGACATCATCATACAGGTGTGGAGGCTAATTCCGCAAATTATATAATAGATTTTCCCGACGGCAGAAAAATGTATTATGCTTTGGATTCAGGACCTTATCTTGAAGAAACATTTGAGTATTTAAAAAATGTAAAGCTTGATATTTTAGTCAGTGAGTGCACATTTCCCGTTGAAGAAATGGGTATAGATGTTCATATGGGGCTTACGGAAGTAAGAAAAACATTAGACAGACTATTTGAACAGGGAACAATAAATGAAAATACAAAAATTTATATGACACATATTTGTTGCATGGGAATGAATCACAGTCAACTTGTAAAATACTGGGAGGATACAGCACCCATGTATGATATTACGGTAGCCTATGATGGTATGAGTATGGAAGATGTATAAGTTCCGTAACAGATAGAGTAATTGATACAATTTTCAGTTACTCTATACTGTACATTTCTATTATAATAATTGAACAACTTCTGATAAATTTTATGAAATTGACAAAGCAGATTGAAAGGTAGGATTACTATGAAACTGGCACAGGAGCTTTATTTCAATGAAGAACATATAGAAAAAATTACTGAACGTACAAAGTCTGAAAAGTTTTCTTTAATATGGAAGGATATTAGGGATACTGCGGACAGAGTTTGCGAGCTTGGAAACATTGCCTTTCCTGAAGATACATTTACTGTTTACTACTTTGTAAGAAAACGAATGAGCGACCTTGCTATGGCGGCTTTGGTTACAGAGGACGAAAAGTACATAAAAGAACTGAAAAAACAGGTTATGTACTATATTGGTGAGTCTATGGATTTCTGGCAAGGTCCTGCATATCCAAACAGACCCCGTACAAGAATTTATCACGGTGTGGAAGTCCTTGCAGGTGAGCTTGAAACCGCTACAATAACTGCGGCAGTGGTTATGGCTTATGAATGGGGATATTCGTTTTTTGACGAAGATGAAAAGAAAGCAATTAAAAAGACTTTACTTGAAAAGCCATATATGCTTCTTAAGAACTCCACACTTTTTCAGATGGAAAACTGGGTTATGAATCACCTTTGTGTTATTGCGTCTTCATTTGTACAGCTTTTGCTTTTAATAGAAGACGAACTTCCTTCATTTGAAGAGGATATGAATATTGCAACAGAGGCTTTAAGACTGTGGCTTGAAAAGACCGAGGCAGACGGAAGCTACGGCGAGGGATATCACTACTGGTCATATCCTATAAACTGCCTTTCATCTGCGGCATGGTCGCTATGGCACACAAAGGGCAGACGCCTTGATGGTATGAACAACTGCCGTAAATCCTTTGAATGGGCAATATATAACCAGATTGGCAAATATGATGTTGAAGGCTACGACAGACCTGTTGCTGTTGCCACAAACTTCCACGACTGTCCGTTTTTATTCCAGATGGAAGCACCGGAGGCTCTGCTTTATGCAAACTATTTTAAAAATCCTGTTGCACAGTGGTATCTTGATGAATTTTTAATGAATAACCCTCCAAGACCGGACGCACTGCATACAACATGGCATATGCTTAATACAATGCTTCTTGCACTTTATGACGAAACAAACATTGCCGAAAAACCTTCAATTTTTGAAACAGAAAGGGTATTTGCCGAAACAGGCTTTACATATCTTAGAAATTCATGGGAAGGTCTTTGCGGCAAAGGCAACGACACGGTAATGCAGCTTCAAAGCGGTGGCGGTGGACGTTCACGTTCACATCAGCACTTTGATAAAAACAGCATTATGCTGTTTTCAAAGGGTGAATATTTCATCTGTGATCCCGGACATTCATGTTACAGAGGCAAATCTCACGAGGATTATGACACACATACATCAAGTCATAATACAATCTGTATTAACGACAGTGACCAGGTGCTTAACTTTGTTGAAAAAGGTATGTTGCACGACGAGGTTCGTGACTACACATCCCACAACAACAAAGCTGTGGTAACCTATAAGGATTTTCACGAAGATGTATCATTTGTTAAAAGCCATGCGGAAAAATGCTACTCACCTTACCTTAAGGACTGCGTAAGAAACATTCTGTTTATAAAGCCTGATTTATTTATTATATGGGACAGAGTTGAGTGTAACAATAAAACAGATAAAATCGAAAGCGGTTTTAATATAAACAACTACGACGGCAAATTAAAACTTGATATAAACGGAAACGAAATTTTTGCACAGCGTCCTAAGGCTGACCTTTATATGAAAGTTATGTCCGACATTAATTACAACACAAGCATCTGTGATGGAAAGCTTCACATGGCATACCACATAAATACAGAACAGGAAATTGAAGGCAAGTTGGGAAGTACAAAGAGAATTGTACTTGAAAGTGAAGGCAGAGCAAATTGGTTCACAGTAATGTGCCCAATGGATAAGGGAGCAAAAAAACCTTTTGCAAGGTGTGACTTTGCAGAGGATAAAACAACAATGACTGTTGAATATAACGGTCACAAGTACGAAATTACATTTACAAAGAATGACATACTCTACAAATGTGATGACGGAACTTATTATACTTTTTAAAATATAGGAGAATGTGTTATGATTACAGGTATTGAACATACGGGATTAGTTGCGAGAGATACAGATAAACTTTGTGAATTTTATGAAAAATACTTTGGCTGTAAGGTGATTTTGTCATATCCAAACGGCACAAAATTTTTAAAATGCCACAACGGTATTATTGAGGTTTATCCTATGAAATCTGATGACGAAACAGTTTATGACAACTATGTAAAAGGGCTTCGGCATCTTGCGTTTGAAACCGATGATTTTGATAAAGACAGACAGATG